>PDPE01000038.1 GCA_002747395.1 Pseudomonadota bacterium
AACGGGTACCTGTCGACAGTGAATGGCAAAAGGTGAAGTATATGGTGTTTGACCTGCCGGAAAACCCGTTTACGTTTACTCGGCGCCTGCAGATACTGTCTGGCCTGATTGAGCAAACCAATATCCCCTGGCTGAATGAGGTAGCACAATATCGGGTAACAGACCAGTCCCGACTTTATTCCAGATTGTCGGATATTGTCCGTTCCGGTGGGGAAGGATTGATGCTGCAGCATCAAGATGCGTACTATCAGTCAGGTCGAACTGATCGGCTGTTAAAGCTGAAAGTTCGTCTGGATGCAGAAGCACGGGTTATCGATCACATAGGCGGTAAAGGCAAATACAAAAATCAGCTTGGTGCATTGGTAGTAAGAACCAAAGAGGGCAGGGAATTCAAAATTGGCACCGGGTTGTCGGATGCAGACCGTCAGAATCCGCCACCGATAGGCAGTTGGATCACCTATGAATACAGCGGGTTGACCGCTCACGGCTTGCCGCGTTTTGCATCTTTCAAGAGAATCCGGGCATATTGAAAACACGGTAACCTGAAGAATATGGATATCTGATGGATGCTCTGCGATTCATTGATGCCCGGGTTCAGGACTGGCCTGAACCATCAGGTTGCCGGGTTCACTCTTATATCCAGGGTTCACTCTTATATCCAAAGGTTGTGTGGTATCCAGGTGGACATCCCTTTGCGGGTAGGAGATCGGAATCTCCGCCTCATTCAGGGCATTGTAGATGGCGAGGTGCAATTCACTCAGGGTGGACATCCGGTTTTCATTTTTTGCCACGAATGCGCGTAGAGTGATAATCAGTGCGTTGTCGCCCAGACTCTCAAAATATACAGTCGGGGCGGGGTCGGGCAGCACCTGGGGGTGATCCTGTGCCAGGCGGGCCATAATTGTCATGGCCTTTTCCACATCGGAGCCGTAGGCGACACCTGCAGTGATTATCAGGCGGGTGGTCTGATCCGACAGTGTCCAGTTGAGCAATCGACTGGTGATAAACTCCTTGTTGGGTACAAGCAGTTCTTTATGATCCCAGTTTCGAATCGTTGTGGCCCGGATTTTAATTCGGGTCACGACGCCGTCAGTATCACCCACTGTGACCACATCTCCCACTCGAATCGGGCGTTCGAACAGGATAATCAGGCCACTGATAAAATTGGCGACAATTTCCTGCAGGCCAAATCCTATTCCCACACTTAATGCCGCTGCCAGCCATTGAAGTTGGGTCCAGCTGGCCCCCATTCTGTTTAATACTACCAGAAAGCCAATGGCAACAATCAGGTAGCCCAGGAGTGTGCGTGTTGTATAGAGGCCACCCTGGTTGTTTTTCATATAAGGCAGCAACATAAACTCCAGTAAAGCTGGCAGGCGTTTGGCTGCGATGAATGTAACGGTAATAATGAATACAGAGAGTCCGAGATTGAACAGGGAAACGGCATGATCGATCTCTCTGCCATCTTCAATCCGGGTGTAATGCCATAAGGTGAACTCATCAAGAATACTGAAAGCGGGCAGAATATCTGCCCAGATCAGCCAAAATCCGATAGCACCGCCCACAGCAAGGCCCGTGTTCAGTAACTCCTTTGCTCCCTTGCTGACTGCATCGATATCAATTTTGGGTTCCTCAACTTCCAGCAATGAATCGGTAGCGGAAGCCTCTGCAGATGACTCCTGGGCCTTTTGGCGAGCCGCAGCTCGCCGTTCCAGTGCATTTTTATATGCCAGTTGACGACTGGCCAATGTCAGCCAGCGTATCACAAGCTGGTGAATCAGTATCAGAACAATCACAAGTCCGAATGTATCCATAATCTTTAAACACAGGGTGCCTACCGTATAAAGGTAGCCGGCCAGCCCGGCAAGGCCAAACAGCAGTGGAGTAAAAAGGAAAAAATAGCCCAGTGCTGTACTGAATAGTTTTCCGGTTGACCGGGTGTCTGACCGGGCTGCCTTTGTTTCTCTCTGTTTTAGCAGCGTGGAGAGCAGGCAATAGCTTGAAAGCACCATGGTAACCAGAAATGAGAGATGAGGTAGTGCACCTGACAGGGTGCCAAAATCGTAACCGAGCAATATGAGTGAAAGAAGCATTGCCGGAATAAACAGGTACAGAAGCTTGTCCATCGCCAGTTTGATCTGATCAACGGTGGTGCCGGTCCATTTGAAATGGACGCGCAACAAACCATCGCTTCGGCAGGATTGGCGAATCAGTTGCACAAAAAACAATTGCAGCGCGACGGGGGGTAATATGGCTCCGATATCTGTCAGCAGATGGCTGGCCCTTATTGAAGACTGGATTGCCAGAGCAAACAGGGTTATGGTCAATGGTAACGGTGAGGCCAGCACGACCGAAAGTAGCAATGCTCGCAAGGTATAGTTGAATGAATCTGTGGTCAGGCGTTTAAGAGGCCGGGCTGATGCGGACAAGGCGGATATCAGTACTTTGCGTTTTGACACCAATACCAGAAGGGCAACAATACCAATCCCTGTCGCCAGACTGTTTGTCACCAGAATCTGGCGCAGATCCCCGGCCAGCAGGTGTAACCTGGAGAGAGACAGGAGTTCCACAAGTTGTTCAGGGGTTTGGCTCAGTAACTCAATATTCACCGCTTGCGAGCTTTTTACCCAGAGCAGGTGCTTTGTAATAAAGTCCTGGTATTTCTCCATGAGCGAAACCAGTTCCCGCACGGAATAATCCAGATTGCCCAACGCCCTCAAATGTTTTTGTTCAGACGCGATCACTCTGTCCAGGATGGTTTTTCGGTTTTCCAACAAAGAGTGCAACTCTTTATCCACCTCAGCGGACTGAGGTGTGTTTTTTGTCATTTGCGATATGATTCCGGCCACATTGCGGAGACTGCGTCTTTCTTCCTCATATTGTATTCTTTTCAGGCCAATCTCGGAGAGTCGCTGCTCACTCGTCAACTTTAACCAGTTATTCAGGGAAATAGCGGCAATACGGCGCCGGTCTTCAAGCAGAACCTGCCCCATTGCCTGGCTCAGCCCCGCCACTTCGATTTTTTTACGGGTGGCGGAAAAATCGTCTCGTAAATGCTGGATCGTTTCGCTTACACTCTGACCATGCTGGTTAACCTTTGCCAGTTTTTCCGCAATATTTCGCAATTCATTGCTTAAAGACAGATTTTTTGTTGCCAGATTGGTGATAATCGGCGTCTTGTTGGCTATATTTTGTTCTGCTTTAACTGCTTTTTTCCGAAACTCATCGGCATCTTTAACGCGCCGATTGGCCAGCGTTTTCTCCAGACTTACGATCTGGCCACGACCAATTTCCAACCTGTGTTGCAGCAAGTCGATCTCTGCATTGATAAAGTCCAGCAGTACGGGATTGTGTGCCAGTTCAGCTTCAAGCGCGAGGGTTTGGGATTCGACCAGACGCGTCTGAAGTTCGCTTTGCCACCGTTTAATGGTGTTACCCAGATCCTGTTTGGTCTCGGGGGAGACGCCGGGATAACGAAAACGGGGTGACAGATCAAACCGGGGCAATGAGGAAAGTTGTTGTCTGATTTGCTGCGGTCGGTTTTGTCGGGCAGTCAACTGTTCCTGCAACCTGGATAGTTGAGTTTCCAATGTCGTTTGTTGACTGATGGTATCGGCCAGTCGTTGTTCAATTTTTTCAATTGGTTCGTTGTCATTGATAGTCAGATCAGTATTTGGCGGGTGACGTTCCAGTCGTTTGGTTTTTTGTTCAATCTGCCGTATCTGGTCGGGCAGTTGACTGGTTGATTCACGATAGTCAGCCGTTTGCCGTTCGAATTCTTCAACTTGTTGCAGTCCTTTAAGTATGGTTGCCAGTTGATTGGTTAATCCGGTTTTTCGCGATTCACTCAATGCTGTGTTTTTGGCAAGCTGTTCCAGTCCGGCTTCAATCTGCTCCTTGTCGAGGGTAGCCCGGGCTGGCAGGCATAACAAAAGCAAAAGCAAAAGCAATGGCAGTAGCAATGCGACCGGACAACAGCTCTGGTTACAATCAGCTTTTCTGAAAAGCCGCATATTCAATACCCCGGTTGATGACCGACTGGTGGACATCCTGTTGTTTTTCATTGTACTTGTTCCTGCCTATGGTAACGGGTGCCAACGACTGGTTTTTATGCAGGATTATTAGTATGCTTTGTTATGGGAGAGTTAACTCCAAATAACAAGCCGGCGCGAATAATCGAGTCACTCCCAATATCCAGGCCAGTCCCAATATCCAAGAGAAGCCCGTATGTCATACCATAGTGAAAATGGCCGATCGTTTCCACTCGGTGCTCAAATCGTTTCTGGAGGAGTCAACTTTTCGTTGTTTTCCCGGGACGCCACTTTTGTCGAACTTCTTTTATTTGACGACGCAAATGATAAAAAAGCGGAGCGAGTGGTTCGTTTGGACCCTTCAGTCAACAGAACCGGTAATTATTGGCATACCTTTGTACCCGGCCTGGAGGCGGGTCAGCTTTATGGCTACCGTGTCAACGGCCCCTACGATCCTCACCGGGGACTGCTGTTTAATCCTCAAAAAGTATTGCTGGATCCCTACGCCAGGGCGGTGGTCACGGGCTCCAATTACAGTCGTGAGGCAGCAACAAGAGAGGGAGACAACGTCGCACAATGCATGAAGAGTGTTGTGGTCGACCAACGGGCACAATGGCAGGATCTGGGGCCGATTAATCGGAACCTGGAAGAAATTGTTATTTACGAAATGCACGTAAAGGGGTTTACAGCACATCCCTCTTCCGGTGTCAGTGAAGAGAAACGGGGCACCTATGCCGGGGTGATCGAGAAAATACCCTATTTGCAGGAGCTGGGTGTCACCGCCGTTGAGTTGCTTCCGATACAGCAGTTCGACCCCCAGGACAGTCCCGGGGGCAATCTGACGAATTATTGGGGCTATTCACCCATCAGCTTTTTTGCCGTACATCAGGGGTACAGTTCGGATAAAACTCCCCTCGGTGCAATTCAGGAGTTCAGAAATATGGTGCGGGCACTGCACCAGGCCGGGATTGAAGTTTACCTTGATGTTGTATTTAACCATACCGCTGAAGGCGGATGGGGCGGGCCGACACTGAGTTATAAAGGCATACAGAACAACACCTATTATATCTTTGATCAGGCCAGTCTTGAGTTTGCCAATTACAGTGGCTGTGGCAATACGTTCAATGCCAATAACTCTGTGGCCCGCAGAATGATTCGTGACAACCTTAAATACTGGGCGCAAGAGATGCACATTGACGGGTTCCGTTTCGACCTGGCATCCATTTTGACTCGGGATTCTTTCGGCAATGTGCTGAGCGACCCTCCGGTTCTCTGGTCTATCGAGTCCGATCCGGTTCTCGCCGGCACAAAAATTATTGCGGAGGCCTGGGATGCGGCGGGCCTGTATCAGGTTGGACACTTTGTCGGTGGCCGGTGGCAGGAATGGAATGGGCGATTTCGTGATCATGTGCGTCGTTTTATCAAAGGTGACTCTGGTGTCATCAGTGATTTTGCCGACAGTGTGATAGGTTCGCCGCGATTGTACTATGAGCAACGTGCGACTCCTCACAGATCGGTAAATTTCGTTACAGCGCATGATGGTTTTACCCTTAATGATCTGGTGAGTTACAACGATAAGCATAACGAAGCAAATGAAGAATCGAACCGTGATGGAGAAAACACGAACCTTAGCTGGAATTGCGGTGTTGAAGGGCCGACCGGGCTGCCTGGTGTCAACAGGTTGCGGCGTCGACAAATGAAGAATTTTATCAGTATTCTGATGATATCCATGGGTACGCCAATGCTAAGCATGGGAGATGAAGTATGCAGAACCCAGTGCGGCAACAATAATGCTTATTGTCAGGATAATGCCATTAGCTGGTTCGATTGGGAGCTGGTAAAAAAGAATCAGGACATGTTTCGTTTTACCCAAAAACTGATTTATTGGCGCCGAAAACGCAGCACCCGAAAAGTGACTCAGCCTACATTGGCTGATATGTTGGACAAAACGAAAATACAATGGCATGGTGCGAAGCCGTTTGCACCCGACTGGTCTGACCATTCACATGCGATTGCAGCATCCATTTTGGAGCCAAAAACGGGAGATTTGATGTATGTGGCTGTCAACGCCCATCACGAGGATATTCTTTTCGAGTTGCCTCAGTCCGAATCCACCCGGTGGTATCGAGTCATCGACACCTCCTTGCCAGGCCCTGAAGACGTTGTTGATTTGGAGGATGCAGTCAAATTGGAAGATCAAACAGGCTATTTGTTGACAGCCAGATCAATGCTTGTTTTGATTGCCTATGACAGGGTGAACCCTTGATCGCGCCCTGCTGTCGCATCGCTGTTGAACAAAAAGTACTATCGGTTTGAGTTGGTGTAATATGGCGCACCGGGTAATTTTTGACTCTGTTTTCTGCTCTTTATTCTATATTTTTTGTTCTCTGTGAGGCATTGCTATGCGAGTTCACCCCTGTTGGTCCGGTTTATTTGTCTGTTTACCTCTCATGGCGGCCGCCTGGGAAAAAAGTGACAAATGTGTCCTGGACTATGTTGCCAGTGCCGAAAACCAGGTGACTGTGGAAGAGGTGAAGAGAAAGTGTGACTCTTTTGATACAGGTGTGCAACTGCCTGAAAGATTACTCAAGGAAAAGGCAACCGAAGAAAACAATTTTGTTATTACCCCCCACAGACAGAATTATATTTTACCTTTCACCAATATGGACAAGCCCAATCAGGCCCCATACACCAGTCGTAATATCTATCCGGATGTCAAGGAGCCAATTCAGAAGCAGGAAGCCAAGCTTCAGATCAGTTTGAAAGTGCCACTGACCTATATGGATCTGTTGACTCGTGACGACGGGATTTATTTCGGCTTTACGCTGAAATCATTCTGGCAGGTTTATAACAGCGAGATTTCCGCTCCGTTCAGGGAAACCAACTATCAGCCGGAAATTTTCTATCAGGCTGCGATTCCGTCAAATTTTTTGGGGGGAGTCTGGTTCACTCGCATAGGGCTTGAGCACCAGTCGAATGGTCGCAGTCAATATCTCAGCAGAAGCTGGAACCGGGTATTCGCAGGGCTTGGCTTTCAGAGGAATAACTGGGTGCTGTTTGTACAACCCTGGTATCGCCTGGAAGAAAAAGAAAAGTATGATGATGGTGATCCCTTGACCCCGCCGCAGGCGAAAGGGGATGATAACCCGGATATCAGTGATTATATGGGGCACTTTGAATTTATGGCAGTATTCAAGCAGGAACGAATGCAGTATTCGGCTCTGACCCGTTTTAGCCCCAAAGGCAAAGGTGCCCTTGAACTGGATATGAGTTTTCCGCTTTGGGGTCGATTGAAGGGCTATGTACAGTATTTTAACGGGTATGGTGAAAGCCTGATCGATTACAATCACCGGGTTCAACGCATCGGTCTGGGCGTATTGTTGACAGATATTCTCTAGGCTGTGTTGTGTGTGGGTTTTAACACGAGTTCAGGCTGGCAGGGATTGCCGATATCGCTATTTTCTGTGAAACAGGATTGATTTTGTCCAATTGAGATTAATTTTCACAAGACACTTTCTGATCACCTCCCTGTGTTATAAACTTTCCACCAACTTTCACAGACTAATGATGACAGATTACTGATGAAAAAATACCTGTTTCTTGCGCTCGTTGTTGCACTGATACTTTATTTTACCGGGTTGTTCACCGACTTTATTCAACTGTTCAAGCTGGAAGATGGCCATACCAATTGGCAGTATGTGGCCAACTGGTCGAGCGGTATCCTGATCCTGGCTTTGACAATTACCGTTGGTGTCCTGTTTTTCAGCCGTGCTGAAACAGCCAGAGCCAATCTTGAGCTTACAGCAATCAGGAACGATCTTGAAATTCGCGTGCAGGAACGCACGGCAACCCTGGATGAGTCCAATCGCCTTTTGAAAGAGGAGATTGAGCAGCATCTGGAAACAACCAACCGTTTGCACGCTTCGGAAACCTACATTAAAAATGTTCTGGAATCGATGCCTACCATGCTGGTCGGGTTAAATGCCAGGGGTGAAATTACCCACTGGAACAAAAAGGCGGAAAAAAACACAGGTATTGCAGTGAAAGATGCACTGGGCAAGTACCTGTGGGATGCCTACCCGATTATCACAGTCACCAAAGGACAGGTCAGTGAGGCATTGGAAAAAAATGTGACCTTGAATTTCAAGCAGAGCCAGCGTGACTTGTTTCACTATGACATTACCATCTACCCGTTGAACGGTTCCATTGAGCCGGGTGTGGTGATTTTGATTGTCGATATGACCAATCAGGTGAAATCGGAAAACAAGTTGATTCAACGAGACAAAATGTCTGCCATGGGGGAGCTGGCATCTTCCATGGCGCATGATATCAATGTGCCGGTGCAGGCTATTTTTTCTGACCTTTCCCGCGCTCGGGAGCTGGTAAGGGCCATGTCTGGTCAGGTTCGTTCCGGTTGTGAGCCGTTGTCCGGACAACTGGATCAACTTGACAGGGAACTCCAGGATGTAAAAAGTCAGGGCAAGCATGCTGCTGCCATCATTTCCAACCTGCTCAATTTTGCCAGTTCCCACGACGACACCAAGCAGGAAGCGTATGTGACCGAAATTATGGATCATACCATCGAACTGGCTCGCAGTGCGCTTTCTCTACCCCACGGGTTACGATTTACCGACCTGACAATAGAGCGGGATTACGATCAGGAACTGCCCTTGCTGCCCTGTTTTGTCTCGGAGATTCAACAGGTGTTTCTCAGCTTGCTCCGTCACTGCTTTTATTCCATTGGCGAGGTTGATCGGGAAGACTTTATTCCTGTCATCCGGGTACGAGTTCTGGAGTGCTACGATGCACTCTGGATCAAGATTTCTCACAACGGCAAAGGACTTACCAGTGAAGAGCAACAGTACATCTTTGAGCCTTATTTCAGCAACGAAAAGCCTGAAGTGGAGTACGACGCAGGGAAACGTTTGTCATTCCCGTATTTTATAATGACTGAACACCATAACGGCCAAATGGCTGTGACCTCGGATATCAATGCGGGTACCACCTTCCATATCCAGCTTCAACTCAATGCCTGAGCCGGCGCACAAGACCGGCTGGCCTGGTGTCATGCACGCAGCTTTCGAAAAAGTAACAGGGCCGATACTTGAGAGCAGGACAGGTACCTGATGACAATTTGATGGCGACAGGGTACCTGGTCGCAATACAGGCGACAACAATATCGCAACACAGATAACAGCAAGACAGTCAGTTATCCAGACACTCAGTTACTTGACAACAATAGTCTGCGCTCCCTTTACCACCTCTTCCGGGTCGGGTCGTTTCGGAACAGTCAGGCCCTTTTTTACTGCCGGTCTCTGGCCTATTGTCTCGTGCCAGCGTTGCAGGTGAGGCAAGTCATCAACGGAGACACCGGACCACCTGAACGTCCTCGTCCAGGCATAATTGGCAATATCTGCAATACTGTAGTCTCCCGCGAGATACTCGTTGTCAGCCAGATGCCCGTTCAGCACGCCAAGTAACCGCTTGACCTCCTTGTGGTATCGGTCAATGGCGGGTTGGATTTTTTCAGGAAAATATCGGTAAAACACATTGGCCTGTCCCATCATCGGGCCGACTCCGCCCATTTGGAACATGAGCCACTGGATAACACGGGATCTGGCCTTTGCATCCGTTGGGCATAGCAGGCCGGTTTTTTCTGCCAGGTACATGAGTATGGCACCCGATTCAAAAACGATAAAGCCATCGTTCTCCCTGTCCACAATAACGGGGATTCGTCCGTTTGGATTCATGCGCAGGAAATCGGCCGATTTCTGGTGGTTTTTGGCCAGGTCAACCGGGATTGTCTGGTAGTCGAGTGCCATTTCCTCCAGTGCAATGCTGACCTTGTGGCCATTGGGTGTGGCCGAGGTGTAAAGCTCTATCATGTTGCCGGCTCCCGGTTCAGGCTTTTGCCGAAGGTCGGCTGGACACACGTTGATGCCAGCTCAGCAAGTTCGCCTGGTCAGGCTGGATACGAAGGTCATTCACCTTGTTGAAGTCAATGGTACATAGTGCGGTGATGTCAGCGATACTGAACCGGTCACCAGCGATGAACGTTTTGCCGTCCAGGTGACGATCCAGTTTTTCAAAAAATCGCCCGGCGTTTCTTCTGCACTCTGCCCCCCATTCCTTGATGGGAGTCATGCGGTCTTTGAAATAGCCGGTATTGTGCTGGAAGCTCATTCCGGTAGGAAGCAAAAAATAAAACTCAAGCCAGCGTTGCCACATTTCGACTTGTGCCTTTTCTATTGCCGTTGTCCCCATTAACGGGGTTTCCGGGTGAACTTCTTCGAAATAACGGCAAATTGCCACCGTTTCTGAAATACAGGTACCGTCATCAAGCTCCAGTACGGGGACTTTGGCCATGGGGTTCTTCTGACGAAATTCGGCTGTGAGGTTTTCCCCTTTTTGCAGATCCAGTTCAATGAATTCGACATCAATCCCTTTTTCGGCCAGAAAAATACGTACTCGCCTGGGGTTGGGGGCAATTTTCATTTCATATATCTTCATTATTCCGGGCTTCCTGTGTAGTAAAAATCCAGTGTAGTAAAAAACCGGTTGCCGATAAAAAAAACCTGCCCGATCAAACAGGCAGGTCAGACTGAATGCGAACCAGATAAAAGGGGGATCAAATCAAAAGCTGAGAGCCTGCTTGATCACTTTTTGGTAGAAAGTCGGTGCAGAGCGCTGCATCAGGTCGCAGATCCTGGCATCCAACCCGACCAGGACTCGTTTGTGATTGTTTTCAATCGCATCAATAATGGTTTTTGCGGCCTGTTCAGGTGTGGTTTTGGCCAGCAGTTTATTGAATTTGTCTTTGAATTCGTCAGCAGAGAGCTGTTTTCCGACCGAGGGGCCCATTCTGGCGCTGTTGGCGATATTGGTTTTGATGCCGCCGGGGTGAACACAGCTGACGCCAATGTTGTATCCGGCCATCTCCAGTTCCATACGGAGACCCTCGGTCAACCCGCGAACCGCAAATTTTGCCGAATTGTACGCCGTTTGATTCGGAATGGAAATCAGGCCAAACAAACTGGAAACATTGACAATGTGCCCCCATTCCGCCTTTTTCAGCAGGGGCAGGAAAGACATACAGCCGTGAACGACTCCCCAGTAGTTGATGTCCATCATCCATTTGAGGTCGTCATACTTCATCTGCTCAAATGCCACGTTCATTGCGACACCGGCATTGTTTATTACCACGTTGACTTCGCCAAAGTGGTTTTCAGCTGCTTTCGCCCAGTTGTCTACCTGATCTCTGTCCCGTACATCGACCTGTTCAATCAGTATGTTTTCGGCTCGTGTTTCCTGACACAATACCCTGGTAGCTTCAAGTGACTGCAGGTTGACATCCGAGAGAGCCAGTTTTGCCCCCTTGCGGGCGCATTGAATGGCAAGCGCCTGGCCAATGCCCGAGCCTGCTCCTGTGATTGCAATAACACTGTTTTTAAGCTTCCTCATAGATCTACTACCTTTTTTCTTTACTGGTATGGTTTGGATTGCTCAATTGGCGTGCTCGGTATGGAGAGCTCTTCACTATGAACAACTTGCGTATATTGAAGAGAAGTATGGTCTTTTTTGGTGAATATAGAAGTGGCGAGAGTGCCAGATTAATGGTGAAAAAGGGCCATTTATGGTACTCCCCTGTTCCCGGAACCGGAAGAGAACCGGAGGGCGTCGATCGCCCTCCCCTGATGTCAATGGATCAGACAGAAACGGACACTCGATGAAAGTGTGTCTTCAGTTTTCAGACTATCTGTCTTTCAATCGAGTATCTTGCCTTTCCATATCGCCAATTCAGGTCAGGGATATTATTCAATCAGTTTTTTAAGGAATGCGTACTCCTGTTCCATTGTGCCAGCGCAGTTTTCAGCGATAAATGCGGCCAGTTTTTTGCCGACGAGTGGAATGTTGCATTCGACTTTCACTGTTACGTCGTTGACAGCCTGATCCCCTTCCGAGGTCAATACACACTTGCCATCCAGGGTGACGGGTACGCCGTGAATCTTGACATGGAAATCGCCTTCATATCTCTCACCCGGCTGGCCAGACCAGTTCTCTGTCTGGTTTATTGTGTTCCATTCACTGAGAAATTTTTTCAGCATGGCAGGAGCATCTGCCGGTACCTGCCTCTGCAGAGACAGAGTCAATGTGGTATCGGTAAGGTCGCACCGGTCAATTTTGATATTTCGTGCACCCAGTGCCTCATGCTTGGCTTTGATATCCCCCCGGCTGCCAAAGCACTTGAAAACACTGTCTACCGGTGCGCGATACACATGTCTGGCTTTTATTTCCATGACTTTCTCCTTTGTTATTTTTACCTGATTCCCAGGTACTGTTGGTCAGGCAATATTTTAACATTTCAATATTTGCCCAAAGGGCAGATCGACCCGTGCGGGGCACCAGGCCCCGGCCATGCCTTTTGGTTGCAGTGTGACTGTTTGCCTGTTTCGCTATTTTTCCACCTCTATCATAGCTTCTTTTTTTTCAGTTTGTTGTTCGGTTTTTGTATGCTGCCCGGTTTTTGCCGACTTTTCAGTGTCTGGCTGTGGCTCGATGTCTTCCTTCAGCTTGAAAATAATCTGATGTCGCCTGGAATCAATCCGGTCGATGACAACCTCGGGCTGGTCGTCGAGAAAGAAGCTGCGCTTCTTGTTCTTGAGGGACAGATAAACCTGATCAAAGCTGTATTTATCCGGCATATCCCTGGTGGAGACAAAGCCTTCAAGCCCCGTGTCATCGAGCTTGACGAAAAAACCGGTTGATATACATCTGACTATGCGAGCAACAAGGGTTTGTCCCTTTAATGACTCTGCGTACCGGGCTTTCAGCCATTGCTCCGTAAAGCTGACCGACTGTCTTGCACGAAGCTGTGCATCTGCCAGAAGCTCCAGGCTTCTTTCGTTGAGCGGCCTGAACCTGGCGCCGGTCAGTTTGTTTTTAATCAGTCGATGGACGTAAAAATCAACGTATTTTCGGATTGGCGATGTGAAGTTGGTGTACAGATCCAGCCCCATTCCGCAATGAGGTGAAGGACTCTGGGCGAGAATACTTCGTTCAAGCTGACGATTGATCACGCTTCTCAAGGGGCTTTCATTGGGGGTACGTTCTGCAAGATTGACCAGTTCGGAGAATATGCCAGGGTCGGAAAGGTTGTCAATGTCGAGAGTGATGCCATGGCAGGGAGTGATTTTCTCTTCGATTATTTTGCCAACGTTCGCGACACGATCTTTTCGAATGCCACTATGCGTAATGAACAGGCCTGTTTCGCATTCGTCTGCCATGAATTTTGCCGCGCAGCGGTTTGCTGCAATCATGCACTCTTCAACTATTTTGTTGCCCTCTCCAGGGATAATTTTGGTGATCTGGACAATTCTTTCCTGGTCATCGAGCTGTATTTGGAAGTCGAATTGCTCTTCACGAATGGTGGCATGTTGTGCCCTCCACTGATTCAGGGCGTTGGCGAGCCGGTGCAGTTGCTGAAGAGAGCCGAGCGAGGCTTCAGGGATTCCTTCCTGATTTCCGGTTACGATAAAGTCGTTCACTTGCTCGTAAGCGAGTTTGGCGTGAGACCGAATCATTGCCAGCTTGAGCTCACAGGAGCGAATGCTGCCATCTGAACTGATATCCATTTCACACAAGAGCGCATACCTGTCTTCGTCAGGCACCAGTGAGGCCAGATTTTGAGTAATCTCCGGTGGCAGCATGGGCAGGGTGGTGCCCGGATAATAAATGCTTGTGCCCCGGTTAAAGGCTTCTCGTTCAATGGCGGAGTCTGAGCTAATAAACTCGGTCGGGTCAGCGATGGCAACCTTCAGGTGCCAGCCACTGGCGGTGCTTTCGGCAAACAGGGCATCGTCCATGTCCAGGGTATTGGCCGAGTCAATAGTGACAAAGGGAATGGTTCGCATATCTTCCCTGTCTCCGAGCTCAATCGAGACTGTGGTCAGGTCTTTGTCAATCTGCTGTTTGACATCCTTTGACCAGAAATGCCGGATATCGAACCTGGCCGTACTGTAGATTCTTTCTATTCCCGGTTGATTCGGGCTGCCTATTTTTTCTACGACCTCGACTTGCGGCTTTCCCGTTTTAAAGGGATGTTGAGTCAGTTTACACTTGATCAGGTCGCCTTCTTTAGCCTGTTGTGTGCGGTTGGGGGGGATGTAGAGCCAGCGGTTGAGGTTGTGAACATGAGGTTCCGCGAAATTGGCCCTGTTTTTGGTTTTAAACTCGGCAACAAATGTTTTCAGGTCCGATCTGGTCAGCTTTAGCAGCTCACCGTAGTCTTTGTTTTTTGCATCGGTGAAAATTTCGACTTCCACTTCATCACCGGGAAAGACTTTGTTCATTTGCTCTGGCGGGAGATAAACATCCTTTCCGGTAGTATCGAGTGTCACAAATCCGAAACGCGAGTTGCTGCCTTTGACTGTTCCGGTGGCGATTTTTCTGTTCGAGTGAATTTCCTTTTTCAACTGTTTAAGTTGAGTGAGCGCATCCATATTTAGCATGAAACTGAACCAATTTTTTAGTGTAGGGACACATCCTGGCACAGGGACACAGTGCTGCGATGGCAAACGAGCCTGGGCCTCTGAACCATGTTTTGATAGTAATGGAGCCTATAATACCGAAAAAATGTTTCAATAGGGATAAAAAGTGGTGCAACCAAAATCCTGGTCAGCCTTGATATCTACCATCCGAGCGAAAATACCGGGTCGACAAAAAACATAATTCCGACAAAAGCCACCATCATAAACAGGCTGCTGACAAATGCGTGAAAAGCCCACTTGAAGCCTTTTTCATCCTGTTTTTTGACAATAAACTGGTAGGCACTGAAACCGGCCAGGCCTGTGACAATGACCGAAAGGAGAAGAAATGCCAGATTGACTACGGTTGTGTTTCTAATGAGATGATGTTTTGCCTCTGTGACCTCGGCGGGTTCTTCGGGATTTTTTATGAAAGCCCCGGGAATCATATTGTTCGCAGGGAGAATTACCGAGTAGTGGTAAAATGGCCAGAATCGCCCGCAGCGGGCAACGATGGGATCCAGCGCATTTTCTGTTTCTATGGTATTGGCTCCGAACAATGGCCCGCCGCACAGGTGGAGCTCTTCAATCATTTTTTCCCTGGACAGGCTTTCATGGCTGCGCTCAACACCAAAAAGTGCCTTTCCACTCAGATGAAAAAAAGTGTACTCGGCCAGAGAGAGGCTGTAGCTGACCGCACCATACAAGAAGAAGAAAACAAGTAGGTTCTTGAGTATTTTAGCGCTGGAGGATTGGTTTTCTGTCAGTTTCACATTGTTACCTGTTGTGGTTGCCGAACATGGGCGTAAAGTTCCAAGGGTCGCATAATCCTGTTTTTTCAGGTATTAGGCAATGGTTGTAGTTTCCCTCTGGATATTTCTGTCTGTCTGTTTTGTATCAATTCCAATTGTGTGAACTATACTGGAAAACGTCACCCATACTCGCCCTGACCAATGCCGGGCGAATTGTAAAAAGCGTGGGTAAGAAATATGTTCAGGAAACATGGTTTGATGTTTGCTGAATCCGGGTCGTTTTGCCCCGGGTTCAGGTCTGTTTTGCCCGGTTTTATCCTGCTGCTGGCGGTTGGTTCCGGTTCGGTACTTGCAGTCGGTAAGGATGTTGCGCGTGACTGGGTAATAAAAGAGTTTTCCCGCTCTACGCTCAGTTATGAGGAGCAAATGGCAGAGATGGAGTGGTTTATCCGGGCAAGCAAGCCTTATCGCGGGATGACAATCCGGGTTGTGTCGGAGCGGATTGTCACTCACCAATATGAAGCCTCTGTTTTGGCCAAAGCCTTCAGTGAAATTACGGGTATTCATGTCGTACATGAACTGACCGGCGAAGATGACCTGATTAGAAAGCTGCAGGCGCAAATGGATACAGGTGAAAATATCTATGATGCCTATGTCAATGACAGTGATCTGATTGGTACTCACTATCGCTCTCAAAAGGTCGTTCCCCTGAGCACTTTCATGCGAACAACGGCGAAAGCCGAAACATTGCCGACACTGGATCTTGATGATTTCATCGGGATTCTGTTTGTTACCGCCCCCAACGGAACTATCTACCAGTTGCCTGATCAGCAGTTCGCCAATTTGTACTGGTTTCGCTATGACTGGTTTTCTCGCCCCGAATTGCAGTCCCGGTTTAAAAGTATTTATGGTTACGAACTGGGTGTGCCAAAAAACTGGTCAGCCTATGAGGATATTGCCGAGTTTTTCACGGTACACGTAAAAGTCATAGACGGGCAGCAGGTTTGGGGGCATATGGATTACGCCGCCGAAGATCCCTCACTGGGGTGGCGGGTGTCTGATGCCTGGTTGTCGATGGCCGGTGTGGGGGACAAAGGCCTGCCAAATGGTATGCCGGTTGACGAGTGGGGGATTCGTGTTCTCGGGTGTCAGCCTGTTGGGGCATCTGTTGAGCGGGGTGGCGCGTTAAATGGCCCGGCAGCCAACTATGCGGTGAACAAGTTTATCGAGTGGGTTGACCGGTTTGCACCGCCGGAAGCCAGGACCATGAATTTTACTGAAGCCGGAGAAGTGGTGGGGCAGGGGCATATTGCCCAGCAAATATTCTGGTATACGGCTTTTGCCTCGGCTTTGTTGAAGCCGGGGTCAGCCGTGATGAACAGTGACGGCACTCCCAAATGGCGGGTTGCTCCCTCTCCCAAAGGTGCGTATTGGGAGGAGGGGATGAAGCTTGGCTACCAGGATACCGGTTCCTGGACCTTGTTGAAAAGCACTCCGATAGACCGGCAGAAGGCGGCCTGGCTGTATGCCCAGTTTGTCGTTTCAAAGACAGTCTCACTGACTAAAACCCTGGTTGGCCTGACACCGATCCGTCGTTCTGATATTGATTCCGGGGAAATGACAGCCCAGGCACCCAGGCTGGGCGGGTTTGTCGAGTTTTACCGAAGCCCCGGTCGGGATGTATGGACTCCGACCGGGGCAAATGTGCCCGATTACCCCAGATTGTCAGTGCTCTGGTGGCAATCCATATCCAAAGCGGTGACCGGGCAACTGACTACCGCCCGTGCAATGGACGAGCTTGCGTATGCGATGGACTCGGAGCTGGCCAGAATAGCCAGCAGAGGTGACATGATTTGCCGACCCGTACAAAACGAGCTGAAGCCGGCAAACTATTGGTATTCGCAGGAAGGCTCGCCCAAGCCGAAACGGGATGAAAGGCCGAAAGGAGAAACCTGGAGCTATGAAGAGGCGTTGAAAGAATGGAAGTGATCCGGCAAGGCTGCAGCAGAAAGAGATTCTTGCTTAACCGGTTACTGACGGGCGGGGTGGTCTTTCTGTTTATTGTGTTTACGCTGGTGATGCCAGTGTCAGCGAAACCGGGACTCAATCTGGTGACTTTTCTCGAACGTCCTCTGGTGGACGCGAAAGATGAAAAGCCGTTCGGCCTTGTGGTAGCCCTGACTGACCAGTTGATGAAACGGGCCGGAGTAGATTACAGTATTTTTCTCGCTCCACCCAGGCGTGCATTGCTGATCGGCCAGCACAGAAAAAACTATTGTGTTTTTCCCATTGAGCGAAGTCAGGAGCGTGAAGTTTTTTTCAAGTGGGTCAGTCCTGTGTTGATTTCCCGGCACGGACTCTACGCCAATCCTGACCGGAAAAAAATACAGCTGAAAACACTCGATGAAGCGCGTCCCTACATTTTGGGGAGTTACATGGGAAGTGGTGTGGGGGAGTACCTGGAAAGCTTTGGTTTCACCGTGCACTATGCTGCGCGAAACGAACTGAATGCAGACAAATTGATGAAGAATCGGATTGATTTGTGGGTTTCAGACACCATATCAGCCCGTTTTCTCGCCAAAGAGCGTTCTTTGCCTGTTCCTGATCCTCTCATTGTTTTTTATACATCGATAAGAGCGATGGGATGTAATATTGACGTTAGTGACGAGTTGATTGACTTGCTTCAGCAGGAGTTGTTGACCATGTATCGGGATAAAACGATTTCGCGAATATATCATAACTACGATGCTACGCTGCTTAAATAGGTCAGGTTAAAACCGGCACGCGCCATTCCCGGGTTGACCTTGTCTTTGTACGTTATTTGCGGGGGCAGAATGTACCCGGTGGAATACCGTTTTTTGTCGTTCAGTCAGTACACTTTATTATGCATTTATCCAGAGCTTTTTTGTGTTATCGATTATTCCCGGTTGCCTGTATGCTGTTTTTTTGCGCGGGTTTGTCTGCTTCGCCGGGTGCGGAAGGGAAGGGGCGGGAATCGTCAGTCCGGTTAAATGTGCAGGTTCATCATTACCTGTATCGCGAGTATGATGACAGCGGAGACAAACTGAATCAGGAAAAAGGCAATTTGCCGGGTCTGGATCTGGTTTACCGATCGGGCAATGCGGATTGGAAGTGGCGGCTTGGCTGGCAAATTATGAGCAAGGATATTGACTATCAGGGAAAAACAAACCTGGGTAACCGGTTTACCACCCTGACTGATGAGCGGATCGATTCGTTTTATGCAGAGGCCGAATGGACACTGCTTCCCTCCCTGAGCGCCATCGCGGCCTTGAAGCGGGTCGAGTGGGATCGCCAGATCAGAGCCAGGGGAGCGATACTGGGCCTGAATGAAGTCTACAACTGGCATCAGGTTGAATTGGGCGTGGAATATCAGGTGTTTTCACGGGGCGCATGGCAGTGGCTGATTGAAGGTCGTGTCATTCGAATCGTCAGGCCGACAGTGAAAATAGACTTGACCCGCAGCAGGTTGGGCAGCCCCAGGTTGATCATGCAGGATAAAAACGGCTATTCAGCTGGCCTGGCCATGCGTTACCAGGCTTCTCCAACGGTTCATCTGACCAGCAGGCTGAACTGTCGGTATTGGTCGTTTGGCGCGAGTGATCTGACGGAAGTCGGTGATCGAATTATCCCGGTTCGGATTCAGGAGCCGAAAAGCAGGTCAGCCCTCACTTCATCAAGTGTGGGTATAGACTACCTGTTTTGACCCGGGTTGATATTCGTCTGCCCACAAGCAAAGCCGAAGCCTGACTTTTCTCACGCCTGTTACGTTTGTTATCCCGTTTTTCCGGCAGTCTTCAATTCTGACTGATCAGAGACAGAAATTCCTGTCGGGTTGCCTGGGATTTGCGCATACTCCCCAGCATAACGGAAGTACACATGGATGAATTTTGTTTTTCGACACCGCGCATCATCATACACATGTGTCTTGCTTCGATGACAACCCCCACACCCCGGGCGCCAGTGACGGATTGAACGGCCTCGGCAATCTGCAGGGTGAGGTTTTCCTGAATTTGCAGGCGGCGAGCAAACATGTCTACAATTCGGGCAAATTTCGACAGGCCCAATACCTTGCCATCTGGTAAGTAGGCGATGTGGCATTTCCCGATAAATGGCAGCATATGGTGCTCACAGAGTGAGTACAGTTCGATGTTTTTAATGGTTACCATTTCATCGTTGTCTGAATCGAAAACAGCGTTGTTCACCACTTCCTGCAAATTCTGTCGATAGCCTGTGGTCAGGAACGCTATCGCTTTTGCAGCCCGTTTTGGCGTGTCCTGTAACCCCTGACGATTGGTGTCCTCGCCAAGGGTTGAAATGATTTCGCGATAGTTTTGTTCCAGTTTTTCGATCATCAAATCCTCCGGAAATGGTCTGGTCAGCTGATTCGAACCGTTCGCACCGAGCCGGCTCAACCTGAATCGCTTGAAGTTTCTGAATGTTTTTCTATCCTGATAGGAATCGTATTTCAGGCAGTTTGGAACCGGCTGTAGAAGAGCGGTTCATTTCAGGCCGCCAATTTACAGGAGTGTGAATCAAATGAACAGGGTATTGGCAATTGATGATTCCAGATCAATGCGGCAAATGTTGGCGTTTATTCTGGAGCGCGAGGGTTATCAGGTGGATACCGAAGCAGAACCGTCAGTTGCGCTGGGTCTGATTGATCAGAATCAATACGCATTGATTATTTGTGATGTGAATATGCCGAATATGGACGGGTATCAATTCGTCCAGGAGGCAAGAAAGAAGAACCGCAGTCGATATACACCAATTTTGATGATTGCGGCAGACAGCTCCCCGGCCCAAAAAGCCAGGGCAAGAGAGGCAGGCGCGACGGGCTGGTTAGCCAAACCCTTTAACCCCGACCGGTTCGTTGTTACCGTTCGAAAAGCAATTTGCCAATAGCCCGGGATTGACCCGGCAACATGCTCCTCAAATGCATTCTTGCGTACGCCGGTACCGCCTTGCCTTTGCCCTTTCTCCCTTCCCTTGCTGTCAAGAAAGCGATATCCGCCTGATCCGCCTTGCGCCTGTTCGGGCACCTCTGCCTGAAATCAGCGACAGAAACTGTCAAATTGCGTAAAAGTTTGTGAAAGCGGTTTTTACTCCCCCGTGTAACCCGGAGTGTCAAGGATACTGACACTTTTTGTCACATACTGCCGTATCTTCGACTTTTTATTGCTGTGTCAAGTGCCTCGGCCTCAGCGGACAAAGCCAGGTATTGAAGCCAATTCACGGGTTTGGACAAACGCTCTATCTGCAGCAATTTGCGGTGATAGAGGCGGATCAAACAGGCCAGCTTGTCTTGATTGGTTGTTGTCATTGTCTCGATCTCCAAAAACGGGGCGACCTAACATTCAACCCTCTTTTACACTTTATCGCCTTTTTGGCGGGATACTTTAATACAAGCAAAATCCAAACCAGCACCGAGAGCCCGATTTGGAAGTATGATTGATTTTGGCTGACCGGTTCGGGTATGTTAGTCTCAGGCAGACAGGTAACGAAGGATGGGTAGATAAACCCTGAAATTACCCCAAAATGATTGAGGATATTCGTCTATGTTAGCGTCAGAGCGCTTTGGTGAGCCGTGCAAGGAATCGAAAACTCCAGGCAAAGTAGCCATCCACTATGTTGATATTGGCGATGACAGCCAGCCTGCCGTTGTTCTGATTATGGGGCTGGCCTGCCAGTTAACCGCCTGGCCTGTCTCGTTGGTCAGGCGGATTCGTGCCAGGGGGTATCGCGTCATTTTATTCGATAACCGGGATATCGGCCTGTCTTCTGAAACCAGCAAGCCTCTGCGAGGCAGTGCGCCTGTGGCATTTGCAAGATATCGACTGGGCCTTGAGGTTGCCGCACCCTATACCCTGTATGATATGGCCCGGGATGTTGTCAACTTGCTGGATCACCTGAATCTGCCTTCCGCCCATGTGGTGGGAATATCCATGGGTGGCATGATCACCCAGATTCTCTGCGCCCGCCACGCAAGCCGCGTTCTTACTGCCACGATTATTATGAGTTCCGATAACCACCCGAAAAACCCGGCTCCGGATCTGAAAGTGCTATGGCACATGAACGGGGGAGGCATCAGGGGGCACCACTTTGATGCTGCCATGTCCCGGGCAACCAATTTCTGGCAGGCGGTACAAAGCCCTGATTTTCCGGGGGCAGATGCAGAAAGACTGAAGAACTTCCAGATGAACTATCATCGCAGTTACCGTCCTGAAGGGATACTACGACAAATGCGGGCGATAATGGCAACCGGTCACCTGCGAGACCTGCTTCCTCGCATTGACTTGCCTGTGCAGATTATTCACGGCACTGCTGACCCTCTGGTGAAAGTTGCCTGCGGACAGTATTTGGCACAAAGTATAAAAAACAGTGTTTTCAGGCCCATTAAAGGCATGGGGCACGATTTGCCGGAACAGCTTATGCCGGATTTGGCCAGAATGATCGATCATCATATTCGCAGCAATAGCGAAGTAGAGGCTTGACCTTGAAGTCAGGATGACGGCCAGATCATGGCAACCTGGCCGTGCGGGCGTGAGCAGATGCCGCCTTGTCGTTATCGCATTTCGGCTGACTGTAGCATATTGGTTATTATTGGCTTCAGGTGGCTTCCAAGAGCGTCAATATGGGCGCTGATCGTTTGGGGCGACCCTTCCTTGATGGCTTTGAGCAGTTGTTCCGATTCACGGTACAGGGCGTCAGAGCCAATTTTTTTCGCGTCTTTTTGCAACCTGTGCAGCACTTTTTCCATGTTGGAGTTGTGCCCTTTCCGGTGGGCAGCCTGAATTGAATCAAGCGTGGTTCTGTGGTTTCCGGCAAACTCTGCAGCCAGTTTTCTGAACGCGCTACCGGGCTCTTCATCGGATTCTTCATGGATCTCTGTCAGGCGTGTATCCGGGCCTGTCTGATCGGTCTGTTTACCGTAGAATGGCTGATCGGTGAGGGGGGCAGCAGCAAAGGAATGACCGGGAGAGTTGTCAAGATAACCCGGACTGGTGTCAGCCCGTTGTTTTTCCTGAGAAATATCTGAACATATTCCCCTGAACCCTGTACAGTCTCCACTGGTGTTGTACATTGCCTTTCCGTTAATCCGCCCCCATCGCCATTGGTTTTTATCTGCCTGGAAGCGGACATCAAGGCTGAAAACTCGCCCGGTTGATCGTGACCTTTCCATCGCTTCCTTCAAGGCTTCCGCATCATCAACCTGTAAACAGGCGATGATGCGGGAACCTATCAGTGATGACCCCGGAATCCCGATAACCTGCCTCACTTTTTTTGACAAAAAGGTAAAACGGCAGTCCTTGTCCACTTCCCAATAATAACTGTCTGATACGGCCAGATAGTCGATCAGTCTCTCCTGAAGTTCCTGGTAAGAACGCTCGAACGTGTTTCTTTCAATGACCCTGTTGTGCAACAACTGACTGCTTTGTTCCAGTTGCCAGAATTTTTCATTGGAATCGGCGGTGAGTTTGTCTGTTTTGGATTGAACCAGCCTGATTACGATATAGATGGCGAGGGTTGATACCATGCCAATCAGGAACAGCCAAAGCGGCAGATGACTGCGAAACTGTTGCCGATAGTCGTCTGTCGCGCTGTGGATAATCTGCCATTCACGGTCAAAAAACGGCAGCGTGGTTTCGCTGCCTTGAAGGTTGCTGTCGGTGGCATTGAATACCTGACCGGCCGGCCAGTGATACAGGGGGATTTTGGTATGATCCCCGGTATCATAGATTTCAAATGGCACGGGAAGCGAACGATTCAGGTAAGCGACCGGCTCGATCAGCTTCCTTATATCGATGACCATTGAAACAATACCTGTGAGTATGGCTTTTTCTGAATCCTGATAAACCGGCAAGAACATCCTGGTCAGTGCATGCCGCCCGGTAGACTCCTGACTGCCGAAAGTTTGTGAAATGACGGGGCGTTTTTCACGGATTGCCTGTTTGATTGCATCTCTGAACAATCCTGTACTCATCAGGTCAAAGCCTGTGTCCTCGGGGGTTTTTCCGTTTCGTACCTGATAGCGTATTGGAATGTGTTGATCTTTGAAAAAAGACTTCGGTGGCCTGTTTTGATCCTCCTTGCCGGTTTCCCTGTTGTTCACCTGACGGTTGTTCACCTGACGGTTGTTCACCTGACGGTTGTTCATCTGGTGATTGTGCTCGTGATCACTGTTCACCCGGTAGCCGGACAGATTCCGGGTATTGGTATTCGCGGTCAGTTCGGGCGGTTCGTTTTGATTCACCAGGGGAGCCCACTCCAGGGTTCGTATTTCCGGGGATTGCATCAGGAAAACGTTGGCGAGTTCAGAGAACTGGCGGTAGCTCGACTCCGGGTTGTGGCGCATCAGGTTTTCCAGGGCAAAAATGGCGGTGGTTAAATCGCCCGAGTCCTTTGCGAGGGCAATGGTTCTTTCACGGGCAACCAGTTCCAGCCTGAACAACGACTGCCTATCCTGGTGCTCTGCGGTAAAAAAATAGAGCAGGCCGGAAACCAGGGTACCTGATATCAGTACCAGTATGCGGGAAATCAATAAGGGGCGATTTGGCGATTGGGGGTGGTTGGCAGGCATCTTTTGTTCTTTTTATTTGTGTTGGTGCTGTTGTCTGTTAAATAATCATCAAATCTTGCAGGGAGTGAGCTATCATGCGGATTATAGCATGATCTGCCACTCCATGTTGCATGCGGCCCCCGAGTGAACGCAAAGATCGGTATCCGTGTGGGGAACAAGCGGTATTCCGGTAATTTCAACCCTGAGGAACAGATTATACAAGATGGCTGAAGTGTATCAGATACCAAAAAAACCCGTAGAAGTGAGTTACGAAATCAAAAAAAGCCGTTTTATTGCCCGGGCTGCCAGGGCGTCGGATCGAAGTCAGGCAATGGCACTGCTTGAACTGGCACGGGCGGATTACCCGGATGCTCGCCACCACTGTTGGGCCTATTTGTTTGGTGAACCGGTCTCGGCAGCCATGTCAGATGATGGAGAACCGTCCGGAACTGCCGGCAAACCCATTCTCAATGTACTCCGGCATAAGGATGTCAGCGATATTATGATCATTGTCATTCGCTATTTTGGCGGAATAAAGCTGGGAGCGGGTGGTCTGGTGCGGGCCTATTCTGCGGCAGCCCAACTGGCGATGGACGCACTGGAAACCGAGGTGGTGGTACCAATGTGTTCAGGGTTGGCAACCTGTGATTTCGCCATGGAACAACCTGTCAGGCACTGGTTGTCAGTGAATCTGGGCAAGGTGCTGGCAGTAGACTATCAGGCGGATGCCTTGATTCGCCTGAGTTTTCCCGAGTCCGCGAAGCCGCACTGGCTCGCGTTCACCAGGCGTCACGGCATTCGGTTCGACAGTGATAATTCGGTTCGACAATGATAACGAACAGGCAGAATCAGCACCCTCACGCTCGCTATTTCGCTGTGCGGCTGTAACAAGAGTGCCACTCAAGCCGTTTTTATTGCCGGATGTGTGACCCGGGGCTGGTTCATTGGAAGAAAAATGGTATATTACCCCCTGATTTTTTAAGACCTAAAAGCTATTAAATTTGCATAAGTTTATAACCAAGAGGAATATATGAGAGACGATACCATTGCAATACACCATGGCTACCAGACAGACCCCACAACCAAATCGGTAGCCACCCCCATTTATCAGACAGTGGCCTATGAATTTGACAGCGCCCAACATGGTGCCGATCTGTTTAATCTGGCAGTTCCGGGTAATATCTATACACGCATCATGAATCCGACCAACGATGTATTGGAGCAGCGTGTCGCTGAACTGGAAAAAGGAATTGCCGCATTGGTAGTGAGCGCGGGCAGTGCTGCCATTCACTATGCCATTACCACGATAGCGGTAAATGGCAATAATATTGTGACCACGCCCCAGCTATACGGAGGAACCTACACCCTGTTTCGTCACATGTTGCCTGCTCAGGGGATTGAAGTGCGCTTTGCGAAAGACGACAGTCCGGAATCAATTGCAGAGCTGATTGATGACAAAACGGCTGCGGTTTTCTGTGAAAGTATTGGCAACCCGGCAGGGAATGTGATTGATCTGGAAGCCCTGGCCAATGTCGCCCACGCTTCCGGTGTGCCGTTGATTGTCGATAACACCGTGGCAACACCGGTTTTGTGCAAGCCGATAGAGCATGGTGCGGACATTGTCGTTCACTCTCTGACCAAATACATGGGTGGGCACGGTAATTCTCTGGGTGGTGTCATTGTTGATTCCGGCAAGTTTCCCTGGGCGGAACACGCAGAGCGATTCCCGATGTTAAGCCAGCCCGAGCCGTCCTATCACGGTGTGGTATACACTGAAGCCATGGGGCCGGCTGCATTTATCGGGCGCGCCAGAACTGTGCCGTTGAGAAATACCGGTGCTGCGCTGTCTCCAATGAATGCCTTTCTTCTCCTGCAAGGGATTGAAACGCTTTCTCTAAGGATGGAGCGTCACTGCGAAAATGCCATCAAGGTTGCGAAATTCCTCAATGAGCATGACCAGGTAGAGTGGGTCAGTTACGCCGGATTGTCGTCTCATAAAAATTACCATCTGGCCCAAAAATATGTGAAAGGAACCCCTTCAGCGATACTGACCTTTGGCATCAAAGGCGGTTTTGATGCGGGCACGAGATTCTACGATGCGCTGGGCCTGTTCAAGCGCCTGGTTAACATCGGAGATGCAAAATCACTGGCCTGTCATCCAGCCTCGACCACCCACCGTCAGTTGACCGAACAAGAGCAGAAAGATGCGGGCGTGACACCGGAGATGATTCGTCTGTCAGTCGGCATTGAGCACATTGATGACATACTGGCTGATCTGGAGCAGGCGCTTCAGGCAGCGGGGTAGTCTGCACTAGCGGGTTTATAAGGCGGCAGGCAAGCGCTATCGGGCCTGCCTGGGCCGTCTTCGACTGACAAGCAGTTATTTTCTTAACGTATTGATGACTGCTTCCAGTGCCCGGTCAAACATCATGCCATTTTCAATTACTGATATTTCATCCCGACGCAACAATCTGGCAAAGTCTTTTCTGGTTATCGATTGAGATTTCGATCCGTTACGATTCACCAGTATAATGGTATCGGTAACGGGTATGATTGCTGCGACCCGGGCCTTCGTTGTCATGCCATTTTCCGTCCGCCTTATCCATGTATTGGTACTCAACTCGGCAGCCATTTCATCGTATCGGTCTGGCTCGGATGGCTCATTTTCTGCCTCTGATTCCGTTGCTTTTTCAGGGGCGTCTTCTTTCGCAAGGTCTGTTTCTTTTTCAAAATCAGTTTCTTTCTCAGGGTCTGTCTGTTTTTCAAAGTCAGTTTCTGCCAATGAATCACGGATGGTGTTGTCGGTCCGGGCGGGCTGAATTTCCGGATACTCCTCGACAGCAAACGCTTCTAACGCTTCTTCAACCGGTTCTGCCATGATTTCGTTTTCCACCGTACTGAATGCGGTGGAAATCTGATTGACCCAGCTAACTATTTCCGAGGGTTGAATTCCGACTTCATTGAGCTGCTTTTCCAGTTCGGAAATTACCTGGTCATGCTGTTGTTCATCGCTACTGTCGAGTGCGTCCAGCAGCTTTTCCTCCAGGCCCACTGCTCTTTTCCAGCCTTCTCCTTCGGTACTTTCTTCAATGTTATGAATATAAAACAGGGCCTGCTTCCAGGGCCCCTTGAAAAAACGGGCTATACAAGGGTCATAGGCTTTTTTTTGCGAAGCCAGTTTTTTCTGAACCAAAGCCTCGGTATGGCTGGCGGCGACCTGCCGCGCGGTGTGGGTTCTGGCTTTTGCCTTTTCCGTCGTGATCATTCGTTCTTCAATCAGCTTGGCCCGTCTTTTTTCGGCTTTTAAAAACAAATCCAGGTCTTCCTGGCATTGATCAAATACCTGGTAATCATCATCAAATTCCGTGTTGACGCGTTCAATCACGGAAGCAATTTTGTTATAAAGAGAGTCACGCCGACGATTTTCAGCAGGTGCCCAGGTGGCACCGGCGTCCGCAATGGTATCCATTAACCGCTGCGCCGGGTTGTCTGTATCACTGAAGAAAGTCGGGTCAAGCAATGCCGCCTTCATCATTGGTGTCTGCATATGGTTCACCAGAGTTTTCATATACGGACTTACATTTTGATCCTTGTTAATCTCATCAAACAGCATGGACAACATGGAAACCGTGTTTGCGGCGGTTTCATTTATGCTCGTCCCGCTTTCTTCCAGGTAGTGTGAAACCTGGTCTTTCAGTGGCGAATACTCGGACTCGTCCAGATAACCCCCGCTCGGGTCGGTCAGAACCGGAAGCGGGTTTGATTCCTGAAAGTGCTGGATGAAACTGTCTGTGGTTTCGAGGGTGCTGGAAGAGTCTGCCTTGAGCAAGTGTTTCTGCAAATCCAGATCATTACTGGCTTCGGCAATCAGTTTTGAAAATGCTTCCTGGATGGCCCGCTCTTCAATTTCGTCTTTGGATTCACTTGTGGAGGTGTCGGCATCCCCGGTGTTAACCAGTTGAAACAGGGTTTCCTTGCGCTTTCTTTTACCGGACTCTATTTTTCTTTCTTCGTCATAACGATACTCGATAGCGTTTTCATCAAGATCCGGCAACACTCCCAGGTTTACCAGGTAGTCATTGCAATGCGTGATATAGTCGGGGTACCTCTTTTCAAGCTCCTGAGCCAGGGCCGTAATGGTTTTCCGGGTCTCGTCCGGGTCAAAATTCAGCCTCTCTACTGCAAATATCAGTCCATTGAATAACGTTCTGGGCCTGATTGGTATACTGCCAGCGTGCAGGTCTTGCCGCAACAGGTGCTCAATTCTCATATTCAGTTCGGATAATTCTGCCGAGTGGTCGACGTTCAGTCGGGCGACGGCATCACTCACCAGCAATTGTTTTTCCAAATCATCTGATTCGAGCAGTTTCAGTTGACTTAACCGGGCCTCCAGTTCCTGTTTTCTTCGTTTTACTTTCAGTTTTTTGGGTGGTTTTTTTTTGCTGGTCGATGGTTCCAGGTACTTATCAAAGCTGTCGTTAACAAATTGAGTGACAGACTTGATAAGGATATCGCTGTTTCGAATCAGTTTTCTGGCCAGATCGATACGCACCGGGAGTTGGTCAGGGCTTGCGAAAAGTGTGTTTGACACTTTATCCAACATGGAAAAATAGTCGTGATATATCTGTTGCAACAATAAAACTGATTCTGCTTTGAACGTGCCAATCTGTTTAGGCTGTTTTCTTGCTGGTGCACTCATGGTGATGATTACCGGGAAAAGTCCGAAAAGTGATAAGTGGTGACAGTTTTGATATAGACAGGCTAGTTGAAGTTACCTGAATTTTCCATTAAATGGCCGGATGGAAAAAACCGGAACAGGCAAAATCATACGGGATGGTATGCGGCGGGCTCCCGGTTCTCGAATGTTCACAGTCGTGGATGGACAGCTTACAGTCGTGCAGATAGCTCACAGCCAGCGAAAATACACGGTTTTGGAACCCGTTTGACGCTCTTCGGCACCTGACTGCGACACAGAACTCCCTCATGGTTCGGTTGATAAGGTGTTACATTGTGATGCGAGAGCAGATGCAAAAGGCTATTCGTAGCGACACAAATAGGCCGCCTGACCTTCTATTTTCAGTTTGAATTTTTGATTGGCACCAACAATAAACTGTTCACCTTTGGCAAAGGTCTGGAAGCCTTCCTGGCCTGGTAACCAGGCTTGCATCTGGCCACTGATGACGGTCATCGTTTCTTTTTTTGCTGTTGAAAACTCATAGTCGCCGGCTTCCATTACACCGACGGTCTCGGGCAGAGATTCAGCCTGAAAGGCAATGGACTTTACCTTTCCATCAAAGTACTCGTTTACTTTTAACATGTTCATTCCTTTTTTCAGTAGTAACAGGGCCGGTTAGTAACAATTCCCGGTGTAATCACACCGGAAAGCAGCAATACCGGAAAGCAACAATACCCTGCGATGATAAAACAAAGCTTTCATTGTCTAATAATTTGCCTGCTGAAGGGCGCGAATCCTGTCATCCAGCGGCGGATGACTGGAAAACAACTGAGCCAGGCCGCCTTTGAGCCCTCGGGTGATACCAAAAGCGGTCAATGAATCAGGCATTTGGTCAGGTACTTCAGATTCTGCCTTCAGACGTTGCAGGGCGCTGATCATGGACGGGGTTCCGGCCAAACGTGCGCCCATTTCATCTGCCCTGAATTCTCTTTTCCGGGAAAACCACATGACAATGGCCGAAGCCAGAATACCCAGCACGATTTCGGCAACAAACACCACTATGTAGAAGCCAAAGCCGTGACCATTTTCGGTTTTGAATACCGCTTTATCAACAACATAGCCAATAATTCTGGCAAAGAACATAACAAAGGTGTTTACCACACCCTGTATTAACGACAGGGTGACCATGTCGCCATTGGCGACATGTCCAATCTCGTGGGCAAGCACGGCTTTAATCTCGGCTTTGTCCATGCGGCTCATTAGTCCGGCACTGACGGCCACCAATGCATCGTTTTTATTCCATCCTGTAGCAAACGCGTTGGACTGTTGCGCAGGAAAAACGCCCACTTCAGGCATGCCAATATCCGCTTTGTCCGCAAGTTCTTTCACGGTTTCAACCAGCCACTGTTCTGCCCCGTTGCGGGGTTGAGTGATAATGACCGTGCCTGTTGACCATTTCGCCATCATTTTTGATAAAAACAGGGAAACGAAAGATCCGGCGAAACCGAATACGGCACAGAATACAAGCAGAGCCTGAAGATTCAGTCCGCCCTGTGCATCAAGATAACGGCCAACTCCAAGAAGATTAAGGGTAATACTGGCTACTAATACTACTGCCAGATTGGTCGCCAGAAACAGCGCTATTCGTTTCATGTTTACCTCACAGAAAACCAATTGATAAAGCCGATTCTCACCCGCGCACGCTTGTTCGGCTGCCCGGCCGATACCTGGTAGCCCCTCTCTCGTCTTTCGCATTGGTACCGGCATGGCCGGTATTAACCACCGGTACCAACGATTGACGGGCAAAATCAGATCGCCTGCCGGGTGGGAATTCGTTACTGAGCATTAATTGGGGTGAGGTAACGGGTTTTCAATGGTGCCGGCCTGGAAAACACCCAAAGTGAAATTATCGTCACAATGTCAAGGTGTCTTTTTGTGAAGAGCGTAGCATTTACTGTCAGCAACAAAAAACTTGAACGGGTTCACAAAAAGAGTTATGTTTAAATTATGAACAGTAAGAATTGCATTGCAGCTGGCTGGTTGTGGGTGCAGTTGGTTGCGGGTGGCTTCGGGTAGTTGTGTCGCGGACGAAGTGCCGATGAGTTCCTGAGTGCCATATTGTCTATAGAGGTGTCTGATTTTGAAAACCCGGTATCAGTTTTCCATGTTTCTTGCGGCTGCGCTGTTGGCTCCCTGTTTGAGCTTGCCGGCTTTTGCCGATAACAGGCCGGTGGTTGGAGCAGAGAACCATCACAGTGTTGTGCTGGGTTCCTTTCAGATCAGGTTTAAAGTTAAAAAGTCTACTATTGACACTATCCCGTTCAGGCGTCTTGATGAGATCGGTCTCTCTGATGCCTACCTGCCCGGTGCGTTCGAAGCCACTGCCGCAGGTGAGGTAGAACGTGTTGTAGTGGTGAGTGAGAGTCGCGAAAATACCCGGGCAGGAAATCTCACTTCGGATACGTTGGATCAAAACCTGGAAACAGTGAGTCTGGTTCGTGCCGTGGCCAGTATTCACGATCCCTATTTCTCAAGAAGTAACGGTAATGTCACCGGGATTTCCCTGTTGACTTCCACTGAAAGATAGCTCCAAAAGATCGCATCGCTCCTGCAGCCGGGTGTACTCTTGGCACTTTGATGCAAACCGGGCGTGTGCTGTTCGGCCTTCCCTCTTTTCAGTAAAATGCAACCTCTTTCTTTTTGTTAACCATGCAAGAAACCTTACCTGTTTTATATCAGGACCCGGATATTGTCGTCATTGATAAGCCTTCGGGTTTGTTGGTGCATAAAAGTCTGGCAGATCGCCATGAAAACCGGTACGCAATGAAAATACTCAGGAACCAGCTCGGCCAATGGGTATATCCGGTACACCGGCTGGACAAGCCCACTTCCGGTGTGCTTGTTTTTGCATTGAGTGAGCATATTGCCCGGGGTCTCGCTGAGCAATTCCAGTCCAGGCAGGTTCGAAAAACATACCTTGCCGTTGTCCGGGGCAGACCACCTCTGGGTGGAATTATTGACCACCCGATTCGTGAAAGTGCCATGTTCAAGAATAGCGTTGGCAAGTTTGAGCGAAAAATGGCCAGGGAAAGCCGGACACTGTTTCATCGCCTGGCAACGGTAGAATTGCAGGTGCCTGTTGACCGATATCCTGTGACACGTTACTCCTTATTGGCCTGTTACCCGAAAACAGGGCGTCAGCACCAGATTCGTCGGCATCTGAAACATATAGCGCACCCCATAATCGGTGATGTACGCTATGGAAAGGGTGTGCATAATCGGTTTTTTGAACGTGAATATCAGCTCAAGCGCCTGATGCTCATGGCAAAACGTATCGAGTTTGTGCATCCGTCCAGCGGCAAGCCGGTCTGTGTTGATGCAGGGCTGGGCAACGAGTTTCAAAAATTGATTGATGCATTCGGTTGGGTCATGCCCGCGAAGTGGTGCTGAAAACTATATGAGAAAAGAGCTGCCTGAAAATGAAAAAAGGGACTGACAAAGTGGGGCTGACTAAAAGGTATCGGGAAACTGGTCGTTGAGCGGCAATATCGTCTCGAACCGCGTTCTTAGCATAGCAACCATTGTACGCTTGTGACGATTTTCAAATAGAAGATCCCTGATGAACGTGATAAAGCGGGGGTCGCAATTACCTGTTAACCGCTCAAGGTGATCGAGGCAGTTTTCAGCTTCCCGGTAGCCTGAAGCGTTTCCTTTTGCCAGGGCAAGACGGGCCGCTTTTTTGAAGAGGGTAATGATTTGATCGCGGTATTGTTGCGGATCGGTTTTCAGCAGGGATTCTGCCAGCACTGCAAGGGGTTTACTGTCCAGATTGAGCCTGTTTGCAAGAGTTGTAGCTGTGGCCGGATCCTGACAGGTCAGTAATTGCCATGCCTGCAGATTGAGAGTGCCTTCTGAATTTGCACAGGATTGTGCGACAAAGTCACGGGCTCTTCCTTGCCATGTGGACTCTTCTTCCAATGACGATTTTCGTGCGATTCGCAAAATGCTATCCAACAGGTCTTTGCCTGGTGTGAGCATGAATTGTTGCCACAAATATGGCAAGGCTTCTTCACCACTGTCCGTTTGACAAAACAGTTGGCACAACTGGTTCAAGGCATCCCGCCTTGAGTCTGTGACACGGTCGTCAGGGTCAAAGGGCCAGGCTGTATTGGCAGTTTTTACCGTTGAGCAGTGATCAAGAAACTGCTTGTAGAACAATATGGCCAGCTCGGGTTTGTTGCAATCCAAAGCGGAACGGGCCAGGGAGTAATAATCCCTGTATTCCATCACCGCTTTGGTTCTGATTTCCAGCCGGGTTAAGGGGCTGTGTCCGGATTGGCCGGTTTCCAGCAGGTGGCGTTGCAACCTTTGGTACATGGCCAGCGTTTGCGCTTTCGAAGTCTCTGGCAGTAATGAAATAGAGTCAGGGTTGATGTCAGGCAGAGCCTGCCATTTGTTCAGGCATAAGGAGTTGAAGGTTGCCATAAAGGATCGGTATTTTTCTTCCGAACCGATGAGGTGTTCGATTCGGGACAGGGAGGTTGACCGAAGATTGTGTCGGTCAGCAAGCCAGTCGGCAAAAAAGTTCCGTGCCAGAGCCTCGGGCCTTTCATCTGCTCTTACCTTGAGATTCAGGTAGATGTTTTCCAATGGAATGGTGGCGAGTTCGTGGTGTTTCCGATAGTCTTCCTGTTTGTCCAGAACCAGATTCAGGCGTTGGTAGAAGTAGTCGATCAGTTTGGCGAGTTTTGGTGGCTCCGCTTCTTCTTCCAGTGCTTGAAGGGTTTGCACGAATTCCCGGATTTTTGTGAAGAAGAGCCGAATTTGTTTCTGGGTAAACAGTTTTCCGGGTAATCGTGTCAATTCTGTAATTTGTTTTCTGATTGCCGGGTAGTCAATCTGACTGCCCCCGATGTGAGCTTTTAACAGGTATTGATTGAAGGTTTGCGGGTCCTGGGAAATAAAGTCAAGAGCAAGTGTCGCCAGTGCATGTTTATCGAGTGATTGCAGATAAGCCATCACCTTGTCGCGATCGTTTCCCTGTGTCAGCGCATTCCGCTTGCGTAACTGCCTTGCAACTTCAAGTGCCACCGCCACGCAATGAAGGCAAAAGTCAAACCCGTCCGAGTCAGCACAGGAGCAGGCCCCCTGCAACTGGCTCGTGCTGAAATTGAGTTTGACAAGGTACTCGGGAGACTGCCCGATTCTGGCGACCGCCCTGTTTTTCGAGAGATCCAGTTCACGTACAGGGTGGTTGGCCGCAAACGCCTCACCTTTCAGGAATACCTGTTCTCCCGCAACAATCCGGATTTTTTCCTTCGAAACCATTGGTACCATGGGAGATTTTTACCCGAGAGACTGAACCCTTCACGTTACCTGTGAAAAGCACCTGGTGACAGTACGATTATCTACAAACATAGTACGATTATCTACAAACAGGGTACTCACCGGTTATGGCATCTGGATCTTGCCGCCGCCAGGGGGCATGCCACCGCTGCCCGGAACCACGATAGACGAGGCCTGTTGTCGTCGATACTCCTTCAATTCTTCGATGGTTTTTTCCATCGAAACCTGTGCGGCATCAGAAAACTGCTCAATGGCATCTGCCAGATTGTCTGCTTCCAGCTCAAAGGTCAGGGGTAACGCGCCAGCAGGTGTCATCATCTGTGCCTGGCCGATATACTGAACCTTTCGGTTGTTATCAGTATCACCATTCGCATTGATTGGTGTCATTATTCGTATGGTACCGATTTTTTGATCGGTCACTACCTCTTCTCTATAAAGAGAGTCGCTATCCATTTTGATTTCAGGCAGAGTCGGGTCGGTCATTTGTATATCCTTAAATAATTACCATGCCACGTCGAGCGGGCACCTTATATGAATGATTGGCTGTTTCGCGGCTGGTCTGGCAGCCGTGTATGCCGGTTGGCACCATGTTAACACAGGGGGCGATAAAATTTGTCAACTTGCGACATTGGAAAGCATTGCTGTATTGGGAGAAATGGAGGGCGGGGGTATAATGCCCGGCTACTTTGATGGTGAAAACCTTTGTGGTTGTACTGGTGTGGTTGTACTGGGGGTTGCACCAGAGATTGTACTGGTGACTGGATTGGAACAGGCAGGAACAGATGAGCGTGGACACTGCAGGGCTGAAAGGCAAAGAATCGATGGAAGAAGAAAAAGCAAAAATACTGGGCGAAACGGCGCAAATTCCCTGGAAGGATCTGCAACCCTGGTTTGCCAAAGGAGCAGTAGTGAATGTTTCCCCCGAGTTAAATCTGGTTGATGTTGCCTATGCGCTGTCAATTGATGATAAAGAGCGCTTTGAACGGTGGACAGATGAAAACACTGTGGGTGCGGTGACTGATGCGCAAGCGCTGGAATGGTTTGATAGCAATGCCAGCCTCTGGGCAGTTGTTGTCCGACCGTGGATACTTGTTCAGGTTCCTGCTGTTGAATAAGCAGGCATGGAGGTGTTACCGGGGACTGATAACCCGGATTTCCAAAACGACTTGACACTCTGCAATGACTAAAAGCTCCAAAACGAATAAAACCACTAAAAAAAGGCGTTATTGTTCGCTTTTTGATCTTGACCAAGGTAGAATTTGTGCCCTTTTTTGATCCCCTTCCAACAAAAACAAAACCCGGGCGATTAAGTTGATTCTGTGCGAATGCAAATCATGGATTTGCTTCGCTTTTGGTAGGCAATCGGGAGGAAGGTCTCTTGTTCGAATTACAGCTGAATAAAAACGTTAGCTTCAAAGCGGATATATTGTCCGGGCTGACCGTGGCACTGGCATTGGTGCCGGAAGCGGTGGCATTTGCGTTTGTGGCGGGAGTAGAGCCATTGGTCGGCCTCTATGCCGCCTTCATGGTGGGCCTGATTACTGCGCTGATTGGTGGTCGCCCCGGGATGATTTCCGGCGCGACCGGGGCTCTGGCGGTGGTCATGGTGGCACTGGTTGCTGATCATGGTGTAGAGTATTTATTCGCGGCCGTTGTGCTGATGGGTATTTTGCAGATACTTGCCGGTGTGTTCAAACTCGGCAAATTTATCCGCATGGTGCCACACCCGGTTATGCTGGGCTTTGTTAACGGCCTGGCCATTGTGATTTTTCTGGCTCAATTGCAGCAGTTTGGTGATGTGAATGGCGAAGGCTGGTTAACCGGCACCTCTCTGGAGGGCTCGGTTATTGACGTTGCCTGGATGTCTGGAGGCTCCTTGTATCTCATGCTGGGTCTGGTTGCCCTGACTATGGCCATTATTCACTTCCTGCCCAGATTAACTACAGCCGTCCCCTCTGCACTGGTTGCCATTGTTGTGGTCAGCTTTTTGGTGCTCGGCCTGAATCTGGACACCAAGGTCGTCGGTGATGTGGCCTCCATTGCCGGCGGGTTGCCCGAGTTCCATATCCCCATGGTGCCCTTCACCTGGGAAACCCTGGCCATTATCTTCCCCTATTCGGTGATTCTCGCCGCCATCGGCCTGATTGAATCCCTGTTGACCCTTCGTCTGGTGGATGAAATCACCGAAACCCGAGGCAGAGGAAATAAAGAGTGTATCGGCCAGGGGGTGGCCAACACGGTCACCGGTCTGTTTGGCGGTATGGGTGGTTGTGCCATGATTGGTCAGAGTATGATCAATGTAAATTCCGGTGGCCGGGGTCGCCTGTCGGGTATTACTGCTGCCGTCTGCCTCCTGTTGTTTATTCTGGTTGCCTCGTCTTTGATCGAGCAAATCCCCGTGGCTGCCCTGGTTGGTGTGATGTTTATCGTTGTTCTTGGTACATTCGAATGGAGCAGCTTTCGAATCCTCAGAAAAATTCCCAGGCATGATGCCTTTATTCTGATTCTGGTCTCCGGTGTGACTGTCGTCACCGATCTGGCCGTTGCCGTGGTGGTCGGCGTCATCGTCTCCGCCCTGGTTTTCGCCTGGGAGCACGCCAAGCATGTCACCATTATCAGAAAAGACGTGGAAGGCTCAACCGTCTACGACGTCAACGGCCCGCTTTTCTTCGGCTCGGTATCCGACTTTTCCAGGCAGTTCACACCGGCAAGTGATTCGGATGATGTGGTTATCGACTTTCTCCACTCTCGCGTCTGTGACCACTCTGGCATCGAAGCCATAGATGCTCTGGCTGATCGTTATATCGCCGAAGGCAAAATGCTGCATCTGCGCCACCTCAGTCCCGAGTGCAGAAAAGTGCTGAAGAAAGCAAGGGGTATGGTGGAAGCGAACGAAATGGAAGATCCCAAGTATTTTGTTGCGGTGGACAGTTTGGGGTAGTGCTTGTTCCAGCTGTTGCATAACGCAACAGCTGACTGTTCCTGTATCGGAGAGCAGGTTGTCAGAGTCTCGGTTGTGGAAGCTACACGGGTACAATACAGGGTAACTTGTGACTGACAAATTTGCCGAAGCTGTCGGTGCCTCCGTTTGCGTCACTTTGTTTCATCAGATAGCGGTACCTTTCTGTTCAGGCACAAACTAATCAAAAAAGGTATCCAGGTTTTCGGCATCAAGAATCCTTTCTGCCCACAACTCCAGCTCTCTAGTGGTAGAGCCGTTTAATTTTTGGTCTGCCCGGTCAGGTAAAGTGCCAAACCGTTTTTCCAGCAACGCACGAAGCAATGTCGCTTCACCCAGCTTTACACCTTGATCAATTCCCTGCCGCATACCCTGTTGCATGCCTTCCTCTCTGAATCTCTCTGCAAAGCCCATCATTACGTTGTGCTCCTCCGGGTATCGTTGTTGATACAGTTGTTTTTCATTATCGTTCAGCGGAATATAAATGTCGATTAAGTCCACATTCTTTAAGGGTTGGAAACGTAATCACCGACAGGCTTTACTGATACGCTAGTGGCATACGGGTATACTGCCTATGTGTAATATCCACAAAATCTGATATTGTTCAGATGGTACTTGATGCGTTGATAAGTGTTATTTCCCGGTCAATGTTATAACGCGGTGAGTTGTGATCGGCGTTAAAGAGTACGGCGGTGACCTTTAAGCAGGATATTTGGTTTGCGCGGTAAAACCCGACTTGATAACAATCGGTTACTTTAACACTATGAAGAAATTATTTGGTATTCAGATCCGGCACCTGGAGATATTCATAGCAGTACTGATTATTTTTTCAGTTGTTTGTTTTTCGATAGAAACTCTGCCGGATCTGCCAAGTGGTACACTGGCTTTCCTGGAATATGCCGAAATATTCCTGATTTTTGTTTTTACCATCGAATACATTATTCGAATAATTGCAGCTCCCAACAGGCTGAAATTTATCTTCAGCTTCTATGGAATAGTTGACCTGGTATCAATACTGCCTTTTTTCATTGCACCTGCTCTTGATCTCGAGACGTTAAGACTTGTACGCCTTCTCAGAATGATACGAATACTCAAGTTAACCCGGTATACCCAGGCATTTATCCAGTTTGGAAAGGCAATCAACAATTCCAAAGAAGAGCTCGCTATTTTCCTTTTTGTCAGCTCTCTGGTTTTGTATTTTTCTGCTCTGGGTATTTATCACTTTGATCATTATGCTCAACCGGAAGCGTTCAAAACCATTTTCGATTGTTTGTGGTGGGCTGTTTCCACCCTGACAACGGTTGGCTATGGGGATATTTATCCCGTCACGACAGGCGGAAGAGTGTTTACCTTTGCAATTTTGCTTATGGGGCTTGGTTTGGTTGCGGTTCCAACGGGCATTATTGCGACATCCCTGTCGGCGATCAAGCAGGAGAAATCGAAGTGATCATTGCCCTTTATTCCAGATTTTCAGATTTAACGGCGCAGACAGGATCAACCGGTACCTGGTCTCCTTTGCCCGGGAGATTCGACAACAGATCGAGATTGGCATAAGCTGCTCCTCACTCTGGTTTGCGGGGAGTTGTCGGGATGGTGCTATCCGGCAGTGGGCCGGATAGCGTCTGTCGTCTGTTTACGGGATTCCCGGGTCGGAATCAGTGAGCGTGGCCGTGAGAAATCTCTTCTTCACTGGCATCCCGGACTGACACAACATCTACGTCAAAGTTCATCTCCTGGCCGGCAAGAGGATGATTGCCATCGACTGTGACTGTGGTGTCGGTAACGGCTGTTACCACCACGCGATGTTCCTGGCCATCTTCGGTGTCCGCATTAAAGGCCATGCCGGGGACGATTTCCTCGACACCTTCAAAGGCTTCTCTGGGCACTTCCTGAACCAGTGCGGGAATATGAGGGCCATAACCTTCTTCCGGTGAGATGGAAACTGAAATATTGTCTCCGGGTGCTTTGCCGGTCAGTGCCGATTCCAGGCCAGGGATGATGCCCTGAGCGCCGTGCAGGTAAGCCAGCGGCTCGCCTTCGCCGGTAGACTCAATGGTTTCCCCGTTTTTATCTTTAAGAGTGTAATGGATGGTAACGACTTTGCCGTCTTCAATTGACATAGGGTGGTTTCCTGTCAGGTGTTGGTGATATAAGTGGATTGATGAGCTGCCATCGAATTCAGGGCAGACAACGAAAAGAGCGTCAAGGCACAAGACGTGCGTGATGAATGCACGCCTTGTTCAATGATGAACAGGTGTGAAAAGGCGGGTCTGCTAGTCTATCGGCTGAACATTCTCGGCTTGCGGACCCTTTTTTCCTTCACCCTCTATAAAGCTGACGGCCTGCCCTTCTTTCAGGGTTTTAAAGCCGGGTGTTTCTATATTGCTGAAATGCACGAACAGATCACTACCGTTATCCCGGGTGATAAATCCGTAACCCTTGCTCTCATTAAACCATTTGACCGTACCGGTCTGTTTATCAGACATACTCGTATTACCTTTGAATTGCTTGCCTAAAATACCCGGGAGGGCGTGACGCTGAGGCTTGGGGATAAAGGAAGACGAGGTTGCACAGGGTTTAGGGTGCCATTGAACCGGATCTAACTAATACAGATCGCCCAGACTCTAGCCCGAAGTGTATACGCAATCAGGACAGTCGTGAAGAGAAAAAAGCAATTTTTCGTCCGGTAAAGAAATAATCGGTTTTGATTGCGGCCGACTTGCCAATTACTGTGTGCTGGCTGTTGCTCGAAAACGTCAGGTCGCATTCCCGGTTCAAGTCGGATCAATACCGGAGTAACCAGTGCTGTCTGGCTGGCCGGTTTTTGGTTTGTTGCTCTTGTCTGTCTTTGCCTGCCTGTCATGCCAGGCATGTAATCGTTCGTAATACCTGTCCCATACACAGGGGGTGCAGCCACCGCCACAGCACTCCCATTCTTCGGGTGGAGTCGGTTTTTCTTCGCTCATAGAGGTACACCTGCACACTCGGGTGATCAGTCTGGCATCACCTGCCAATTATAAACAGGGCGACAATATGCTCAATAGTCTGAGCAGATAACAGGTTCTTTTCGATAAACTTCCCGCAAGCGCCCCCGCGCTCGATATGCCCGTCATCGGGCCGATCCCGGATCCTTCCCTGGTTGACCGGTTACGGCACCCGCCCCGCATCCTGATTGGCATACGGTCGCAGGCCGAGAAGGATATCAGTCAATGATGTCCAGCAGCTCCACATCAAAAACCAATGTCGAGAAGGGAGCAATGGTGTTTCCTGCCCCGTGCTCGCCGTAAGCAAGGTGATGGGGTACATACAGGCGCCACTTGGCTCCGGTTCCCATCATCTGAAGGGCTTCGGTCCACCCTGATATGACGCCATTCACGGGAAACTCGGCAGGTTGGCCGCGATCGTAGGAGCTGTCAAATACTTCGCCGTTAATCAGCGTGCCATGATAATGAGTGCGTACCGTGGAGGATGCACTCGGTTTGTCGCCTTTTCCTTCATTGATAATCTCGTATTGCAGGCCGGATGCCGTTACCGTGACTTCGTCCCGCCTGGCGTTTTCTGCCAGGAAGTTTTCACCTTCCGCAGCCAGCATTTTCGCCTCATCCGCTTTTTTGGCCTGCATTTTCTTGCTGACTTCCTTGAATGCCGCTTCCATGAGTTCGTCTGGTACCGGGCACTCAACGCCGTTCAGTGCGTCTGCCAAACCGGCAATAACCGAGTCGATGTGCAAACCTTCGAACGGGTTTGATGCCAGTTGGCCGCCCATTTGGCGGCCTATGCCATAGCTGACGCGCGTTTCTGTTGTCGTATATTTATCAGACATGTTTTCTCACTCGGATTTTTTCTCACCTGGTTGCTGAAAGCTTCAATTTGCTGAAAGTCTTGGAGTGGGAGCAGTGTAACACTTTCTTTGTGCAGCGCCCAAGGTTCGGAAGAAATTCAGAGTGGTGATTTGTCATGTCAAGCCGATGTTGGCCAGCTATTGACCGGTCGGGTGCATCCGGATTGTTGTCTTAAGTCAATTCATGGTGTGATCAATGGCTATATATTGTACGGATCAACTTCAGAACGGTCGGGTTTGTTTCCGAGTCATTATTTCCATGCCACGTGGCTGGCCTGCCCCGGGTTTTCGCTTCCGGCAGAGCTGCGGATGTTGCGGGCGTGACAGGCGCACAGTTAACTACTATAGATATATAACCTATGGATATACAACTTATAGATGTATAACCGCTATAGCACACGGCTGCTATAGATACACAACTTATGACAGGTTTATCAATATGAGCGAATACAAGCAACCCTTTGGTGATAACCCGTACGCACAGGCGGTTCCCGGGGAGCAGTCTGTCCCCCCAGAACAGGGAGAGGTACCTGATTTTGGTCAGGTGCCGCCCGGGTATGGTGCCGGAGCCGAGAGTCCCGAAATGCCCCCGTGGGGTCATCACCCGCATGGCATGCATCATCACTTCGGCCCTTATCACCCGCACGGTATGCATCATCACTTCGGGTCCCATGACCCGTACGGGATGCACCATCACTTTGGCTTCCATCATCCGCATGGAATGCACCCTCACTATTCCCCTTACTTTGGGCCCGCTCATTCGCACGTTCACCCGGCTTATCAGGGTTATCCCTATCCACCTGACGCTTTTGCTGCAGACGGGCGAGGGCAGACACCTCCCCCGCCAGATAAGGAAAGTGGCATAAATGCCATGCTGAAGGGAATCGGGGAGTCGATGGGGCTTGGCAACCTTGCAGAATTGCTGTCGATTGATGATAAGGAGTTCTGGAAGGGCGCGGCCCTGGGAGCCACAATCGCATTGCTGGCGACTAATGATGGCGTGAAGGAAAATCTTATGGCCACTGTCGCCAGGCTGATGGCAACCATGAAGGCGACAGCGAACGGAGGAGATTCGAACCCGGAAAAAGAAGAATTTGACCATTCCGGTGGCACCGGGTCAGAACCATCTGCATAGTGTTAACTTTTGGAGAAAATGTACAATGAAACAATACCCGGTTTACCCTCAACCCTATGGCGCTCCTTACTATCTGCGTCAAGGGTATGCCCGATCGGGCGCAGGTTATTACCCCTATGCTACTTCTTACGGTCAGCAGGTGTTCAGTGCAGTGAAAAGTGGTGCCATGATCGGAGCCACGGGTGCGGTTGCCATGAGTTTGTATGACGCATCGCAAGGGCGCCTTGACAAAAGGCAGGTGCTTGAAAATGTAGCCAGAGCCAGTGCGACAGTGGGGGCTGCGGCCGGAGCGGTAAAAGCGGTAGAGCTCGTATTTGAAGACAAACCGGTCATATCATCGTTGGCGAGTTTTGCTGCGGGTACGGCTGTATCCTATTTTTTGGGTCTGCCTGGAAATAAAAAAGCGGAAGGAGAGGTTGATGATTAATTACCATGCGCGTCATCCCTACCATGTCTATCCACTCCACTACCATTCACCTCGCAGCTATCCTCCAATGCAGGGAGAGGTGTATGGTAATAGTACAAATACTCCTTATGCCTATTCCTGGCAAACGCAGCCTGTGCCGCCTTCCTTGCAGCAGGTGCCAGATGATATTGGCCAGAATGAACGGCAACCCCTGTTTAATATTCGAAACCCGGCTTTTTTGAAGGGGGCTGCAATAGGAGCTGCGACGGCCTATCTTCTGTCCAATGAGAAGGTTCAACAGAGTCTTATCAAATCGTCGGTTCGGCTCTGGATGTCATTGCAGGGCGGTGTGGAAGAGATGAAGGAGCGTTTCAGGGACGCTGAAGCCGAGATTCATGCTGAAGAACAGGAATAAAAAGTCATAAGCTGTCGACAAAAATGGTTGAATCAATGGTTGAATCGAATGTACTGTTCAGAGGATGTGGTCTGTGAATAGCAAAAGCGGGGTGAGTCCGGTTCATGAAACGCCTGTTCGTTTGCGTTTCAAACTGGGTTTTTTGCGAGACGCAAACATTGACTTCAGTTGGCTTCAGGTCAGCCTGGGCAGTGTGAATGGTGTGCACAAGGTGCGTATCAATCCGGCAGCGATGTCCGCTATATTTGATTATGATGGCGAAGCAGAGACCAGGCGGCGGATTGTCGATTTTGTCAGCAACCTGGTGCCTGAAGATATTCCTCGTGGCGACCCGGGTGTGGATGAGATTCCCGAACTTGCGCCGATGCTGGTGTCCTCCGGGCTTATCGCCGCTATGCCTTTCTTGGGTGACTCCCAACGGCGAATACTGACTTTTTTGAATATTCTGCCAACCCTTTTGACGGGAGCGAAAACCTTTGTTAGCGAAGGCGTCAGGATGGAAGTGCTTGATGCGATCGCAGTAGGGCTGACAGCCAGCAAGGGCGGGTACCTGGCAGCAAATATAACCACTTTCCTGATGCGTCTTGGTGGTTATCTTGAAACTGCTACCGAGCAGCAATCAAACCGATTGCTCAAACAATTGTTGATTCCGCAGGTTCCTGCTGCCTGGGTAGTGCGCGACGGAAAACTGGTTCAGGTGCCTGGTGATAAGGTCAGGCAGGGCGAATATGTCGAGGTTGGTGTTGGCGAAAAACTGCCGGTAGACGGCCTGGTCGTGGATGGTGCTGCTCTTGTGAATCAATCTTCGGTTACGGGAGAGGATGTTCCGGTCAGAAAAGAGGTGATGGATCGGGTGATTGCGGGCACGGTCATTGAGGACGGTCGATTGAGAATCGAAGCCCGATTTGTTGGAGAGGAAACCACGACGGCCAGAATCGCTCGGTTTATGGCCCAATCACTGGAAGATCAGCCAAGGTCTGTGCGAATTGCACAACAACAGGCAGATCAACGTGTCTATCTGACTTTGGGAACCGGTGCTCTTATTTACCTGTTAACAGGCGATGCCCGGCGTTTGGAGTCGATTTTCCTGGTGGATTACTCCTGCGCGTTGAAGCTGGGAACACCGGTGGCATTCAAGTCGGGTATGTACAATGGTGCGCGTAACGGAATTTTGTTCAAAGGTGGCAATGCAATAGAAAAGCTGGCAGACGTGGATTGTGTTGTTTTTGACAAGACAGGCACACTGACTTACAGCCAGTTGATTGTCACCGATGTGGAGGTGTTGGATAGCAGGATGTGGACACGGAGTCGTTTACTTGCCGTGACGGCTTCCATCGAGGAGCATGCCAGCCACCCTATCGCCGAAGCCATTGTTCGCAAGGCGAAGGAAGAGAGCCTGAATCATATTGATCACGGGGAGGTGGAATACATTGTTGCCCACGGCATGAGTTGCCCGGTGAATGGTGATGTGCTGGTTATCGGCAGTCGTCATTACCTGGAAGAGCACGAGGGCATTTCGTTTGCGGACTATGAAGAACTCATTGTCAGAATGGAAAGCGAGGGTAAAACCCTCCTGTTTGTGGGCACTTCGCACAAAACGATTGGCATTATCGGGTTACAGGCGGAAATTCGGGCAGAGGCGTCGTCGGTGGTGAATCAGCTTCATGGAATGGGAATCAGGGAAGTTGTCATGTTAACCGGGGACAGGAAGCCCAAGGCAGAGGCGATGGCCAAAGAGTTGGGAATAGACTCGGTATATGCGGAGCAAGTGCCAGAACAAAAAGCCGATGTGATCAAGGAGCTTCAGGAGCAAGGCCACCGGGTGGCCTATGTGGGAGATGGGGTCAATGATGGCCCGGCACTTGTTAATGCACACGTAGGGGTTTCCATGTCCAGTGGCTCGGAGCTGGCCAGGGCCAGTGCCGACATCGTGCTGCTGGAGGATCATTTGAGCAGCCTGACTGACGCCCTGTCGCTTGCCCGGGAAAGTATGAATTTGATCAAAACCAATTACCAATTGGCAGTGGGCATCAATACGTTGGTGTTATTGGGGGCGGCCGGTGGTGTACTATCACCTGTGCTCACGACACTGCTGCACAACGGTACCACAGTGGGCGTGCTGCTAAGGGCGTTGCGTGGTGCCAGGTCGGACTGAGATATTTATTTCTGGAGAGTCATTATGGGTTTTCATTTTATTCCGTTAGTTGCAGGCGTTGCGATAGGCGCCGTTTCCACCTATTTGTACAAGGATGAAAGAGTTCGTTCTGCTATCGCCGAAAAAATGTCCGGGTTTGGGAAAAAAGGGGAGCCGGTTGCTTCTGCCCAATCGCCGGTTTCGGCTGAAAAAAGTGCAGAGCCTGTTCCATCAGAACCTGCTTCCGGCTGACTTCAGGTTTTCCGGGAGTAACAGCATCGTCATCGTGAAGGGTGCAAGCTCACAGGGCGAGCTGATCTGATTCGAACCTGATCCCGGTTTTCGTTTGCGCCGGTTATGTGGTGTCGTCTGGTCTGCTTTGTTATCTGAACAGTGTTTTTTTGTAGCGGAGCATGTGAATGGCTGCGAAAAACAGAAAGGCGTTCCCGGTATAAAGGTGCAGTTTCTTCTTGCCTGCAAACGCGAACGCAACTGAAGAGGTCAGTGTGGTGGCCATGCCTATCTTGCTGATTTGATTGACGCGTGCCCTGAGCTTTTTGTCAGTTGGTGATGGCTTTCGGCGCGTGCAAATGGATTCCAGCTTTTCCTCCATGGCCAGTTCATCAATAATCTTCGGGTCAAAATTTACCACAAGACTGCCAGACCGGAGGTTGCAGCGAACGTCGGTGACGCCTTCCAACCGGCTCACCTTGTTCTCGGTTTCTGCGGCAAAGCGCTTTGATCTGAGCCTGGCTGTTCTGATCCTGACTCTTCCCGGAGTCGTACTGCTAATGGTGGTGCTGGGGTTCATTCATTTGCCCGTCTGGTCATTCTCTCAAAACTGGCTACCAATGATAATGGGTCTCGGTTACGAATGCAAAGGAGAATTATGATGCTGGTGGCTGTCGCCGGTTCGACAGCCCGGGCTTTCCCGACATCGGGGCATTTGAAATACTCTGGCGCCGCGCCTGAACTCATTGACTGCAGGTTATCGATCAGTGAAGGACTGGCCGGCTGATTTTCTCCAGCTTTTCACTGTCTCTCTTGTAACAATGATCAAACTGCGAAAACTCGTCGTGGGCTTCATAGTGCGCCTTTAGTGTGCGCAACGATATTTCCAATGGTTGTATCAGCAGTTGTGTGTTGAATGGTTCTTTTTGCAGTTCATTCATCAGGTAATAATGCGTCGCAAGTAAAAATCGCCTTTCCGCGGTTATGTCGCCCAAACGTCGGTAGCATTCTGCAAGAGCGTGTCCGGCCAGGAGTAAACGGTCATAGCTGCTCAGTTCGGATGTGTCGCTGTCGCATTTCCTGACAAGCAGTGTAGCAATGTCGAAACCGGCCCCGATAAACGGAATACTTTGGCGATAGTGTTGTTTTTCGAACAGGGCAATCGCCTTTTTCATGCAGTGATCCCACTTATCTATGGCCATTTCCGGATCAGCGTCGAATATCGCCCGGTGTTTGTTGCACAGAAAAAACATAACATCTCCTCTTTCGCATTATTCGGGGCCGTTCATGTTCAGACGAACTGTGACCAATTTATCTTACTTTTTGATTTATGTAAATGGTAATAATTCTTATTAGTGTTTTCTTTTGGTGTCGATCTCACGGAGAAAACGGGGGCCCCGATACAGTTGATGTTTCTGTTTCATCCAGACGGGGTGCCATGATTTTAAATAAAATTTAACACTCATTTATTCAAATGATCGGGTAGAATGGCAAAGGGACGGCTGATTTTCAAACTTCCAATTAGGGGCTGGAGGCTGGTTTCCCAACCAGTTAGTGCCCGGCTTTTCAATTAATAGTTGGCTTGCATGTCAGTCGCAATCTTTTCAGTAATCAGGAACGCTGAGTTATGTCTTACCATACACGCTTTTTCAATCGTTTTTTTGCGTTAATCGCGACATGCTGGCTTTCAGTTTTTAGCCAACTGGTTTATGCAGGCCAGGTCGATTCGCATAAGTGTTATTTCGAAGAGTTTTGTGTCACGGTTGAACAGGTTGAGCAAAATGTCGACATGTTTACTGTAACTGTCCAGAGTGTTGTGGACTATCCATTGAATATTTTCATAGACTTTAAGCTGGATAATCTTACCCTTCAGGCTGAAAACGAGGAGTATTACGAGATCGGTCCTGGTGAGACGCTTTTGGTGAATCAGTTTAGTGTTGAAAACTCCGATGAGCCTTTCAACTACAGTTTTGATTTTACCTGGTCGCTGGGCAGCATTGATACCGTCCACGATGCCGGCTTCCTTTATTACCTGCCATTCCCTGAAGGGATGACCAGTCATATTCTCCGGGGTTACGATGTGGAAGTTTCTCCGGAAAACCGCTATGCCGTTATTTTTGCGTTACCTGAAGGTACTCCGGTGCTTGCAGCACGGGAGGGAGTGGTTCGCAGGGTAGATACCAGTGCTGGAAATGAGGAGTTGTGTGCAAACTATATCTATATTGAACATAGTGATGGAACTTTCGGCGGGTATTGTAACCTGAAGACCCAGAGTGCAAAGGTTTCAGTCGGGAGTGTCGTCAGAAAAGGCCAGGCAATCGCGGAGTCTGGAGTCAATTTGGGGATAGGTTACTTGTATTTTCGCGTCATTAGTCCGTTAAACGCCAAAGATATACTATCTCACGAGGGACTGTTTCGCTCCACCGATGGTATTATCGGGCTGTATGAGGGTGATGATGTGACTTCTGTTCACGAAGAAGACGATGGTAACGAAGGCGATGGTAACGGCGATAACAATAACGAAGGCGATGGTAACGGTGCGGATGATAACGGAGGTAATGGTGATACGGATGTCATTTCCTACGATGAGAACTCGTCTGCGTTTCGAATTCAGTCCATGTATGTAGCCTACTATGGTCGGGCGGCAGATTATGATGGCCTGGCATGGTGGAAAAACAGGATAGAGGAAAAAGGCGGCGACCTGGCTGACATAATTAACGCATTCGGTCGCTCCCCCGAGTATGATAGTCGCTTTGGTCATTTGCCAACGGCGGATCTGATTTCCAATCTGTATTTGCAAATGTTCGGTCGTTTACCCGAAAATGCCGGGTTGGTCTGGTGGACTGATGAAATTGACAGTGGGCGGGTCACCCTGCCGGAGGCTGCCCTTGCCATTGCGGATGGGGCACGAAATGAAGATACGCTGGTTTTGAAGTATCGGACTATCGTTTCGATGCGCATTACGAACGCAGTCAAGCAGCAGAGAAAGCAGTATTTGTTTGATCAGATCGAGCTTGTGAAGTTGTTTGTTCAAGCCATTGACATTGATGATGATCCGATGGAGGTGGGTATCTCAAACCTGATTGGGTCACTACCTTCACTTCAGAATTGAGGCAGGGCTTCTGCGTCAGGGGCCAGATTCAATTCTCGGGCTATACTTACTGATATCTGCTGCAGATAATCACTGCAGCAGGGAATGATCAGAGTGTGTATGGCTTCGAGGTTGCGAGGAGTTGGCGGGGTATCATGGATCAGGTTGCGTTTGAATTGGTGTTTGAAGGGCAGATAGTCGACGGTGTTGCTTTGGAAACAGTCAAGGCCAACATGGCCAGGCTTTTTAAGGCATCAGATGAAAAGATCGGCAAGATGTTCAGTGCCGGTCGAATCGTGCTCAAGAACAGGCTGGACAAGGCTACCGCACTTAAATATCAGGCTGTTTTAAGGAAAAACGGGGCGATATGTAAAATAGCCATAATGAAGCCGGCAGATTCCGGCCCTTCCTCCCCAACTCAGGAAGCCAATCAGACCACTGCCCACTCTGCAGCAGCAAAAGCGACATTCGGGAATACCCGGGTTACGGGAAGTTCGCCCTCAGACAGGTCGCGATTGTCTGATCTGAAGCCCGGGGTTTCAACAGAGATGCAATCGGGTCGGCTGCCGGTCGCGGGTGAAAGAGTCGATACCATCCTTGCCGACAGGCACATTGAGGTTGCGCCTCTCGGCGCCATGCTGGCCGAGAAAAAAGAAGTCGAGGTTCCGGAATTCTATCATCTTGATGAAATTTCGATTGCGCCGGCAGGGAGTGATTTGGGGCAGATTAAAAAAGAGAACAGGGCGGTGGTGCCTGATATTTCTCATATCAAACTTGATGAAATCGGCTAGAATAGCGTCCCTGTTCAGAGTTTGATAAGGAAAATTCTCCCCGCGATGCCTGTTTTGTTTTGTCCTGACTGTTTACTTTCCAATCCTGTGTTTTATTCGGCCCGTTCTGTTCGTGGCGCGGGCTCGCGTGCGATAACTCGTCTTGCCGGGTTGTTCCCTGCCATATTCCCTCTCGTCTTGTTCAACTTCGCTTGCATTTTTGGTTGTCTTTTTTTTACCCCGGCAGCATTCGCTGATTCAGATCGGCTTCCCGGATCGCAACATGCCGGAATAGAACGGGTTGTCGGGTATTCTGACTATTCTCGTCCCACCGTTGGCCTGGTACTCAGTGGTGGAGGTGCCAGGGGGCTGGCGCATATTGGCGTGCTCAGGGTGCTGGAAGAGATGCATATTCCCGTTGACATTGTGGTCGGTACCAGTGCTGGATCCGGGGTCGGGGCGCTTTACGCATTGGGATTGCCGGTATCAGAAATTGAAGAGCGCTTCCATCAAATGAACTGGAGTCAGGGCTTTCAGGATCAGATTGACAGAAGTATGCTTTCCATGCGTAAAAAACAGGAAACCAGGCAGCACTCGGTGGATGCGACTCTGGGAATCAATGAAAACGGAGTCGTGTTCAAGAACGCACTGGTTCAGGGGCAGCAGCTGGGCCTCATACTAAATCATCTCACCCGGGAATCCTTTCAAATTGATGACTTTGATCAGTTGCCCCGCCGGTATCGTGCGGTTGCTGCCGATTTGGCAACTGGTGAAGAAGTGGTGATCGGTTCGGGCTCCATGGCCAGGGCTGTGCGTGCCAGTATGTCTATTCCTGGTGTTTTTCCTCCGGTGAAGTGGCAGGATAAACTCCTGGTGGACGGCGGCGTCGCCAACAATCTGCCGATTAGTGTTGCACGTGACCTGGGTGCCGATATTATTATCGCTGTTGATATCAGCCAGCCATTGGTTGAGCAGGAAAAGCTGGTCGATATACTTGCCATCGCAGATCAAATGAGCAACTTTCTTACCCGGAAGAACGTAGAGATCCAACTGGCGACGCTGAAACCTCAAGATGTACTTATTGTGCCGAATCTGGATGACTTTGCCTCTTCAGACTTTCATAAAAGTGATGAAATTGTAGAAATCGGCGCAACAGCGACACGAGATCGCGCGTTGGATCTGCAACCTTTGGTGCTGCCTGATAACCGTTGGAATGCTTATCTTGCCGATATAAAAAGAGTGAAGCCAATAAACTGGGTGATTGACAGGATAGAGGTATCAAATACCAGCTTTTTTTCCGATCGCTTTGTGTTGAGCCGAATCCGGCAGAAGACAGGCGAGCCCTTCGACCGAAATCAGTTAGAACACGACATCAATACCATTTACGGACTCGGGCATTTCGAGTCGGTATCCTATGCACTGAAAATTGTTGATGGCAAGCGCGTTATGGTTATTTCGGTGTTTGAAAAAAGTTGGGGGCCCAGCTACTTGCTGTTTGACTTTGCCTATGAAGAAGATTTTGATATTGATCGGCGAATCAGGCTTGGTGCCTCTATCAGTTTTACCGAATTAAATGCACTCGGAGCCGAGTGGCGAACCTTTTTGGCAATTGGTTCGCAACCTGAAATCAGCAGTCGCTTTTTTCAACCTTTGAGTCAAACCGATTCATCATATTTGCAGGTAGAAGCCACGGCGAAGAAAACCCGGTTCAATTATTTTGAAGGCGGTAATGTGGTGTCTGAAGCCGAGTTTGAATCCTTGTCGTTTATTGGAAAGATTGGTAATGAGTTGGGCAACTGGGGGGATGTCAGTCTGGGGATACTTCTTGAAAGTGTCGATATGACCGGGCGGGTAGGAGTAGGCGTAGGAGAAAATGTTGAAGTACAACTGGCGGGGTACCGGGCAGGTTTTACCTTTGACACCCTTGATGATGCGCGTATACCCGCCTCCGGAAGCTATTTTGACCTCGAATTTGATCAATACCTCGGCAAACTGGGCTCTGACAGGCGATATAGTCTGGTTGCTGTTGACGGGTTTGTTGCAGGTCAGCATGGCAAGTGGATCTGGCATGCCTCGACGAGTCTGTTCAAGGTAACGAGCGGAAAAGCGACTGTCGATAAACTGGGTAAACTGGGGGGTGTAGATAATCTGTCTGCTTACCCGAGAGACCGTTTTGTTGGTCAGGACTCTGCCTATGGCAGTTTTTCGGTTTACCGGGAGTTTGACGATTCCTGGCAAAACTACTTTGCGGGCGTCAAGTTTGAAGCGGGAAGAGTCTGGGAGCCACTCATTTCAACCGATGATGTCGGTATTGGCTGGCATTCGTCCTACTCTCTGGTCTTTGGTATTCCCACTGTTCTTGGCGCGATCAAGCTGACCGCGAGTTACGGAGATGAAGGAGAGGGAGCCGCCTATCTAACCATTGGTCGTACGTACAACTAGGGTTTGTGTCCGGGTCATCCCGGGATATCTGCCCGGCTTTTATGCAGGCACTCCAGAACCTGATTGCATTGTTCCTGACCGTAAAAAGACACGATGCGTTCCAGCTCGTTTTCATCACGTGCCTTGATTGCATCAATGGAATGTCGCATGGCGTCCAGGTTATCCTGGAGTACTTTCGGCCCTTGTTGCAAGGCGACAAAGGCGCAGCGCTTTGCAGATGGCCACAAGTCCTGTATTGAAGAAACGAGGAAATAATTGTCTGCATAGGCCAGCGATGCCTGGGTATACTCAATCCCCAGGTCAAGAAATTCGATGAGCTTTCCTGATTGAAAGCAGTCACTCATTTTAGTGTAGAGTGACTCCAAACGCTCCATGTCTTCCGGTTTCCAGTTACGTAGCAGCTTGATGCCGGTGTGAGTTAAAATCAGTATCATTGCCTCATAAAGGCTGGTAACGAAGCTCTCATCGAGTTCGGTGACGTAAGTGCCTTTTCTGGGCAGATTTTTTACCATGTGTCGCTTTTCCAGCAACAGCAGTGCCTCTCGAATGGAGCCATGGCTGACATTCATCTCTTTTGCCATGCCGGTTTCATAGATTCGCTCGCCAGACTTCAGTTGGCCGAACGCGATTCGGTTTTCCAGGTGCAGCGCAACCTGTTCAGTGAGTGTTTTTCCTGGCTTGAATTCCACGCGTTATCCGTTTTTTTGTTTTTTTTGGTTATAGAATCTGAAAGCCTGATATGCTCAGGCAAACTCGCAAAAATGCTTTAAAGTCGGCCTCCAGTTTAAACAGAAATGCCCTGAACTCCAAATACCGGTTTGCGAATTGGCTCAAAGAACAGGAGAAAACAGGCGGGCAGTGCGGCAGGCGAGGCGAAAAAACAACGGTTTTGCCCGATGAAGCCGGCCGGTTAATCTCCTGGCATACTGAAAGTCTCTGATTAGCATGTGCTCTACCTGTGCGGTAAATGGTGAAGATGCGACGACAGTGTTCACCTCAAAATTTAATCGCAGGGATCTTGCATCCAGATTGGCCGTGTTAATGCAAGCATAGAGAGAGTCGACCAGGAGCACTTTTTGGTGCATGAATCCGCGCTGGTAGGCGAAAATCTTGATGCCGGATTGATCTGCCTCTTCAAGAAAAGAGTGAGTTGCATAGTAAATCACTCTGTGGTCAGGTATCGCCGGTATCAATATCCTTACATCAACACCTCGAATGGTTGCCAGTTGCAGTGCCCTGAGGATTGACGCGTCGGGCACAAAATAAGGTGTGGCAATCCATATTTTGTGTTGCGCCCGGTTTATCGCACTAAGAAAAAACAGTTCGCTGGTATCCTGGTCGTCTGCCGGGCCGGTAGGCAGAATGAGAACCGGGTGGCTGTTTTTGCTGCTCCGGCTTTCGTTGCACCGGTTGTCATCGAGTTGGCCTTTGTTGCATTGCTCCTCATTGTACTGCTCGGCCCGCCAGTTTAATGTGGGGATTCGATGGGTCACCCAGTTCCAGTCTTCCAAAAAAACCAGTTGAAGAGCCAAAACAGACGGGCCTTCAATCTGGATATGAGTGTCTCGCCAGGGCTGCAGATTTTTGGCCTGACCAAGATACTCGTCACCAATATTGATTCCGCCGGTAAAGCCGACCTTCCCGTCAACAATCAGCACCTTCCGGTGATTGCGAAAATTGATCTGCATTTTTTTCAGGTACTTTTTTATGCTGCCAAAAGGTCGTGCGTCTATGCCATGGCGTTTTAGTTCTTTGATATATCGGGCGTTTAAACCACTGCTGCCAATATCATCATACAGCATAAATATATTCACCCCGAGTCTTGCCCTGGCGATCAGTATTTCCTTGAGTTTGAATCCGGTGGAGTCACCATTGATGATATAGAACTCCAGGAGAATATAGCGTTGCGCCCTTTCGATGGATTTGAACATGGTTGACAGGGCTTGTTCACCATCAACAAGCAATTGACAGCGGTTGTTGACGGTGACCGGTAATCGCCCCAATTGGGAAAGTCTGGCAAGAGAGTCAAGGCCTTGATCGTCATAGCCTGAAGCGGGGGTATAGCGTTCTGCGAACCGGTTAACCAGTTTGCCAAGATCCCGGTCTCCGGCTTTTCTTGCGTCCCGGTAGCCTCGGAACTTGTTAGGGCCGATTAACAGGTAAGCGGGTAGAGCAACAAACGGCAATAAAGCCAGTGCCAGTATCCAGGCAATGGCAGCCTGAGGGGTTCGATAGTGCAGTAGTACGCGTATAATCGTCAACGCGGCAAGCAGATAGATAAAAGCCAGGAAGAAAAACAAAAAAGCCTGTTGTTCCATGATTGTACCTGACCACTTTTTCTGTATTGTCGGGTTTAATTCTTGTTCAGATTCGATTATTGTCAGGTTTAACCCGTAACTGCTTGCCCGGTGTGTAAGTGGCATTCAGGATAAAAACCGGAGTCGTATGAAAACCGGAACAGTATTGAAGATAGACAGTATTAAAAATAAACAGTATTAAAGATAAACAGTATAAAAGATAGTAGGAGAGATAGCAGGAAAGTTCCATCTCTTAAAGCCGGGTCAATTTCAAAGGTGATACTCAAATGAACAAAACGGGTGTAGTGGTGTGATTGCTCAATTCTATGAGAATAAAATTTTCCCCTGGGCTCTGAAACTGGCTGACCGCGCTTTCAGGCGGCAGCGGGAAGAAGTCCTGTCCCGGGCGTCGGGCAGGGTGCTCGAAATCGGCGTGGGTAGTGGTATCAGCCTGCCATTTTACTCCACTGCCGTTTCCGAGCTCGTGGGTATCGAGCCCAGCCAGGCTCTCAGGGATAAGTGTCAGGATGTTGAACACGGATTTCATGATTCCCGCTTGTCCATTGAACATGGTGACGCTCAGGCGTTGACCTATCCGGATGAGAGTTTTGATGCGGTGGTTGCTTTTCTGGTTTTTTGTACAATACCGGATCCGGAAGCGGCTGCCAGGGAGGTCTACCGGGTGCTGAAGCCTGGAGGGAAACTGTTTTTCCTTGAGCATGTTTCGGCCATGACGGAAGGTATGGGGGAAGGCAGACACAGTGCCCTGAAGATCGCAAGGCTGCAAGAGCGCCTGAACCCTTTCTGGAAGAAAATAAGCTGCGGCTGCAATCTGAATCGCGATACCGGCCAGCTTTTTCTGGATCAGGGCTTTCATTTTCAGGATTATCAAGCCTATCATCATCCCGGGATAATTCGCTTCGTTGCTCCGGTAATACAGGGGTGCGCTTTCAAGCCGGAGGTTTGAGTGATATGCCGGCATTAAATTGTCAAATGCCGTTAGCAGGGTGGCAAGAAATAGTAGTAAGAATAATAGTAGTAAGAATATATGTTTTTATGCGCTTTTGTGTGTATCCTTGGGTAGTGAAAACAGCGTGGCTCACGTTTTCAACCTGCAAGCAACGGAAAGTAAAATAATCAGCATATTTATTATTAACCTGAAGGGGAGAGAAATATAGATGTCAGGGTTCACAATGATAGTCTCCATACTATTATCACTACTGGGTCTGGGCGTAGCGTTCTTCTACATGAAGAAGGTGACCAGTGTGCCGATAGCAGAGGGGTTGAATGAAAAAGACAGCAAGCGCCTGAAATTTATTCATGGTGCAATCGCAGACGGTGCAATGGCATTTCTCAAGCAGGAGTACAAGTTCCTGACCATTTTTATGGTGGTGTTTGCCGCAATTATTGCCCTGCTGATTGACGACACCCATACACCGGGTATCACTGAAGGTATCTATACCGCCATTGCCTTCCTGTTTGGCGGTGCCATTTCCATCGCCTCCGGGTACATAGGCATGAAGGTTGCCACCCAGGGTAATGCGCGTACAACGGTTGCGGCCAGAAGTGGTATTGCCAGTGCCTTTGATATGGCCATCAATTCCGGTGCGGTGATGGGGTTCGCTCTGGTCGGGCTGGCTTCACTGGGCCTGGTCGTTATCTATGGAGTGATGAGTTTTCTGCTCTCTGATCTCGGCCCCGGAAATAATCACATACTTATGGAAGTAATCGCCGGTTTTGGTCTTGGTGGCTCAACTATTGCCCTGTTTGCCCGTGTGGGTGGCGGCATCTTCACCAAGGCCGCTGATGTTGGTGCGGATCTGGTCGGCAAGGTAGAGAAGGGAATTCCCGAAGATGACCCTCGTAACCCGGCAGTAATTGCAGATAACGTTGGTGATAATGTGGGCGATGTTGCCGGTATGGGGGCTGACCTCTTTGGTTCTTGCGCAGAATCCACCTGTGCGGCGATGGTAATCAGTGCGGTGGTATTTGCGGCTGATCCGAATGCCTTGCTCTATCCTATTCTGATCACTGCTGTGGGTATTCCTGTCAGCCTGCTGACCAAGTACCTGATCAGCGTGAAATCGGAAGATGAAGTGGCACCCGCCCTGCGCAAGTTGCTGATTGTTTCCAGTGCGATTATGGCCGTGGTCATGTTTTTCGTTACCATGGCGCTGATACCTGAAAACTTTGTATTAAACGGTGATCAGTACAGCAGTATGGGTGTTTACGGATGCTTCCTGGCAGGGCTGGTGGCCGGTCTGGCAGTCGGGCTTCTCACTGACTACTATACTTCTGATAAATACAAGCCTGTGCAGGAAGTCGCAGAATCCTGTGAAACCGGTGTCGCGACCAATATTATTTTTGGTCTCTCACTGGGTTACAAGAGTACCGTTCTGCCTTACCTTTGTATTGCGGCAAGTATTTTTATTTCCTGGGAGCTTGCCGGCATGTACGGTGTTGCCATCGCCTCGCTTGGCATGTTGGGTACCCTGGTTGTTGCGTTAATGATCGATGCCTATGGCCCGGTTGCTGATAATGCGGGTGGTATCGCAGAGATGGTAGGCCTGGAAAGTGAAGTGCGCGAACGTACGGACGTTTTGGACTCTGCCGGAAATACCACAGCGGCAATCGGTAAGGGTTTTGCCATTGGTGCTGCCATTCTGACTTCGCTGGCATTGTTTGCTGCCTTTATTACGGCGGCTTCCAACCTGCAGGGTGCACCGATCACCATGAGCTTGCTGGATCCGAAAGTGTACACCAGTGTGTTTGTCGGAGCGGTTCTGCCATTCCTGTTTGTAGCCATGACCATGCGCTCTGTGGGGGACGCGGCATTTGAAATGATCGAAGAAGTGCGTCGTCAGTTCCATGAAATTCCAGGTTTGATGGAAGGCACAGGGACACCGGATTACGCCCAGTGTGTGGCGATTTCAACCAGGGCTGCCCTGAAAGAAATGATTGCTCCCGGCGTGCTGATTATGGGTACACCTTTGGTAACCGGTCTGTTGTTCGGTGTTGAAGCGGTTGCGGGTGTCCTTGCCGGTTCTCTGGTGACAGGTGGTGTGCTTGCCATTTCCTCCTCAAACAGTGGTGGTGCATGGGATAATGCCAAAAAATATATCGAAGCCGGTAACTTTGGTGGCAAGGGGTCTGACGTACACAAGTCCGCAGTCGTGGGTGATACAGTGGGTGATCCATTGAAAGATACCTCAGGGCCTTCACTGAATATCCTGATCAAGCTGTCGGCGATTCTCAGCCTGGTGTTTGCCCCCTTCTTTGTCGAGTTCGGCGGTATACTGCTGTGATGCGTAAACGGACAGGGAAAGTCTGACAGGATAAAAAGGTGAACCGAAAGATATCAGCTCACGCCTCCGCGGGTGTGAGCTGATACAACAGAATCAGAGAGGTACAGAAAGAGAGGGACACTAGAACCAGAGATTGTCCATGTCCATGCAGGTTCGATCCAGACCTTGCAAAAGTGCTGCCTGGTGCCTGATTTCCGGCAGTTCCCATTTCAGAAAATAGGTTGCAGTTTGCACTTTTCCCTGAAGAAAACACAATTCTTCTTCCGATAAAGAGCCATCGGCGGTTTGTCCTGCCATTTTCGCCAATGCTTTTTCTGCCATCTCCAGCCATAGCCAGGCAACGACCAGTCTTCCCATCATGTCCAGAAATACAGCGCTGTTAGCGAGTGCCAGTTCAATTTCTCCACCCTGCAGGGTTGCCCCAAGCTTCAATACAGTCTGGCTGAACAGCGCAAGATGCTCGTTAAAAAGAGTGGTCAGGGGTTGAAGTTCAGCATGTTGATCTGCGACCTGAAGGGTGCGGTTGACCCGTTCAAGCAACAGTTTTTGGGCCTTGCCACCGTGCATCCACAACTTTCTGCCCAACAGATCCAGCGATTGTATACCATGAGTTCCTTCGTGAATGGGGTTTAACCGGTTGTCGCGGTAGCACTGTTCCACCGGGTACTCCCGTATATAGCCGGCTCCACCCAATACCTGAATCGCCAGGTCATTGGCGCGAGGGCCGTACCAGGAGGGGAAGGACTTGACAACAGGGGTGAGCAGGTCAAGCAATAACGCACTGTCCTGATTACCTTCTGCTTCCTGTTCGTCCACCAGGCGCGAGGCAAACAGGCACAACGCCAGTGACCCTTCGACATAGGATTTTTGCGCAAGTAACATTCGCTTTACATCCGCGTGTTCTATGATGTTGACCGGCTTGCTTTGCGGATTTTTTTCCCGGGGGAGGCGCCCCTGTGGACGGGTTCTGGCATAATCGAGGGATTCCAGATAACCACGATAGCCAATCATGGCACCTCCCATTCCTACTCCTATTCTGGCCTCATTCATCATTGTGAACATGTACCCCAGACCCTTGTTTTCCTCGCCAATCAGATACCCGGTGCAGTCATCCTGTTCACCGAAGTTAAGTACCGTGGAGGTAGTGCCCCGATAGCCCATTTTATGCAGCAGGCCGGCGAGCTGAACATCGTTCCGTTCGCCGGGCGAACCATCCTGGTTAACCAGAAACTTGGGTACCAAAAACAGGGATATCCCTTTTACCCCGGCCGGAGCACCTTCAATTCTGGCCAGCACCAGATGCACGATGTTTTCTGTAATGTCCTGATCTCCGCCGGAGATAAACATTTTTTGCCCTTTTATCCTGTACGAGCCATTGCCGGACGAGGTTGCCCGTGTGACCAGGTCGCCCAGACTCGAACCTGTATCCGGTTCGGTCAGTGCCATTGTGCCGGCAAACCTGCCGTCAAACATGGGCGGTAAAAAGCGGGTTTTGATTTCCTCACTGGCGAACGCATGGATCAGGTTTGCCGCCGCCGAAGTCAAAAAGGAGTAGCCGGTTGTGGATGGATTTGCAGAAACAAAATAGGCACTACAGGCAGAATGAATCAGTGCCGGGAGCTGCATGCCACCATCATCATAACTGTGTCGTGCACTTAGCAGGCCGGAATCAGCGTAGTGCTTCCATGCCTCTTTCACTTCGGGAATGGTCGATACAGATCCATCTTTAAATTGAGGTTCATTGGCATCTGCTTTGGCATTGTGCGGCAGGAAGTGTGCTTCGGCAATTTGCCTTGATGTATTCAGAATACTGTCAAAGGTGCTTCGATCATGGTCGTTGTAATAGTTGCACTTTGTCAGCTGTTCTGCATTGAGTACATCATAAAGAAGAAAGTCGAGGTCAATCTGATTAACCAGCCTGGACATAAATACCCCATTGTCTAATGATTTTCATTGTTGATTTGGTCGTTGGTTTGGTCACTGCCAACGTGAATGGTGATTGATACGTTTTCAGTATGACCCTGAATGCCAGGGAGGTGTATGGTCTAATTTGCCAAAAACAGGGCGGTAACAGACAGAGTTTGGTGGCCTTGTCAGAAAATAGCGATACCAGTCCGATAAAAGTCACTCGTCCTCTACTATGCTGTCACGGTTGGTGTCCGGCTTTATTACTCGATTACTTGCATGAGCTGAACATCAGAAGCTAAACTGGCCATTGGAATGTAACGGCATTATTCATTTGGAAAAACTGTATGAAACAAATGTTACTGGCAATAGTGCTGGTCACTGTGAGCGCATGTGATGGCAATTCAACATTCTCGGGGCTTAGTAATTATGAACTTCAGGATGCTCATCGAGAATGCAGGCGGGGTGGTCACACCGGAGCCGGGGCGCAACGGTGCAAGGGCATTTACAAAGAGTGTCAGAAGCGCAAGGAGGCGACAGGCTTTCGTTGCTAGCGGCTAATCACCGGGTTGCCATGTCGCACCGATGTTAATGGCTCTAAAGCGGGTGTGATCAATTCCTTGCTGATCCAGGGCCTGCTTTAGCCTGATTGGCGGTTGCGATACCGGCTCTGTGGTCAGCACAAAGGTATTCCAGTGAATACCAAAAGCCTGCCGGGCGTTGATATCGTTAAAAATACGCACCGATTCTTCAGGGTTGACATGCTGGTTCCTCATAAACCAGCGTGGCTCATAGGCCCCGATGGGAATCATGGCCAGGTCTACGCTGCCCAGCTTTTCGCCAATTTCCTTAAACTGCACCTCATTGTAACCGGTATCGCCGCCAAACCAGGCGGTAAATTCCGGCCAGATAAACGCCCAGGAAGCCCAAAGAGTGGTGTTGGCGTCCAGCAGGCCTCGCCTTGACCAGTGCTGGGAGGGGGTTGCCATAATCCTGAGTTCGCCGACCTGATGAGACTGCCACCAATCCAGCTCGACGGCATTGTCTATGTCCTGGTCGGCGAGCCATGCCTTGATTCCCAGCGGAACAATCCACAAGGGTTTGTTGCCCAGTTGCTCTACTGTATCCGCATCCAGGTGGTCATAATGGTTGTGTGAAATCACAACGATATCTATTTCCGGCAAGTCAGCCCGTGCCAGTGCTACCGGTGTATAACGTTTGGGGCCGGCAAAGGATACCGGTGATGCCCGTTCGGAAAAAACAGGGTCGGTGAGAATCGTGTGTGAACCGTATTGCAACAGCACAGTGGAATGCCCCAACAGGGTGGCGCGTGGTGTGATGGCCGGCCTGTGTAACAGTGCCTTGTCTGCTTTTTGCCAGCGCTGGTGGTAATTTTCCGGAACATCGGGGAAATCCATATCACCGGTAAGCCAGGCTTTGACAAACTCCCATGACGAAGGTTTGTCAACATCAAGGTACGGATTCTTGAAACCGTCATCCGTGTGGTGCAGGGGGCGCTCCGGGTTTGCGGACGCCTTGGCCGACAAGCACAATGTGGCAAGTATACATGCTGACAAAAACGGTGTGACAAGGGATTTATGTCGATAAAATAACCTGGGCAGTTTCAAAGTGGCATTCCGTTGATAGTGTGTTCTTGTTTGTTGGCAACAATGGTTTTGTCTGTTGGCTACAAAGAGAGAAGGAAATGGTCAGGGCATCAGGATACGCTTGATGGACCCGAAATGCACGCCGCCAGGCTGCTATCCAGGATGGTTTTTACGGACAGAAGAGCAAATGCAACCGAATGATCCGAACCATATTGTGTTCGCTGTCAATTTGTTTCTGGTTGATTAGGCATTAAATGCTTCATATACTTCGTTGCAGCATTAGCAGTTTCTCAGCAAGCCGATATACCTGAATTATTAAAACAAACTGGTGTAACCATGAGGAAAGCAAAGATGATAAAAAAACGACTTCAAAAACTGGCCGGCGTTATTCTGACGACTGCTGTAGGCGCGACGCTGGCTCCATCCCTGAATGCGGAAACACTGACCATTGCTACCGTTAACAATGGTGATATGGTGCGTATGCAGAAACTGACGGATGATTTCACTTCCAAAAATCCCGATATTGACCTGAAGTGGGTGACGCTGGAAGAAAATGTCCTGCGCCAGCGAGTCACCACGGATATTGCAACCAAAGGTGGTCAGTACGACATTATGACCATAGGTACTTATGAAGTGCCGATTTGGGGTAAAAAAGGCTGGTTACTGTCATTGAATGATCTGCCTGCTTCCTATGATGTCGATGATATCCTGCCTGCGATTCGTAGCGGTCTGACGGTAGACGGGAATCTGTATGCGGCGCCATTCTATGGGGAAAGCTCCATGGTGATGTACCGTAAGGATCTGATGAAAAAAGCCGGTCTGACCATGCCGAAAGCACCTACCTGGAAGTTTATTGCCAAAGCAGCGCGAGCCATAACCGACAAAAATAGCGGTGTTTATGGCATCTGTTTGCGGGGTAAGGCCGGTTGGGGTGAGAATATGGCATTCCTGACGGCAACTTCCAATTCGTTTGGTGCAAAATGGTTCGATATGAACTGGAAACCACAATTTGACAGCCCTGAATGGAAAGAGACCCTGAGCTTTTATATTGATTTGATGAATGATGCCGGTCCTAAAGGTGCTTCATCAAACGGCTTTAACGAAAACCTGGCTCTGTTCCAGCAGGGCAAGTGTGGTATGTGGATTGATGCTACCGTTGCTGCCTCTTTCGTCACCAACCCGAAAGAAAGCAAATACTACGATCAGGTAGGTTTTGCGCTCGCCCCGGATACCGGAAAGGGCAAGCGTGGAAACTGGCTGTGGGCCTGGAGTCTTGCCGTTCCAGCCGGAACTCAAAAAGCGGAAAGTGCGAAGAAGTTTATCGCCTGGGCGACTTCCAAAGACTATCTTGCACTGGTTGCGTCCAAAGAAGGTTGGGCGAATGTTCCTCCCGGTACACGTAAATCACTCTATGCCAATCCGGAATATCAGAAAGTCTCTTTTGCTGAAATGACCCTGGCAAGCATCAACTCTGCCGATCCCACCGACCCTTCGGTGGACAAGGTGCCCTATATCGGTATTCAGTTTGTTGCGATTCCCGAATTTCAGGGCATTGCAACAGCCGTTGGCCAGCAGTTTGCTGCAGCACTGGCGGGCAATCAGTCTGTGGATGAGGCATTGAAAAAGGCCCAGACCCTGACCGATCGCGCGATGCGAAAGGCACGCTATTACTGATAGCCAAATGACTGACAGCCAAATCTGCCAGATAGCAAATCAACGGGTCAGGCATTTCCGTCTGACCCGTTTAAAACGCCATCAAACTGAAAACTGTTCCACCGGGAGGAGTGCAATGGCCACTGAGCATTCACGTGTTGCGGCTCGCTTCATGGTATCGCCTTCTGTCATTCTGCTGCTGGGATGGATGATTATTCCGCTGTCCCTGACGATTTATTTTTCATTCCTCGACTACAATCTGCTGTCACCGGGAATGGAACAATGGATCGGTTTGATGAACTATGAGTTCTTCCTTACCGATCCTGCCTTTTTTGATGCCTTGTTTAATACCTTGCTATTGGTGGCCGGAGTTCTTTTGATCACCATTGTTGGCGGTGTGGGGCTTGCGTTATTGCTGGATCAGCCGATGTGGGGGCAGGGCATTGTCCGGGTGCTGGTGATTGCTCCTTTCTTCGTTATGCCAACTGTGTCTGCGCTGGTATGGAAGAATATGTTTATGCACCCGGAAAACGGCCTGTTTGCCTATTTTGCGCAACTGTCAGGCCTGGAGCCCTTTGATTTTCTTGCACATGCACCTTTGCTTTCGATCATAGTGATTGTTGCCTGGGCCTGGCTGCCATTTTCAACGCTTATTTTGCTTACCGCGTTACAGTCACTGGACGGAGAGCAGCTGGAAGCCTCCAAAATGGATGGTGCTTCGGCATTCAGTCGGTTTGTTTACATTATTCTTCCGCATATGTCCCGTGCCATAACGGTGGTGGTGTTGATTCAGACCATCTTTTTGTTATCCATCTTTGCAGAAATTCTGGTCACGACAAATGGTGGCCCCGGAACCGCTTCAACCAATATTACCTATCTGGTGTATGCTCAATCCCTGTTGCAGTTCGATGTGGGAGGTGGTTCGGCAGGCGGTATCGTTGCTGTCGTGCTGGCCAATATTGTTGCTGTCTTCCTGATGCGCATGATCGGTAAAAACCTGGAGGCCTGACCATGTCTACACTGGCTCGACAACGTAACAAGCTGCTTGTCACTGTTCTGGCCTGGTTGATAGGACTACTGATTTTCTTCCCGATATTGTGGACAATTCTGACCAGTTTCAAGAGTGAGGCCGATGCCGTGGCGTCACCACCTTTGTGGCTCGGATTTGAGTGGACACTGGAAAACTACCGGGAGGTTCAGCAGCGCTCCGATTACTTCCTGCATTTTAAGAACTCCATTATTATTTCATTCGGCTCAACCCTGGTGGGCCTGATTATCGCCATTCCTGCTGCATGGGCAATGGCTTTTTCACCCACTCGCCACACCAAAAATGTGCTTATGTGGATGTTATCCACAAAAATGCTGCCACCGGTCGGGGTGTTGATTCCGATTTATCTGATTTTTCGTGATACCGGCCTGCTGGATACGCGGACCGGCCTGATTATTGTGCTGACCCTGATCAACTTGCCCATTATCATCTGGATGATGTACACCTACTTTAAGGAAATTCCCGGTGAAATTCTGGAAGCGGCCCGGATGGATGGTGCCACTCTGTGGAATGAAATCATTTATGTATTGACTCCGATGGCCGTGCCGGGCATCGCTTCAACCCTGTTATTGAATGTCATTCTGGCCTGGAATGAAGCTTTCTGGACGTTAAACCTGTCGGCTGCCAGTGCAGCACCCCTGACAGCATTTATTGCCAGCTACTCCAGCCCGGAAGGGCTGTTTTACGCGAAGTTGTCTGCGGCTTCGACCATGGCAATAGCACCCATCCTGATCATGGGCTGGTTCAGTCAAAAACAACTTGTTCGCGGCCTGACCTTCGGCGCGGTTAAATAGGAAAGAATCATGGGAAGCATTCAGCTAAAAAAAGTGAATAAGGTATTTGGTTCTGTCGAGGTCATTCCGCCGCTGGATCTGGATATCAATGAAGGGGAGTTTGTGGTGTTTGTTGGCCCTTCAGGTTGCGGAAAATCGACCCTGTTGCGCATGATTGCGGGCCTGGAAGACCTGACCGGGGGTGAAATTTATATTGATGGCAGTAATGTGTCGGCCAGTCAGCCTGCAAAAAGGGGCCTTGCCATGGTCTTTCAGTCCTATGCCCTGTATCCGCATATGTCAGTACGCAGGAATATTTCATTTCCGCTAAGAATGGCGGGGCTGAAAAAAGCTGAAATTGAAAAGAAGGTGGAATATGCGGTCAATGTCCTGAACCTTGGTGACTATCTGGATCGAAAGCCCGGCCAGCTGTCCGGAGGGCAGCGCCAGCGGGTAGCGATTGGACGCGCTATCGTACGTGAACCCAAGGCATTTCTTTTTGATGAGCCTCTCTCCAATCTGGATGCCGCGTTGCGGGTCAATATGCGAGTGGAAATCACAGAGCTGCATCGCCAGCTTAACACGACCATGGTCTATGTGACCCATGACCAGGTTGAAGCGATGACGATGGCAGACAGGATAGTAGTACTGCACAACGGAGTGATCGAACAGGTTGGTACGCCACTGGAGTTGTATAACCGGCCCCGAAATACCTTTGTGGCCGGGTTTATTGGCAGCCCCAAAATGAACCTGCTCAAGGGCGAAGCGGCAGCAAAATATGGTGCAGTGACACTGGGCATCCGCCCGGAAAATCTGTCCATTTCCGGTACGGAAGGTCTTTGGCGGGGAACGGTCGGGCTTGCCGAGCATCTGGGCTCGGATACCTTTTTTCATGTGGAATCCCGGCAACTTTCGGAAAAGCCCATCACTGTGCGTTGCGATGGAGAGGTAGGACTCAGGCATGGTGACCCGGTTTTTCTGACACCTGACAAGGGGAAGCTTCATCGTTTCGATGAGAACGGCTTGAGAATCGGTGAGTGAAATGGCTGTGGGGTTTTGTTACGGCTACAGGGTTATGGTATGACTATAAAACTGACGAATGACAGTTTGCAGCACTTGCCGAAGAATGTGCCCGGCCCGGCTTATGACCGAAACCGGTTGACACCGGGGATCGTACATATCGGTATGGGAAATTTCCATCGGGCGCATCAGGCCTGGTATCTGCACCGCCTGTTACAACAGGGCCTGAACTCTGACTGGGCCATTATTGGTGCCGGTGTTCGACCGAACGACGCCATCATGCGGTCAAAGTTATTGGCCCAGGATTGCCTGACCACACTCATCGAGCTTGATCCGGAAGGCAGGTCGGCAGAGGTGACAGGCTCCATCATCGACTATATTCCGGTCGAACAGGGTAATGCCTCGTTGATTCGGCAAATGGCGAAACCGGAAACCCGTATTGTTTCCCTGACCGTGACTGAAGGTGGCTATTATATTGACCCGGCAAACAGAGGCTTTGATTCGAGTCACCCGGATATTCAGCATGATGTGAACAATGCCGAGGCTCCCTGTACTGCGTTCGGGGCTATCGTTGCGGCATTGAAAATCAGGCGGGCCAGAGGTATTGGGCCGTTTACCGGCCTGAGTTGCGATAATTTGCAGGGCAATGGCGATAGATTACGGAAAACGGTTGTGTCGCTGGCCAGGCTGTCCGACCCTGAACTGGCTGACTGGATAGATAGCAACTGCAGCTTTCCCAATTCAATGGTGGATTGCATTGTTCCGGCAACCGGCCCGAAAGAGCTGGAACTGGTCAAACAGTTTGGCATTGATGACCGGGTACCCGTGACCCATGAAAAATTCCGGCAATGGGTGATTGAAGACGATTTTTGCCGTGGGCGACCTGAGTGGGAAAAGGTCGGAGCCATCTTTACGGATAATGTCCATGACTTTGAAGTGATGAAAATCCGCATACTCAATGGTGGTCACCAGATCGTCGCCGGTGTTGGAGATTTACTGGGGATAAAAACTATCGCGGAAACCATGTTGCATCCCGCCATTCTTGCACTGTATCGCAAGGTTGAACAGGAGGAAATCCAGCCTCATGTGAAACCGGTGCCGGGTTTTACCCCCGAAGAATATGTCAGGCTGATAGAAAAGCGATTCTCCAACCCGCTGATTGTCGATACTACCCGCCGGGTTGCGTTTGATGGATCGAGTCGTCATCCGGGCTTTATTATCCCCTCGATTTTGCAGGGGCTGGAGGCGGGAACCCCCGTTGAAGGGCTGGCACTGGTATCAGCATGCCGGGCACGTTATTGCCTGGGCACACGCGAAGATGGAACGGTCATTGAACCCAATGATCCGTTTTGGGACAGCCTTCAGCAAGCCGCCAGATCAGCGAAACAAAATCCCCGAAGCTGGCTGGATATGCGCAACTGTTATGGTGAGCTTGCCGATAAACCCCGTTTTGCTGATGCTTTTGAAAAATGGTTAAACAGGATTTATGCAGATGGCGTGGCAGCCACGCTGGATGCCTATCTCGATAATCGCTAGTCTGCCAATTACAACCTTGATAATAAATGGAAATGCCATGACGAAAGAACTGGAACAAAAAACTGCTGCGGTGACTGGTGGTGCATCGGGTATCGGGCTTGCCTGTGCCGAAGCGATGATCGCTGCCGGAGCGCGGGTGGTTGTGGTGGATCGTGATGAACAGTCGCTGCAGAAATTGCAACAAAAACACCAGGGTTCGCTGATCCCTGTTGCAATCGACCTGCTTGATCCGGAGCAGTGCAAAACCCTGATGCCACGCATTCTGGATGAAGTCGGTCATCTGGATATTTTTCATGCCAATGCCGGGCTGTATCTGGGTGGGGACCTGGTTGAGGCAGATACCGATGCCATTGACCGCATGCTTAACCTGAATGTCAACGTGGTGATGAAGAATGTGCGTGATGTGTTGCCGCATATGATCGAACGAGGCACTGGCGATATACTGGTCACCAGTTCCCTGGCTGCTCACTATCCAACACCCTGGGAGCCGGTTTACGCGTCGTCGAAATGGGCGATTGACTGTTTTGTTCAGACTGTCCGACGACAGGTTTACAAGCACGGAATCCGCGTGGGTGGTATTTCACCCGGGCCGGTGATCACTGCGTTGCTTGCTGACTGGCCGGAGCAAAAACTCAAGGAAGCCAAAGAGTCTGGCAGCCTTGTTGAAGCGGAAGAGGTGGCGAAAGTCGCCATGTTTATGCTGACCCGGCCCCGAGGCATGACGATCCGTGATGTGGTAATGATGCCGACCAATTTTGATCTTTGAGCGTATCTACTCGCGCCTCCATGGGCAGTCTGCGCAGGAAGCGTCTTTGGCATGGATGCCAAAGTCGAGCTTACAGGGAGGTATTCACAGCGTCTTCCGGCGCAGACTGCCCATGGAGGCTTATACCGGGGGGTAAGTAGTTACCTTTGAGCAAAGCAATGAATATTACAAAAGAGCCAAAAAATGAGCCGTTATATGCTAGGGAATAACAGTAAAAGCTACGGCTGGGTTGCAATCATCTTGCATTGGCTTATGGCAATCGGCGTGTTTTTCCTGTTTGGCCTGGGACTGTATATGGTCGAGCTGACCTATTACGATTCCTGGTACAGGGGGGCGATAGAGTTGCATAAAAGCCTGGGAGTCGTTATGGCGCTTGCCTGGATGGTTCGGGTGATCTGGCGCTGGTTTAATGCCAATCCCGAGATGGCTGGCAGCCGGCTGGAAAAAAAAGCCGCTCATCTGGTGCATGTTTTATTATACCTGTTGATGCTCTTTCTGATGCTGACCGGCTATTTGATTTCAACCGCTGATGGACGCGGGATCGAGGTGTTTTCCTTGATAGAAATTCCGGCAATGCCGATCAGCGTTGAAAACCAGGAGGATATCGCCGGAGATATTCATTGGGCAATGGCCTGGTTATTGATTAGTATGGTGGCGTTACATGCTCTGGCAGCAATTCAACACCAGGTGATAAAAAAAGACGGAACCCTGTTAAAAATGATTCGTCCTGAAAATGATTAATAACCAAAACCTATCCTGAGGGGGATTTATGAAAAAACAACTGCGGACAGCGATCACCGCTTCACTTATTGCGTTGAGCACCTTGTTGACAGTTTCAGCACAGGCGGCTGACTATAAAATTGATACCAAAGGAGCTCATGCCTTTATTCAGTTTAAAATCAAGCATCTTGGATACAGCTGGTTACTGGGTCGATTCAATACCTTTGATGGTGCTTTTTCCTATGACAAAAACGCACCCGAAAAATCAACAATTGAAGTTGTGATTGAAACCGCCAGCATCGATTCGAACCATGCGGAACGTGATAAACATTTACGGGGCGCTGATTTTCTCAATGTGAAAAAATATCCTGAAGCCGTTTTTAAAAGCACAGGCTTTGCCGTTAGCGACAGCGACAACGCAACAGTAACCGGGAATTTTACCTTGCATGGCGTAACCAAAACCATCAGCTTTCCGGTAAAAAGAATTGCCGAGGGGAAAGACCCCTGGGGTGGCTACCGGGCAGGGTTTGAAGGTAAAACCACATTGAAACTGGCGGACTACGGCATGGACTATAACCTGGGCCCGGCCTCGACTCATGTTGAAATCTATTTGTATATTGAAGGTATCCGAAAATAGCGCCTGAGCGCGGTAGCGATCTGTTTCAGCTGTCTGTTTCAGCTACCCGCTTCCCGAAGCAGCCTTGATATCCTCAAACCGCAGGCCGTATTTTGCCAGCAACTGCTTTACCCGATGGGAGTCATTGGTAGATTTTTTGGCTGTTCGACTGACGTTGAACAGCTTTCGACCCGCGTCTGCCATCGAGTCGGATGCCCGGCAGACTTCGATCAGGCCGGCGAGTTTCAACTGGTCGTAGTAATCAATCTGTTCGATGCGGCCAGCCCCCGGCACTTGCTCGATCAGCGTTTTGATGTTGGTTGTCAGGTCGGGTTCTGACTGCCATTTTCGTTTTAACCGGTTGATTTCCTCGTCAACCACGGCAAGGGTGATGCGGCCACCGTCGGCAAGAGTGCCCATGCGGGTAATGCTGGCGTTGAGGTCGCGGAAGTTGGCTGACCAGGTGGCATGAGCCGAGCGGCTGAAAGCCAGGTACTTTTCTCTGGCTGCCTTGTTAAAGCTCACCAGATAGCCTGATTTGCCGGAGAAGGTTTCCAGTTCAAAGTCGATATTGGGTTCCAGGTCTTCAATCCGCTCCTTCAGTGAGGGAAGCTGGTAAGTCCAGAGATCGATCCGGGCCAGCAGGTCTTCACGAAACCGTCCTTCGCGAGTCTGTCGGGCAAGATCCCGGTTGGTGCCTGCGATCAGTTGAAAGTTGCTGCCGACTTCCCGATCCGACCCAAAGGGCATGAAGCGCTTGTCCTCGATGGCTCTTAGCAGCATGGCCTGCTCATCCATGCCCAATTCACCGACTTCATCCAGAAACAGCAGGCCGTTGTTGGCCTCCATCAAGAGTCCGGGGCGGTCAGTCGCTGCGCCGGTGAAAGCGCCTTTTTTATGGCCAAACAGGGCGGACATGGCATTTTCTCCCCGGAGTGTGGCACAGTTGACGATAACCAGGCGGCCATTCAGCTTGCCGCGTTGTTGTCTGAGCTCATAGATTCGCCGGGCGAGCAGGGATTTGCCTGCCCCTGTGGGGCCGGTTATCAGAATGGGTTCACTGGAGCGGATGGATACCTTCTCAAGCTGCACGATCATTTTGTTGAAGGCGGCGTTACCGGTTTCAATGCCGCCCTTCAGCCAGGTGGTGCCTTCCTGGTGTTCTTTTTTAAAGCGCGAGGCGATCTGGTCATACCTGGATAAATCCAGGTCAATAATCTGATACTGCCCTGGCAGGCTGTCACCGCGTCTGGACGGGGCGGTTTGCAATAACAGACCGGGCAGATAGCCTGCTTCGGTCAGAAGATACAGGCAAATCTGGGCAACGTGGGTGCCCGTGGTGATGTGGATGAGATACTTTTCCCTGTCCGGCTCGAAATGATAGCTGCGGGCAAAGTCGAGCAGGGTGCTGTAGACAGTTTCAAAATCCCAGGGATCGTTGAAGTTGACCTGATGGTGAACCACCTCGGTCTCGGGGGAGATGAGCCTGATATCCTCCGTCACCTGTTGAGCCAGCTTTTCGAAATGATCATCAAAAAGCAATTCAAGACGGTCAATAAGCAGGTCATCCTGCTGGCACATTGAAATGGTTGGTCGCCATTTGTACCAGCCCTTGTCGCCCTTGCCGCGCCGATCCATGGTGGTGCCGAGAATGCTGATCGCTACTGTTTTCATGTTATCGAATATAATAGGTATTTATCTGAAAAGATAGACCGGTTGCGCTGTGCTGCCAGTCTCCGGGTTTGACCACAAGGGAGCGAGGAGAAATTTTTCTGGCTATCTGTGGTAAATCATGGTATCCATCTCAGGGACAGGGACGTATTCACGGTGTCTTCCCGGGCAAACTGCCCCTGGAGACGTGAGTGGACATATAAACATAAATATAAGAGGGCCCTATGAAAAAATACCTGCAACTCTCAATTCTACTTGGTTCCCTGAGTTTCGTGCCGATAGCATATTCCGCCGCCATTATCGAAGGGCAGCGCATGGAGCCGGTGCAAAGCAGGGACGGGATGGTGGTCACCAGCCACTTTCTGGCGACAGAATCGGCGCTTGAAGTCCTGAAAAATGGTGGTAACGCCGTTGATGCAGCGGTAACGGCGGCCTTCTCTCTCGCTGCCACCCAGCCTCGATCAGGTAATATCGGAGGTGGCGGTTTTATGCTGATCTCATCAGAGAAAAAAGATGAGGTGGTGGCCATTGACTACCGGGAAAAAGCCCCGGCCAGGGCGACTCGTGATATGTTTCTCGACGAAAAGGGAGAGGCGGTAAGCGAGCGTTCCCGTTATTCGCATTTGGCTGCCGGTGTTCCCGGAACCGTTGCAGGGCTTGCCCTCGCGCTGGAGAAATATGGCACCATCAGTCTGAAAGAGGCGATTGCGCCTGCCATCAGGCTTGCCGAAGAGGGATTCGTCGTCACTCCCCGTTTCAGTAACGGATTGAAGAAAAAGGAGAAAATGCTCAAAAAATGGGCTTCAAGCAAAAAGATTTTCTATAAGCCGGATGGCAGCTACTACGAGCCAGGTGATCGTTTTGTCCAGCCCGAACTGGCGGCAACCCTGAAACGCATCTCGAAAAACGGCACGAAAGAATTCTACGAGGGAAAAACCGCAGAATTGCTGGTGGCAGAGATGAAAAAACATGGTGGTCTTATCACTATGGAAGACCTGAAAAACTATCAACCGGTAATACGAACTCCGGTACACGGAACCTATCGCGGCCACGATATCTACTCCATGTCTCCTCCCAGTTCGGGCGGTGCGCATGTGGTGCAGATTCTGAATATCCTCGAAGGCTATCCCATCAGCGAATATGGACATAATTCGGCCAAAACCATTCATCTGATGGCAGAGGCCATGAAGCGGGCGTATGCCGATCGTTCTTACTATCTCGGAGATTCCGACTTTGTGAAGGTTCCACTGAAGGGTATCACTTCCAAAAATTACGCCGCCTCACTGCGCAACGGGATTGATGAACTGAAGGCAAAGCCAAGCAGGGAGATTGCGCCCGGTAAGCCTGCACCCTATGAAAGCAACGAGACCACACACTTTTCTGTCGTTGATAAATGGGGCAATGCGGTTTCCAATACCTATACGATCAACTTCAGTTACGGTTCCGGCATTGTGGTAGAAGGAGCAGGATTTTTGCTCAACAACGAGATGGATGATTTTTCCGCCAAACCGGGAGTACCCAATGCCTACGGGCTGATTGGCGGAGAGGCGAACAAGGTTGAGCCGAACAAGCGTATGCTCAGTTCCATGTCGCCCACCATTGTCAAAAAAGAGGGAAAAAACTTCCTTGTTACCGGCAGCCCCGGTGGCTCCAGAATTATCACCACCACCTTGCAGGTGATTATGAACGTGGTTGACCACGGGCTCAATATCAAGAGTGCCGTCAGTGCACCGCGCATTCATCACCAGTGGTTGCCTGACGAGATTAGAGTTGAAGAGGGAATCAGCCCCGATACCATTGAAAAACTTGAAAAAATGGGGCACACCACAAAACTGAAAAGCTCGATGGGTGCCATTCAGTCAATTATGATCAGGGATGGAGTCATGTACGGTGGCGCTGATCCAAGGCGTTCTACCAGTCTCGCAGCGGGTATGTAGTAGCGAGTATGTAGTAGAGCGGGTATGTACTTTGTTTTTTACACTCAAAACCACTTCATAATAACTTGAGGAAAACCCATGAGTCTAACAATGAAAGTTTTGCTCGGAATGATTCTCGGAATAATCGTGGGAGTTGGCATCAACCTGGCTGGCCTGAATGCCGAAGGCTCTCTGGTCAACATATACCTGGTCAACGGCCTGTTCAATATTGTCGGTACGATGTTTGTCAACGCCTTGAAGATGCTGGTAGTTCCACTCGTGCTGTTTTCGCTGATTTGCGGAGTTTGCGGGATCGGTGACGTAAAGCTGCTCGGCAAAATCAGCGGCAAGGCGTTTGTGATCTATATGTTGACTACCGCCATTGCCATCGCCTCGGCACTGGGCATTGCTGCCGTCCTTGGTATCGGAACAGGCATGAACGCCCAATCAACCGCTGAGTTCACCGGCCGTGACGCACCTCCCCTGTCACAGGTTCTTATCGACATTGTACCCTCAAACCCTGTTAGCGCCATGGCCCAGGGAGAGATGCTGTCAATCATCTTCTTCGCAATTTTGTTGGGGATCAGTCTGCTGCTGGTCGGGCGCAAATCGAAGCCGTTGATCGAT
>PDPE01000021.1 GCA_002747395.1 Pseudomonadota bacterium
TTGCGAATTAATTCGAATGCTGTGAAAACCCTTAAAAGTGCCTTTTAAAGGTTCAAGTCTATTTCCCGGAGGCGACCGAAGATCGTCCAGGTTTTGGGCAGCGTTAAGAATATCTAACTTGTAAAGAGCAGCTTCATGTATTTGATTGGGAAGACTGCGAATATGACGAACTTGATACGCCATGAAACAGGTCTGATGTTACCTTGCTGCCAAAAGAGGTAATCATCAAACCATATTAATGAAATCACGGTATCCATGCAACTGCAATATAGGTATGTAACGCCAGGTTAAGTGGTGGGGCGCTAGCCGTCCACTTGAACGAGAGCGTGTCGTCTAATTTCCCGACGAAGCTATCCTGACAGCAGGAGTTATGGTGGAATTTGACAACCAGGCTATTAATAGGAAACTGTGATGTCTGACTACCACCGACACGATTTGACAGACGAACAATGGGCTGTATTAGAACCTCATTTACCCGGAAGATCCGGAAAAGTTGGACGACCCGAAGTCGATAACCGACTATTTATCAATGCGTTACAATGGATCTTTCGTACGGGTGCTCCCTGGAGGGATTTACCGCCAGACTATGTTTAGCGGTTGTCCAGTTTAAATCAGTATTACAGTGGTTACCGGTAGTTTGACGACACGCTCTAAATTAATCACCACATATCACAAAAATGATGCTCTTGTTACTACCAGAAAAAATTGGTAGTAATAAGAACGTAAACCCGGATTACTCCGGATAGCCACGCACAAGACAGGGAAAAGTAAATCATGAAACCAAATTCTTATCAGGTTGTTAATGCCTTTCATCTGGCCTATTTTGGTCGTCCACCGACTCCGTCAGAGCAATCCGAATATACAAAGATTTTCCACATGGCAACAAATGATGATATGAATGAATTTGTTAACTTATACAATACCAATCAAATGTATCTGGATCGCTATCATCAATCGGACAATGACCAATTCATCAATGAATTATATCAAGGGTTGTTTGGCCGACTACCTGATGAAGCGGGTAAGCAATTTTATCTGAATCGCCTTAATGAAGATCCCGGTGCGAAAGATACTATTGCGATTGATATTTATTATGGAGCCCAAAATGAAGATAAGGCGTTACTGGAAGAAAAAGCACAGGCGGCCGGGTATCTGACTGATCAACTTCAATTCAACGAAACCATTGACCTGACAGATAGCATGGTTGCCGAAGAGGTTTCCAAACGCTTTGATGCCTATTCGCAGTCACAACACCCCACGGAAATGATTGACTCTTTGCTAACCGCGTTAGGCGGCACAGTTGCCGATCTTGGCAACAACGAATCGCCGGTTGGAATATGGAGTCAGAATGGAGAGTTTAAGCACGTAAATCTGACTCTGTTCGAAAATGGGCAGTTTGCCTTCCATGTTAAATACCTCACGCCTGCGACCAATGATTTATTCGAATATGGTACCTATCTCTATGATTCATCTACCGGAGTACTCACTATAGACCTTGAAAGCCAGGAAGAAACAGGTGAATTCCGGCCAATGTTAAACAGCTTGTTTGATGCGGATATTGATAATGTCTACATCAAAAATAACACCCTTCATCTGGTTACGGATCAGGCTGGATACCTGAAGCTTGAGAAAGTCGATAAAGATGAAGGTGCCAATAACCTTATCTTAAAGAGTGAGCATGAAAATGAAATATTCGCTTTCTCTGCAGGTGCAGGCGAAGGAGCATTTCCTGGCAAGTATCAGGTAGATGGTAACGTTGAGGCCGAATACGGCTGGTATACCCCGGCTGAATCTGCAGGTGAGCTGAATGCTGACATTACGCTTGATACCCTTGATACCAATGAGCACCAGGGACTATCCACTCAACACAGCCTCACTATTTCTTTGACAGGTTCGCAAGCCAGTTTACATGGCGATACGCCAGATATTGACCTGATTGCCTGCTGACTCCCTATGCGGGAGCCTGTTGGTAATTGCAGGTTATGAGGATTACAATTGCAGGCCGCTACAGTTAAGGATTAAACCAATGGAAGGAAATTTCACTCTGGCCACGAAAAATGATACTGACCGGGTGGCGAACATTCTTCTACGCATCTGCTGACGCCACCAAGGGCAGTCTGCACAGGAAGACGCCAGTGAACACGTCCCTGCAGGCTCGCCTTTGACATCCATACCAAAGGCGCTTCCTGTGCAGACTGCCCTCGGTGACTTGTACCGGGAGGATGAGCAGTTACCAATCTACAACCTAAACAGACTTCTTACGGCGACGAGAAGCAGCCAGACCGGCAAGCCCCATTCCCAACAAACTTAAAGAAGCTGGCTCTGGAACGCCGACCACAACAGAATTAATATCAACGTTGGACCACATTATTGTTCCACCTGCTGTCAGGACTTCACCTACACCATCACCCCAAAACGTGACACTGGTGAATGAGCCGGTATCATCGATAGCGCCAACAAATATGCCGTCATCATTAAGTCCGGCAGCCACGGCCGGATTATCACTGTAATCATTGGCAGTACCAACCAGGTGAATTGCACCACCATCAAACTGCATGTAAAGGCTGGAAGGTGTGCAGCAAGTGCCCCAGTCACCAACTTCAAAGCCAATTGCGTTGACTGCAGAATTGAAAGTAAAGGTAACACCGGATACCTTGTAGTCAGCCGGGTCAGAGCTGAGCCCGCCACCCTGATTATCTGCAGGGTCTATCGATATCATGTCACCAGTGGTACCGCTGAACGCGGGCCCGATTATGCTTGAAAAACCTCCATCAGCATTGGAAATGACAAAATCGCCCAAATCCCAGGATGTACCATAAGTCAAACCCGCGAGCGTAACACTGGATGTGACTGCACCAGCACCGGTAACAGTGCTGGTAAAACCGGCCTGACCATCGCTGATGGTATCAAAAAAGGTGACCGGAGTTGCGAAAGCTGCAGGGGAAGACAAAATAGCCACGGCAGCGAAAATACGAGTCAGTTTCATGGCCATACTCCTTTTTACACATTTCAATCAACCTGCCATACATTCAGCAACGACCATGCCAAAACTTAACCTATTGAAATACCGTGATATTTTCTACCAATATTTTTTTTGGTGTAAAATAATTTGACAATTTCAAAAAATATGCTTACCGATTTACCCTTGTTCCACTCCACTCCACTTTACAGGCATGATTGATTTCCGACTGTGCCAGTATTCAATCAGGCACGCTGCGACACGCGCCTTGCCCTGCCTGTGCCGTCACGAGAACGACCTTGCGGTTTATGTCCTCTCGCCTGCTCTCCCGAACGCTGCCCATCCTTATGTTCAACTTTCGGTTTCTTTGGTTTCTTTGGCTTTTTGGGCTTCCCGGACTTATTACCTGCATTGGGGGAGCCACGAGAATCCAGTCTGGATTCAGGAAGTGTATTGACCGGTTCAAAACCTTCCACTTCCTTTCTTGTGAGTACCTGTTTAATCAAACGCTCAATATCAAAAAGCTGTTTGATTTCTTCCACACAGACAAAGGAGACTGCTTCTCCTGTTGCTCCGGCCCGGCCGGTTCGGCCAATTCTGTGCACATAGTCTTCCGGCGTTTGTGGCAGATCATAGTTGACCACGTTGGGCAGACGGTCTATGTCCAGGCCGCGGGCAGCGATGTCGGTTGCCACCAGAACACGCACTTCACCGCTTTTGAAATTGGCCAACGCCCTGGTTCTCGCACCCTGACTCTTGTCGCCGTGTATTGCAGCGGCATTCACACCTTTTGCGACCAACTGACGAGCCAAACGATTGGCTCCGTGTTTGGTTCGGCTGAATACCAGCACCTGTGGCCACTGGTGTTCCTGAATCAATTTGAATAACAGGGCTGACTTTTTGCTTTTGTCCACCGGGCAAATCCATTGCTCTACCTGATCGGTGGTACTGTTCCTGGGTGTCACGGATATTTCAGCCGGGTTATGCACAATACTCCGGGCCAGGGCTCTGATGTCTTCCGAGAATGTCGCCGAAAACATCAGGTTTTGCCTTTTCGCAGGCATAAGTGCCAGAATCTTGCGGATATCCCTGATAAACCCCATATCCAGCATACGGTCGGTTTCGTCCAGCACCAGGATTTCCAGCTTTTTGAAATTGACCGAGTTTTGCTGATACAGATCCAGTAAGCGACCCGGCGTTGCGACAAGCACATCTACCCCGCGCCTCAGGGTCATCATTTGGGGATTGATTTTCACTCCCCCGTAAACAACGGCAGATTTTATGGGCAGATGCTTACCATAAACGGCCACACTTTCACCCACCTGTGCCGCCAGTTCTCTGGTTGGCGTCAACACCAGGGCCCGCACCTGATTCCCCCGCACTTTCTGGCCTTTTGATAACAACTCCAGTATGGGCAAGGTGAACCCCGCTGTTTTGCCTGTACCGGTTTGCGCGGATGCCATGACATCCCGCCCCTGTAACACCAGGGGTATTGCCTGAGCCTGAATAGGTGACGGCGTATCGTAGCCCTGTTCCCTGACGGCCTCGAGAATCTGCTCTGATAACCCTAACGATTCAAAACTCATACAAAATTACTCCGCATAGTTTTTCTGGTTGTCTGTTTTACTGTTGACAATCCGGAAAGCTGACTGAACATGAAATAAGCACATTTGTTGAAATAACGCGCCATTATAATGACTGACGCGGCAAAGGGGAAAAAACTCTGATAAAAACTGTGGTGATTAGTCGTTTGCATCTATTTATTTCACCATGTAACCCCGTTATCATGCTTTTACAATAGAAAAACCGAACATAGAGCGACTGTTTCAGTTTCTATTTCAGTTTTATCCCGTTTACTCTGGAGTCACCCCCCTTATGAACCTGCTATGGGTTGTACTACTGCCACTTGTTGGTACATTGCCTCCCCTGTTTACTGAACGTCTCGGGCGCAATATCTGCACCTTGTCTGCGGCCCTGCTCCCATTTTGCTCACTCCTGCTGGTGCTTGTTTTTGCTATTGATGTATTTAACGGGCAAGTTATTCGGCACTCCATCGAGTGGATACCCGCTATGGGGCTGCACATTTCGTTCCGGCTGGACGGGCTTTCGTTACTGTTTTTATTGTTAATTCTCGGTATCGGCCTGCTAGTCATTCTCTATGCCCGTTACTACCTTTCCTCAAAAGACTCCATGGGACGCTTTTATTCCTACCTGATTCTGTTTATGAGTGCGATGGTAGGCATTGTCATCTCCAACAATCTGATCCAATTGTGGATATTCTGGGAACTGACCGGTATCAGTTCATTCTTGCTGATCGGTTTCTGGTCTCATAAATCTGACGCCAGAAAAGGTGCAAGAATGGCCCTGACTGTAACCGGAGCAGGAGGCCTGGCACTGCTCGCCGGGCTATTGCTGACCGGCAATATGGTCGGAAGCTATAATCTCGATACAGTGTTGGCCAATGGAGACCTGATCCGGGCGCACGCCGCCTACCCGGTTGCACTGTTGTTGATACTTGCCGGCGCATTCACCAAATCGGCACAGTTTCCGTTTCATTTCTGGCTGCCTCACGCCATGTCGGCCCCGACACCGGTCAGTGCGTATCTGCACTCTGCCACCATGGTAAAAGCCGGTATTTTCCTGATGGCCCGTTTTTATCCTGTCCTGTCCGGGACTGACCTGTGGTTTATGGTGGTCAGTCTGACCGGGCTGGCAACTTTACTTCTCGGTGCCTATATCGCCCTGTTCAAGCACGACCTCAAAGGTCTTCTTGCCTATTCCACCATCAGTCATCTGGGCCTGATAACACTCTTGTTGGGCTTGAACTCGGAACTCGCCGCCGTCGCCGCCGTATTCCACATCATCAACCACGCCACTTTCAAGGCATCGCTGTTTATGGCAGCCGGCATCATCGACCATGAGTCCGGATCAAGAGACATGCGCAAGCTCAATGGTCTCTGGAAATACATGCCGTATACGGCTACGCTGGCCATTGTCGCGGCTCTGTCGATGGCCGGGGTGCCCCTGTTAAACGGTTTTCTGTCCAAAGAAATGTTTTTTGCCGAAACGCTCAATCAGAGCACACTGGGCTCCCTGTCCTGGCTGATTCCACTCCTGGCCACTGTCGGAGCGGCGTTCTCCGTTGCTTACTCGTTACGATTTATTCACGATGTTTTCTTTAACGGGGAACCGGTAGACCTTCCCAAAACTCCCAAAGAACCTCCCCGCTACATGAAGGTGCCGGTGGAAGTTCTGGTTGCAATCTGTTTGCTGGTGGGAATATTCCCCGCCTTTGTCGTAGGAAAACTGTTAGACATTGCTTCCCTCGCCGTGCTTGCTGGCAGACTTCCGTACTACAATCTGGCTATCTGGCACGGCTTCAATGTTCCATTGTTTATGAGTATTATGGCATTGGTTGGCGGTGTAATTATTTACTACAACCGCCGTCATCTGTTTCAATTTCGGGCTCAGTTTGTGGAACCTGATGCCAAACATATTTTTGAAGGGGCCATTCAAAAAACGGTCAAAACCGCTCAACGAGTTATTCAGACTCTCGAAAACGGCTCCCTGCAGCGATACATCTTCCTGATGTTGTTATTCACATTGATCATGGCTGCCTTGCCCCTGCTTGACCTTGCACAAAATGCCGGCATTCGCCCCCAGTTGCCTGTTGACGGAATTGCCATTATGGCTGCGTTTTTGATGCTGTCGAGTACCATAGCAACCGTAGTCTGGCACCGAAAACGCTTTTCAGCACTGATTTTCCTTTCTGTTGTCGGATTAATTGTGTCGCTGGTGTTTGCCCGGTTTTCGGCACCCGATCTGGCATTGACTCAGCTTTCTGTCGAAATCGCTACTATTATCCTGCTGCTGTTGGCGTTGTTCTTTTTACCGCAAACCACACTGAAAGAATCCAGCCCGAGCCGTCTGAGTCTGGATTTGCTGATTTCAGGCCTGATTGGCAGCGTCATCGGCACCATTTGCTTCGCCATATTGACCACTCCTCTGGATACCATTTCAGATTTCTTCCTGGCAAACAGCAAAACCGGAGGTGGTGGAACCAATGTGGTCAATGTGATTCTGGTCGATTTCAGGGGGTTTGACACACTGGGAGAAATCACCGTGCTTGGAATTGCCGCCCTGGGCATTTTCAAATTGATCGCCAAAATGCGTATTTATATTCCAATAAAGGATGACAAGGGGCGAAGCTGGAGTAACGACCCTCACCCCATGATGCTTGAAATGGTGTCACAGAGCCTGCTTCCACTGGCCCTGCTGGTATCGGTATATATCTTTTTACGAGGGCATAACCTGCCCGGTGGGGGCTTTATTGCCGGCCTGATTACAGCTGTCGCCATTATTCAGCAATACATTGCTCACGGCGTCCTCTGGATCAAACCCAGAATTACCATAAATTACCAATGGCTTATTGCTGGCGGATTACTGATTGCAACCATGACCGGTCTCGGTAGCTGGCTTTTTGACAGGCCGTTTCTCACCAGCTGGTTCGATCACTTTCATCTACCCTGGATTGGTGAGTTCGAGCTGGCCAGTGCCATGCTGTTTGATCTGGGCGTTTACCTCACTGTAGTAGGTGCAGTCATACTGATTCTGGCCAACCTGGGCAAATTGACGACCAGCGAACGAGATACCAAGGAGACTGAATAATGGAAGCCCTGTACTCTCTCTGTGTTGGCGTGCTAACCACCTGTGGCCTCTTCCTCGTTTTAAGAGGTCGCACATTTTCGGTCGTTATAGGCCTCACCCTGTTGTCTTATGCGGTCAACCTGTTTCTTTTCGCCAGCGGCCGCCTCACACTTGACGGTGCGCCGGTACTGGGGCAATCCACCACTTACAGCGATCCCTTGCCTCAAGCTCTGGTATTGACGGCTATCGTCATCGGCTTTGCCATGACCGCATTCGTGGTCATCCTTGCCATGCGCTCACGGGCCGATCAGGGAAACGACCATGTAGATGGTAAAGACACGGCCAGGATCACGAAGCCTGCCGATTCACAAAAGAAAAACAGTTAAAGGGAAACCGTTAATGCAACACCTGCCAATTCTTCCCATACTAATGCCAATGCTCGCAGGAGTGTTGATGCTGCTTCCCATACCTGGTAATTCGCTACCCACCCGGCGTGTTTTTGCCGTATCGGTAATGTTTGCTCTCGTCATCTGTTCTGCCTTGTTGCTGCTAACCTGTCAACAACAAGGCACCCAAATGTATATCCTGGGAGACTGGCAGCCACCCTTTGGTATCGCACTGATTGCCGACAGGCTGTCAACCATGATGGTATTGCTGACAGCGGTGCTGGGTCTGGGTGCACTTTTGTATGCCTGCGCCGGTGACGACAACGGAGGTATGTATTTTCATCCACTGTTCTTATTTCAGATCATGGGAATAAATGGTGCATTTTTAACCGGCGATATATTTAACCTTTTCGTTTTTTTCGAAGTGCTGCTCATCGCATCCTACGCACTTATCATACATGGTGGCGGCAAACGGAAAACCAAAGCCAATGTGCACTACGTCATAATCAACCTGGTCGGTTCAAGCATTTTTCTGTTTGCCCTTGGCATTCTGTACGGCACCACAGGCTCACTGAATATGGCCGACATGGCCGACAAGGTGGTTCAGCTGGACGAACACCAGCAAGCTTTGGCGAAAACCGGAGGCCTGCTACTGCTCGTCGTGTTTGGATTGAAGGCCGCGATGCTGCCGTTACATTTCTGGTTACCCAGAACCTATGCCGCAGCCAGTGCGCCGGTTGCCGCCCTTTTTGCCATTATGACGAAAGTCGGCATTTACAGTATTTTACGTGTACATACCGGGATTTTTGGTGAAGGTGCCGGTGCTCTTGCCAATATCGCGATTCCCTGGTTATGGCCATTGGCCATATTAACCCTGACTATGGGAGCCATCGGTGTTTTGGCCAGTCCGGGGTTAAAGCTGATGACTGCCAATCTGATCATTGTTTCGATAGGAACCCTTTTGCTGGCCATTGCCATGCAGAGGGAATCTGCCACATCAGCAGCTCTTTACTACATGATACATACCACCCTGGTGACAGGCGCACTCTTTTTACTTACTGACCTCATTGCCAGACGACGAGGTCAGGCAGAAGATCGCTTTGTTGTAGCCCGAAAAGTAAAGCATGAAAGCGTAATCGCTATTGCGTTTTTTATTGCAGCACTTACCGTCGTGGGTATGCCTCCTCTATCCGGGTTCACTGGTAAAATATTTATCCTGCAGGCCGCTCAGGGTGCGAGCGAAACTGCCTGGGTCTGGTCTTTTATCTTGCTGGCGGGGTTACTCACCCTGATCGCAGTATCTCGTGCAGGCAGCACTGTTTTCTGGCGAAATACCGGAGAGAGCAGCGGCACTCAACCCCTTCCCAAATTAAAGCTGACAGCCATTGCACTGCTTCTTGCAGCATCACCGCTTCTGGTTATATTTGGGGGAACCGTAACTGAATACACCAACCTCGCTGCAGCACAGCTGCATGATTCAAGCCGGTCAGTCGATATTCTTCTATCAGGAGGGAGACCATAATGCAAACCGGGTTTCGTTGTCGTTTATTGCCCATGCCTGCGCATTCACTTTTGCTGTTTGCTGTCTGGCTCTTACTCAACAATACGGTGGCACCCGGGCATCTGGTTCTGGCCGCATTTTTGGCCATCGCCATTCCATTGCTGACTTCCGGAATGCAGAGTCCACAACCCGGATTTCGCAAACCCGTAGATACCACCCGCTATGTTCTCAGGGTGATCGTTGACATCATTGGTGCGAATTTTGAGGTGGCATTGCGGGTTTTGGGCCCCTCAAAAAAGCTGCGCCCGGCATTTGTTGCTGTGCCCCTTGATATTGATTACGAATTTCCAATTACCATACTTGCCAGCACCGTCTCGTTAACCCCGGGTACAGTTAGTGCGGAGATATCTGAAGACAAAAAGTGGTTATATGTTCATGTATTGCATTTAACCAATGAAGATGAACTTATCGCAACCATCAAACAGCGCTATGAGCGGCCTCTTATGGAGATTTTCCAATGCTGAACATTGCAATACTGATTGCCACCGCACTGGTTTGTGTTTCATTACTGTTTAATCTGTTAAGATTATTCAAAGGGCCAGGGAGACCCGATCGTATTCTTGCTCTCGACACCATGTATATTAACGGTATTGCCCTCATCCTGTTATTTGGAATTTCTTCAGGCACCACACTGTATTTTGAGGCGGCGCTGTTAATCGCCATGCTGGGTTTTGTCAGCACGGCAGCAATGTGCAAATACATTTTGCGTGGCGATCTGATTGAGTAAGTTACCGCAGGAACACCTTGTACTCTGTGCAAATCTTGCAGAGTAAAATTTGGATCACGGAATCGGTTTTTTGACAGGTCGGTGAAACTGACTGATAGCAAGTGAATTGCCGGTTGCAAGTGAATAGGGATTCAGGAAACGATGATGGATTTTTTTATCGAATTGCTAGCGTCGGTATTTCTTTTGACAGGTGCCGCTTTTGTTTTTACCGGCTCCCTTGGCCTCGTCAAGTTGCCCGATTTTTACACTCGCCTGCACGCTCCCACCAAGGCCACTACTCTGGGTATGAGTTGCCTGCTCATTGCATCCATGATACTCGCAACCTGGCAACAGGGCTACCTGAGCCTGCATGAGCTGCTTATCACACTGTTTTTACTAATTACCGCCCCGGTCACTGCAAATATGCTGGCAAAAACCGCAATGCACCACAAACTGGACATTGTGGATAAAACCCGACACAAGGAACTGACACAACAAGCCAGGGTTCGCAAGCCGCCAGGCGGAGACGAATAACCGGCTCACCATTTCCAGCCTCAAAGCTGCCGGGCTCATGCAGTCAGCATTCACCACGCAAGAAAGCTGTCATCACACCAGCGCCGCAACGTATTGCTACCTGTTCCCTTCCATCATGCCGGCCATCTGCATAATTTCATCTTTTGAACCAATCAGATCATCAATCACCTCGGCTGCCCGACCCGGATCCAGGCAAAGGTGCTGATAAAGGCTATCAGGAATATGGTGAGCCGCTCCCAAGGGAATTCCACGCTCGGTCAGCATGTTTCTTGCGATGAATATCAGTCCGGACAAGCGGGAATGAATACCTCTGTAAGCCGGTGTTTTCTGATGACGTAACGCAACAACGACTTCATCTGGCACACCCCAGACATGCATCAGCCTGCTACCGAGCTGCTCGCGGGTAATTCCCAGCAAATGGTGTTCTATGTAAGCGTTGTCCAAATGTTCATTTGCTTCAATATAGCGGCAAATCAGGGAAAAATGTGGCGGAAAAACATGAGCAAGTATCAAGTAGCCAAAATTGTGAAGCAGGCCCGACAAATAGGAAAGCCCGACTTCCGGTCGCTCTTCCCGTGGAATAGCTCCCGCCAGCGCACCGCATGCCGTCGCCACCCATACCGACTGCTGCCAATAATCTATAAGTCCGCGCGGGCCATCCTTCGGATCTTGTAGCGTTTTACCCAGCGCCAGCCCCATAGAAAGATTCATAACCAAATCAAACCCCAACACACGTATGATCGCATCACGAACCGATTTGATTTTTCCGGGAGCCGCATAAAACGAGGATGACGCCCAACTGACAACCTGGGCAGCTAACGGCGGATCTGTCTCTACCACATCAGCCAGTTCGTTAACCCCGGCCTCGGGATCGGCTCTGAGATGAATAATCTTTTTTGCTGTAGCAGGCAAAGGAGGCAGTTCAAGCGTATCATCCAGACGTTGCTTTATCCTCAGACAAGTAAATTTCTTAATGGCCTGGTTGATCTGGACAAAATCACTTTCCTGATTACAGGAGTTTGCGGAAATTTTTTCAACAGGAACAGCAAAGTCTTCTTCCCTGGCATACTCAAGAAAAGCATCCAGTGAGTTTTTGGAAATCTTGACCAGGTTTACACCATCCCCAACATCCAGATAAAATTCATCCATCAGGCCGACCATTCGATCAACCACACAGGGAATACCCTTGTCGCCTCGTGACTCCGACGAACTCACCAACCTGTGCCTTGCCCGAATGCTTGCATCATCATCGCCATAAATGGCTTGCAGCTCTCTGCCGAGTTTACTATTCAGTGCGTCCACATCAAGCAAACAATTGGCCGGCAATATCACCTGCACCTTCCCCAGAACGTCATGCATTAATACGGAAATAATGGTTTTTGGCAACAAATCAGGTATCTTGGCGACGACAGTATCAAGCTGTTCCGATGATTCCCCCGGGTGCTTCGACTGCCGAAAACGTGCAAGCAATGAGTTGACAGCGTTAGGTATAGACATTGGCAATTCCTGAATTAATAATTCATATACACTAATTAGTTAAGTGCTCTTACCGGTTGATTATAGTAGCAAATAATCAGCTTTCCACATTTTATAAAACGTATTTTTCATAATGACGGGTTCGTTTGTCATTAATCCGTGAACCAGCCCGTGAATCCGTGAACTACCCCATGGCAAGGAAAGGCAAATTTGATAATACAAAAGGGTGTGCTATAAATGTGGTGGTAACCGTTCGAACAAACCGTCTTTGACTGTTGTGAAGGACCGGGTGTGAAAAACCGGGTGTAAAAAACCGAGTGTGAAAAATTGAGGGCTTTTCGTGAAAGAAACGAATTCATCAACCGATAATGATATGCGAAAATCGCCACGTTATCTCTGCTCTGAAGGCTTTGGATCATGCGTGCTGACAATCGGTAAACAAGTACTGGAATTGGAGTCCATCAATTATAGCCATGATGGAATAGCCTTGTTTAATATCCATCCTTTTCCTGATTGCAAAGAGTTTACCATCAGCTTTAGCTACAAAGCTGATAACGAGGAAATCAGGATAGAACAACTACCCTGCTTGCTCATACATATGCGAGATACTGAATCGGGAGAGTTATTGGGAGCTGCTTTCAGGCTGGAGCAGGCAACAACCGCACAACTCAACGACCTGATTCGCATTGAAGAGCATATATCGGGGAAGTCGGCTGAATAACAGCCTGGTGCGTATTACAGGTAACAACACGATCAGACTTCGGCAAATGTCATGTTGGCACCTACCCAACGATCCATAATTCCCTTTATGGACTCCGGGTATTGGTTGAAATCCTGAGCCTCCCGCCTTACCGCCTCCAACCACGCCTTATCCCGTTGCAAATCGGCCATTCTGAACTGCATTAACCCGGTCTGTCGGGTACCGAGAACCTCACCAGGCCCGCGTATTTCCAGGTCTTTTTCTGCGATAACGAAACCGTTATCGCTTTCTCTCATCACACCCAGTCGAGCCTTGCCGTTGTCAGACAACGGAGGCGTGTACATCAGCAGACAGTAACTATCCTGATCACCTCGCCCCACTCTGCCCCTGAGCTGATGGAGTTGGGCCAACCCCAGGCGCTCTGGGTTTTCAATGATCATCAGAGACGCATTGGGAACATCAACCCCCACTTCAATCACTGTGGTCGCCACCAGCAAATCTGTTCGGCCTTCTTTAAACTCGTTCATTGCCCGGGCTTTTTCATCCGCTGCCAATCGACCATGCACCAGACCGACAACCAGTTCTGGCAGCGCCTGCTGCAACATTGCATAGACTGTCTCCGCGGCTTCGCATTGCAGGGCTTCGGACTCATCGATCAATGTGCACACCCAGTAGGCCTGGCGCCCTTCCTTGCATACAGCCTCGACCCTGGAAATCACTTCATTGCGTTTGTTGTTGCTCAATACTGCTGTTCTCACCTGTTTTCTTCCTGGTGGCAACTCATCGATCACCGAGGTATCGAGATCCGCATAGGCGCTCATGGCCAGGGTACGCGGGATGGGTGTGGCAGTCATAATCAATTGATGAGGCACCCGGCTATCATCAAGGCTTTTGTTTTTTAGTGCCAGGCGCTGGTGTACGCCAAACCGGTGCTGTTCATCAACCACTACCAGCGCCAGTTGTTTAAAACATACGCCTTCCTGAAACAAGGCATGAGTTCCGATAACTATTGACACCTCGCCTTTCGCCATACCTTCAAGTACCGCCTTGCGTGCAGCCCCCCTGGTTTTGCCGGAGAGCCAGGCAACCCCGATTCCCAAGGGTTCATACCATTGAGAAAAATTCGTTCGGTGCTGTTCGGCAAGAATCTCGGTGGGAGCCATTATTGCCACCTGAAAACCGCGTTCAATGACATTCAGCGCTGCCACTGCTGCAACAATGGTTTTTCCTGAACCTACGTCCCCCTGCACCAACCTTAACATCGGATAGGGTTTGGAGATATCGAGCCTGATCTCATTGATCACTCGCTGCTGGGCTCTGGTTAATCTGAACGGCAAACTGGCCAGTAAATCGTTCACACGAGATTCGTGCACCTGGTCAACCACATGCGCCCTGTTCGTCTGTATTTTCTTGCGAAGCAGGATAAGGCCAAGGTGATGAGCAAGCAGTTCTTCGAAAATAAACCGGGTTTGAGCCGGATGCCGGTGCTCCACCAGTTGAGACACATCCATATCCAATGAAGGCTGATGAAGTAACGCCAAAGCCGTATTCAATTCAGGGAACCCGTATCGGTCTCTGATTTGGCCGGGGAGCCATTCCTTTAGCGGATACTGCCTGAGCAGTTTCACTGCAGCATCGGTTAATTGCCTGATTCGCTTTTGACTTATGCCCTCGGTCAAAGAGTAAACGGGAGTCAGAGATTCACCCAAAGGAGGCCACTCTTCACCTTGCAGAACGGTATATTCAGGATGGTATATTTCCAACCCGCTTCGCCCCGGCCTTATTTCCCCGAAACATCTGAGCTGATTGCCAGCAGCAAGTTGCCTGGTCTGCCTTGCATTGAAGTAATAAAACCTGAGGGTAAGACTGCCTGACGCATCCTGAACTACAACCTGAAGACTGCGCTTCCTGCCCGACACCACCTGACTCGAAGTTATTTGCCCCTGAATCTGCACCAGGTCTCCCGCGCGGGCTGCTGATATGGGCCAGAGTCGCGTTCGGTCCTCGTATCGATGTGGCAAGTGAAATACAAGATCAAGAGCATTGTGAATACCCAGTCTGTCCAGTATCCGGCACAGTGAAGGCCCGACTCCGGCAAAATCGGCCACATTTATTTCTTCCAAACTGATCACTTATCCCTCTCGAAACGTGGCTTGATTTTTATGGTCGGCCTGCTTATACAACGCGACATTGACCGGCAGCCAAAACGAGTGTATCGATCGCTTTGGTTCTCGGGAAGGTCACTCGCCACGCTATGGCAACTGTCCTGTATGGAACAGGCGGCCTGAAGGGGCGCAGCTCGACAAGGTCGCCCATCCCGGTCGGAGGAGAGGCAGCAGACAGTGGCAACACACTGATTCCAAAGCCGGTAGCCACCATTTGCTTAATCGTTTCGAGCGAACTTCCTTCCGTTATCAATTCAGGCTTACCATTACTGACAGGCCAGTGTGCTCCATCGGTTCGAGTTGAGGACAGGGCCTTTTCAATCTGCGGACATGAATCCAGTAGTTGCTCTCTGAAACAATGCCCTGGCCCCAACATCAGCAAATTATCCGAAAGCAAATCGTCGGCAGTCAAAGATTCGTTATTGATCAGTGGATGCCCTGAAGGGAGCATTACAACAAAAGGCTCGTCGTATAAGGGCAAGGTCAACACCTCCGGCTCACTGAAGGGCAACGCAACAACAATCGCATCCAGTTTTCCCTGTTTGAGCCTGTCTTTCAGCACGGAAGTATAGTTTTCTTCCACATACAGAGACAGTTTTTTCGCAACACGACGAAGCTCTGGAACCAGATGAGGAAACAGGTACGGCCCTACGGTATAGATTGCTCCCAATTTGAGTGGAGTCGCCAGGGGGTCTTTACCCGCCAACACGATATCCTGTATACCCTCTACCTGCTGCAACACCTTGCAGGATTGCGCAACCACCTTCTGCCCGGTTTCCGTGACCGAAATCTGATTTTTACCTCGCTCGAACAGAGCCACGCCCAGCTCATCTTCCAGCTTTTTAACAGCAACACTGAGTGTCGGTTGACTCACATTGCACTTCTCTGCCGCCTTGCCGAAATGTTTTTCTTCCGCAAGGGTGACAATATATTTGAGTTCTGTCAGAGTCATTCCCTGTTCCTTAATTCTCGATGTCAGGTAATCCGTATGGCAGGTAATCATATCCTTATAATTGGTGGCGGGGCAATCGGCATGCCTGTCGCCAGGCATTTTTGTGCCAATCACGAGGTGACGGTAATTAAACGCTCTCCACTTTCTATGGCAGATGAAAATTCGGGTATAGATATTCACCCTGTCACCGTTGAACCTGTCATTAAAGTGGCAGATATTCAAAACCGGGATGCGCTGTCAAATGCCTTGCCCGAAAAAATCGACTACGCTCTGGTATGCGTATCACCTTCTCGATACACGGAAGACGCGTACCGACTTACCTTTGTGCAAGGGGTCAACAACCTTGTCATGGCATTGCATCACAGGGGCATCACCCCAAAAAGAGTATTTTTTGTATCCAGCACAAGTGTTTATCACCAGGATGACGGGAGTGAAGTGGATGAAAACTCTGTGATACAACCTGAATCCTTTGCCGGTCAGCATCTTAAAACTGCTGAAAGCCTCTTGACAGACAGTAGCCTGGCCACAACCTGTGTCCGGTTTTCCGGTATCTATGGCGGCAACCGTTCACGATTGATCAACCAGGTCGCAACCGGCAACGCGGAGTTATCTGCATCCAATCACTTTACCAACCGCATTCACGAGTCTGACTGCATTCGGGCCCTGTGTCATTTGATGCAACTGGCGATGGATGGGAAGAACCTCGAGGATATTTACCTTGCCACTGACAGCGAACCCGTGCGGATAAATACGATTTTACAATGGTTAGCTGCCCGGCTTAAATCGCCAGAGCTGATCAGGAACAAGCATCGGCCTGACTATGAGCAGGAAATGAACAAAAAGAACCGCAGAAGACCAGGCAGCAAGCGCTGTAGTAACCGGAGGTTGCTGGCAACCGGCTTCAGGTTTGTTTATCCCACCTACAAAGAAGGCTACACAGAAATGTTAGGGCGATTTAAAGCGCCATAATTGCATCCATCTCAACTTGAGAACCCTTGGGCAAGGCAGCAACCCCGATGGCTGCGCGTGCGGGATAAGGCGCATGGAAATACGTGGCCATGATTTCATTAACAGTCGCGAAATTCCCCAGATCCGTCAGAAAAACGTTTAACTTGACGATATTCTGCAAATCACCACCGGATGCTTCGCAAACCGCTTTCAGGTTATCAAACACCCGGGAAATCTGGCTGGCAATATCACCCTGCACCAGTTCCATTGTTTCCGGATCCAGAGGAATCTGACCGGAAAGGTACACGGTACCGCCGACCTTCACCGCTTGAGAGTAGGTTCCGATGGCCCTGGGTGCCTGGTCAGTTTGAATGATTGACCGGTTTGACATAAAGAAATCCTCCTAGTTTCGCACTCGCGTTATATTGGTAACTGCCCGCATACTTCGTATACGCTTCATCACTTTAGCCAGGTGCTTGCGCCCGTGAACATGAATAATCAAACTGATAACACTCAATTTGGCACTTTGCTCTTCCACATTGATTTTTTCAATATTGCCATCTGCCATTGCGACCGCGTTGGCCAGATCGGCGATAATACCTCTTTGTCGTTCCAGCTCCACGCGCAACGCGACTGAAAACTCATCGGCAATATCCTTTGCCCATTTCAAATAAATAAGTTGCTCTTCCAGAGAACCTGATCGCGCCACTCGATCACAGGTTTCCAAATGGATAATCATTCCCTTACCCGAGTCCATCAAGCCGACAATCGGGTCTCCCGGGATTGGTTTGCAACACTTTGCAAAATTCAACACCAGCCCCTCTGCACCCTTGATGGTCAGTGCCCTGGAGTTTTGATCAACCAATGCACCTCCACCAGAAGATTTCGCCTCATCGGAAACCAATTGCCGGGCGATAATAAAAGCCATACGATTGCCAAGACCTATTTCTGCCAAAAGCCCTTCAAAACTGCTTGCCTGATTGTGTTTTGCTACACGTGCACGCTGTTTTTCAGATATTTTCGACAGCTTCTTGTTAAAGCTCTTCAATGACCGCTTCAACAGTTTTTCGCCCAACTCTACTGACTCGCTTTGCTTTTGTTGCTTCAAAAAGTGGCGAATACCGCTTTTCGCCCGACCGGTCACAACAAACCCCAACCACGCCGGGTCGGGTCGAGCGCCCGGGGCAGTGATAATTTCCAGGGTTTGGCCACTCGCCAGTGGTGAACTCAAGGGATAAAGGTTCTTGTTTACCCGGCAGGCCACACAGGAATTGCCAACATCTGTGTGAATGGCATAGGCAAAATCTACCGCTGTCGCTCCGGCGGGCAACTCCATTATCTTGCCTTTAGGCGTAAAAACATACACTTCGTCTTTGAACAGATCCGTTTTAACATGTTCGATAAACTCCAGCGAGTCACCCGTATGTTCCTTGATCTGCATCAGCCCTTTGACCCAACGATCCACCCGCATCTGGTTGGCCGACAGAGCATCCGATGAATGGGTCTTGTAAATCCAGTGAGACGCAATGCCATTATTGGCAAGGTCTTCCATGTCCGAAGTACGAATCTGGATTTCGATATTGACATGCATACCAAAAAGTGTGGTGTGCAGTGATTGATAGCCATTCGCCTTGGGCATGGCGATGTAATCCTTGAACCGGCCTGGCAGTGGCTTATACAAGCTGTGCACCGCTCCAAGGATTCGATAGCAGTCGTCTTCAGACTCGGCAATAACCCTGAAAGCATATACGTCCATCACTTCATGGAACGATTTATTCTTGCTTTTCATCTTTTGATAAATGCTGTTCAGGTGCTTTTCTCTGCCCAGAATGACTCCCTTCAGGCCGCGTTCCTGCATTTTCTTCTCAATGCTGGCTTGTATTTCAGAAATAATTTCCCGATGATTGCCACGAAGCTTTTCAACCGCTTTTTTGATGTACTTGGCTCGCATCGGGTGCAGGGTTGAAAATCCCAGGTCTTCAAGCTCGACACGTATTGCATTAATACCGAGACGATTTGCAATGGGGGCATAAATATCGAGAGTTTCTGTCGCGATACGGCTGCGCTTTTCAAAATTGAGAGGCCCCAGGGTACGCATATTGTGAAGACGGTCGGCAAGTTTGACGAGGATGACCCGGATATCTTTCGCCATAGCCAGAGTCATTTTCTGGAAGTTCTCGGCCTGGGCTTCGGCCCGTGTCCGAAATTCGATCTGCGTTAACTTGCTCACACCATCAACCAGATCCGCAACGGTTTCGCCAAAGTGACTGGCAAGGGTCTCGTAAGTGACTTCAGTGTCTTCTATAACATCATGCAAAATCGCTGCCATAATGCTTTGATAATCCATCCCCATATCAGCCAGAATTTTTGCCACAGCGACAGGATGGGTAATATAGGGGTCACCACTTCGACGATATTGCCCCTCGTGCGCCTTTTTGGCCAGCACATAGGCGTCCGAGATCAGGCCAATTTTATCTTCGCCCAAATAAGACCGCAGTGTTTTGGACAAATCACTGAACGCCTGATCTGCCACACACTCTTTTGACCCTGAACCATCGAATTGCAACTTTGTCTCACTATCAGAAAAATATGATTGAATTCAGCCTGCTGGCGGGCGTTTCTGCAGCCGTACCCGGAGTTCGGGCAATCTTCGCGTCGGTTAAGCCGGTTTTGGCTGATACGAAAGCCGGTATCAACCGGATCCGGCAATTTGATAGCCGGATCAGTGCAGACTGCGATCAGCGAAATGTAGAACCCTTCTTTTCGCTGACCGGTTTTTTTCAATGAATGTGAAGCCCGGACAGACCTGACTAATCTTCCATTTCATTTTTTAATAAATCATTTGTTACCAGACCTTCGGCAATTTCCCGAAGTGCTACCACTGTCGCCTTGTCATTTTCCCACTCGACCTTTGGCTCCTTTCCTCCCGTCACAAGCTGCCGCGATCGCTTGGTGGCAAGCATCACCAGCTCAAACCTGTTCTCTACGTTATCCAAACAATCCTCTACAGTCACTCGAGCCATTTTTACCTCTAAAAGTCGTCTTTAATCGGGGGTATATTCCACCCTCCATGCTTCGCACGATCGGGCGGGAAAAGCCTCAAATTCTAATGCATTTTTATTTGATAAATCAATCTAAATTTTATTTACTGCACAGCTCCGACAACAAACCGACAAGACGAACCTGTTGCACTGAAATCTCCATGCTCCTTGACTCCAAAATTGAATTCATCTGCGCCAGTGCAGTATCAAAATCATCATTCACCACAAGGTAGTCGTATTCAGAGTAATGACTGATTTCATTCTCGGCCTCTTTCATGCGAGCCTCGATGATTTCATCACTATCCTGCCCCCTCCCGTACAGGCGCTCTCTCAAAGCAGACTTTGATGGTGGCAAAATAAAAATACCGGAAGCTGACGGAAATCGCTTTCGCACTTGCCGGGCGCCTTGCCAGTCGATTTCCAAAATGACATTCTTGCCTGCTGACAGCATATCTCTGACCGATGCTTCCGACGTCCCGTAATAGTGACCAAATACCTCGGCGTGTTCGATAAAATCCCCTTGCCCGATCATCTCCGTAAACCGGTTTTTTTCGACAAAATGATAACTGACCCCGTTCGTTTCTCCCTCGCGCCTTGCCCGAGTTGTATGTGAAACAGAAAGTACGGTATCCGACCGACCATCAAGCAACGCTCTTAGCAAGCTGGTTTTACCTGCCCCGGAAGGAGCAGAAACGACAAATAAAATTCCAGAGGTCATAAAAAATCCTTTCAAATTGACAAGTGTTCCGGACAAACCGGCAAAACCGGGAGTGCAAAAACCTGAGAGTAGAAGTTGTACCTGTACCGCAGATGTGTCTGTACCGCAAAGGACATATCATCAAAGCCTGGGGCAACCGGGTGACTTTACCCCTTTTAATTCAAAAAAAATAGTGGTCTTTATCACTGCTCAAGTGGTTCTGCACAGCACCGGATAATCTGATTGCGCTCCGCACTATCAAGGTGGCCAAAGGCATGTTCCACTTTGGCAATATCGACACTATAACTGCTTACGTCAAAACCTGCTTTTCTTCTCCTTGCTATTTTCGGTTTTATTTCCAGTCTGATTTATCGAACATCACACTTTTGTATATTACGCACAAATCATGGTATCAACCCGCTCAGGTTCAATAACTTTATGCTACCTGATCATGCCATTCTCCCCTATCGAAATATATGGACCATAATCCTGCCGGGATTGCCATCCTTGTCGATGGTCTGACGCACCACATAATACTCAATATTGGGCGGATTCCCCTCTTTATCCCGCTGCAACGCGTCATTGGTTTTCTTCATTTCTGCCAGCTCCTCGGAGGACACCCCGGAGTCTTTCCTGGCAAATCTGAATTGCCTG
>PDPE01000039.1 GCA_002747395.1 Pseudomonadota bacterium
GAAAATTCGGCTTTCTTTGCGTTTCAACGAAATAATTTTTTAAAAGTTCGTCGTTGAACTTAAAGCTGAAGATTTAATGGGATCATGCAAAGCTCTCTATTGATTAAAAATCCGAAAAAAAACTGGAGCGGTTTTCTGTTTTCGCTACCTGTTCTGCTATTCGGATATGCGCTTATCGCTGTCGTGGCACATCTCGAAAGTCCGGCCACTTCCTTTTTGGCTTTTTTGGCAATCACAGCCATCCAGGTGTATTTGTTTAATAGTCTGTACATCAAGAAGGCAAACAGGCGTGAATTGCCTTTTGTTGTCTGACCCTGAAGGGGTGAGAAAAGTGGTTGCCATAAGCTCACTCCAGTCCAATCCATTTGTGGGCATCAGTTTTTTACTGTTTTTGCCAAAATTACAGCCCGAAAAAGCGTCAATTTATTAACGAACGGCAAATACTTGCCTCCCCACATAATTAGTAACATATTGTTTTTATTGACATTCTATTAACCTGGCAATTATTTCGCTTAATCAACGATAAAAGTGGCACCAGGCAGTTGTCTAAAATGGAGCAGATCAATGAACAACAATATCACCAAGGCTGAAACAATCGATTTTACCAAAGCACGACTGGTTTCTACCTACCATGATTTAAACAAAAAGTTTATTGAACCCCTGGATGTGTATACTCGTCTTGGCAGAAAGCTTCAAATGACCCTGGATGTAAACCAGGTGATACACATTTTTATGGAACAGCTATTCGAGCTTGTTCCTTTTGACCACTTCGAATACTATGCAGAAAGTCAAGGAATCCAACTGGGATCAGCCAGGCGGAATACCCACAGTTGTGACTATCATTTATCCTTGCCCCACGAAGACCTGGGCAACCTGAAGTTGACCCGCGCCAAAAAATTCAAAGAAGAAGAGCTGGCTATTATAGAAAATCTCCTTACTGCCCTGATGTACCCACTCAGAAATGCTCTGCTTTACAAACTGGCCATTGATTCTGCAATGACAGACCCGTTAACACAGATAGGAAACAAACGATCTTTCGAATCTCATTTTTCAAGAGAAGCTGAAATTGCCAAACGCCACTCCCACCAACTCTCGTTGATAGTAATGGATATCGACAAGTTCAAACATATCAATGACAGTTTCGGGCATGCTGCCGGTGATCAGATACTGCAACAGGTAGTAAAAACAGCAGAAAGTGTTTGCAGAAAAAGTGATTTGATTTTCAGGTATGGTGGAGAAGAATTTGTTGTGATTCTTCGTGAAACCGGTTTGTCGGGAGCTTTCATAATCGCAGAACGAATCCGCAAGAGTGTTGAAAAAACACGTTGCTTCGTCAGTTCCAGAGAAATTCCCGTCACTATGAGCCTTGGAGTTTCTACTTTTCACCCCGACGAAACTCTCGATTCATTTTTTGAACGTGCAGACAGCGCATTGTACGATGCGAAAAATAGTGGCAGAAACAGAACAAGGACTCGAACAATATACAGCGATACGTCAGAAACGATCGACTCTAAAAGTGCCTGAAACAGTGACTGCTTTGCCAGGCTTTTGTAACCACCCGTCCGCCTGATGCAGGCTGTCGTGAGCAACCTGTATCCACGATGGCGCGGGCAGGTTGCCGTGTTAGAAAAAAAACAGATTCTGTTGGCGAAACCGGGTGCTACCGCTTTCGTCTTACCGGTTTTTTTCTTCTATCCGCGGCCCTGGATGAAGAGGCAGATAGTATTCTGCTTTTGCTACGCTTGCGGTCTCGTGATTCCTTTTCCTGCCTGGTCAGGCTCACCTTGCGCCGGGGAAGACCCACCAGATCACACAAGTCATTCACTTCTTTCTGGCCCAATTCTTCCCAGCTTCCGACCCTTAATCTTGATGGCAAGAATATACAGCCATAACGAACACGCTTGAGGCGGCTTACGGTAACACCTTGAGACTCCCACAAGCGACGAACTTCTCTATTCTTGCCTTCCATCAATACGACATGGTACCAATGGTTGGCTCCCTCTCCTCCCGCTTCGCTGACATCGCTGAACCTGGCCATGCCATCTTCCAGATACACCCCTTCTTTCAGGCTGTTGATCACCTTGTCATCTACTGCTCCCAACACCCTGACAGCGTACTCCCTGTCTACCTCTGTGGACGGATGCATCAATTTGTTGGCAAGTTCTCCATCATTGGTAAACATCAACAGCCCCGTGGTGTTAATGTCCAGCCTGCCTATTGCAATCCAGCGACCATCCTCCAGCAGGGGAAGTTTTTGAAACACGGTGTTGCGACCCTCAGGATCACTGCGAGTGGTGACTTCGCCTTCGGGCTTGTTGTAAACAATGACACGACATGACAGCTCTTCGGCCGGCTTTAGCCTGATTTGTTTGCCATCCACTGCCACTCTGTCTGTTACCAGAACACGTTGCCCCAGGGTGGCAACCTCGCCGTTAACAACGATGCGACCCTCCGAAATCAGTTGCTCAACACCGCGACGTGACCCGACCCCCGCTCTGGCAAGCACTTTTTGGAGTTTCTCGCCGGGTTCTTTTTGGTGAAGATTATCTGCTACCTGGTCAGTCATGGCATTCCTGTAAACTAATTAGTGAATTAGAAAGTATCGAGTGAGTTATAAAGAATCCGGCAAGTCAATCGGTCAATCGGTCAATCGGTCAATCGGTCAATCAATGAATTTGCTGATCCGCATTTTCGCACAGGTTTTCCTGCTTGTTCCTGGACTGCTCGACAATCTGCGCTTCAATTTCGCGACTGATCTCTTCAAGGTCTCTGATCTGCGCAAGAGGAGGCAACTGATCCAGGGATTGCAGATTGAAATAGTCCAGAAACTGCCTGGTTGTCGCGTACAAGGCCGGGCGACCCGGCACGTCACGATGCCCGACAACACGAACCCAATCGCGTTCTACCAGTGTTTTTATTATCGTTGAACTTACTGCCACACCGCGAACATCTTCAATATCACCTCGCGTTATGGGTTGGCGATACGCAATAAGCGCCAGGGTTTCGAGCAATGCGCGAGAGTAACGGTGCGGTTTTTCTTCCTGTAACAACCCCACCCACTCAGAAAACTGCTGCCTGACACGAAAGCGGAACCCGGAAGCCAACTCCACCAGTTCCAGACTATGCCCGGAATAGTCAGATTGTAACAGGGAAATGGCGTGTTCTATCTGCTCTTTGTTCGTCGATAGTGGTTCTGCCAGTAATTCAACCAATTGATCAACGGTCAACGGCTTGTTGTGTGAAAATAAAAGTGCTTCAACAATGTTTTTCAAGTGTTGCATAGCCATATTCAATTAGTACGAGCCTTTATGTGAATAGGGCCCAAAGGTTCATTCTGAACCAACTCGATCAACTGCTCCTTGATCAATTCCATGATCGCGAGAAAAGAAACAATAACCCCTCCTCTCCCTTCATCCAGGGTAAAAAATGACTCAAACGGCAAATAGCTTTCACCAGGCAACAGATCGAGAATATAGCTCATTCGCTCTCTTGTTGACAGCTTTTCCTTTTCAACCTGGTGACTCTCAAACATATCAGATCGTCGTAAAATCTCACTGAAAGCGATAAGAATTTCTCGTAAGGAAACGTCAGGGTGGGCTTTTTTTCGCTCAATTCCGGGCAATTCAACTCCTGCATCGAAGGTATCTCGTTCTTGCCTCGGCAGTTTGTCCAGGTCTTCAGCGGCCTGCTTGAAACATTCATATTGTTGGAGCCGACGAATCAACTCCGCTCGGGGATCTTCTTCATCCTCTTCTGTTTTGTGTCGGGGAAGAAGAATGCGAGATTTGAGTTCCGTCAGGGTGGCAGCCATTACCAGGTACTCGGCAGCGAGCTCAAAGCGCATCGATCGCATCAGCTCGATATACTTCATGTACTGTGCTGTTATGGCGCTCACATCGATAAGCAGAATGTCCATATTCTGTCTGCGAATCAGGTATAGCAACAAATCAAGTGGCCCCTCAAAGGCATCCAGAATCACTTCCAGTGCATCTGGCGGGATATAAAGATCCTGAGGCAAACTGGTGAGCGGCTTTCCCTCAACGACCGCAAACGGCAATTCTTGCTGGATCTGATTGCCCATCTGAAAATGAGCAGGTGCTTCCTGCCCGGCAATTACGCTCCCGGCAAGTTCGGGATCGACGACCTGTTTTTCGGTTTTGGAATCGGATATTTCGTGGCTCACGGATTTACCGGCCAAAGCAGCATTGTTGACTCTGTGCTGTCAGGCGAATGACTGACATCCAGGCTAAACAGGGTAAATGACAGAAATCCGGCAAAAACACCGGAACAGCGGGAAGCGCCACGCACTCCCCGCCTGAATGGCTGTCCTGAACCAAACTGCTCCTGCACCAAACTACCATCCAGTGACTTCCGCCAACGCCTCACCGATTTGGGCAAGACTCTTCACGGTTTTCACTCCTGCATCTTCCAGTGCTGCAAATTTTTCATCTGCCGTACCCTTACCACCAGCGATGATTGCGCCCGCGTGCCCCATACGTTTGCCCGGGGGAGCGGTTACACCGGCAATATAGGAGACAACCGGCTTGGTCACGTTATCCTTGATATACTGAGCCGCTTCTTCTTCTGCAGAACCGCCAATTTCACCAATCATCACGATCGCTTCGGTTTTTGGATCCTGCTCGAAAAGCGCCAGAATATCAATAAAGTTTGATCCGGGAATAGGATCACCGCCAATACCGACACAGGTTGACTGCCCAAAACCATGGTCGGTAGTCTGCTTGACGGCTTCATAAGTCAGCGTACCGGAGCGTGATACAATTCCGACTTTTCCCGGCTTGTGAATGTGTCCTGGCATAATGCCGATTTTGCATTCACCTGGAGTAATGACGCCAGGGCAGTTGGGCCCGATTAATCGCACACCCAATTCATCGCACTTGACCTTGGCATCCAGCATATCCAGTGTGGGAATACCTTCGGTGATGCAGACGACAAGTTTGATACCACCGTTAGCGGCTTCAAGAATCGAGTCTTTACAGAACGGTGCAGGAACATAGATCACCGATGCTTCAGCACCGGTTTGCTCGACGGCTTCCCGAACCGTATTGAAAACGGGCAAATCCAGATGGGTTTGCCCTCCCTTTCCGGGTGTCACACCACCCACCATTTTCGTACCATAGGCAATGGCCTGCTCTGTGTGAAAGGTACCTTGAGAGCCGGTAAAGCCCTGACAGATCACTTTTGTATCTTTATTGATTAATATGCTCATTGTGCTCCCCCCTGAGCAGCTTTCACTACCGAGTCAGCAGCATCAGTCAGGCTGGTCGCAGCAATAATATTCAATCCACTGTCAGCCAGTTTTTTTGCACCAATATCTGCATTGTTTCCTTCAAGTCGAACAACGACAGGCACCTTTACACCTACTTCTGATACTGCACCAATGATTCCATCAGCGATCAGATCACAACGTACAATACCACCAAAAATATTGACCAATACGGCCTGGACGTTTTCATCAGACAGAATAATCTTGAACGCTTCGGTAACCCGCTCTTTTGTCGCACCGCCACCTACATCCAGAAAGTTGGCGGGCGCTCCACCGTGCAACTTGACAATATCCATGGTTCCCATCGCCAGGCCTGCACCATTGACCATGCAGCCAATGTTGCCATCCAGCGCGACATAGTTCAGTTCCCATTCTGCTGCCTGCGCTTCGCGTTCGTCTTCCTGGGATTTATCTCGCATCGCCAGGAGTCCGGGTTGACGGTAAAGCGCATTGCTATCAATATTTACCTTGGCATCGAGACAGTGGAGGTTACCTTCGCTGGTAATAACCAAAGGGTTGACTTCCATCAGTGCCAGGTCTTTTTCAATGAACAGCTTCGCCAGACCCAAAAACAGTTTTGTGAACTGCTTGATCTGATCGCCCTTCAGCCCCAACTGGAATGCCAGATCACGAGCCTGATAGGGTTGGGCTCCGGTTAACGGATCAACGGTAGCCTTGAGAATTTTTTCCGGCGTTTCGTGGGCAACCTTTTCAATTTCAACCCCACCTTCGGTTGATGCCATAAAAACAACGCGACGGGAGCTGCGATCTACCACCGCTCCCAAATACAGTTCCTGGTCAATATCAGTGCACTCTTCAACCAGAATTTTACTGACAGGCTGGCCTTTTTCATCTGTTTGGTAGGTAACAAGGTTCTTGCCCAACCAGCCTTCAGCGAAAGCCTTGATCTCTTCTTTCGAGTCAACCAGTTTTACACCACCTGCCTTGCCGCGACCGCCAGCATGTACCTGCGCCTTGACGACCCATTTATTACCCCCGATTTTATCTGCTGCGGCAGCGGCTTCCTCCGGGGTGTCACAAGCACAACCCCTGGAAACGGGCAGACCATATTCAGCAAAAACCTGTTTTGCCTGATACTCATGTAGATTCATGGCTAGATTCCGTAATAATCCATTTTCAGTTTTATGATTAGCCGGGCAGGAAAAGCGCTAACTCCCGGCCTGGCTTGCTGTTTTTTTTTTCAAAAAGCCCTATTATTTTTACTTTTTACTTTTTCGATTTGCTACATGAATAGCATGGCCATCTACTGCCAGAGCGGCCTCATGCAAGGCTTCGGACAGTGTCGGGTGAGCAAATACAGTCATTGCCAGGTCCTCTGCACTGGAGCCAAATTCCATGGCAATCACGGCCTGGGCTATCATCTCGGAGGCTTGAGGCCCAACGATATAAACACCGAGTATACGGTCGGTTTTACTATCAGCAAGAACCTTCACCATACCGGTCGTGGTGTTGGCGGCCATTGCGCGACCACTCGCCGCAAACGGGAAGGTACCTGTCTTGTAATCAACCCCTTCCAATTTTAGCTGCTCCTCACTCTTCCCTACCCACGCAATTTCAGGCGCGGTATAAATCACTCCGGGAATGCACTCATAATTCATTGCCGCTTTATGGCCGGCAATTCGCTCTGCTACCATAACCCCTTCTTCGGATGCCTTGTGAGCCAGCATAGGACCACGCACAACGTCACCTATTGCATAAACACCAGGCACATCGGTCTGACAATAATCGTCAACAAAGATAAATCCGCGTTCATCAAGATTGACACCACTATCCTGGGACAGCAATCCATCGGTATAGGGAGCGCGACCCACAGCGACGATCAGCTTGTCAAACTTCATTTCCTGCTCACCCTTGGTATCGACAAAGGTGACATTGACCAGGCCGCGTTTGATTTCAGTTCCGGTAACCCGCGCCTTGAGGCGGACATCCAGACCCTGCTTTTTAAAATGCTTCAACGAGTCTTTTGCAATCTGTTGATCGACTGCAGAAAGGAAGGTATCCTGAGCCTCCAATACGGTAACCTCGGATCCCAATCTGGCCCATACACTACCCAGCTCCAGACCAATTACCCCGGCACCAATTACCCCGAGCCGTTTTGGCACCTCGGTAAAATCAAGCGCTCCCGTGCTGTCAACTATGGTGTCATCCGTCAAGGGCGCAGGTGGTATTTCAATTGGTCTTGAACCCGACGCCAAAATAACATTTTCGGCCTCGTATACAGTCACCCCACCCTTGTTGTCGGTTACCTCGACATTCTTGCCACCAAGCAGCTTCCCCTTACCGTGCAAAGATTTCACTCCGTTTGCCCGAAACAGGGAGGTGATGCCACCGGTCAGATTTTTAACAATCTGGTTCTTTCGGCCCACCATTTTTGGGACGTCCATCCCGACTTCACCTGTATCTATACCATGCAGCACGAAGTCATGTTTCGCTTCTTCATACTTGTGAGATGATTCAAGCAGCGCTTTGGAAGGAATACAGCCCACATTGAGACAGGTGCCACCTAACACCTGCTTACCGGTATCATTTGTCCACTTTTCAACACAGGCCGTTTTCATTCCAAGCTGGGCAGCTTTGATTGCCGCAACGTAACCACCAGGCCCACCGCCAATTACAATAACATCAAACTTTTCAGACATATTATTATCCAATTTCAATGATTCAGGTTATACATCCAGAAGAATTCTGGCCGGGTCTTCAATAAAGTCCTTGATAGTCACCAAAAACTGCACGGCTTCTTTCCCGTCAATCATTCGGTGATCATAGGACAACGCCAGATACATCATAGGCAATATAACAACCTCCCCATTCACGGCCATGGGTCTCTCCTGAATTTTGTGCATGCCGAGTATGGCAGTCTGGGGGGGGTTTAAAATAGGAGTCGACATCAATGAGCCGAACACTCCGCCATTTGAAATGGTAAAGGTTCCGCCTGTCATATCTTCGATGGACAGTTTTCCATCTTTGGCTTTCAGGCCAAAGTCCCGTATTGCGTTCTCCACACCTGCCAGGCTGAGAGAATCGGTATCACGCAATATGGGAACAACCAGTCCGCGATCAGAGGAAACTGCCACTCCGATATCCTGATAACCATGATAGACAATATCGTTACCATCTATCGACGCATTCACTCCGGGGAATCGCTTGAGGGCTTCCGCCGCCGCCTTGACAAAAAACGACATAAAGCCCAGGCGCGTGCCATTGTGGGTCTTCTCAAAAAGATCCTTGTACTGTTTGCGCAACTCCATAACGGGCTTCATATTGACTTCGTTAAAAGTGGTCAACATGGCAGCATTATGCTGGGCATCGAGCAAACGGCGGGCAATACTGGCTCGCAGTCGCGTCATTGGCACGCGTTTTTCCGGGCGCCCCTGACCGGGCAATGTCACAATGGGCATAGGTGACGATGCAGATGACGACGATGCAGATGGCGATGGTGCCGCTGCCACTTTTGCAGTTTCGGCAGGCTGGCCACTACCTTGCTGCTGCGACTCGATATAGAGCACAACATCTTCTTTTGTCAGTCTCCCGCCCTTCCCGGTCGCCGGTATCAGACTGGCATCCAGGCCGTTTTCTTCAATAAGCTTTCTGGCTGCAGGACTGACAATAGTGTTTGCTGCCGATTGTTCTTCCTGTGCCGGGGCAGCTTCTTCTGCCAGCGAAGCTGTGTCAGTTTGTGATGCAGTACTACCGCTTGCTCCCTCGGCAAAAACACCAATGACTTCACCACTCAGTACGACTTCTCCTTCACCTTTGGCAATGCTTTCTATCACACCATCAGCGGGAGCAACAACTTCCAATACTACCTTGTCTGTTTCAATATCTACAATGAGCTCATCTCGTGACACTGCCTCCCCGAGCTGCTTATGCCAGGTCGCTACCGTGCCATCTGCAACTGATTCTGGAAATGTGGGCGCTTTTATTTGAATTGTCATTTCTTATCCTTTCTCACAATGCCATTAAACATCAAACGCGTCGTTCACGAGACGGGTTTGTTCTTCTACATGAACTGAACTATATCCTGATGCCGGTGCCGCCGAAGCATCACGACCGGCATACCGAAGATATATCTTTTGATTTACAGTCTGCGCTGCACTTCTCATACGATGCTGACTGCTATACCAGGCCCCCTGATTCATCGGTTCTTCCTGACACCAAACGACATCGACGATCTTCGGATATCGGGCAAACACCTCTTCCAGGTCTTCTGACGGAAACGGATAAAGTTGCTCAATTCGAACGATTGCGGTATCAAACAACTCATCAGTACGACGCTTTTCTGCCAGGTCGTAATACACTTTGCCGCTGCACAAAATAACCCGCTTGACTTTCCTGGCATCAATGTCTTCCGGTTTGTCATCTATCACCGTCTGGAATTGACCATCAACAAGATCCTCGAGTGAGGAAGTCGCCTCTTTGTGTCGTAACAGGCTTTTAGGTGTAAACGCAATTAATGGTTTTCTCAGGGGACGCTTTACCTGTCTTCTGAGCATATGAAACACCTGAGCCGGTGTGGTCGGTACACAAACCTGCACATTATGCTGGGCACAGAGTTGCAAGTAGCGTTCAATTCTGGCCGACGAGTGTTCCGGCCCCTGACCTTCGTATCCATGCGGGAGGAGCATGGTCAGGCCGCACAAACGACTCCATTTGTATTCACCACTGGTAATAAACTGATCGATCACTACCTGGGCACCATTGGCAAAATCACCAAACTGTGCCTCCCAGATCACCAGTTTTTTCGGGTTGGTTGTCGCAAAGCCATACTCAAAAGCCAACACAGCTTCTTCTGACAAGAAGGAATCATAGATTTCAAACTCGGTCTGGTCTTCACTGATATTCTGTAATGGAACATAGGTGGAAGCATCGTTCTGGTTGTGGATGACCGCATGCCTGTGTGAAAATGTTCCCCGTCCGACATCCTGCCCGGTCAACCGCACAGAATGCCCTTCATGAATCAGGGTGGCGTAAGCCATAACCTCGGCATATCCCCAGTTCAGCGGTAACGCACCCTGGGTCATTTTGGAACGGTCTTCCAGAATTTTCTGAACCTGCCTCTGAATCGCCAGCCCTTCCGGAAATTGATCGAGTTTCCTACCGACACGCTGCAAGGTTTTATAGTTAATACCCGTTTTACATTTTGCCGTCCATTTGTGACCGACATAAGGCCCCCAGTCAACGTACAATTTCTCATTCGGCTCCTTAACCAGGCTTTTTGCCACATGCCTGCCTGCATCAAGGGCATCACGATACTCTTGTTCCATCTGCTTGACATCGGCAATGTCCACCGTACCCGTTTCAACCAGTCGCTTTCCGTACAGCTCACAGGTCGAAGGCTGCTTTTTGATCTTTGCATACATCAATGGCTGGGTTCCTGATGGCTCGTCAGCCTCGTTATGACCTCGTCGTCGATAGCAAAACAGATCAATTACAATGTCTTTTTTAAATTGATGTCTATAGTCAACTGCTACCTGGGCTGCGAATAAAACCGCTTCCGGGTCATCGCCATTCACATGCAAAATAGGGGCATGAACCATTTTTGCCACATCAGTACAGTATTCTGTGGTACGCACATCTTCCTGTTTGCTTGTGGTAAAACCTATCTGATTGTTAATAACCAGATGGATTGTACCGCCTGTACTGTAGGCTCGCGTTCCAGACATCTGAAACGTCTCCATGACCACACCCTGCCCGGCAAAGGCGGCGTCTCCGTGCATGATAATAGGAACAACCTTGTCCCCGGTGGCATCATCACGCCTGTTTTGTCTTGCCCTGACAGACCCCTCCACAACAGGTGCGACTATTTCAAGGTGGGACGGGTTGAACGCAAGGGCAAGGTGAACTTCTCCGCCCCGCGTCATCACGTTTGACGAGAAACCCTGATGATATTTAACGTCACCCGAACCCCCTTCCTGAAGCTTTTTACCTTCAAATTCATCAAAAAGCTCTTTAGGATTTTTGCCCAGTGTATTGACCAGAACGTTCAGGCGCCCGCGATGAGCCATTCCGATGACGATTTCTCTGGCTCCATAGCTGCCACTGCGCTGAATCAACTCATCGACCAGGGGAATCAGGCTTTCCCCGCCTTCGAGCCCGAATCGCTTGGTTCCCGGATACTTCGACCCCAGGTATTTTTCCAGTCCCTCGGCGGCTACCAGTCGTTCAAGCAAGTGCTTTTTGGTCTTCACGGAGTATTCGGGGTGAGATCGAACGGGCTCCATCCGCTGTTGAAACCAACGTTTCACACTGGTATCAACTATGTGCATGTACTCTGCACCTATTGCCGAGCAATAGGTTTTTTCCAGGCCCTCTATAATATCCCTCAGCGACATCGTATCCTGGCCAAAAACGAGAGAGCCGGTCTGAAATTCGATATCCATGTCTCCCTGATTCAACCCGTGAAAACCTACGTCCAGGTCGTCGATTTTTTCACGTTGCATGAGCCCCAGTGGGTCCAGGCTGGCCTTTTGGTGCCCCCTGAACCGATAGGCATTGATTAACTGAAGCACCTTGATCTGCTTCTTTTCATGCTCGCTGGTAACGCTGGCCGGGGTCGTCGTGGCCGTCGAAGAGGATAACAGGTGTTTGTTTTTGGAAATATGAAGAAATTGTTCACGAATCGAGGAGTGAGAAATGTCTGCAGTAATTGTGTCGTCTACACGAGGGAGTTTTTCAAAGTAATTTCTCCATTCCTCAGGGACATTGTTCGGGTCTGAGAGGTACTTTTCAAACAACTCTTCCACATAGGCAAGATTACCCCCGGCAAGATGAGAGGTTTGCCACAGTTGCTCCATTAAGCTTTCATGCATGTATTGCTCGCCTTGTTATTACGGGGACAAGCAGGTGAGAAGCACGCACATCAAGCACAACAGAGACTGTGTTGATGGAAATACTGCCCACCGAATTTACGGAAATTTCCGCACCCCCTGGGTTATATCAGCCTGGTAGTGCCCGTTTGGATGGAGCAAACCACCGCCACACGTTATCAGGCAGTACACCGGTGGGCAAAGAATGCACATTAAAACTGCTCAAATAGCGTCATCCGAGAGTATAGCGCTTTTTTTAGGAATGGGGATATATACTTAGGTCTATTTTGGGTCTATTTCCGGGCAATCAGGGCAACATGGATTAACATGCTGCCCCGAACCAAACAGGTTGCCATCAGTCGGCCCTTATCGGCCGACCCTGTCAACAAGGTCTTATCAGGAAGCTCTCTGCAAGAGCATGTTTCGAATATGACCAATCGCCCGAGTGGGATTCAGGCCTTTGGGGCACACACTGACGCAGTTCATAATGCCCCTGCAGCGAAATACGCTGAAAGGATCGTCGAGCTCGGCAAGCCGTTCGTTGGTCGCAGTATCACGACTATCCGCCAAAAACCGATACGCCTGCAGCAAACCGGAAGGGCCGATGAACTTGTCCGGGTTCCACCAGTAGGAAGGGCACGCTGTAGAACAGCAAGCACAGAGAATGCACTCGTACAGGCCATCCAGTTTTTCACGATCCTCTACTGACTGAAGCCTTTCCATGGCGGGGGCCGGTGTGTCATTAATCAGGTAAGGCTTCACTTTTTCATATTGACCATAAAAAAGTGACATATCCACGACCAGGTCACGAATAACGGGCAGCCCGGGCAAAGGCCTCAGAACCAGTTTATTATCCTTGACCACTTCAGATAACGGAGTCACGCAAGCAAGCCCGTTCCTGCCGTTCATATTCATGCCATCAGAGCCGCACACACCTTCACGACATGAGCGCCGATAAACTAGCGTAGTATCCCTTTCCTTCAAAAGACCAAGCACATCCAACACCATCAGGTCTTTTCCTTCCGGTATTTCAAGATCAATATCTTGCATAAACGGTGCTTCGTCTTTATCAGGGTTGTAACGATAAATGCTGACTAACATCTCTGCTGCCTCGCTTAATAGGTTCTGATCTTGGGTGGAAACGCTTCTACCGTTTTAGGTGAGAAATTTACATCTCTTTTTCCGATACGCTTGTCTTCCGGAAAATAGATTGAATGCTTCAACCAGTTCTCATCATCGCGCTCTGTAAAGTCATTTCTGGCATGAGCTCCACGACTTTCCTTTCGGGCTTCTGCTGCCACTGCAGTGGCGTAGGCCACTTCGTAAAGGTTTTCCAGCTCAAGTGCTTCAATACGGGCAGTATTAAAGGAATCACTTTTGTCTTCAAGATGAAGGTGTTTCAGCTTTTCACCAATATCATTCAACAAATGCAACCCTTTTTGCATACTCTCACCTTCGCGGAATACACCAAAATACAGCTGCATGGTATTTTGCAGTTCGGTACGGACATCAGCTACCCTTTCCCCACCTGTTGACTCGTTCAGACGATTAAGACGAGTAAGCGAGCTTTCGATATCGGACTCAACTGCATCAGCGCTGTCATAGCCTTCACGTAATGCTTTTTCGATTTGCAGTCCGGCGGCACGACCAAATACAACCAGATCAAGCAGGGAGTTACCTCCCAGACGGTTGGCGCCATGAACAGAAACACAGGCCACCTCACCACAGGCATAAAGCCCGTCCACGACCACATCGGAACCATTGGCATCCTGGGAAAGTACCTGCCCTCCAACATTGGTAGGCAATCCGCCCATCATGTAATGGCAAGTCGGTACAACGGGAACAGGTGCCTTGACCGGGTCAATGTGGGCAAAGGTTTTTGACAACTCACAAATACCGGGCAACCTGAGGTTCAGTGTTTCTTCGCCAAGATGATCGAGTTTCAGGAGAACGTGATCCTTGTTGGGCCCGACACCGCGCCCCTCAAGTATTTCCATTACCATGGATCGGGCTACGACGTCTCTACCGGCCAGATCCTTGGCATTTGGTGCATAGCGCTCCATAAAGCGCTCGCCTTCACTATTAATGAGGTAACCACCCTCACCACGACAACCTTCAGTCACCAGAACACCCGCACCTGCGATACCGGTTGGGTGAAACTGCCACATCTCCATATCCTGAACAGGGCAATTTGCCCTCAATGCCATTCCGACACCATCGCCGGTGTTAATCAGGGCATTGGTGGTAGAAGCGTAAATGCGCCCGGCACCACCGGTAGCAAGTGTCGTTGTTTTGGATTTCACATAAACGGTTTCACCGGTTTCTATACAGATGGCAATCACACCGACTACGGCACCATTCGCGTTTTTAACCAGATCAACGGCATACCACTCATTGAGAAAGGTGGTGCCGCCTTTGATATTTGCCTGGTATAAAGTGTGCAACAGGGCATGCCCGGTTCGGTCAGCCGCCGCACAGGTTCGCGATGCCTGACCGCCCTTGCCAAAGTCTTTGGATTGTCCGCCAAAGGGCCGCTGGTAAATACGACCTATTTCGGTACGCGAAAACGGCATACCCATATGATCAAGCTCAAATACCGCCTGAGGGCCTACCGAACACATATATTCTATGGCGTCCTGGTCTCCGATATAATCGGAACCCTTGACCGTATCATACATATGCCATCGCCAATCATCATTCGGATCGGCACTGGCTATGGCACAGGTAATCCCTCCCTGTGCGGATACCGTGTGAGAACGGGTAGGAAATACTTTAGTGATACATGCAGTTTTTATCCCGCACTCTGTTAACTGCAATGCGGCGCGCATCCCGGCGCCGCCACCCCCTATAACAATCGCGTCATAGGTCATGGTTCGAAGTTTAGTCATTGATTACAATCCCCAAAGTATTTGGACGCCCCAAACAAGGTAGACAAACATAGCAAGGCCACATACAGCCTGGAATATAAATCTGACCAGTCCGTTTTTAAGATAATCAGTTGATACAATCCACATCCCGATCCATGCGTGAGCCCCCAGGGACAGAATCGCCATCAGAGAGAAGATTTTCATCCAGGTTCGGGAAAATAAATCGGACCACATTTCGTAGGTTATATCAGCACCCAGGAAAACATAGCCCAAAAGAAAAAGCGCATACAACGCGAGGATAACGGCCGAAATCCTTTGAACCATCCAATCATAAACGCCACTTCTGCCAAAACTCGTAATAGTAGTTACCATATCAGAATCCCCGCCAGTAATATCAACGCCAGGCTCACGCCAAGCGTCAGCTTCGCACCCAGGAGACCACCTTCCAGGGTCTCACCTATACCCAGATCCATAACAAGATGCTTGATGCCTGCCACGATGTGGTAAAGCAGAGCAGAAACAATACCCCAGAAAATGACTTTCATAAAAAAGCCATCCAATACCTCCTTGACTTCATGGAAACCCTGTTCACCAGACAGTGATGATTCGAGTGCCCACAACAAAAATCCCATACCCGCAAACAGCGCTACTCCGGCAATTCTATGAAGTATCGACGTTATGGCAGGTAACGGAAATTGAAACTTACTCAGATCGAGATTAACGGGTCGTTGTTTTTCCACGGCTCTTTCACACTCTAATTTGGCGCCCTTGTGAGGCAAGTTTAATGGAAGCGCACCGGTTGCTTCAGCATGCCTGCAGTAAGGCCTGGTCAAACGAACCTGAACTGCAGATTTAAACTGCAGTGTTCTTTGACAGGCAAACACCAAAAAAGAAGCCGGCTTGCCGACTCCGCTTGCCGAGCATTGCTGCGCTTTAGAATACACCCTGATTTTATCAGGTCTTTATGATAACAGCCAACCAAAGAAAAAAAAGGTAGCTCAACCAGTCACCCTGTCGTTTTTTTCGGGTGAAAATTATAGGGGTGCCACCCGAAAAACACAAACCTGTTACCGTTCTTCCCGGTTTACTCAAAAACCGGCCTGACCCCGGCAAAATGTCTATTTTTTGACCGGATATGCAATTTGCACGAGCATATTACACGTAAAAATCGGCAAATGATTGACAAAAATTGTCAGCATTTTATAGTGCTTGCGCATCTTTCTGTAGTGCAGCAATGTAATGAGAGAAAAACACTCTTAACAAGCGTTTTGATCAAAAATCTGCAGATAACAGGACTAATTGCTAGAAGTATACATTTTGGAGTGGCATTTGCTTGCCGAAGCGCATTCATCAGGTGCATCCAAGAGTTGTAGAGCTAACCTGCTAAAGTCTTATGGCCCATTTGATTTAATTTGCCATAATGCGTTTAGTTTACGATCAATCAGAAATAGGAGAGCGCCATGTCTGAAAAAACTGCACAGGTATCGGTGAATGGTAATACTGTAGATCTTCCCGTATATTCAGGCTCTGATGGCCCTGATGTTATTGACATCCGGCCTCTGGCATCGGAAGGAATGTTTACCTATGACCCCGGATTCGTTTCCACTGCAAGTTGTGAATCTCAGATCACTTACATTGACGGTGAAAAGGGAATTCTGCTTCATAGAGGCTACCCCATCGAACAACTGGCTGAACACTCAGACTACCTGGAAGTGTGTTACTTGTTACTGCATGGTGAGCTCCCTACAGAAGAAGAATCGGCCGAGTTTCGTCAAACAGTAAAAAAACACACCATGGTGCACGAACAGTATTCGCATTTTTTCAACGGTTTCCGCCGGGATGCGCATCCGATGGCGATTATGTGTGGCGTAGTGGGCGCACTGTCGGCTTTCTACCATGACACGATGGATTTCAGAGACAAGGAACACCGGGAAATTGCCGCTTTCAGGCTGATTTCGAAGATGCCGACGCTGGCGGCCATGAGCTACAAATATTCTATGGGTCAGCCATTCGTCTTTCCGCGCAATGAGCTGGGTTACGCAGAAAACTTTTTACACATGATGTTTGCCACTCCCTGTGAAGACTATAAAGTCAGCCCGGTTCTGGCAAGGGCCATGGACAAAATCTTTCTGCTGCATGCCGATCACGAACAAAATGCGTCAACATCGACAGTGAGGCTGGCAGGTTCAACAGGAGCCAATCCGTTTGCCTGTATCGCATCAGGAATCGCTGCCCTTTGGGGGCCAGCGCATGGCGGAGCCAATGAAGCAGTATTGATCATGCTGAATGAGATAGGGGATGAATCTCGAATCCCCGAGTATATCGCGAAAGCCAAAGACAAAAATGATCCCTTCAAGCTGATGGGCTTTGGTCATCGCGTTTACCGTAACTTCGACCCCAGAGCCAAGGTAATGAGGCAGTGCTGCTACGAAGTACTCACCGAGTTGGGGCTTGAAAACGATCCGTTACTGAAAATGGCTCAAAAGCTTGAACAATTTGCGCTGGAAGATGAGTATTTCATCAAGAAAAAACTCTACCCCAATGTGGATTTCTACTCCGGCATAATCCTCAAGGCAATTGGTATTCCGCTGTCCATGTTCACTGTTATTTTTGCCATGTCTCGTACCATTGGCTGGTTCGCCAACTGGAATGAAATGATCAGCGGAAGCTATCGAATCGGGCGTCCTCGCCAGCTTTACACCGGCTACACCAAGAGAGACTACCCAACCAAATAGCGCTTCACCCCCATCTCTAAAAGGGCCCGATCAGGGCCTTTTTTTACCTGAAACTGACGAAGATCAGTTTTGAAGGAATTTTTTTTCAATTGAGGATAAACGCATGCCTGAACGTATTACATTTATCGGTTTGGGAGTGATGGGGTTCCCTATGGCGGGTCATCTGGCCAACAGCGGGTACCAGGTTACTGTTTTTAATCGCACCACCTCCAGGTCAAAACTTTGGAGACAAACCTATCCCGGAATCGCCTGTGATCTTGCACAGGAATCAATCAAAAATGCCGAGATAGTCATATCCTGCCTGAAAGATGATCAGTCGTTAACTGATATCTTTTTAGGTGACACGGGTGTTTTACACTTGATTCCCGCTGGCTGCACACTGATAGACCACACAACGACTTCGGCCGAGATTGCCAGAACTTTGTACGCAGAGTCGAAAAAGCGCGACATAGATTTTATTGATGCCCCGGTGTCAGGCGGAGAGCAGGGAGCCAGAAATGGCATACTTACTACCATGTGTGGCGGTGAACAACGTTCTTTTGATAACTGCAAGGAAATAATGAAGTGCTATTCTCAGGCCGTCACCCTGATGGGGCCATGCGGCTCAGGCCAACTGACCAAAATGGTCAATCAGATTACCATAGCAGGGCTGATTCAGGGGTTGGCAGAAGGGTTACATTTCGCTGAAAACGCCAATCTCGACCTTGTCAAGGTAATCGAGGTAATTTCCAAAGGCGCAGCTCAATCCTGGCAAATGGAAAACCGTCACAAAACCATGATCGATGCTGAATACGATCACGGATTCGCAGTTGACCTGATGAGAAAAGATATTGGAATTTGCCTCGGCGAGGCGAGAAAAAACAAGAGCACCTTACCGGTTACCGCCCTGGTTGATCAATTCTACTCAGACGTTCAGGCTCTCGGTGGAGGCCGTTGGGATACATCCAGCCTTTTGGAAAGACTGAGGCGGAACGCTCGCAATTAGAACAGGTCACAAAAAATCCGCACCCAGGTGCGCGACATTCCTGTGACCCGATCTAACTTGTGGCCCGATTTAATCCCTTATTCCGGCAATCGACAGTGATTTGCGATGATTCGATGCCTTTCTTGAACAGCCTTTTTTCCTCGAACGGCCTTTACTTTTTCTTTTTTCCCTGCCGGGTAACCCAGGCACCATTTTCATAATGGGCTGACCAGCCGGTCGCCTTGCCTTCCACTTCAGTCATCAAATACTGCTCCTGATTTTTTCGACTAAATCGAATTACCGCCGGATTACCCATATCATCCTGCTGAGGGCCAGTAAAAAGAAAACTGTACTTTGGGTCTATTTGATGCCTGTGAGGCAATAATTCATTGAGCAGGGGAGCTCTTGTTTCCCTGTTTTTGGGAAACTTGCTCGCCGCAAGAAACATACCGCTTGCGCCATCACGCAATACATAATGGTCGTCCACCTTTTCACAGATTAATTCTGGCATATCAACCGGGTCCATCTTTGGTGGCGCTGGCTGACCGTTTTTCAACAGCTTTCGCGTATTCGAACAGTTTTCACTGGTACAGCCAAAATATTTGCCGAATCTGCCTGTTTTCAGCTGCATTTCCGAGCCACACTTGTCACATTCCAAAACAGGGCCATCGTAGCCCTTTATCTTGAATGTGCCCGACTCGATTTCATATCCAGGACAATCCGGATTATTACCACATATATGAATTTTTCTCTGCTCATCGATGAGGTAGCTGTCCATTGCGGTTTCACAGATTTGGCAGCGATGCTTGGTCAGCAAAAGCCTTGATTCACCCTCATCATCTTCATCTGCTCGCACTACATCATCGCCAGAAACAAGATTTTTGGTGCTTTTGCATCTCTCTTTGGGCGGCAAGGCATAACCGGAACATCCCAGAAATACACCGGTACTGGCGGTTCTGATCTGCATTGGCCTGCCACAGGCTTCGCAAGGGATCGATGTCTCTACGGGCAAATTGGCTCGCATGCCGTCACTGGCAGATTCGGCTTTTGTCAGCTTACCTGTAAAGTCCTGATAAAATTCATTCAGCAGACCTTTCCAATTCTTTTTTCCACAGGCCACGTCATCCAGCAATTCTTCCATTCTTGCTGTAAAACTGTAATCCATCAGATCATCAAAAGACTCAACCAGCCTGTCCGTGACGATGTCGCCCATTTTTTCAGCATAGAACCGGCGATTTTCCAACCGGACATAACCCCTATCCTGAATTGTGGATATGATTGAAGCATAGGTAGACGGCCTTCCTATCCCCTTTTTCTCCAACTCTTTAACCAGTGCTGCCTCGGAAAAGCGTGGTGATGGCTTGGTAAAGTGCTGTTTGGGTTCGAGTTGCCTGAGTGTCAGCACATCGCCGCTTTTTACATCAGGCAATACGAGATCATCGTCTTTTTTCATAAATGATGGCAGTGCGCCAAGATAGCCATCAAATACCATAACCCGGCCACGGGTTTTCAGTTCATAGTCCCCGGCGGTAATACCCAGAGTCGTGCTGGTGAATTTTGCATCCGCCATCTGACAGGCAATAAATTGCGCACGAATCAATTCGTACAACCTCTCCGCGTCCTTTTCAAGCCCCTTGATATTGGCAGATGAAATTGACACATCAGAAGGGCGAATCGCTTCATGTGCCTCCTGGGCACCCTCCTTGCTGGAATAAACCCTGGGCTGTTCGGGCAAATACTCCTGCCCAAAAGTATCATCAACAAATGTGCGAGCAGCGGCAATGGCATCTGCGCTCAGATTTGTCGAGTCGGTTCGCATGTAAGTGATATAGCCTGCTTCATACAGTCGTTGTGCCAGCATCATGGTTTTCTTGACACTAAAGCCAAGTCGCGTACTCGCCGCTTGCTGCAAGGTTGAGGTAATATAAGGAGCGGAGGGGCGAGAACTGGTAGGCTTGTCCTCTCGCCGGGTCACACAAAATTTTTCGTTTTTCAGGGCAACAAGGTGTCCGTCAGTATCCTGCTTGCTCAGGGGGCGAAACGGTTTACTGGCGTGCTTGACAACTTGCAGTTTCAGGTTGCTATTATCCCCGGTTTCGGTTTGTGCGAACACCTCCCAGTATTCTTCGGGTACGAAAGCTCTTATTTCACGTTCTCTTTCTACAATTAACCTGACTGCTACTGACTGCACTCGACCGGCAGAAAGCCCCCTGGCAATTTTGCTCCAAAGCAGAGGGGAAAGCATATAGCCTACCACTCGATCCAGAAACCGTCTGGCTTGTTGTGCATCAACCCGATTGTAATCGAGGTCTGCCGGGTTCTCGAAAGCCTGGGTGATAGCTTTTTTGGTTATTTCATTGAATACAACTCTTTTATAACGTCCGTCATTTCCACCAATTGACTGCTGAAGATGCCACGCTATCGCTTCCCCTTCTCTGTCCAAATCCGTTGCCAGATAAATATGATCTGACTTTTCCGCCAGTTTTTTCAGTTCTGCAACAACCTTTTCCTTGCCCGGCAATATCTGGTAGTTAGCCGCCCAATCCCTGTCAGGGTCGATGCCCATGCGATTGATCAGCTGTTCTCGCGACTTCTTTTGTCGGTATTTTTCTTTTTCGTCGGGCGTCATTTTCCTGGTCAAGGCGGCCTGTTTTGCCCTCTCTTTTGGAGTCGACGATGCTTTTGAACCAGCAGTTGGCAAGTCTCTTATATGGCCAATACTTGACTTGACCACATATTCGGTTCCCAAATACTTGTTAATCGTTTTCGCTTTCGCTGGAGACTCGACGATTACCAGTGACTTTCCCATATTAAGATTACTTCCGGTTTAGTGTTCTCGGGGATTTGTTGTTCAAGCAGGAAGAAGAGCCACATTTAACAGACAAAGAGCTACCTGTTAACAATGGCAAGTCAGCCCGGACTCACTCAAAACAAGCCCGGGAGGCTTTCAGAGGCAGTCCGACCAATTCAGACCAAACAGTCTAAAAAAACGCAGCCGAAGCTGCGTTTTTTCCAGTCACACCCTGATATCAGAGGCGTTCCCAAACTGTTGTAATGCCCTGCCCAAGACCAACACACATGGTAGAAACACCAAGTGTGCCGCCCTTGTTCTCAAGAACATTCAACAAGGTAGTGGAAATTCGCGCTCCGGAACAACCCAGTGCGTGACCCAGTGCAATGGCTCCACCATTCAGGTTCACGATATCGTCAGCCACATCAAGCAGCTTGAGGTCTTTCATTACTGGCAATGACTGAGCGGCAAAGGCCTCATTCAATTCCCAATAATCAATATCCTCAACCTTGAGACCAGCACGCTTGAGCGCCTTTTTGGTTGCGGGAACAGGCCCGTAACCCATGATAGCGGGATCACAGCCAGCCGTTGCCATGGAGCGAATTTTCGCCATTGGCTCCAGCCCCAACGCCTTGGCTCTTTCAGCCGACATCAGAATCATTCCGGATGCTCCGTCGGTCAACTGTGAAGATGTACCGGCGGTAACTGTGCCACCCTTGGGATCAAATGCGGGACGCAATTGACCCAGGGATTCTACCGTTGTTTCCGGGCGAATGGTCTCGTCATCTTCAATCAACACCTTGAAACCATTATCGTCGTGGCCTTCAATAGGAACAATCTCGTTCTTGAAACGACCAGCCAGGGTTGCTTCGTGTGCCAACCGGTGAGAGCGGGCACCAAATTCATCCTGCTGCTTTCGACCAATGCCATGCATTTTAGCCAGCATTTCAGCGGTCAGCCCCATCATGTTCGACGCCTTGGCTGAATACTTGCTTGCCGCCGGGTTATGGTCAAAGCCCTTGGTCATTGGCACGTGCCCCATGTGCTCCACGCCGCCCACAACAAACATGTCACCATTGTCGGTCATGATTGCCTGTGCTGCGGTGTGAATGGCTGACATGGCAGAACCACACAACCGGTTAACCGTTTGCGCGGAGGCTGTGTGAGGCAGTCTTGTCAACAAGGAAATTTGACGTGCAACATTGAAGCCCTGCTCCAGGGTCTGGTTTACACAGCCCCAGATGACATCTTCAACTTCGTTGGGGTTCAATTTGGGGTTGCGGTCAAACATGGCGTCAATCAGTTTTGCTGATAGAGTTTCGGCACGTACATTGCGGAAACAGCCATTCTTGGCACGCCCCATAGGAGTGCGCACGCAGTCGACTACGACAACATCTCTTGGGTTTAGGCTCATAAAATATTCTCCGTATGGTTATCTGTATCAGCAATTAGCCGAAATACTTCTTGCCCGCTTTTGCCATCTCTTTCATGCCTTCTGTAGGCTGATAAAGAGGGCCCAGGTCTGCGTATTTTTCTGCCATCTTGCAGAATTCGTCGAGACCGATAGAATCGACGTAACGCAATGCACCACCGCGGAATGGAGGGAAACCAATACCAAAAATCAAGCCCATATCGGCTTCTGCCGGAGTCTCAACAATCTTGTCTTCCAGACAACGAACAGTTTCAATACATAAAGGAATCATCATTCGTTCAATGATTTCTTCATCGGTAAACTCTTTGGTACCGTTGACAGCGGGCTTCAACAGGTCGTAAACAGAATCGTCCTTGACTTTCTTCTGCTTGCCCTTCTTGTCCAGCTCGTAAAGATAGAAGCCTTTGTCTGTTTTCTGGCCGTAACGATCTGCCTTGAACATCACATCAATTGCGGTCGTTCCTTCATTCTTCATTCGATCCGGGAAGCCTTCTGCCATGACTTCACCTGCGTGTATGGCAGTATCCATACCAACCACGTCAAGCAAGTAGGCAGGACCCATAGGCCAGCCAAATTTTTCCATGATTTTATCGACGCGCTGGAAATCTGCTCCGTCGCGAACCAGACCAATAAAACCACCGAAATAGGGGAACAGGATTCTGTTAACCAAAAATCCCGGGCAGTCATTGACTACGATAGGCGTCTTACCCATTGCCTTGGCATAGGAGACAGTCGTCGCAATTGCCTTTTCGCTGGACTTCTCACCGCGGATTACTTCCACCAGGGGCATCATATGCACAGGATTGAAGAAGTGCATACCACAGAAGTTTTCCGGTCTTTTCAGGTTTTTGGCGAGGAGATCGACAGAGATGGTAGAAGTATTCGTGGTCAGGATGGTGTCTTCACGCACCTGATCTTCCACTTCACACAACACAATGTCTTTCACTTTGGGGTTTTCAACAACCGCTTCTACAACCAGGTCAACATTTTTGAAGTCACCATAGGACAGCGTTGGCGTAATGTTGTTCAGAACAGTCGCCATTTTATCTGCTGTCATTTTCTTGCGATCAACACGCTTGACCAGCAGTTTTCTGGCTTCGTTCAAGCCAAGCTCAATACCTTCAGGTGCAATGTCCTTCATAATGATGGGCGTACCCTTGAGCGCGGACTGATAAGCGACACCGCCGCCCATGATGCCTGCTCCCAATACAGCTGCCTGTTTGACTTCTGCCGCAACAGGTTCAAGCGCCTTGGCTGCTTTCTTCAAAGCCTGATCATTCAGGAACAGACCTATCAAAGACTGAGACGCCGAGGTCTTCGCCATCTTGGCAAAACCCTTCGCTTCGACTTCAATGGCCTTGTCGCGAGACATGCCTGCATGCTTTTGCATGACCTTGATTGCCGCAACCGGTGAAGGATAGTTAGGGCCAGCCTGACCTGCTACAAAGCCTTTGGCTGTTTCGAAAACCATCATGCTTTCCATCGGGTTCAGCTTGAGCTTGCCGGTTTTCTCTTCACGTCTGGCCTTGTAATCAACCTTGCCGTCATTGCACTCTTTCACCAGTGCAATCGCTGCATCTACCAGCTTGTCAGGATCGACAACCGCATCCACTGCACCATATTTCAATGCTTCTTCGGGCTTGTACTCCTTGCCCATGCAAATCCACTCGATAGCATTATCGGCACCGATCAGACGAGGCAAACGTACTGTTCCACCAAATCCGGGGAAAATACCCAGCTTGACTTCCGGCACGCCAATCTTTGCCGCAGTTGACATGACTCGATAGTCAGTTGACAGACACATCTCACAACCGCCACCGAGTGCGATGCCGTTGATTGCTGTTACCGAGGGGAAAGGAAGATCTTCAATATCGCTGAAAATCCTGTTCGCTTCCAGGTTGGTCGCAACGAGCTCTTCTTCAGGACCAGAAAACAACTCAGTGAATTCGGTAATATCCGCTCCTACGATGAAGCAGTCCTTGGTGCTGGTTACAACCAGTCCGTCAAGCCCTTTTGCGGATTTTAAAGCGTCAGTAGCGGCGCGTAATTCTTCAATAGTCAATCTGTTAAACTTGTTAACAGATTCGCCTTCCAAATCGAAGTTTAGCTGAGCAATTCCGCCTTCGATTTCTTTGACCGTGATGGCTTTACCTTCGTAAATCATCCAGTGTTCTCCAAGCGTTATTCGAATACCAGGTCTTCCCCGGCATTTAGTTTGAGTAAACCGATAACAGAAACGGAGCGATTAAAATTCATACGCTCGTTTGAATCGGGTGTGCAAACCATGTTAAAAAAACGGACATTTGTCAATTGTTTATCTTGCCAGAGCAAGGTCACTATTTCCATGAACGCCATTTCAACCCTGGTTTCTTACTTCATATTTCTTTAAATTACAGCTAGTTACGTTACTCCTTGTGAGTGATTTGGGGGTTATTTTATTTTGTAGCAATTCTGATCGGAACACGCTTAAATACCAACAACAACCAGGCATTATAGAGCACAACGCTGATTTGTATATATCACAAGTTGCTACTACAATGACAAACTGCTACCACAACGATGATATAACGACAAGTTACTACTGCACTCTTGGAAACAAAACTGAAAACATAATTAAAATCAAGGTAAAAACAAGGCAACGTCAGCCACTCGATACTGTATCGGGTTCTTCACACGTTGAGCAAACAAACCTTGTCGAACCAATAAAATGGAGATTCCAAATGGGACGCATACGTCTCTTTTCATCAGCATCAGGATGTTCAGTGTTAAAAATGATTGTAACCCTATCATGGTTTTTATCAAGCATCTCCAGTCATGCCAGCGAAACACTTGTTAGCAATTTGCATCAAATCGTGATTAACAACTACAGTTCCGTCAATGCTTTTTATAATCTCGGTGTCAATATCGGCGACAGGGAACTGGAAGGGGAAATTGAAAACGCGCTTGCCTCATCCGAAAAGGCGCTGGCAAATATCAAGTCTGAAACAGCGGAACAGGATTACCGTGCAGAAATTGACAAATTTGAGCAAGAATATACCGCTTTTCGGGATCTGCTCGCCACCAATGTCCAGTACATGACGAAGCGCGGATACCCTGATCTGCGTTTATCGGATGACCTGACTCGCCTGAATACCGAGTTTGCCAAGCACGTTTCCTCGTTCAAGGAGAAAGTGTTGGCAACCTCTGATGCCACCATCAACAAAGAAGCAGAGACATGTCGCACGGTTACACAGATTCTCGCTCAACTGGTTACCAAATACTCGGCCAGAAGCACATCCAATGTAAGCCAGGTTTTCCAGGGGGAAGAGACGGGTCAGCTCGTTGAGAATACAATTAAAATTGTTGACGACAAACTGGCAGAACTGAGAAACAGCGCGAACATCGGCCCGGAAGGCCAAAAACTCCTGAAGTCTACTGCTACGAAATGGAAGTTTATCCGGGGATCATTCTTGAACTATAACGAAAACAATGTCAATTATGTCGTCAATCTTTACGCGAAAAAAATGATCGCCGCAATGACTGAGGTGGAATCGCTCATTCTGGATCAGCGCTCCGAATAGCCTTTGTTGTGTCCTGGTGCTTTTGGCGCTTTTTCCTTGAGTTGACAAGGCGGCGTGCATGACCCCGCTGCCTCTCCCCCTCTGTTGACAATCAGCGCCCTCCAGTTGGACACGACTTTATCTGCAAACCCGTCCAGCACGTCCTTGCCCGCTCTTTCCTGCCAGTAGAATGTGAAAGTGGAACAGGATAGAGTGAGCTTGTCGATATAACCCGCATATTCACACAATTGGTGAATGAGACGCGATATCTCATCATTCTCCACACCGATGGATAACGCAACCTTCCAGCCATCAGGACACGATTTATCGGACAATAACTTTATTTCGAAAGGCCGGGATTTGGCCAAACCGAGCTTTTCGGCCGTAATAGAGTAACCAATATATTGCCCCCGGTGGGTCGAATTGAGGTCTTTATCTGTATCGTAGACAAACTTCACACCAAAACCTTTCCGGATAGCATGGTTTCTCAGTTGCATTTTTTTGCGTTCAGCCGGTGAAGGCATAATCCAGAAAACAGACCCCATTACCGCTAACACTATTGCCGTGGCTACCAAAAACGACACATCATCTCCTTTGCAAATGCTGACAACCCGAATACTCTGACAGAAAACAATGCCAAACCGGCCAGTCACGAACACCTGATCGAACCCGGCACAAGGCACGGAAAATATGATACGCTATTATCAGAGCAGGAGTAATGGTTAAATTTTCCGGTAAAGGTAAGTAATGATGGCAAACTATCGAAATATTCTGGCGGCAGTTGATCTGGACGACGAAAGCAACGTGGTCATCTACAAGGCAACAGAGCTTGGCGAGCTCTATTCGGCTCCGGTAAGTATAGTGCACGTAATCGAGCCGGTCGGATATGCCTATGGCGGTGACATTCCGCTAGACCTTACAGAAGTGCAGGAACAGCTTCATCAACATGCCAGGCAGCGGTTAGAGGTTATCGGAAAGCAGTTTGACATTTCAGAGGACAGGATTCACGTCATTATCGGGCGCCCTGACACGGAAATCCACCGACTTGCCGAAGACAACAGGTTTGATCTGGTTGTGCTGGGAAGTCACGGACGCCACGGACTCCAACTATTGGCAGGGTCAACTTCAAGTGGTGTACTGCACGGAGCCTCCTGCGACATCCTGGCGGTCAGGCTGCACAAAAAGCAGGACTAGTGTCACCTTGTCTTACTCGGACAGCGCCTCCAGTTCAACCCAGCGATCCAGCAGGCCTTCCATCTCGGACTCTGTCTCTGCAAGCCGGGAAAGCGTATCCGAAACCTCGTCATGCTCTTTCTGATAGAAGGAGGGGTCTGCCACTATCGCTTCCAAATCAGCCTTTCTTTTTTCAATGGCTTCGATTTTTTCTGGCAAAGATGCCAGTTCTGTCTTCAGTTTGTAGCTCAGCTTGCTTGCTCGTTTCGGTCGGGGCCGGGCGGCAGGCGAAGCCGCTTCTGTCGCGGGTTCCGCGGAACCTTCAGCATTCGTTTTGCCTGCCTTGCCAACGTCCTGTTCCGAAGGAAACCCCCTCCCCTGCCTGACCCAGTCGGTGTAGCCCCCGATATACTCTCGAACCTTGCCTTCTCCCTCAAAGGCAATGGTGCTGGTTACCACACTATCCAGAAAGTACCGATCATGGCTGGTGATGATTATGGTGCCGTCATAGGAAGTGAGTGCGTCTTCAAGCAATTCCAGCGTTTCCACATCAAGATCATTGGTAGGCTCATCCAAAACCAGTACATTTGACGGCTTGCTAAACAATTTCGCCAGTAGCAATCGATTTTTTTCACCTCCCGAGAGGGCTGAAACGGGGGTTCTGGCTCTTTCCGAGGTAAAAAGAAATTCGTTCAGGTACCCCATAACGTGTTTGGACTTGCCATTGATTTCGATAAATTCACGCCCTTCAGACACGTTATCTGCGACCGATAACTCGCCATTGAGCGCTTCACGACTTTGATCAAAATAGGCAACTTCAAGGTTTGTCCCCTGTTTTATCCTTCCTTTAACCGGCTTGAGTGAACCCAACAGCAGTTTTATCAGGGTGGACTTTCCGCAGCCATTTTCGCCTATCAATCCGATTCGATCCTTTCGCATGATCATCGTGCTGAAATCCCTGATCACCATCGCATTTTCATCATAGCCAAACGAAATGGCCCGGGCTTCCACGACTATCTTGCCAGACGTTCGAGCCTGCTCAAGATTCAGATTGACATTACCGACACGGTCAATTCGCCGGCTTCGTTCTACCCGCAACTGTTTCAGCGCTCGCACTCGCCCTTCGTTTCTGGTGCGTCTGGCCTTTATTCCCTTGCGAATCCACTTCTCCTCGTCTGACAGTTTTTTATCAAACAGGGCATTCCTGCGAGCTTCTTCCTCCAACCACTTTTCCTTGTTGATCAGGTAATCGTCATAGGTACCATTCCATTCTGTGAGGGACCCCCGATCCAGTTCGATAATCTTGCTGGAAAGAGCTCGTATAAATGACCGATCATGGCTCACAAACAATATCGCGCCACGAAAGGTTTTCAGCCGGGCTTCGAGCCACTTTATGGCGGGAATATCGAGATGGTTGGTCGGTTCATCGAGTATCAGCAAATCCGGGTTTGCCACCAGGGCCCTGGCCAGCAGCACCCTGCGCTTCCAGCCACCTGAAAGGTCTGCCATACGAGCATCTTTTGGCAAGGAAAGCTTCTCGATGATGGTGTCAACCTGGTTGTTCAGCGACCAGCCGTCCACAGCCTCGATTTGATGCTGGATTTTCGCTAACCGGTCAATTGTCCGGTCGGTCATCTCCTGCTGGGAAAGATGATGGTACTCGGACAACAGTTCACCCACTCCATCCAGGCCACCGGATACCACATCAAATACATCACTGTCATCTTCAACCGGCAAATCCTGTTGCAGCACCCCTGTCTTGATTCCTGACATGCGCCAGATCCGACCAGAGTCAGGCTGGATATCATCGCAAACAAGATTCAACAATGAACTTTTACCTTCACCGTTTCGACCCAGCAGGCAAAGTTTTTCACCTTCGTTAATGGTAAACGAAACATCAGCCAGTAACGGCTTGACACCATAAGCCAGGCAGACTTGATCAAATGATAATATTGGCATTGGTTTTCCAGACAGGTAGCGGAGACAGTTTTCTGAACTGCTTTTAATAAAACACTCATTCAATTTGCAATGAGCTGTGTAAATACTCCGCTAATTTATCATTTATCGCCTTCAGTGCAACTATCGCCTTCAGTGCAACATAATAAAAACACTATCACGCACTCCGGTTTTCTTGTGTCAGTGTTTCAATATAGGACTGAACCTTGATCGCCAATTCATCCGGCTGGAATTTGGACAAAAAATCATCGCACCCCACTTTTTTAACCATTGCCTTGTTAAAATTGCCACTTAACGAGGTATGCAACATGATATAAAGCGCTTTCAGTTTGGGATGATTTCTCAACTCGGTCGTTAACCGATACCCATCCATTTCCGGCATCTCTGCATCGGTAATGAGCATCAGCAACTCATCATAAATGTTTACAGAACGCTCCGCCCAGTCTTTCAGCAAATTATAGGCCTCAAGACCGTTTGATGCCGTGATGACATCTAGCCCCAGTTTTCCCAGAGTAGCTTTCGCCTGAGCGATCGCAACCGGTGAATCATCCACAATCATGACTTTTTTGCCGGAAACCCGATCGATTACACTCTGATCTACAGTCCCTTCGGAGATATCCGTCGTAAAATGTACGATTTCAGCCAACACCTTTTCGACATCGATAATTTCAACCAGCTGCTTGTTGTAGTTGGTGATCGCAGTCAAATAGTGTGTTCGACCGGCACCCTTTGGCGGGGGCTGAATATCTTCCCAGTTCATATTAACAATTCGATCTACCGCACCCACCAGGAATGCCTGAACATTTTGATTGTACTCCGTCACAATAATGGTTGAACTTTCGTTTGCTTCAATCGGTGGCTGTTTTATTGCCATACTGAGGTTTATTACCGGAATGGTGTTGCCGCGTATGTGTGTCACACCAGCAACTACAGGGTTCCGGTGAGGCATCAAAGTCAAATTGGGTAACTTCAATACTTCCTGAACTTTAAATACATTGATGGCGAAAACCTGTGGCCCTACCAACTTGAACAACAGTAGTTCCAATCTGTTCTCACCGACAAGCTGAGTCCGCTGATCAACGGTATCGAGTATACCGGCCATTTAACTCTCCCGGGATATTTGGTTATTCGTTTTAAGAGTTTAGACCAATCTGAGAATCTTGACAGAAAGCTTGCGAGTGAAAACCGGAGACAGGAGAGTCGAACACAATAAATGCGGCAGATACCGAAAAATCCGGGAAAAAAACATGCGAGGGACTACGATCGTGGCTGCGGGCAGGCCGGTGAAATATAGAAAAAACTACTCGACCACTATCTGAAATTGGAGCGGGAAACGAGATTCGAACTCGCGACCCCAACCTTGGCAAGGTTGTGCTCTACCAACTGAGCTATTCCCGCAATCTGGAGCCCGGAGCCAAACGACCTGAAAGGCGGTTTGAAAGCACTGGGCACTGATCTTTTCCGCCCTGAACCTGGCGGTTTACACCTTCAGACAAGCAGGCTTTTGCTACTTTTTGCTTCCCTGCCTGAAGTTGGAGGGTATTATATTGATCGACTTTTGAGGATGCAAGAGAAAAATCGATTTATTCATAGATAGTTGATCGCCCATAAACGGTTGATCACCCATAAACAGTTGATCGCCGTAAAATCACACACCGACTCCGGGCTTTTCTCCCGGGAAGATTCAAGGTATTCGTCTTTTACCGATATTCCCTTGCCTGGGGGAAGCACCTCAACAGCAACATTCCGAAAAATAACTACGGATTTGAGTGCAAAATATGATATACCAATCACTCTGCTTCCACCTGTTGGCGAAAATCCGATTATTGCGAATGCAGTGCGCCACATTGTAAAAACGATTGATAGCGAGGGAAGCGAATGAACAGATTTATCTCGGGAACCGGATTTACCGGAAGAATTGCAAGGCAAGGAGCCGGACTTTACCTGTTGACCTTTTTCACGCTCGCCCTCCTGACAACTTCATTGAGTGCACAAGGCAGCGTTGCCTCCTCCGCTGCTCCCAAACAAACATTTCAGACATGCAGCATCATTGCCAGCGAACTGTTAACCGGCATGCAGCTACTTCAAAAAGGTATTCCACTCAATGTTCTGTACGAGAGCCTGCCATCACTTACCAGGGCAGGCAGAGAGCACCTCGAGTCCACATACAGGCAAATTCAGAAAAATGGCCTCGTCACCACATACTCTGCAATAAACTCACGCTTCGCGAAATGTGCCAGGACGGTTTTTTCGGAACACGGCGTGCCTCCGAAAACATCTCGGGACAGTCTTTTCTATCATTGTGCGGGAGAGAACAAACTGCGATACGAGTACATCCTCGCGCTCTATGCCAACATTGACAAGAATGAGTTACTTGCCAGGGTACACAAAAGCAAGACAGACCTTGCGACCTATATGTATAGCCTGAAAGAAAAAAAGGGCATCGAGGCCGTTTTCAGTTTTTCCGCCACAGAGTTAAAAAGATGCATGAATCAATCAAAAGCTGCTCCCCTGACACAGAACGAATAAATCGTATGTCGTTTTTCTGACAATTTTTATTGACATAGACTGCCCGGTTCCCTAATATACGCGCCACGTTGACTGAGCACTACCGATCAGTGCTGCACAAGTCAGTCAAAGTCCCATTCGTCTAGAGGCCTAGGACACCGCCCTTTCACGGCGGTAACAGGGGTTCGACTCCCCTATGGGACGCCATATTTAAAGCCCTGTCATTTGACAGGGCTTTTTCTTGAACACACAAGCTCAACAGCAAATGCCCGGGTTGACGACAATCAATTGTCCGCACGATCCCGCTTTTGCCCTTCTCTGGCGAAAAAATAAATAATCGCCCCGGTGACAATCACAACGGAACCCACCGTCAGCAAACTGGTCATAATAATAGTATCCATGTACATACTGTACGCCCTCACTTTTTTATTACTTACACCGTTATTGACTTTTACCTGCTGGTACAAAGCTCTCTGGCTTTAACCGTGTTTTAACCCGATTCACTGTGAAAAAACCTTTTGAAAACGGGTATACCGCCACCCGAAAGCCTTACAAACCGTGTGTAAATATAATGTCCAGAGAGAAATTAATGTACTCTGATCAGGCATTTTATTGATATTGATCAAGTTACGAACACTCCTTGACGGAAGGCAATTTGAATAATATCCGCACACATCTCCGTTTCTTAGTCTATTATTATCAGTAATCTGCACCCATGAAATGCCGGTAAATCCTGGCATACCCGGAACACAGATAGAACTGACCACCCTGCTGGCAAATAATTTGATGTGCATTCGTTAAATTGAACGACAAATATGCCCAAACTGTTATCACGAATTATTTATTTTAGAGAAGGCTTTCCGCTTTCGTTTCGAATGCTGGCGTACATTATTCTGTGTAGTTCAATATTCACTCTCGTTACCGCAGGGATTCAGATTTATTCTGATTATCGGCAAGATATCGCACTGGTTGACGAACGAATGAAAGTGATAGAAACCAGCTATATGGCCAGCCTGTCACGCAGCTTGTGGTCACTCGACCAGAAATTGTTACACATTCAAATGCAGGGTATTTTAAGTTTGCCCGACATTGTCCACCTGAAAATGACTATCTACCCCGATTCAAATATTTCTATGGGTGTTGTCCCGCCAGAAGTACCCACTATTTCTCACACTTTTTTCCTGAAACACGAAAGCATTGAAGTCTACGATCTGGGTGAGTTGACCATTACAGCCAGCCTTGAAGAAATCCACAAACAGCTTGAACAAAAAATCATCGTTACCCTGACAACCCAGGCATGTAAAACGTTTATAATATCGATCCTGGTTCTATGGATATTTCAGTACCTGATTGCCCGCCATCTCGGTGTTATGGCCGACTACGCAAGAAACCTGTGTATTGACAAGCTGGATATTCCACTGAAACTGGATCGCAAACAAAGCAGCACCTATCAGGATGAACTGTCTGACGTAACAGACTCCATCAATCACATGAGACTTCAATTGCTTGAAGACCTCCAGCGACAGGAAAAAGACGCCCGTGAAATTCGCAAGCTTTCTCTTGCACTGGAACAAAGCCCCTCATCCGTCATTATTTGTGACCAGAACTGGTCTATCGAGTACGCAAACACCAAATTTGCCCAACTTACCGGCTTTGAGGTAGACCAGGTAAAAGGTCGTCACCCGAAAGACATTTCTGATGCAAGCATTACCCGGGACGAAAATGAGCGTTTATGGAAAAACATTCAACAACAAGTGCAGCACGCCGGTGTCTGGCAGGGAGAAATGCACAACTCCCGAAAAACGGGCGAAAAGTTTTGGGAACAGGTGATAGTCACGCCGATCCGGTCGGATGGCCAGAATCCTGTTCAGTATTTGATCCTGGGAGAAGATATAAGCATTCGCAAACGCTATGAACAACAGCTTCTTCGCCAGGCAAACTACGATATTCTCACCGGCCTGCCTAACAGAATGCTTGCGCTGGATCGTTTAAAACTCGCACTGGCGCAGGCCCGTCGGGATAGTAGCCTGGTTGGTTTGATGTTCCTGGATCTGGATAACTTCAAGCACATTAATGACACCATGGGGCATGATGCCGGTGATTCGCTGCTGATAGAGGCATCAAGGCGAATTTCATCCTGTTTGAGGGGAACAAGTACCGTAGCCAGACTTGGTGGTGATGAATTTCTGGTTATTCTTCCATCACTGGAAACCCCGACAGATTCGGAGCAGGTAGCAGAACGAATACTGAAAACATTTTCTCCCCCCTTCCTTTTGGGCAACCAGGAGGTGTTTGTCAGCACCAGTATCGGTATTGCCATCTACCCGAAGGATAGCGACAACAGTGGCAGTTTGTTACAGAACGCCGACACTGCCATGTATCGCGCGAAAAGTAAGGGTAAAAGTTCCTATGAACGGTTTTCACCCGAAATGAAACAACATTCACAGGAAAGAATTCAACTGGAAAGCAGATTGCGAAGAGCGCTCGAACTCGACGAGTTCAATTTGTTCTACCAACCAATAGTAAATGTGGAAACCGGAACCGCCTTGGGGGCAGAGGCACTCATCAGGTGGAACAACCCGGCAATGGGGCTTATTTCACCTGACAAGTTCATTCCTCTGGCAGAAGAAACCGGCCTCATTATACCCATCGGCGAATGGGTACTGAAAACAGCATGCAAAGACATAAAACTCTGGCGAGATCAGACCGGAAATGATCTGACGATAGCCGTCAATGTCTCTCCTCGTCAGTTTCGCGACATCAATTTTGTCGAAAACGTGTTGAGCGCTATCGATGAAAATCAGCTTAGTACCCACAACCTGGAGCTTGAAATTACAGAACGGTTGATTTTGGACGACACAATCGAGACCTTCGAAATACTTCACTCTCTCGATAATAAAGGGATTCGCCTGTCTGTAGATGACTTTGGTACCGGTTATTCAGCGCTGGGCTACCTCAAGAGTTACCCGTTCGATACCCTTAAAATTGATCGTTCGTTTGTTCAGGATGTAATCCATGAAGCGGAAGATGCTGCACTGGTAACTGCGATCATCACCATGGCTCACAGCCTCGGGTTGAAAGTGATTGCTGAAGGAGTAGAAGAAGTTGAACAACTGGAATTTCTGGAATCACGCGATTGTGACTACGCACAGGGCTACTATTTCAGTCATCCCGTTACGGCTGACCTGTTCTCTGACTGGCTGACTCACAACCAGAAGCAAACAACGTAAAATTAACCCTGGTCAATCCATCTGTTTTTTCTTGCGATATACTCTCACGATCGCATTCCCGGATCGACCATTCCCGGGTTCACAATGGCCACCACCCCGATACATCCTCTGAATCGGGATAATTGAAAGGAGGGACTTTGATTTGGCAAAGGCACTACTGATATCTCCTACAGCAGAACGCGCAGGCTTGACCTCTGTCTGCCTGGGCCTGATACGAGCCCTGGACAGTATAGGTGTTCGGGTCGCTTACCTGAAACCAATCACACAAAGTGACCATAAAAAACAGGGAGTCGATCGTTCCATCCACTTTATGCGCGCCAAAACACAGCTTTCACCTCCCCCTCCACTGGAGTATCGGTACGCCCAGACTTTAATGAGTCAAAAAAAAAGTGGTGAACTGCAAGAACACATAATCGGGCTCTACAACGAATGTACCCGAAATGCAGATTTGGTCGTAGTGGAAGGCTTGATCCCCTTGCAGGACTGCCAATACGCTACTGCGATCAATGTGCAAATAGCCCGAAACCTTGACGCGGATGTGATACTGGTGGCCGCTCCGGGGAACGTCACTCCCGAAGAACTGGACACCCACCTGGACCTGGCCGCCCGGCACTATGCAGCCCCCAATGATCAGGAAGTTATCGGTTGTATCCTCAACAGGGTCAATGAGCCGGACGACGCGAGCAGAAGTTTGTATACTCCGGAAGTACGCCCCTATGCCAAGGCCAAAGCATTAAACTACGCAAAACAGTGCAAAATATTTAACGATGATACGTTTCGGCTCATTGGTTCCATTCCCTGGCGAACCGACCTGATTGCCCCCCGAACCAGTGATGTGGCTGATCAACTGGAAACGATCCCAATCAACCAGGGGCATCAGCTGAGAAGAAGGGTAACCAATGTAGCAATCTGCGCACGTTCGGTGCCCAATATGGTCGAAGTGCTTACACCGGGAACACTGGTAGTGACCCCTGGAGACAGGGAAGATGTGCTTGTTGCCACCTGTATGGCGGCTCTTAGCGGCGTTCCCATTGCCGGAATCGTTCTGACCGGCAATCTCAATCCCGACCCTCGCACACTGAAATTGTGCAGCAAGGCTTTTGATACCGGGCTTCCGGTTTTTTCCACTCACACAGATACCTTCATTACCGCCAAAAATCTCCTGGATTTAAACACCGAAGTGCCTATCGATGACCTGGAGAGAATCGAAACCGTAATGGACATGATTTCACATACGATTGATGCCGAGTGGATAAAAAACAAGTGTTCCATTTCTCGCAAGCCCAGACTGTCACCTCCCGCTTTCCGATATTCGCTTTCAAGCAGAGCGATTCGGGCACAAAAAACCATCGTACTGCCTGAAGGTAACGAGCCGAGAACCATTGAAGCAGCGGCAATCTGCAGTCAGCGAAAGATTGCTCGTTGTCTGCTTTTGGGCAAGCCGGCCGAAATACAGGGCATCGCGGCAAATCAGGGAGTCAGCCTGCCAGACGATGTCACTATCGTTGATCCTGACAGCGTTCGCCACAAGTATGTAGAAAAGATGGTTGAGCTTCGAAAACACAAAGGCATGACTCGCCAACTGGCTGAAGCACAGCTGGAAGACACGGTCGTATTGGGAACCATGATGGTATCAACGGGCGAAGTTGACGGGCTGGTATCAGGTGCCGTTCACACGACAGCCAATACTATCAGACCTGCACTGCAGTTGATCAAGACCAAGCCCGGTTCCAAAGTCGTTTCCTCGGTATTTTTTATGTGTTTACCCGAGCAAGTGCTGATTTATGGTGACTGCGCAGTGAACCCCAACCCCAATGCAGAAGAGTTGGCAGATATCGCAATCCAGTCTGCAGAATCTGCTGAAACCTTTGGTATTGATCCGAAGGTAGCAATGATCAGTTACAGTACGGGAGATTCCGGTACTGGCGAAGATGTGGACAAGGTAAAAGCTGCCGTAGCCATCGCACAGAAAAAAAGGCCGGATCTGATGATTGACGGGCCACTGCAATACGATGCCGCAGCCATCGCCAGTGTCGCCAGCACCAAGGCACCGAACAGCAAGGTTGCCGGCAAAGCGACGGTATTTGTCTTCCCCGATCTGAACACGGGGAACACAACCTACAAGGCAGTTCAGCGAAGTGCCAATGTAATCAGCATAGGCCCGATGCTGCAGGGCTTGAGAAAGCCGGTGAATGATTTATCCAGAGGCGCCCTGGTCGAGGATATTGTCTTCACCATTGCACTTACTGCCGTGCAGGCCACACAGCCATCGGAAAGTAATTGAGCAAAGAGGTGACTTGGCAAAACTGGCAAAAAAATGACCCGAAAAAAAAAGCGACCGGGCAACAATCAGAGATAACCGAAAAAAAGCCGGGCGACCTTAACGCCTGGCTTTTTTGCTTTTTTCATTGCGGGATTTTTTTTCTATTCGAGAATTTTTGTTGGCCGGTTTGACGTTACGTTTCTTTTTACCTCCTGCAAAGGGGTTTTCACCGGTTTTAAACTGAAAGCGCATTGGCGTGCCCTTCACCTTGAGCACTTTTCGAAAGTTGTTTTCCAGGTATTTTTTATAGGAATCAGGCAACGAATTTGTCTGGTTGCCATGCACTACAACTACTGGAGGATTAGAGCCTCCCTGATGAGCATATCGCAGTTTGATTCTTCGACCTCGAACCAGGGGAGGTTGATGATCGGCAACACTATCTTCCAGGATTTTGGTCAGCACATTGGTCGACCACTTTGCCATACTGCTTTTATAGGCCGCATCAATGGATTTGTATACGCTGCCAATGCCTGTGCCATGCAACGCTGATATCTGATGCAAGTCTGCATAAGGGACGAAGTTCAGCCTTCTGGCAATATCCTTTTTAACCTGATCCCGCTGTTCGGTGGCCATGCCATCCCATTTGTTAATTGCGAGGACAAGTGCCTTGCCAGCATTGATAATGAAACCGATAAGGTGTAAATCCTGTTCGACAATTCCATCCCGGGCATCAAACACCATAACAATAACATTGGCGTCCTCTATCGCCTTGAGGGTTTTTATGATCGAGAATTTTTCAACCACTTCCCTGACGTTTTTTCTACGGCGAATACCCGCCGTATCAATGAGCGTATATGGCTTGCCCTGTCGTTCGTAAGGAATGTAAACACTGTCACGCGTCGTGCCCGGGTGATCATAAACAACCACCCTGTCTTCACCAAGCATACGATTGACGAGCGTGGACTTGCCCACATTGGGGCGCCCGACAATACCTATTTTGACCCCCCTTGCCGCTGTTTCATCCGGCTCCTGTTGAGCAGCCCCAACGGTTTCGAGCACGGCTTCGATCATGGATCTCACTCCGCGGTTATGGGAAGCCGCTGTTACCCGCAGGTGTTCAAAGCCCAAACGATAAAAGTCGGCTGACGCCACATCCGGATCCAATCCGTCAATTTTGTTGACGACAAGGATGGATTTTTTCTGATTGACACGCAGGTGATGGGCGATCATTTCATCTGCTGCAGTCAACCCCACTCTTGCATCAACAACAAATAAAACCATATCTGCTTCCGCAACAGCCAAAAACGACTGCCTCGCCATGACATCATCGATACCCTGCTCATCCCCGGATATACCACCGGTATCAATAACAATGAATGATTTGTCATTAATCTTTCCTTCCCCGTACTTTCTGTCTCTGGTCAAGCCGGGCAAATCCGCTACCAATGCATCACGCGAGCGTGTTAACAGATTAAAAATAGTGGACTTACCGACATTGGGCCGGCCTACCAGTGCAATTACAGGTATCATCATTTTTCCCGTATCTTATAAGCCGCCAGCTCACCGCTATTACCGTAGACATAAAGTACGCCATCATCGACCAGAAGGGGCGCCTGAACACCATCTGAATCCGCCCTGACCCGCGCCTGAAACTGTCCATCTGACTGAGCCAGAAAGTGAACGTACCCTTCGTAGTCGGCCACAACCAGGGATGTTTCCAGTATCACCGGCCCGGTCAGTCTTCTGAATTTCAGGCCTTCCTGCTTCCAGTTCCCGGTTGAGGTGGTTTTATCAAATGAAGCCACTACGCCGTCACTGCCTGAAACGAACAAAGCCTGATACCCTGGCGCTGTATTTTTATGACTGGAGGCCTGTTTTGCCCAGTATTCCCTGCCTGTTGCCAAATCAAGCACCTTGACTTGCCCCTGAAACGCCACGGTGTAAACAAATCGATCCTCCACAAAAGGTGCGCCATCCACGTCCACCAGACGTTCCAACTCGGTTCGTCCCCTGGGCAGGCCGACTGTAGCACGCCACAAGGGAACACCATTCCCGGTATCAATGGCAACAAGGTTGCCGTTGGAAAACCCTGTGAGTATAACCCCCCGGGACAAGGTTGGCTGAGAGGTGCCCCGGATCGACAACAAAGGCTCATCCGATGTATATCGCCATTTTTCACGACCATCAGTGGCACTGTAAGCCAACAGCTTCCCGTCGATGGTTTGCACATAGACCTGCTCTCCATCACTCTGTGGGGCGACGAGTGACTCGCTGGTTAGCGGTACACGAAACCGCTCGCTCAGAAAGTCAGCCGGAGACTCCGCAATCTCAAGGGGTACACCCTCTTCCAGCTCCCCGTTAACCGCTGCCCAATTGATTGCCAAAGCGACCAGTTCACCATTTTCCGAGGAGTAGTACAGTGATTGACTATCAGCCCCCAACCCACCGGTTACGGTTTCTTCCCTGTTCCATTCACCTGCGATGTCGCCCGTTTTTTTGTCAAGAGCGGTAATCCTGCCTTCACCGTCAATGGTGAAAATGACTCCACCCAGTATGGCTGGCTGTAAAAAAAGGTACCGATCATCCATACCCGAGCCGACATCCTTATCCCAGAGTGTTTCAATACGGATCTGGTCAACGATTTCTTCCAGCTCAACCGGTTGCCTTTTAACATCATCCGAACTGCAACCGACAAGGGCAGACAGGACAACAAGAAAAAAGATCCCGAACCGCCATAATCGACGAACCTCGATTCCACCGGGTTTGTTCATTTTATTTGGCATATCAAGGAAAACTAACAATGTCAGATGCCGTCCTCTTCTGCCAGATTGGTCAATTTCATATCAAGAAGAACGCGGGGTGAGCTGTCACCTGCCTCCGCCTTGCTTGCTTCGTACGCTTCTTTGGCTTCACCTTTTTTACCCATTGCCAATAGAATATCCCCCCTGGTTTCGAGGTAGCTCGCCTGATAGGCTTTATCCGTTGTCGAACTGACCAGCTCCAACGCATCGTCATATTTTTGTTGTGCTGCCAACACAAGAGCCAACCTCTCTCTGGCCAACGCCTTGAGTCCTCCATCTGCGCTTTCCCGGGCAAGCAGCCAGTTCAATTCCGCTTCAGCACCTTCCAGTTCATTGGAGTCAACATTGCTTTTGGCCAGCAATAAAGCAGCGAGATGCGAATACCCGCTATCTCCGTACTCGGTTTTGAGCTTTTCACCTAACAGCCTTGTTGTTGCAGCCGCTTTTTCTTTATCTTGAGAAGCTGCGGCAGATAATGTGGCTTCCAAAAGCTGCTGATAGACGGAGGACGCTTCAAAACGCTTGTTCATTTGCTGGTTCTGGTAGGCTTTCCAGCCGAAAACAACTGCCAAAGCCAAACCAATACCTATCAGCAATGAATTGCCGTTATCCTTCCACCACTTTTTAAGCGCGGCAATTTGTTGTTCTTCAGTGCTTTGATAATCCACTTTTTACTCCTGATTCGTTTTTTTCTTTTTGATCATGCCAATAATAAATTGATTCATTCGACTAATTCAGGGCCGTCCCTCTGCCAGCAGTTTGATCGCCACCTCCCTTTCCAGCGTTTGCTGTTCGCCGACAAAAAACCGGCTGCTTTTTTCAGCCCTTAGCGGTTTTACCGTCAACTTGCCTGCCTGTACTTCATCCTCACCAATCAGAACGGCGACCTTTGCCATGCTTTTATCCGCCTTTTTCATCTGGCTTTTAAAACTGCCCCCTCCACAATGAGTCAACACTCTGGAAGGGGTCCGGCTTCTGATTTCATCGGCCACATTCGCGGCATAAGCAGCTATTTTCGGGTCGTCACCCACTGCAGTGATGTAAATATCCGCGTGAGAATTAACACTCTCCGGCAACCTGTTTTGGGTCTGAAGCAAGAGAACCAGTCTTTCAATCCCCATCGCAAAGCCGACAGCCGGTGTTGGCCTGCCACCAAGCTGTTCGACCAGGCCGTCATAGCGCCCGCCAGCACAAACAGTACCCTGGGCACCAAGATCATCGGTTACCCACTCGAAAACGGTTTTACAATAATAATCCAGCCCGCGAACCAGCCTGCTGTTCACTTTGTACGGAATGCCCGCGCTATCCAAAAACAGCTTCAAATGATCAAAATGAGCAACCGATTCCCCGTCAAGATAATCCGCAAAATCCGGTGCTTCAGTCAGTAGCCGTTGCGTGCCCTGATCCTTGCTGTCTAAAATTCTCAACGGGTTTGATTCAAGCCGGTTCCGGCTTTCCTTGTCCAACTGATCTTTCACGCCTTCCAGATAGTTCACCAGAACCTCTTTATAGCGCGCCCTTGCCTGACTGGAACCCAGAGAGTTAATTTGCAACTCCACATTCTCCGAGAGCCCCAGTTTTTGCCAAAGCCTTGCCGTAATGCGAATCAGCTCGGCGTCAATATCGGCTCCGGAGAAGCCAAAGCACTCTACTCCGATTTGATGAAACTGACGGTACCGACCCTTTTGGGGGCGCTCGTGCCGGAACATCGGGCCCGAGTACCAAAGTCGCTGTGTCTGATTGAAAAACAGCCCATGCTGTTCTCCTGCCCTGACGCAGCCTGCGGTGCCTTCCGGGCGCAGGGTCAAACTGTCTCCGTTTCGGTCTTCAAATGTGTACATTTCCTTTTCGACGATATCAGTGACCTCACCAATAGAGCGTTTAAACAATTCTGTTTGCTCTACGATGGGCATTCTGATTTCCTGATATCCGAAGGAATCAAGCACAGAAGCGACTTCACGCTCGATAAACTGCCAAACGGGCGTATCGGGCGGGAGAATGTCATTCATTCCGCGAATTGCTTGTATTTTGGCCAAATCTGTTACCTTACCTGTCTATGTCAAAATTGGCCAAGCGTAAGCTCGGCCCTTTTTTTCCAAACCCGATGGTTATTGAAGTTTACCGGTTCGCCATTGAACTCCAGTTTCGTTACTGTGGCATCACCAACCACGAGAGTAAATGGGCCTGGCCCGGTATATTTCACCACATCGCCTTTTCTCTTCAAAGCGGCCACAACGGTTTTGCCCTCTCCATTCTTCAACTGAACCCAGCAATCACCATCGAACTCGGCGCGAATCGAATCTATTCGCTCTTTTAACTTTGACTCAATGGCTGCCAAAGTGGAAACCGGTTCGGCATCAGAATCCGTTTGCAGTTCTTCGATGCCGATATCCCCAACAACTGAAATCGGGTCTGTTTCCGGCATTTCACTTGCGGTTTTGTTTTCACCGGGAGGTGTCGATTGCGCCATTTCCGTATCATTAACGGGTGGGCTGAACACGGGGACTGCTTCAGCAGAGGCATCGTTAAAGGTTTCCTTTTCCGTCCCGGTACCACTTTCCGGTTCAGGCGATGGAATATCTGCAGACTCGCCAGGCAAAACCGCTACCGGGCTATCCGGCAATCCTGGTTTCTGAAACGCCTTTTCAGACAAGGAATTATCGGGCATGGGGTTTTCAGACGCGGGGTTTTCAGGTTGAAAAACGGCTGAGCCGGTCTCCCTGGCAACCTCGAAGCGTTCCGGATCGGTGTATTCCCGGGTGGTCAACCCGAACAGTATATACCAGGCAGCGATGGCTCCAACAAGAATTACGGCCAATGCCGGCAAGATCCAGCTTTTGCGGTGAGCTTTTTCGGACACATTTTCCGATGCTTTCTGGCTGCTTGTATTGCGTTCCAACAGTATTTGTTCGAGTTGGGGCAGCACCTGCCCTTCAGGCAGCCCGACCAGCGCCGAATAGGACTTGACATAGCCCTTGAGAAAAATATCACCGTTAATTTCCGAAAAATCATTCACCTCCAGCGACTGAACAACCGATGGTCTGAGGTGCAACTGTTCAGCGACATTTTTAATCGAGATACCTTTTGCTTCGCGAGCTCTGCGGAGCATTGAACCAATGTCAGCCAAACTGTCAGTGGTTCTTGACACACTCTCATTCATTGCTGGTTGATTTCCTGTATAGTTTATACTCTTGCGAATCCGGATAAAGCACCCTTAACAAATCGGAATAGCCTGACTTCAGTTGCTGATTATGGTAATGATCAGCCAGTTGAATGCCCAGATACAAACTGCGGGGAGAATGTGTAATACCGTTATCCTTTCCCAACAAGCTGATAAACTTGTTGTAGTAGTGCTGGGCCTTGCTGTATTCCTGGTCCTTTATCAGTTCTGTGGCAAGCGTGAGCAGTATATCCGGCTGCATGCTATCCAGAACGAGTGATTTTTCGTAAGCCTTGAGCATGAGCTCCCTTTTGTTCAGCTTGTTCGCGCACAATGCCATATTGATAAATATTTGCGAACGGGAGGGGAACGCGGTATCCAGGGAGGCGATTTTGAACGAATCATAGGCTTCCTGATACTTGCCTGTGGCGTAAAGAAATGCAGAATAATAGGTTCTGCCCCTGGTGAAAGAAGGGTCATATTCAAGACTTTTCAGGAACCGCTCCTCGGCCAGATCATTTTCACCTTCGTTTTGATATACCAACCCCAGGGCAGCGTTGGCACCAGCACTTTCGGGATCAATTTCCAATGCCCGTTTCAGGTGCTTTCTGGCACGCTCCATGTTGTTCCGTTTAATATAGGCCAGGCCTAACTGAATATAGGCGGTTAACGCTTTTTCACTATCCTTTTTGGCGCCATACGGTGAGTCAGTCGTGGTCACACACCCCGCGAAAAAAACAACGGGCAACAGGAACAATACGCGAACAATCAATACCCTAACTTTTCTCATGCGATGCAACCGTGTTCCTTTAGCGTTTGAAATCAACTTGTTGAAGGAAAGGCTCCAGGCTCACATCGCCTGGGTAAGTGGTATATACCTTTCACTTCTTCTGGTTCTGTCTTCGACCATTCCAACCAATTGGCCGCAGGCCGCATCAATATCATCACCCCGGGTGGAGCGTACCGTAGTTACCAGGCCATTTTTTAACAAACTGTTCTTGAAAAGTTCGACCTGGTTTTTATCCGGCTTTTGGTAGCCACTTTGTGGAAACGGGTTGAAAGGGATCAAGTTTACCTTACATGGCAGAGAGCCAAGAATTTTTGCCAGTTTCCGCGCATGTTCGGGTTGATCATTGAGCCCTTTTATCAGCGTATACTCGACCGTGATTTTCCTGCGATCGGGCAGTTTGTCAAGATAACGGTGGCAGGCAGCCAACAATTCCCGAATAGGCCACTTTTTATTGATCGGAACCAGAGTATCGCGCAGGTCATCGGTGGGAGCGTGCAATGATATTGCCAGTGAAACGTCGGTGACATCACCAAGCCTGTCTATCGCGGGAACCACGCCTGCTGTACTCAAGGTTAAACGACGTTTGGATATACAGTAACCAAAGTCATCCATCATAATATCCATTGCGTCGACCACATTGTCGAAATTCATCAGGGGCTCACCCATACCCATCATGACAATATTGGTAATGGGTTTTTCTTTGGTTCGATCCCAGCCACCAAACGAACGCAAGGCGACCCACACCTGCCCGATAATTTCGTGAGCTGACAGGTTGCGATTAAACCCTTGTTTTCCGGTAGAACAAAAACTGCAATTGAGTGTACAGCCTATTTGTGAAGACACACACAATGTGGCGCGACCCGCCTCAGGAATAAGCACGGTTTCGATGCTGCTTCCGCCATCCATTCGCATCACCCATTTACTGGTGCCATCGGAAGAGACATTGTGGTAAACGACTTCCGGTTCACGGACTTCGGCAACTTCAGCAAGCCTGGCGCGTAATGATTTGCTGATATTGGTCATCTGTGAAAAATCGGAAACACCAAACTGATGGATCCATTGCACAACCTGATTGGCTCGAAATTTTTTCTCTCCAATGGATTCAAAGAATTGCTCCATTTTTGAACGGGGCATTCCGAGCAAGTTCTGTTTTGTGTTTTCTACCATTGTCCCTACACCAGCATCATACAAAAACGGCAAGAATCTGTTCTGCCCCAAATACACAAAAGTCAGGTTAGCCCAACAGACCAACCTGACTTTCGTAAACCCCTCACACCAAGGCACCCTGAATACAGAAGTATTCGAGCCCTAAAATCAGACTACCTGTGAGCCCTGAAAACAGAATTAACCTCTGGGGCAAATTTCCTCGTCTGCAAAAAAGTAGGCGACTTCCCGCTCGGCAGAGGCAGCAGAATCAGAGCCATGCACTGCATTTGCGTCTATGGATTCAGCGAAATCGGCGCGTATGGTTCCGGCAGCCGCTTCCCTGGGGTTGGTCGAACCCATCAAGTCCCGGTTCGCCGCAATTGCGTTTTCTCCCTCCAGAACCTGAATCATTACCGGCCCGGAAGTCATAAATGCAACCAGATCGGCAAAAAATGGACGCTCTTTATGTTCGGCGTAGAAACCTTCGGCCTGCTTTTGGGACAGGTGTACCATTTTCGCCGCAACAATGTTAAGACCCGCATCTTCAAAACGTGCATAGATTTTACCGATTACGTTTTTTCCAACCGCATCAGGCTTAACAATCGACAGGGTGCGCTCTATAGCCATTCGTTCTTACTCCAAAATGAACAATACCAAAATTCAGAGCGGGGATTATACGCTTCTTTCGTATAAAATTACACTATCGATTCTTACATTATTATTGCCGGCGAAGCGTGCTGTTTACCGGCCTAACACAAGTCAGTGTAGCATTTCACCACTTTATCGGCGGCTTCTTCCACCTGTTCAACCGTGGTAAATCTGCCAAAAGAAAAACGAAGACTGCTGTTGGCCAACAAATCAGACAACCCCATTGCCTTGAGCACAAAGGATGGTTCAACACTGGCCGAGTTACAGGCTGAACCGGAAGATACAGCCAGCCCGTTCAGTCCGAGCAGCATAGTCTCACCATCCACACCTCGAAAGGATACATTGGCAATCCCGTAAAATTGGCAGTCGGGGTCTCCATTGATCTGAATCCCCTCTACAGCCATCAGTTTTTCCAAAAACAACGACTTGAGACCGGAAATATGTTGCGCATCTTGCTCGTACCGCTCTTTTGCCACCTCCAGGGCCTGACCGAGACCAACAATCTGGTGAGTTGCCAAAGTGCCGGATCGCATCCCGCGTTCGTGACCTCCCCCGTGTATCTGTGCCTCGACCTTTACACCTGAAGAACGATTGACATAAAGAGCACCAATTCCTTTGGGGCCATAAATCTTGTGTGCACTGATTGACATCAGGTCTACATTCAGCTCGCTCAGATCGATGGGCAACTTGCCGGCAGACTGTGCTGCATCGACGTGAAAAAAGGCAGGATGGTCTTTCAAAACATCGCCCAGTGCCTTTATGTCGTTGATTGCACCGGTTTCATTGTTTACGTGCATGAGAGATACCAGGCAAGTCTGTTCAGTCAACGCATTTTTTAACTGATCACCACTGATTACACCGCCCTTCGACGGCTTCAGATAAGTCACCACACAGCCTTTGGATTCCAGGTAGGCACAGGTATCCAATACCGCCTTGTGCTCGATCGCAGAGGTAATGATGTGCTTGCCAACAGAATCTGTCGCACCAATAACCCCTTTGATTGCCAGATTATCAGACTCGGTAGCGCCGGAAGTCCAAACAATTTCTCGCACCTCACAACCAATCGCTTCGGCCACCTGTTTCCTGGCCTGCTCAACCAGTTGCTCTGCTTGCCAGCCAAAAACATGGGATCGGGAAGCAGGATTACCGAAGGTTCCATCCATTTCAAGGCATTGAGTCATTTTTTCTGCTACAACGGGATCCACCGGTGTAGTCGCCGCATAATCCAGATAAATCGGGGAAGAATTCATATATTACCCTGTTCGAAAATCAAATAGACAAAAGAGGGCCAAGTATACGGAATGAAAACAAAAATGAAATGGGAAAGGCTCTTAAATGTGAGCCTTGCCCCGCACGGCAAGCAGAACCGACCGGGGCAAATCAATTTAACTAGCTTACCTCTGCATCGATCAACAAGGAAAGATCGCGCAATGGATGCAAGTGTGCGTGTGAGTGAGGGTGTGAATGAGAGTGTGAGTGAACCCCGATGGGCTGTATCTTGTTGTTTTGCCGGTCCGCAATGGCTTGAACATTCCGGTTTTTCATCAGGTCGTACAAACTGATTGCACTGAGGAACTGATGAATCTGTTTACTTAAATCTGCCCACAGATAGTGAGTCAGACAGATTTCTCCATCCTGGCAATTACCCTGTTGCTTGCAGCGGGTCGTATCTATTGATTCACTGACAGCGTCCACAACCTGGGCAATATAAATATCGGCTTCATCCCGCCCGAGCAGGTATCCTCCCCCGGGGCCGCGAATACTTCTCACAAGTGACTGTTTTCTGAGCTTGGCAAAAAGTTGCTCCAAATAGGACAGGGAAATCCCCTGGCGCCTTGATATATCTGCCAGACTGACCGGACCATCCTGACTATGCAGAGATAAATCCAGCATCGCCGTAACAGCATAACGCCCTTTTGTAGTTAGCTTCATATCATTTCGCTCGCACCCGCCTCAAAGTGACTGTTTGTTAAAATCAAGAGGCTCGTTTCTCGTCTGAGAGGAAATTATGTTATAGCCAGGTAAATCAGTCAAGCATTACCTTAATCTTAATGATAATGATTCCGCTTTAAATTCCGGGGCTGCATCTGAAAGTAGCAAACAGAGCGCATTTCAAACACCGGGCCTCGCACTACCCGTTTACTTTCTCGGGTATCACCTCTTGCACGCCATCAAAATCTGAATCACAGATCGGAGGAACCCTGGGATCTGTATAGTTCTTGTCAAGTTTCCTGATGGCGTTGCACATGGTTTCCATACGTTCATCCACCAGGTGCATATGATCCAGCATGCTTCGTATGGATCGGGCGACAGGGTCCGGCATATCATCACTCAAACCGTAGGCATCGAATCCGATTTTCTCTTCCATCTGTCGCCGCCTCTCTTCTTCGTGCGACTCATCACTCACAATAACACGTCCGGGAATACCTACAACAGTAGCGTGAGCCGGAACGGGCTTGGTTACTACCGCATTCGACCCAATCTTGGCGTGCGCCCCCACCTCGAAGGGGCCAAGCACCTTGGCGCCGGCACCAACAACAACATTATGCCCGAGAGTGGGGTGTCGCTTGCCCTTGTTCCAACTGGTTCCCCCCAGGGTAACCCCCTGATAGAGGGTAACATCATCACCAATAATGGTTGTTTCACCAATGACAACGCCCATACCATGATCGATAAAAAAACGCCTTCCTATTTGTGCATTGGGGTGAATTTCAATACCGGTTAGCCAGCGACTGAATGTAGACAATGCCCTGGCTATCCATTTAAACCCGTTTAGCCATAAAACATGCGCCAGGCGATGAAATATCAGTGCATGCAACCCGGGATAGTTCGTTAGAACATCAAATGCACTTCTTGCTGCCGGATCACGGTCAAACACACTACCAATATCTTCTTTAATTCGAGAAAACACGCTTAAATTCCACCCTGATTTTATCGTTGAACTGTATTTCTTGCCGCTTTTTCCGTTGCGGTCAAAATACCTCGCAAAATATTCACTTCCATCCTGCCCAGTCTGCAGCGCAAATAAAGGCGACGTATTCTGGCCATCAGCTGTCTGGGGTTACCGGGATCATAGTAGTCAATGGCTGTCATTGTACGCTCTAAATGAGCCAGAAACATCTCGGTTTCCTGCATTGTTGCCGGCTCATCATCCCAGCTGTTTTCAGTTATGCTATTTGCCCCGGCGCTTATGGTATCCGCCCCGGGAATCTGTTCAACACCCTGTTGATCTTCTCTATTCTGTCGGCTTTCCAGATACGCCATGCGGAGTTCGTAACTGAGTACCTGCACGGCCATCGCCAAATTCAAAGAGGTGTATTCAGGGTTTGCGGGGATAAATACATGCGTGTGGCAGCGCTGGAGTTCTTCGTTGCTTAACCCCCTGTCTTCCCGACCAAAAACCAGGGCGATTTGCTCGCCGGTTTCTTTACCGGATCGCTTGCAGACTTCCGCCGCACAAACCCTGGGAGTAATGCAGGGCCAATCGATTCTGCGACTTCGGGCACTGGCCCCGACCACAAACGAACATTCGCCGATCGCCTCTGAAAGCGAATCAACGACTCTTGTGTTTTGTAACACGTCTCCGGATCCGGCAGAACGACCAATTGCCTCTTCGTTATCCCACCTGGCCCGGGGAGACACCAGATAGAGCGTTTCCAGCCCCATATTTTTCATGGCTCTTGCCACCGCGCCTATATTGCCCGAATGGGAAGTTTCCATCAGCACAACACGCACATTTTGATACATATTACTTGCCCGCTATATTTTATACAGATGTACTTAATCTTTCGTTATTTTGGTAGAATACGCCGAATTTACACTAGCCAACAGGTCTCTTTTGCCATGCAACCAATTATGAATATCGCTTTACGTGCGGTACGCCAGGCTGGCGAATTTCTTCAACAGGTTCTGGAACGTCAGGAATTCAGCCAGGAAGATGTTCAGTCTACACTTGAGAACATTCAAAGAGTCGAGCGACAGGTTCATCGTGTTTTAATACAAAACATCAAAAAGTCATACCACGATCATTATATTGCCGCACTCGGCGAAACAGAATTGACAGAGCATCCTGTTTCCTGGGTAGTACATCCCATTCTTAACCCCCTGGCATTTTCCCGCGGATTGCCAGACACCCTGTTTTCACTTGTGTGTTTACACCACGGAAAGGCAGAACATGCAGTACTGTTCAACCCGGTTACAGGTGATGAGTTTACAGCAAGCAAAGGCCGTGGCGCTTCCCTGAACGCCAAACGTGTCAGAGTGAGTTCTGTGCGCAAACTTGAGTCTTCTCTCGTCGCCGCAAACCTGTTTTCATCAAAACCAAACCGATCCAACCACGTAATCATGGATTTGTATCAGGATTTACTAAAAGAAGCGCTGCACTGCCAAATGAGCGGTTGCACCGCTTTGGACTTGCTCAATGTCGCATCGGGCAGGCTGGACTGCCTGATTGATTTAAACGCCAATGCCGATGAACTTGCCGGAAGTCTGCTGTTTTGCCAGGAAGCGGGAGCGCTGTGCGCTGACATATCCGGCTCACCGGTCAAACCGAATACAAAGACAATAGTGGCGGCCAACCCGAAACTGTTCAAGGCAACCCTTCAAAAGCTGTTTTCTTTCCGCGACAGAATTTAGCCAATCTGGTATTCAAACCTGCCCCGACATTTCCCGGGCACCCGGGAAATGTCGGGGCCGGAAGCACTGACACACCACTAGGGCATGTCATCCACCTCCCCGTCTTCTTTCACCGGCTCCATCAAGTCTTCCTTAACGATCCCCATAAACAGGAGCGCGTTGCTTGCCACATAGATGGATGAATAGGTTCCGATGATTACACCTATCATCAAGGCCTTTGAAAAACCCGAGATCATTTCACCACCAAAAACAAATAATGCGGCAAGAACCATTAATGTAGTCAATGACGTCATCAGGGTTCTGGACAAAGTCTGGTTCAGCGAAGCATTTATAATTTCGGTCGGTGTGCCTTTTCTTATTTTTCGGAAATTTTCCCGAACACGGTCATAGACCACTATCGTATCGTTGAGTGAATAACCGATCACGGCCAGCAGTGCAGCCAAAACCGTCAAATCGAAATCCCAGCCAAGGATGGAAAACACCCCCAGGGTAATAATCACATCGTGGGCCAAGGCAATAACCGCACCAACCGAAAACTTGAACTGAAAACGAAAAGCGACATACACCATCACCACACCCAGGGCAAACAGCAAGCCCAGGCCGCCTTGCTCGCGCAGCTCCTCTCCCACCTGCGCGCCGACAAACTCGGCACGCTTCAGGGTAACCGGATTGGCGTCGGTATTGAGCACAGACAGCACTTGCTTGCCTACCTGGTCATTAAAGCCCTGGGACAAACGAACCAGCACGTTCGTTTCGGAACCGAAGTTCTGAACAACCAGTTTTTTATATCCGCTATCAACAAGCTGCTTTCTTACATCAGCAATAACGGGCGGGTTTTGGTACTTGATTTCGACCAGGGTGCCACCGGTAAAGTCCAGGCCCAGCACCAACCCCTTTACAGCAAGTGAAACGATCGAAACCAGCACAAACACAATGGAAATTACAGCAGCAATTTTGCGCTTTCCCATAAAATCCAAATCTTTGGAAAAAACAGACATACCTGCTACCCCTTAAATCGCCAATTTCTGAATGTTACGTCCGCCATACATGGCATTGACCAGGGCTCTGGTAAATACAATGGCCGTAAACATGGATGTTAAAATACCTATGGAGAGGGTAACAGCAAACCCCTTGACCGGGCCGGTTCCCACCGCAAACAGGATAACAGCGACAAGCAATGTCGTTATATTGGCATCAAATATCGCCACAAATGCCCGACTGTAGCCAGAGTGGATCGCGGACTGTATCGGCAACCCGTTCCTGATTTCTTCCTTGATCCTTTCATAAATCAAGACATTGGCGTCCACTGCCATACCAACGGTCAGCACGATGCCGGCAATACCTGGCAGGGTCAGCGTTGCCGTAATAATCGACATCACAGCAGACAGCAGTATCAGGTTCATAATCAGTGCCAGGTTTGCGATAACACCAAAAACACGGTAGTAAACCAGCATAAATACAACAACCAGGGAGAACCCGATCAATACTGAAGTCAAACCTGAATCGATATTTTGCTTACCCAGGCTTGGCCCCACCGTTCTTTCCTCAACGAAATAAATTGGTGCCGCCAGGGCGCCGGCACGCAGCAACAGTGCGAGCTCTGACGACTCGGCCACGGAATCCAGCCCGGTTATTCTGAAACTGCTACCCAGCGCACTTTGTATCGTGGCCAGGCTGATGATGCTTTTTTCAACCGTAATCCGTCGGGGCGACTCCCCTTCGCCTGCGGCATCACTGTCATTCACCTTATGTTCAATAAACACCACTGCCATGCGTCTTTTTATCGCATTTCGTGATACATTGCTCATAATCTTGCCACCTTTGCCGTCAAGCGTGATGTTGACCTGGGGGCGTCCATTCTCATCAAAGTTGGCACTGGCATTGGCTACGCTGTCACCAGTAACGATAATATCTTTTTCTACCCGGGCATCCCGCGAGGGGTTATCCCGAAAGGGAAACTCTTCGACCGCTGAGGACGGGTCATCCAGACGGGCTTCCAGTCGGAACTCCAGATTGGCAGTTTTACCGATCACCCGCTTGGCTCGCGCCGTATCCTGAACGCCGGGCAACTCGACAACAATACGATCACGCCCCTGGCGCTGAACCAGCGGTTCCGCCACACCCAGTTCGTTAACCCGGTTGCGTAAAGTCGTCAGGTTCTGTTTTACCGCATAATCAGCAATTTCCCTTACCTTGGCGTCCGTCATAACGAGGTTGAGATAAAACTTGCCGTCCCTGTCTTGCTCACGAATAGCAAACTCGACATACTCCCGACGCAGAAAGTCATACGCCTTCGCTCTCTCCTGCTCTTTGGTAAATTTCACCTCCAAAGAACCGTCATCCAGGTGTTTTATACCCCGGTAGCGTATTTTCTCTTCTCTCAATTTGCGCTTGATATCACTGCTGTAGATATCCATTCTCTTGGAAACCGCCTGTTCCATATCCACTTCCAGAAGAAAGTGAACACCGCCGCGCAAATCCAGCCCGAGTTTCATGGGCCCGGCACCGAGGGAATTAAGCCATTCAGGAGTTGTCGGGGCCAGGTTAAGCGCCACCAGGTACCCGCTTCCCAAAGCCTTTTTTATTACGGGCCGAGCTGCCAACTGCAGTTCTCCGGTGTCAAACCGGAGCATGGCATTTTTTTGCATCAGCTCGGGTTCCCGATAGGGAATCCCCGCTTGATCAAGTGCTTTTTCTGCTTTTTCCAATGCAGAGGCATCTATTTTGGTTGTTGCACTGGCCCCGGTAATTTGTATGGCGTAGTCATCAGGATACAAATTGGGAAGGGCGTAAATAGTCCCGAGAATCAGGACTATCGCCAGGAGTATATTTTTCCAAAGAGGGTATTTGTTGAGCATGTCATGCCCTTATTTCTATGAATTACAAAACGGGTTTGACCAGTCCGGCAGCTCTGAGAGTGGAACCGGGTCCACTCATTCACATCCGGCACTAGACTTCTTTTAGCGTGCCCTTGGGCAAGGCCACTGACACAGCAACGCGTTGAACCTTGATTTCTACGTTTTCGGACACTTCCATGACGATGAAATCGTCCTTGACTCGGGTAATTTTTCCGGCGATACCACCATTTGTTATGATTTCATCACCCTTACTCAGGCCAGCCATCAATTCTTTGTGCTCTTTCGCCCGCTTTGCCTGGGGACGCCACATCAAAAAATAAAATATCAGGATAAAGCCTCCGAAAAACACGAGGTTGAACATCGCCCCGGGGCCTTCCGGTTGCGGGTTGGCAAGGGCAACAGCAGGTGTAAGAGACATCATCATAATAATGACAGCGTGGATCAGTTTCATTTTTTTCTCCGATTTTTGAAAAAACAGTTATGTTTGGTTATGTTTGGTTATATCTGATTGGTTAAATGGTGCGGCATTAGCAGTCAGGCACTTCCTGACCCAGCCCACTGTAAAACTCTGCGACAAAGTCGCCCAATTTACCTTGTTCAATAGCCTTTCGCAATCCGGCCATGACTCTCTGGTAATAATACAGGTTATGGATCGTATTCAATTGCGCTCCCAGTATTTCTCCACATTTATCCAAATGATGCAGGTAGGATCGCGAGAAATTCTGGCAAGTGTAGCAACCGCAGTTATCATCCAGGGGGCGTGTATCCGTTTTATGCGCAGAGTTTCGGATTTTGATGACACCGCTGGATGTAAACAGGTGTCCGTTACGGGCATTTCTGGTCGGCAGGACACAATCAAACATATCCACTCCGCGCCTGACCGCTTCAACAATATCTTCAGGCTTGCCTACTCCCATCAGGTATCGAGGCTTGTTTTCGGGCATGTCTCCGACAAGGTCATCCAGTACCCTCATCATTTCATCTTTTGGCTCACCAACAGACAGGCCACCGATAGCATAGCCGTCAAACCCGATCTCCATCAAGCCTTCAAGGGAGTCCTTGCGCAACGCGGGATACATGCCACCCTGGACAATTCCAAACAGGGCAGACGGGCTATCTCCGTGTGCCTCCTTGCTTCTTGCCGCCCACCGCAGGGAGAGAGCCATCGAGCTGCGTGCTTCTTCCTCCGTGGCGGGATAAGGGGTGCATTCATCAAAGATCATAACAATGTCAGCCCCCAGGGCGTGCTGCACTTCCATCGATTTTTCAGGGGTAAGCTCAACCATGTCGCCATCAACCGGTGAGCGAAATGTCACACCGTGCTCTGTGATTTTCCTGAGATCCCCCAAACTGAATACCTGAAAACCGCCGGAATCAGTGAGTATGGGTTTGTCCCACTTCATAAAGTCGTGAAGGTCTCCGTGGGATTCAATGATTTCCGTACCGGGCCGCAACATCAGATGAAATGTGTTACCGAGAATAATTTCCGCTCCGGTTTCCAGAATATCCCTGGGCAGCATGCCCTTTACCGTCCCGTAGGTTCCTACCGGCATAAACGCCGGAGTCTCTATCGCCCCCCTGGGAAACTGAAGTTGGCCTCTGCGAGCATTGCCGTCCGTGCCAATCAGACTGAAATTCATATCGCATTGTCGACTCACAGTTTCTCTCCGGGTTTCCTATATGGGGACGAATTAATAAATAAACATGGCATCGCCATAACTGAAAAAGCGATATTTTTCATTGATTGCCTGCTCATAGGCATTTTTCACGTTTTCCATTCCCGCAAAGGCACTGACTAACATGAGCAATGTGGATCTGGGCAGATGAAAATTTGTGATCATTGCATCCACGGTGTTAAAGCGATAGCCTGGATAAATAAAAATATCGGTATCACCGGAAAAAGGCTTCCCGTTGGCCGTTTCGAGGCAGCGCACACTGGTTGTCCCGACTGAAACAACCCTGCCGCCACATGCTTTGGTTTTTTTAATCTGCTGACAAACAGACTCTGACACTTCAATCCACTCCTGGTGCATCTCGTGTTCCAAAACGTTTTCGACACGCACGGGCTGGAATGTCCCGGCCCCGACGTGAAGTGTGACGAAAGCGATATCCACTCCCCTGTTTTTTATCCGGTCAATCAATTCCGAATCGAAATGCAATCCGGCAGTCGGTGCCGCCACAGCGCCTTCCCTTACACCAAAAACCGTTTGATAACGCTCCCGGTCTGCCTCTACATCTGCCCGATCAATATAGGGAGGCAGTGGCATATGACCAACATCATTCATTACTTCCAGCAAGGAGCATTCTCCAGTGCACCTCACTTCGAAAAGCGCTCCATTACGCCCAATCACTTCAAGCTCGTACCCGCCATCCAGAACCAGATGGCTACCGGGTTTGGGCGACTTGCTCGACTTTATGTGGCAAAGTGCATCACGCTCGGCGAGCATTCTCTCGACCAGCAACTCCACCTTGCCACCGCTGGCCTTGCGCCCGAACAAACGGGCCGGAATAACCCGGGTGTCATTAAACACCAGCAAATCTTCAGGCATAAGCATTTCTGCAATAGCAAAGAAACGCTGATGCTCCAGCCCGCCATCGGCTCTGTTCAGGACAAGCAGTCTGCTGTCCGTTCTTTTGATCTGCGGATACCTGGCAATCAGCTCATTGGGCAAATGGTAGTCGAACTCGGAAACACGCATGCAGGGTTTATTAACGTCGAAAAAATTAACCGCCTAATTTACCTAAATTCAGGCTCGTTTACCACTGCTATCTTTCTCTCAAATTCGTCCGGAAAACAGCAACAGACAAAACCGGTTTTTTATTTACCGGTGAATATGGCCATTGGGTGTTGACGTAGCAAAAGAATGACATATAATACGACGCCTGCAACAGATCAGTTCTCAATGTTGCTTCCTGATGTGCCAGTGTGGTGAAATTGGTAGACACGCCGGATTCAAAATCCGGTTCCTTCACGGGAGTGGCGGTTCAAGTCCGCCCACTGGTACCATGTTCAAGTGCTTCAGTTTCAAGTGCAATTCGAAATCGCAATTGCCATTCCGTCAATATCCTCATCGCAACCATACCCCGCGCAAAGATCGGCATGACTGTTTGATTACCGGTTTCGGCGTCTCAAAATCAAACCAATGAAATAAACGGCCAGCTTGCCATCGGAAGCCGCCAGGAGCCATTCTTTATCAGAAAGGGAATGGGACATTACCATCTTTTAATTTGCTGTCGTCACGGCACCCGAAAAATCTGTTCTGTATTCAGAGAGCAATCATTTTGGCGATTGCGGTATCAATGGATTCGAACACCCTGCTAGAATACAGGATTCTTCTTATATCGCTTCCTTTGGAATTCAAAATAATGAATAAGACGCTATTGAGCAAAACCATAAACAACACACTGATTGCCGGCCTGATCGCTACCCTGCTCTCGGGATGTTTTGACAGTTCTGATGACAAGGTTGCTGATAACAAGGCTGAACAGGCAAGATTGAACAGTGTTACTTTCACCAGGGTCTCCAGCTATGTCCATGGCGATTTTGCCGAATCAGCCGCCGAGATAATCGGCTACCATCCGGCAAGCAAAAGGGAATTTGTTGTCAATGCGCAAAACAAAAAAGTCGATGTTCTGGATTTGTCAGATGTTGCCGCACCTGCCTTCGTTACATCATTGGGAGTGACAGATATCGGCGGTGCAGTAAACAGTGTGGCGGTGCATGGTGACCTGGTCGCTCTGGCTGTTCAGGCTGAAGTAAAGACAGATAATGGCTATGTCGTGGTATATGATGCCAACACCCTGAATCGACTGAAAACCATCGAGGTCGGAGCGTTGCCGGACATGGTCACCTTTACGCCGGATGGAAAATACCTGTTGTCGGCAAACGAGGGCGAACCGGATGACAATTATCGCATTGATGCAGAAGGTTCCATCAGCATCATCACTGTTGCCGATATCCATAATCCGTCAGCAAAACCGACAGCAAGAACAGCCACATTTGCCGATTATAACACGCAGAAACAACAACTGATTGACTCGGGCGTTCGCATCTTCGGTAAAAAAGCAGACGGCACGCCGAGCACAGTGAGTGAGGATCTGGAGCCTGAATATATTGCCGTAAGCCGGGACAGCCAGACCGCTTATGTCAGTTTGCAGGAAAACAACGCTATCGCTGTTGTTGACATTGCCAATGCCAGGGTCACAGCCATCACTCCGCTGGGTGCGAAAGATCACTCGGTTGCAGGGAATGAACTGGATGTCAGCAACAAGGATGGCGCGATCAATATCAAGTCCTGGCCAATAAAAGGCATGTACATGCCCGATTCCATTGCCTGTTACTCAGTTAATGGCAAAGACTATATTATCACCGCCAACGAGGGTGACGCTCGTGAATGGGGTGATTTTTCCGAAGAAATCGGGTTTTCTGATGTCTCTGTGGATACCACCACCTTTAACAGCGCAAACTGCCATAACCTCGAATGTGGTGACAAGAAAGCATTGGGTAAAATCGACTTCAGTCAGTCCATGGGTGATGACGATGGCGATGGTATCTATGAAGCCCTGTACAGCTTTGGTGCTCGCTCGTTCAGCATCTGGGATGTGAATGATTTCAGCGCTCCTGTCTATGACAGCGGAAGCTTTATGGCGCACTACACGGCAGATCGTTACCCAGACAATTTTAACGCCAGTAACGTCAAAAACAGTTTCGATAACCGGAGTGATAACAAAGGTGTTGAACCGGAAGGGGTCACGATTGGTCATGTCGGTTCACAGACTATCGCATTTATCGGCCTTGAACGTATTTCAAGCGTAATGGCATTTGATGTGACCGACCCGGCTGATGTCAGATTCCTGGGCGAAATCAATACCCGTTCTTTCGATGACGACAAGCTGAAGGCGGCGAAAAAGGGCAGTCAGAAAGCGGATGCGGATGGCGATCTGGGGCCGGAAGGTTTGACCTTTCTGCCCGCAGACCAGTCACCTTCGGGAAAGCCGCTTTTATTGGTCGGGTTCGAGATCAGCGGGAGTTCGGTCGTATTTGAATTGGACTTCAGCGAATAGGTATTTCTGAACCCGTAACGCATCTGATGTCGGATGCGTTGGCTTTATTAACAGTCATATAGACACCCACTTTTACACACCCACTTTCATTGTATTTCTACCAGACGAGGTTATTTATATGTTCAAGAAAACGGTTTTTTTACTGATAATCAGCAGCCTGCTCACTGTTGCCCACGCAGGTTTGCCCGACGCGAACAAACTGCAAGCACTCAAGAAGGGGCTGCAATCGCAGCTTGATGCCTTTAAATTGCTCAAAAATTCTACGGGCAAATGTGTTGCGCTGGATATGGCCAGTATAAAAATCAGCGGTTCCCCTGCCCTGGTGCAGGATTGTACCGGCAAGCCCAATCAGAAATGGAGTGTTAGAAAAGGCATCATTTCCAACCCGGCAAAGCTGTGCATACAGCCTGTAAAGAATGAAAAAGGCGAAACAAGCCTGCAGGCTGTCACCTGTACCGGTGGCCCGGACCAGGTGTGGCAAGTAGTCGGCAAACCCGGCAAGCCTGTTGAAATCAGGAAAAACAAACAATGCCTGGCTGTGGTTACCAATGAAAAAAATGCTTTCCTGGTGCTACAGGGCTGCGTTGCTGAAAATACCGGTCAAAAATGGATTCGAGAATAAGGGCTTGTCAATGGCTTTGCCCGTTTACAAGACCTTTACCTGTTATTTGGTCAGCCACTATTTGCTGAGGCGATAACTGAAATCAACGCCACTCTCACGATCTCCCGTTACGCCTTCTACACCAAGCCATTTGTTGAAGTCGTAACGCATATTGAAGGTTTTTTCTGCCTCGAAAATATCAAAGGCAAAGCTGACAAACAGATTGGGGCGCAGATAGGTACCCAGGGACAACTCAGTCCGTTTGTTACCGGCATAGGCTGACCCGGTGACTATATAGGAGAGAATGTTTGTGTCGTCCTCCATCGTGGGTTCGGAAAACAAAACCAACTGTGGATGCCTGAGCCGGCCACGAATATGCACACCGGCCTTGTCAACCTTGTCGAGGCCGAAACCGTCCCGGCCTGCTTCTCGTATCGGGCGATAGGCTTTGATATCCAGTGCAGGGTTATCCACAGCCCCTCCCGTAAAAACCACCCTGCCTCTATCAATAACCAGCTCCTGACCGAATTTCCGGAACCGGCCATCGACTATCTGAACTTCCCCAAGCGCATTGGGCAAAGTCAAAGTCGGATCAAACAGGACTTCCAGCCCCCCGGCAATCCGGCTGTTAAACCCTACGACAGACAGGTTGATATTATCGCCCAGTGTGATCCCCAGTTGCCCATCGAGATTAAATGTTTTTTTGTCCTTTTTCCCGGCTGATTCCTGCTCTGTATCAACGATGGATACATCCCGGGATGCAGTGACGGCAGTCGTTCCACTCCCGGATTCACCGACTACGAGGTTCGGAGTAATGTCGGCAGAAGGAATGTCAATATTGCCATTGACGATGATGCCGCCCGGCTTGACCTGCAAACTGATATCAGGTGAAACACGGGCGGTGACATCCGGCACATCCACGGCAGTCAGGTTATTACCGGTGACCTGAACCTTGCCCAGCCAGCTTTTCGGGTTGCTGTAGGTTGCATCAGTTTTGATTTTGAGCCACCCCTCTCCAGAGACCAGATCAATGGTGGAGGTAGCCTTGCCCTGTTCATTCGCAATCAATGACCCATTGATCTTTTCCAGGGACAGGCCGGCGCTCGGAATAAAGAGACTGGCATCCTTGAGTGAAATATTCGCATTGACTCGCGGTTTCGCCAGATTGCCTGCGACACGGACAATACCCTTTATCACCCCGTTGGCTTTCTCAATAAGGGGAACAAAGACAGGAAGCAGGTTAACGTCTTCAATTCGGGTATCCAGGCTTGCCTCGACAGACTGATTTTTGCCTGGCGGGAGGTGATTGAACCCTGGCAACGCAGCGTTCGCCTGAATATGGCTTTTCCCCAGAAGAGCAAGCCGACCATCGGCTTGCAAGCCGCTCTCATCAACAGTGAGGTCAACTTTGCCACCTCCATGAGTCAGTTCCCGCTTTTCACCTCCGACCACGGTTTTAACCCGGCCCTTCGTCAGCGTTATGGTCGCGGTAGAGCGAATGTCACGATTATCGACCAGACTGGCTGTCATATCAGCATTGATGTCGGTTCCGTATATTTCCATGTCCCCTGGCAACCAGGGTGCGGCCACAAATCCTGCGGGCAAGTCACGCAATTCAAGATTCAATAGTGACTTGTCCGGCTGCCAGTCAAGCCGGGTACAAAGAGAAACCACCTTTTTCCCGGCCCGGACGGGTTCAGACTCCAGACAGGTCTTTTCCAGTCGCACCTTTTGTTTGCTCAGATAAACCTGTGCATCCCCTGCAAGCTGCCAATTGCCGAATGGCTCGGTCAGTATGCGCATATCCTCAAGCCGCCCGGACCACGTCTGAGTCTGCTGTTCGTATCCGCCATTTGCTGCCAGCTTCAGGGCTTCTTTCGGCGTTGCCAGCGAGGCTGTTATTTTATGCGCCGAAATCTTTCCTTTCGTATTCAGAGATACATTATTCAGGCGTGGCTGCCCCGATTGGGTAAACTGTTTTGCCATCAGCTCTATCCACAGGCGGTCTTTCGACACATCCAGATCGATTTTGCCATCAAGTTTGTCTACCAGCCACTGCTCAAATCCCAGGTCGTTACCACTGAGGGTCATGGCGAGTTGCGGGGCATCAAGGTGGCCTGACACCGTTATCCCGGCATCGAGCCTTCCTTTGGCCTGTGGCAGCAGGCCGGACAGGTCAGGCGCCTTCACATCGACCTGTGCAGCAATGACTTTTGCACCCTGGTCTTCCTGAAAGCGGCCATTGCCCGCAATCCTGTTGGAACCGGAAAGCAATTCAAACTGCTTGACCAGATAATCCTGACCATCAACCAGAACCCGGCTTTCAGCCAGTAATGGATACTGCCTTAGCTGTCCTTTCAGTTGATGCAGGTTCAAGGCAGCTTCGAGGCGATCCGTGAAAGCTCCCCTTGTTTCCAGGTCGAGTGCAAGTTTGCCTGGCCATTCCGGCCATTGTTTTCCGGGGTTAACGCCTTCGCCGGTCAGCCGGATATCCCAGTTTACCCGTGGTTTCCAATTGGCCTGCCCGGCAATATTGAGCTCTCCGTCCAGCAAGGCCAGCCCCATCCGGATTTGTTTCAGCCCCTGCTGATTGCCATCAGCCTTCGCCTTTATGTTTGTGTCCGGCACCTGATTACCTGCAACCTGCCCGGTTAAATCCAGATGCCAGGCCTCTCTGTTACCTGACACTTCCAGATTCCCTTGTCGGCTTTTCACTTGCGGATCATTCGACAAGGGCCATTGCAGGTTCTGCCAGGCAAGTTTGATATCGCTGTGACCATTCGGCTCCAACCTTACATCGCCAGTCAAACCGAGTGAAGCGGCTGTCGGCGGCAAGTCCAGGGTGAGCTGCCTGATACTGACAGTCTTGTCTGTAAACTCGGCCTGTAACCGGTTTTGCATTGAGAGCGCCCGAGGCCATTCCGGCCACAGCCCGGTCAGTTTGATATTCTCGGTATCGAGCTCCAGGGAACCCTGAATAGCCGGTTGAAGGTGAACAACGCCGTTGGCTTTCATTCTGCCTTCGAGCAAATGACCAACCAACTGTTCTATAAAAATCTGCTGCCGGTTCCCTTTCACTGTCAATTGCCAGTCACTCCAGGGGAGGGGGTGGGCCTGTAACCGGGTATTGAGGTTCAGCCTGTAGTTTTTCAGATCGCCCTGCCCCTTGATCCTGAGTTGCCTTATCGCGACTGGCGGTTCCGGTTTCGGCTTATCGGAAACCATTGGATCGGGTTTGACCTGGCCATCCTTTGCAGGCAACGGCCATTGCAAGGCAGGAAGCAACAGGTCAGCTTGCCAGTCAAGGGAACGAAGAGGCTGTTCAAGCGTGACATCCAGTTGCATATCGAATGGTTGCAAACGGTTTTTTAGCACCAGATTGTCCGGGTTACCCTCCACCAGCAAAGAGCCGGTCAATTCGCCTGTCTGTTCGATTGAGGTTAACCAGTTTACCTTCAGTAACAGGTCGTGGGGGTGTTTCAGCCCGGCATTGCCTGAGGCAGAAATCTGGATACCGGGGATTTTTTCCTGTTTCGGGATATCCAGGCTGAGTGCCTTTAGCAGGATCTGATCGGTCAGTTGTGCACTCAAAAAGAAGTGATCAACCTGGTACACCTGTTCCTTAGCCATAACAAGGGAAAAATCATCCAATTGAATGCTGTCAAGCTCGATGGCAACGGGCAGGTCAATATCAGGAATCGTTATGGGTGAATCGTCTTTCACCGCTTTGTTTTTGTTCTCTGAGGGCGACAGGGTTACCTGTGTTCCCTTGAGGTGCAACTGATTGACCTGAACCGTACGATCAAATAACTCGCCCGGAGCAAACTGAAAACGGGCTTCTTTTGATCGGAACTGAAATTCCGGTGACAAATAGTGAATGCCTGTCAGAGAAACCCCGCCAGCCAGCGTACCTTCAACCCTGGCAATATTCAAATCAGGCAGGGCGGCTTGTGTACGCTTGGCAATAAACTGTAACCCGGATTCGGTAAACAGGAACCAGCATATCGCAACAGCCAGCACAATCAGGCCTGTGACTGCCACACCCGACACAAATTTGAAAACCGGTTTCATTACCCGCCCGATTGATTTGATTACCTGCCTTGCATATACCATCAGAAATCCGGCCCGATCACAAGATGAAAGCGATAGTCCTGTTCCACCTCGTCGTCCTCGATGGGCGCGGAAACATCGACTCTGACCAACCCCACCGGAGAGTGCCAGCGAATACCGACACCGGCACTCTTGAGTAGCGAAAGGTTGTCATAATCGTTAAACACATTACCGGTATCGAAAAAGACTGCGGCACTCCAGTTTTCCAAAAAACGGTATTCATATTCGACGCTGGCGGCAATAATGTGTTTGCCCGCAACCAGAGTCTCGTCTCCACCGTTAATAGCTTCGAACTCGTACCCTCGAATACTGTTGTCACCCCCGGTTCTAAATTGCAGCAGCTTGGGTAACAGGTTTGCGTTGATCGGAATTTCACCCGCATCAAACAGGAGGGAAATCGAGGGAACGGTTTCCACTTCGGTATAGGCTGCATTCATTTTCAAGATAACCCTGCCCCTTTCGTGCAACCGGCGGATAATTTCCGCTTCCAGTTGCGCCTGCCAAAAGGAAACATTTGAAACAATGCCGTCTTTCGCTCCCTTCAAGCGAAAAATCACTTCCTGACCCGAATTGGCGTACATAGGGTCATCCACCTGCAGAAATCGCCAGCTCAAATCCAGCAACAAAATATTAAATTCCGGAGAAAGAACATCTATCTCGCTTTCATCGACAAAAGCCGAGAGAAGCTCCTGCTCATCCGGTGTAAACAACAGGGGCAGCAGTTCATATTCTTCCGTTAAATACTGCAAACCAATGACTTCCTCAATTTCCAGGCCAAATATCTTTCGCCTGTGGTGCCCGGCAAGGGTCACTGATAAATCGACCACACGGGTTTTTCCGTTGACTCCCTTGACACCGATGTCATCAGAAACAAAATCTTCTGCCCGATAGTCCAGCGTGGCATCAAAAAAACGGGAGCGACTGCGATTGCTCAACACCTTGTAGCCCAACTGGGCAAGATGTTTGTTTTTATTCTGACTGGCACCGAAAGAACTTTTTAACTGGTGGCCATGACGATTCAAATAACGCAGCCCGTAATCCAGGCCGACACGAATCCCCGAATCAGTGCCATAACCAAGCCGTGCCTGAAATTCACTGCGAGCGCCCAATTCCAGATCAGCAATCACATCAACACAATTGGGCCTGGTGGCAGACTTTTGAGTGTGAATATTGATTTTACTGAAATACCCGCTCTCGGCCAGATTCTCTTTCAACTCCAGCAATGATTCGGAAAGGTAAGGGGCACCGGTATAAAACGACAGGTACTTGGACATAAAAGCGTCAGAGAACGCATTCTGGTGCCATTTCACTTCAGCCAGACAGTATTCGGCTCCGGAATCGAAAACCAGATCGATGTCCGCCTGATTTTCCTGGAGGTGAACTTTCACCTCGTTTCGAACAAAGTGTGCATCCAGATAACCGCGCTCATTTGCCAGATTAATCAGGTCTTTTTTGGTGGCTTCATATGCGGGATGATTTAACGGCTGCCCCTTTCTCAGGGGTTGCTGTTGCAGGAATGATTCAAAGCGAGGGTCGTCCTTCGCCTGGCCCGTGATCTCGATTGTCACCCGGTCAAGCAGGACAGGCTTGCCTTTATGAACCCGATAAACCGCTTGCCACCTGTCACCCTCGGATTTCGGTTCGCTCAAGGTCGCTTCGACCTTGACATGATAGTATCCGAAAGGCTCCAGCGACTTTTTGATCTGGCCTGATGCCCGCTCATACAGATAGCGAATATGATGCCTGGCCAATTCATCCGTTTTTTGTTGATAGAGTGTCATCCGCGCTTGCGCATTTTCTAACAGCTCACCCTCCAGCCCTGATATTGTAACGTCAACCTGACTTGCGCAGACTCCTGCCGTCCATGGCAACCCCCATGACAACAATAGTAACAATAGAAAAAGGTGAGCTCGTCTAATCATACTGTTTACTATATACATTGATAGAGAAACATCGGCAACCTCCCTTTTGTGGGAGCAAAAAAGTGTTGCAGAATCAGCACGGCGAGTTTAGCATGAATCCGCATCATCGGTCTTGCCGGTATCCCGATAGCATGAGACCTTGACGGGCGGCTTTCAAACTTGCCAGGCGGTTTTCAAACTTGCCAAGCAGTTTTCAAACAGAAAGCTCGCTGCTCAGCCACCCAGCACAGGCCACGGTGGCACGGGTAGAAACGGTTTTCCTAACAAAATATTCATAATAATAATAACGCGGGAGCAGTTGTTTAATGAAAGATAAATACAAGTGGATCGGCCCTGCTTACGATTTTCTGAGCTCTATCTACGGTGGTGAGTCAATTCACAACTGCAAGCGGGCCATGCTGACAGAAAAGCATGTAAAACATGGAGACAAAATACTTATCGCTGGCGTTGGTCATGGTAAGGATGCAATTCGGGCCGCTGAAATCGGCGCTGATGTCACAGTCGTTGACCTGTCGGAAACCATGTTGAAAAAGCTGAAAGAGGCAATAGACAAACATCCCGGCGACCTCAAGATTAACATGGTGCACAGTGATATTCTCGAGTTCGGCGAGGTTGGCCACTATGACATGGTCATCGCAAATTTCTTCCTGAATGTTTTTTACGAAGACCTGATGACCAAAATCCTCAGCCACCTGGTCAAGCTGGTGAAGGAAGACAACGGAAAAATGGTAATCGGCGATTTTTCCTATCCGGAAGGCAATATCATCAAGCGCAACCTGCAAAAGCTCTACTGGTATATTGCGGCAGTTATCTTCTATTTCGCTACCGACAACGCCGTACATAAAATATACAACTACCCTGCACTACTCAGGCAACAGGGCCTGACAATCAAGGATCGCAAGGACTTCAGTTATTTGGGGCTGAGTTGTTACGCCTCTGTTTTGGCTGAAAAAACAACCAACCCGGAGTAACAACACTCTCCCGGCTTTCTCTGGTTCAACCTGAGTGCGAATTTCCCGCTTTTTTACCTTTGCGGCATCTGGCCCTTACCCGGGGCCAGATAAAGGCGCGTTGCCCGGTGTCGGGAACAGCCTTAATGGATAAACGGCCTTAATGGATAAACAGTCACAACGGATCAGGAGTTGATAAGGTAATGTGCATAAATACTGGCAGCATACCCGAGACCAATCGCCCAACTCCACTTTAAATGACTGAAAAAGGTATACATGCCCTTTGATTGCCCCATTAACGCAACGCCGGCAGCAGACCCCACTGACAATAAACTCCCTCCAACACCAACAGTCATGGTAACCAGCAGCCATTGGTAATGATCCATTTCCGGGTTCATGGTTAAAATTGCAAACATAACCGGTATATTATCCACCACTGCCGACAGAAGCCCGGCAATAATATTGGCATTTGTGGTACCCATGCCCTCATACAGCAGGTTTGAAGCATAGGACAAATACCCGATGGCACCCAGCCCACCCACACAGAACATCACTCCGAAGAAGAAAAACAACGTATCCCACTCCGCTCTGGCAACCTGGTTAAAAACAACGAACTCCGGGGCAATTTTTTTTGAATTTCGCCGGGACATGTTGAGGTAATAAGAATAAAAATAAAGATAGGACATGCCCATCATCATACCCAGAAAGGGAGGTAAATGTAGTAACTGCTCGAAGGATACCGCGGTAACAATGGTGCAGATGAATAAAAAACAGATCACAAAGCCACCACGGCGCACGGGTATTTTTTCCGCTGATGAGTCGGGTAACTCATTTGGAACAGCAAAGTGCATAATCAACGCGGGAACCAGATAATTGATCAAAGACGGAATAAAAAGGGCAAAAAAGCCGAAAAAATGAATCTTTCCGGATTGCCAGACCATCAGTGTCGTAATATCCCCAAAAGGGCTGAATGCCCCACCGGCATTGGCGCCCACTACAATATTGACAAACGCCAGCGAGACAAACGCGGGGCTTTTCGCGCCCACGGCAAGAACCACCGCTCCCATTAGTAGTGATATGGTCAGGTTATCCGCAATGGGGGAAACAAAAAAGGCAATAAAGCCGGTAATCCAATACAGCTTTCTATAGCTGAATTGACGTTTTACCAGCCATGCTCTCAATGCCTCGAATACCTGCCTGTCTGTCATCGCGTTAATATAGGTCATTGCCGTCAGCAGGAACAATAACAGTGCCCCATATTCAAGCAGGTCATGGTTGATGGCCCGCCTGATCAACTCTGCCCCACCTTCTTCCTGTTTCGCCAGAATCGCAACCAGTATCCAAATCAGGCCGGCTGCCAATACCACGGGCTTGGATTTGCGCAGATGAATCAGCTCTTCACAAATAACCAGCACGTAGGCCAAAACAAAAACAGCCAGGGCCAGGATGGCCAAACCGGATGTCGTCATTCCCAGATTGACACCACTTGCGTGAGAAGCAAAGGATAACGCCGGTGAAAGCAAAAAGAATACAAGAACAGAGCAGACTAACTTCAAGGAAACCACCTTATTATGTAATCCGGTCGGACACTACACGCCATGCCTGACACACTACACAAAAAACTCCGGCAAAACTACACAAAAAAACCCCGGCAAAAGTGCCGGGGTTTTATCAAAACACGAAAAGACAGCCTGCTACTTGGCAGCCTTTCGCTCTTTTTCTTCAGCGATAACTTTCTCTGATACCGTAGTCGGACACTGTGCGTAGTGATCAAACTCCATAGAGAACTGACCGCGCCCTGAAGTCATGGTGCGCAAGTGACCAATATAGCCAAACATCTCGGACAGAGGTACATTTGCCTTGATACGCACGCCGGAGGCACCCGCATCCTGCCCCTCGATCATGCCGCGGCGACGGTTCAGGTCACCAATAACATCACCAACATGATCTTCAGGAGTGAACACATCCACTTTCATAATCGGTTCCAGAAGCTTGGGCTTGGCTTTTGGCATGGACTGACGGAACGCACCCTTGGCTGCAATTTCAAAAGCAACGGCAGAAGAGTCAACGGCGTGATAGCCACCATCGAACAACTCGATTTCAACGTCCAGTACCGGGAAGCCGGCAAGTACACCCGTTTCCATCATAGACTCAAAGCCTTTCTCGATGGCAGGGAAAAATTCCTTGGGTACATTACCGCCAACAACAGTTGAAGTGAAGGTGAAACCGGAGTTCTGTTCACCGGGCTTGATACGGTAATCAATTTTACCGAATTGCCCGGAACCACCGGATTGCTTCTTGTGGGTATAGGAGTCTTCCACTTCAGCGGTGATGGTTTCACGGTATGCAACCTGAGGCTCACCCACTTCAAGATCAACACCATAGGTACGCTTGAGAATATCCACCTTGATATCGAGATGCAGCTCACCCATTCCACGCAGGATGGTCTCACCTGAATCTTCATCAGTGTAAACCTGGAACGTGGGATCTTCCGCCACCATTTTACCAATGGCAATACCCATTTTCTCGGAACCACCCTTATCCTTCGGCTTGACCGCAATGGAAATAACGGGCTCGGGGAATACCATGGCCTCAAGTGTACATTCATGTTTGGGGTCACATAAGGTGTGCCCTGTCTGGACGTTTTTCATGCCCACTACGGCAAGGATGTCACCGGCTTGTGCCGAATCCAGTTCTTTACGCTCATCGGCTTCCATCTCACACATACGACCAATACGTTCGGTTTTACCTGTGAAGGAGTTAAGCACTGTGTCGCCTTTTTTCAGCACACCCGAGTAAATACGTATAAAAGTGAGGGCACCAAAACGGTCATCCATGATTTTAAACGCCAATGCACGGAAAGGCTCGTCAACGGATACCGTAGCCACTTCACCGGTAGGCTCACCGGTTTCGTCCGTCAATGGCTGGGGTATAACCTCGGTGGGAGCAGGCAGATAATCAACAACGGCATCAAGAACCAGTTGTATCCCCTTGTTTTTAAATGCTGATCCACAATAAGTCGGGAAGAAGGTCAACTCATTGGTTCCCTTGCGGATACAGGCCTTGATCTGTTCCACAGTGGGTGTTTCACCTTCCATATACGCCATCATAATGTCGTCATCGACTTCCACGGCTGTTTCAATCAACTGCTCATGGTACATCTCGACATCTTCAACCATGTCAGCCGGTACATCAGTGACTTCATAGTTTTCAGGAAGACCGGTATCATCCCAAACGTAGGCTTTCTTGGACAGGATGTCGACCACACCCTTAAATCCATCTTCCCTGCCTATCGGCAGAGTCATAACAAGCGGCTTGGCACCGAGTACGTTTTCTACCTGATCAACCACTTTCAGGAAGTCTGCGCCGATACGATCCAGCTTGTTAACAAAGATAACCCGGGCAACGCCGGATTCATCTGCATAACGCCAGTTGGTTTCAGACTGGGGTTCAACACCACCAGAACCACAGAACACACCGATACCGCCATCAAGAACTTTAAGAGAACGATAAACTTCTACTGTGAAGTCAACGTGCCCGGGAGTATCGATAATATTCAAACGGTGATCATCCCAAAAAGTCGTGATCGCTGCCGACTGAATAGTGATACCGCGCTCGGCTTCCTGTTCCATGAAATCAGTCGTAGATTCACCGTCGTGAACCTCACCTGTTCTGTGAATTTTACCGGTGAGTTTCAAAATTCGTTCAGTTGTTGTTGTTTTTCCCGCGTCTACGTGCGCGAAAATACCAATATTTCTATATTTACTTAAGTCAGACATCGCTTTTCCCGATATGTAAGGACCAAATCCGCGCGCAAGTTTACAGAATTTGCATGGAAAAATCAGGTTATTTAATGGTCACATTCAAATTTTTTTTAAAATTCATACAAATCACCCTGATTCTAGCCGGTTTCGGGTGTTATACCAGTTTTGGGTAGTAGCTATTCGTTTTTCCAATAACAGGCATGGACGTTTGAAGTATTGCAACCTTGAAGGTTACATTCGAGCAACGGAGATTACCGCCCGGTGTTTCCGGCTTTGGCATGTCATTCTCCGGTATTTCCCTGAAATAGAGTTTATCTCAAAATTATCTGGTGCAGTATTGTGTTGACATACAGGGCAGGCAGAAACCCGCCGTAGTCCACTTCGTAGTGTTCTATCGTACCCTGATAGGCGCGTCGTGTGTTGTCGTGTGTGGCAGCATTGATGTAGTCGTTTACATTGTTGGTCAAAACCAGCCCATTTCTATTTTATTATTTATTACCTGACACGCTAATTGATTCACTAATCAATGCTAACAGCACGCTTAAAAAGTCTTGTCATCATTGCATAGTCTATCTCACTCCAAGCCTGTTAGCACACATCCACTCATCACGTTGAATTTCTGCCCAATCTATTACACCACCTCAGGTATATCCAGCATTGTAACCAGGCATCTTTCTATCCGGTTGATGCGTGTACGCTTTCTTTAATGGCTGGCGTATGCGGGGTTCGGTAGCGTTTATTCAAGTTGTATTTGGGGTTAAATGCAGGTTTAACCTGACAATACATTCAAACTCACACAGCTCCGCGCTGCGGCTTAATTCAGGCGTTATACTCCTTGACCAGACCTGCTTACAGGTGCTACAAATGGGTCTCATAAGGGGGCTTGTTATCATGCAAACAAAATTTTCTGAAGATGTTATTCCGCTTTCTGAACTAAAGGTCAATCCGGGTAAAGTTTTAAATCACGCAAAGGACACGCACAGGCCTGTGCTAGTAACCAGCCGCGGTCGTGGTATTGCCGTTGTCCAGGGGCTTGATGATTATGAAAATAACAAAGAAGAACTTGAATTTGTCAAGGCTATTGCTCAGGGTTTAATGGAGATACGGGAAGGTGAAACTACCGAAATCAGTGATGTGAAAAAGCAACTGGGTCTTTAGTTTGTGAACATTTCTTTTTCAAAGTCGGCAATTGATGACCTTGATGGTATAAAGGAATATTACCTGGAGCAAGGTATACCTCAAATTGGTCAGGACTTTGTCGCTGCAATTGTTGAGCATGTTGAAACGCTTGCTACTCACCCAAGGATTGGCAGGATTGTACCTGAATTCGACGATGACTCTATCCGTGAACTTGTTCATCCACCATTTCGCATCGTATACCTGCATCAAAGTGAATCAATCAATATTATCAGGGTATGGCGTAGTGAACGATTACTTAAGCTACCCCAAAATTGAGTATAACCAGGTGTTCAACGGACTCACTTACAGCTCGCGCGGTTAACACGGCGTTATATTTATACTCCAGTTATCCCAGGTAGCCGCCCCTGAAAAACACCCAACCTTATGAGTTTTATCAAAAATTCCCCATTTCAGGGAGATAGATTTGACTAAAAACTGACGTGGTCAAGCAAATCTGCACACCCCGGTTAAGCAACTTTTTTCATCAGCATCATTTCACTTTCATACTCATACTGAGCCGGGCTCTTGTAGCCAAGGTATGAATGAAGCCGATCCGCGTTGTACCACATTGATAGTAGTGCAACACATCCTGCTGTGAGGTGGTCTATCAGACCACCTCACCCCGTTGTGTGCACAGCAACACATGCTTCCAAGTCCAGGTGCTAACCGTTAAAGTAAGCATCAGGCAACCAATCCATATGATATTTTCCTTATACTACGGCCTAACGGCAAGGTTACAATTACTTCAAATGTAACACCTCCGCCAGGGTATCATAGTGTTTCTCTACAATAGCCACATCATTTGTATTAACACACGCTTTCTTACAAAAACTGTCAAACTGACCTTTTAGTTTTACACGCTCGTTTTCTGGAAGGCTTTTATCCTTTACCACCTGAAACAAATTAGCTTGTTGCTTGTCTTTGTAT
>PDPE01000022.1 GCA_002747395.1 Pseudomonadota bacterium
GCCAGCTATTTGTGCTTCGTGGATTTTGAGCCAGCTTTCCAGCAGCTCCAGAGTTGATGAAATCATATTGAGTAATGCGTTGATTGGTGAGGGGCCGTACCTTCAATTACCACGTTCGTACAATCGGGTTGAATTTTCTTGATCACCCCGGTGAACGCATCTTCGGTAATTCGCTCAGACTCTTTCAATGCCAGCATCAGTTTCAGTTCGCCTTCCTTTATCCGGTAGCGCAGTTTGGCCTTCACTTCGTATTTTTCACCGTTGTGAAATACGGGGATGCCGAGCGTGATGGTTTCAGGCAGCTCAAAAGTGCCTTTCTGGTTCTCTTGGCTATACTGGATGGAAAATTCACCGGATTGTAATCGGTGGGATGAACCAAAAACGGCCTTTTGGATTTGCTGGAATTGTAAAACCATTTCCATGAGTTCCTGGCCATCCGGGTGAACTATGTCTGCAATATTGTCTTCAATAAATTCAGCAAATTGAGTCTGTGAAAGGTATTTTTGATTAACCTCATTCCATCGCTGCCACTGGCGTGAAAGCGGGCACTTGTACTCGACCCGGTGTTGACACCAGCCGGGGGCATCTTCCGATTCGTGATAGTCGATAATTCCGGTGATACGGAGATTGGGATGGTCAGCAAAAATCAGGCTGTGATGCTTTTCAAATTCGGTGTAATAGGGATTCAATCGAATCTGTGGTTACGGTTGTTTTGATGGTTTCCGGTCGGCGTAGTAATTGCTCTACCGAGTGAATTTTTGCATCTTTTGGCAGGATAACAAAGGGGTGGTTCCCCGCCTTTCTGACATCAAATGACTGACTCAACTGGTGCAGTGTTTCCACGGTGTTATGTTCGCTCATGCTAATTTACCTTTTTTAGTGGTTGATTCTGGTTGGGCGCTTCTACTGTTTTTAGTTCCAATTCGATTTGTTCCGGGTCGTTGCGGAGTAAATCACCGTCACAGGTTGACCAGAACAGGGCTTTCTTGCCTGGCAGTTTGGGCGGGGTGGCAGAGATAACCGGCTCGATGGTGATCATGTCCTCTGCCTGCTGGTTCATCATCTGTACCTTCAGTTTCAGGGTGAGGCTGCCCGCCTTTCCGGTTTCCCGGACGGCTTTGACCAGGCTGGCCAGTTCTTCGGTCAGTTCTGCGTCTGTCATGCCCTTGTTCATAAATGCCAGGTTCTGGCTGAAGTTGGTGATCGCCATTGTTATTTTCCGTTTTGGAGTGTGGTCATTGCATAAATCTCAATTTCATTGCGTTCCAGGCAAAAGAGTTCATGCCTGTTTGCAGCGGGTTGATATACCCGGCGGCATTGTTTGGAGTGGGGGAATATCACTCCTGATTCAATTTGCCCGGCTATGCGTTCCTCTATTGATGGCTGCGCGTCATTGTTGGAGGTGTTGAGTAATACGCTGATCAGCGTGCATGCCAGCAAAAACGCGGCAGACGAGACAAGCAGCTTTTTTTCGTCGTTGTTCCGGTTTTCTGTTAGCTGTTCTATTTCGTGTTTCATCATCGGCATTCCCGTATCAGGTTTTCATCATACATTTCCGGGTACAGCTCTCGGCTTACCTCCTCCAGCACTTCATTGAGCTGGCGAATGGTCAGGTCGGGCATGGGGGTATCCGGGTATTTGCGTTTGATCCGGTGAGCCCATGCCACTTCTGTGGTGTAATTCAGTTGCCTGAAATTGGTGATTTCCCGTTGCAGTTCCCACAGTTCGTCAGTGGCCTTGCTCATAGTTTTATCTCCAAAAAATCACTTCCCTGTGCTCTCAATGTCGGCTGCTTTGCAGTGCGTGCCGTCTCTCACAATCTTTGCCTCCGGCCATCTGGCCCGGACTTCCTTCAATGCCTCGGCTTCGTTACAGCCCTTTGGGTCGATCATGTAAAACGTATGTCCGTTGGCTGTTATCAGCCAGGCTTTCTTTTTCAATGTGTCTGGCTACGGTAAAAACTGATGGGTCGGGCGGGTTTGACTACCCACATGCGATTAACATAGGTCACGGCAACCGGGCAGTTAAACCGGCTTAATAATTTGGGCAGTTCTTTACAGGATTTTGTTGATTGGTGAATCATTGTTTTGTCCTTCCCGTAATATTTTGGGGTCGTTTTATTCTCATGGGATCAACTTAAGGTTGATAATAGTATCAGTCTTAGATTAATTTATGTCAACCGGTGATTTATATTTTTTCTTAGGTATAAAAAAACCGCCTCGGTTGGGCGGTTTTTGGGGAAGGGTATATTTAATCTTTATTGGGGTTGCGTATAGGCTTATGCCACTTCCGGGCGATCCTGGGAAACGTTATTCTCGTCGCTCTCCCTGCGGATTTCTTCCCGATCATTCATTTCGGCTACAATTATTTTAAGCTCGGATGTTGCAAATCGCCTGAGCGCCTGCTTTATCAGTGGCTGATAGCCAACCCCGTGATGTCTGGCTATCAGTTTCAGGTCGTCGATCAGGTTTTTTTGCAATCGAATCGAGATAAGCTTTAACTCCAGGGCCTCGTCCAGCTCGGCATCGTCAATCTTTACTTCTTCTGCAAATTCTTCCTCCTGACCCAGAACCCCTTTTTCCCAGTTTTCCGGTGAGCCGGATATTTTTTTAGTCATGATTACGCTCCTTTTGTCGTTCAATCAAGTCCGGCAAGTCTGTTGTACAGGTTCTTTTCGGTTTTATTTGCCGGGTATGCTGTTTTAATATGAATCTCCCCATTCTTGTTGATGTACACTACTTTAAGGTGTAAGCCCATATTTGTTTCAGCGATGAACCAAAGGCTCGGGGGGTTGGTTTTATGATCTTCCCGGACATCTTTATAAATTCCGCCCTCCCGGTTGGCAAAGCATTCAATGACTTCATCCACCCCTACATTGTGCTTTTTTCTAAGTTTCTCTTTGACTCTTGCGCTAATCTTTAGTTTCATTTTAGCCCCTTCCCATATATACATAGTATATACAATCAGAGTGAAATTAATAAATGATAAACATCACAAAGGTGGCAGTATTAATGGCTTGATTTTTAGTTTTTTCCTGAAAATAACTTTGCGACTTTATGCGACTTTATGCGACTTTATGCGTTTTTGGCCGCTTCCCTGGCATTGTTTGTATGGCTGCCATTCTCGCAGGCACTAATTAAAAATGCCTGTAAGGCTTGTATTGTATGCTCGGATAGCTGCCCGGATGATTCGAGTTGAATGATTGTCTCAATGAGCTTCGATGTCGATGGGGATATGTGAATTTCTTCAGGTATAGCACTATCAATTGACGCTACATCCATATCTCCTTTTCTTTCCATAGTGCCTTTCTCGGACAACAACCATTCTAAAGAGACCCCTGTTGCTTCAGCAAACTTTATTAGTGCTTCTTTAGATGCGTTTCCGGTCTTTAGCCACTTATTTAGAGCTTGAGGCGATATTTCAATTTTATGTGCAATCTGTCTCTGGTTTAACCCGGAGCACTCTATCGCCATTTTTATTCTTTCTGCCTGACTGTGCATTTATTTGACCCTGATTAAATCGATGGTTTATTAAAAATAAAAAACAGCTTGATTGGAATAATCTGTAGGTTTATATTTGTCTGTGAGATTAACTGGAGGTTTATATGGGTGACCAGATTGGTGTTCTAATTTCATTTTTTGGAAGTAGGGCGAAACTGGCTAAAGTTGTGGGGGTTACTCCTCAAGCTGTGCACAAATGGGAAAAACAAAAGATTCCATCTGCCAGGGCTATTCAAATAGAGCAAATCACTAACGGTGAAATCACGGTTAAAGACTTGCGCCCTGATTTGTGTGTTCATCAATAGTTTTAAGGATAACGTCATGTACAAAGATCGTAGCCAAGTGAAAACGGAACAGGTAAAAACCCTGTTTACCGTTGAAAACAAAAAAATGTTTGAACTACTGGCTGAATGGCGTGGTACGCATACGTCCACCCTGGTTGCTGAATATGCGATAAAAGGGGCGAAACGTGACATAAAGGAAGACCCTCAATTGCAACAGAGAATTGAATCGTTATTTGCACATTAACCCCGTCCATTTTCGTTATGAAGTCACTGCGGTGTGGCTTTGGAGTCCTCGAAGCGTGACCAGATACAGTGATGAATTTACCCCGGAAGATCGTAAGCTGATGCAGGAATACGCCCATAAACACGGGCTGACGTTTGATGACGCCGTGGAGAAAGCGGCAAACGAGGAAATGAGCCGGTCTTTGTTGGGCAGGGTGGCTGGTTGGTTTTTTTCGTTGTTGGGGAGTCCCGGAAAGGGGACTGGGGGAAATAATGGAAGATAAATTAAAGGCAATTAAAACCCGCGTCATTGGTGTTGGCGCACCTCGGCGGGTTTTTGTGATCAATATGTAAATTTTAACGGCGCAAGCAGCGCAATACGTTTTAAGTATGTATCCATGTCTGCTTTGCTGTTTAGGGGGTTGGTTCCATCGTTATAAAGGTAAATGTCATCAAGGTTATCATCACCTTTATAAGACAGCTTTGTTGCAAGCGTTTTCGTTATCGGAAGGCTGGACAGTACGGGGAACTTTTCATATTCGATGAGATCCCGTGTAATAAAACCGAGAGGTTTGTAGTTTCGGTTAAGCACGGCGTAATTGCCGTCTTTCTGTTTTTTCAGGCAGTAAGGCAGGTACGTGTAGCGAAAATCTGAATGTTCCATAATATTTCTCCAGGAGTTTTTATGAAAAAGAGTGTTATTGTTTTTGGTTCACAAGGATGTGGAAAGTCGGAAAACGCTGAAGCGTTAAAGGCTCACTTCAATCTGACAAATATAATCGACCCATGGTCGCCTGATCAAGCGTTGCCGCCGAATACGCTGGCGCTGACTAATTTCGATATTGGTGAGATACCACCTGACGTAGCAGGGGCGCATCGGTTTGATGATGTAATGGCAGAAATCAGGCGCACGAAAGAATCTGATTTAAACAGGCAATAAAAAACCCGCGTCATCGGTGTTAGCGCACCTCGGCGGGTTTTGAACAAGCAAGGAGTTCATTATGAGCGTTGCAGTGCAAAAAATCAACAGAACGGCAGAGGAGTTGTTATGAATCAACATTCAGGAACAGCCTTTGACCGTTGCACGCTGGAAGAGGTGCGTGAGGCATTAGACTATATTGATTCCCATGATCGTGATACCTGGGTAAGAATGGGTATGGCAATCAAGAGTGAGTTTGGTTCTGCCGGTTTTGATGTGTGGGATGCCTGGGGGCAGCTGGCTGCAAATTATAACGCCTCGGCATCGAAAGCAACATGGCGGTCTATCGGGGTAAGTGGCGCGAATGCGAGTGTGCGTATTGGTACTCTGTTCAAAGAGGCAATGAATAATGGCTGGAGCGCCAGGCCTGCACAGTTCACAGATCAAGAGCGGGCAGCTCGTGAAAAAGAATGGGCTGATCGTCGTCAACTCAGGCAGCAGGAATGGGCGGCAGAAGAGGCGCTGGTTCGTGACTGGCATTCTCGAATAGCGACGTTTGCAGATGAAATCTGGTCGTTGTTAAAGTCGTCAGGCAAATCTCCGTATTTAGGCAAAAAGAAAATAAAAGATTATGGCATTCGCTTTGCCCGGGCGGCACTGATTGTTGTAACAAATGAAGAGAGTAAAACAGTACGCCTGATCACCGGGCGGCAGAATATTGAATCCTTTTATAAAAGCCGCGATAAATCCCTGTCATTTCTTCATATCAAGCCTGGTGTAATCGCAGTTCCTCTCCGTGATATGGCTGGTAACCTCTGGAATATTCAGTTTATTTTTCAGGCTGGTAAAAAGCGTTTTCTCAAGTGTGGCCGGAAATCAGGTCTGTTTCATGTGTTGGGGAATGTTGATACGGATGGCCCGTTGATATTCGCAGAAGGCTATTCAAGCGGCGCGAGTGTGCATCAGGCACTGAATCATCCGGTGGTTATCACCATGGATTGTGGCAATCTGCTTACTGTTGCCGAACAGTGGCGGGAGCGATACCCAGATCGCTTGTTTATCTATGCTGCTGATAACGATCTGGCGACAGACGGTAATCCGGGTTTGACTCATGCAAGGCAGGCTGCTGATGAGCTTGGTGGGTTTGTGTGGTTGGCAAATATGGAGCTGACCGGATGACAACACAGAATATAGATTGGAATGATGTGTGTTGTGCGCTATCTCCTGCTGCGCTAAAAAAGTCGTTTGATTCGTTAATGAGCCGGATTCTTGGTAATGGTGATTCTTCCCCGTCCCCATCTTGTAATGTGGTGGCTCCGGATTCTTCTGAAAATCAAATTCCCCCTGCATCCCCTTATATGGTGTCAGCCGAGTTTACACTCGAATCGGTTACCAGGCGTTATTTGCTTATTTACGGTACAACCGACGTGTGGGATACGCATGATCAGGTGCGAATCAAGAAACAGGCATTTTTTACTGTTGTGGGTAAAAAAATCGGTACAGAATGGCTGGAATCAGGTAATAAGCGGTTGGTCAGGCTGGAGGATGTTCAGGCGGCGATAGCGCAGAAGCAAAAAAACATCGTTGACCCTGCAGGCGGGGTGGGGGTTGAGGCTGCATTGAAGCGTTATACCTATTTGTATCCGTCACGTACCGTCTGGGACCATGAATTACGTGAAATTGTCAATTTTGATGATCTGAAATGCGCATTGCCTAATGTCAGTCAAATCTGGCTTGGTCATCCAGACCGTAAGTCGATTGAAAAGAAAAATCTGGTGTTTGATCCAACTCAGTCTGTAGACCCGGCTACTCATATCAATATGTTCAGAGGGTTGCCATTAACCCCGGTGAATGACCCTGATAAATGTCATGCCATTCGAACCATGTTTTTCGATTTATGCAACGGTGACCCGGATATTTGGGCTTGGTTGGCGAAATGGCTGGCTTATCCGCTGCAGCATGTCGGCGCAAAAATGGCTACGGCAGTGTTGATGCACAGTGAGGTGCATGGTTCGGGTAAATCACTCCTTTTTGATCGGGTGATGCGTCCCATGTATGGTGATTACAGCTCGACGCTGGGTCAACATCAGATGGATACCCAGTATACCGATTGGCGAAGTAATCTCTTGTATGGCGTGTTTGAGGAGTTATTTAGCCGGGAGGGGAAATACCAGAATATGGGCAACGTAAAACAGATGATTACCGGTGACAGGTTCAGGGTTGAAAAGAAATTTGTGTCATCCTGGGAAGAATCCAATCACATGAATTGTGTTTTTCTCAGTAATGAAATTCAACCTTTCCCGGTGGAGGAGTCAGACAGGCGTTTTCTGGTGATCTGGCCTGATTTCAAAATGCCGACGGATCTGCAAAAGCGTGTTACAGAGGAAATTGAAAACGGGGGGGTAGAAGCATTTTACGGCTGGCTTCTCAGTTACCCGCTTGGTGACTTCGGGCCTCATACCAAGCCGCCAATGACCGATGCAAAGGAGCGTTTGATCGAGTTTGGCAGGCCGGGTTGGGAGACATTCTTCTATGAATGGCAAAACGGCTATCTGGATGTGCCATTCATAACCTGTGCAGTGACTCAGATTTATGATGTGTATAAACAATGGTGTGGAAAAAATAAAGAAAACATCCTCGGTCGTAATAAATTCTCTAATTTGATGTCAAGGCGGGTCAGGTTGAGGAAGAATTTACGCTATGATATTGCGATGGGTCGGCGACAGCATGCTTTTTTTATCGTTCAGGAAATGCCCGAAGGGAAGATTCAGGCGCATTGGCTGGGTGAATGCTACGAAAAATTTCAGGAATATATGGGAAATCAACAGCGGGAAGTTGAATAGTTCGGCAAAAGTTGAAGGCAAGTTGACTATAAGTTGAAAAGTTTTCATCGCTAACTTGATGAATTTGTTTGATAAGTTGAAAAGTTGAAGAAATTACGCGCGCGCGCACGTGTACGCGCAAATATACGTGATTACTATTAGCCAAATTGCGTTGCTTGTTTTTTTCTTACGCGAGGGAAAGGGTAAAAATTCTTCAACTTTTCAACTTTTTAATAAAAAACAGGATGTTACAGCTAAATAAACTTCAACTTATAGTCAACTTGACTTCAACTTCTTCAACTTTGTGTTTTCCAGGATAAAAAACTGTTTTTTTATTATTTAATTTGGGGTGGGGTAATGCCCAGTTCTATATGCGCCGGGCGATGATTCGCACATGGCGACGGCTTGTCAGCATGGGAATTACTAAAATCAAAGGTTGGAGTCCAAAGTGAAGGCATCTGTATCAATATACAGGTACAGGCTAACGAACGGTTACGTTCAGTTTCACGCCCAACGCATTCATCACACGGTTGATGGTGTCAAAACGTGGGCTGGAGTCTGTTCTGAGCGCTTTGTACAAGCTCTCTCTGCCTATGCCAGCTTCTTTGGCTATTTGTGTCATTCCTCGTGCCTTGGCAACCACGCCCAAGGCATGAGCCAGTTCACCGGGGTCGTTTTCTTCAATCACGGACTGCAAATAAATAGCAATGTCTTCTTCGGTTTTAAGCTCTTCTGCCAGATCAAAAGTAGGCAGATCACTGATTTTAGTCACAGGTTAGTCCTCCAGGGTTTGAGCAAGGTGTTTAGCGTTTTCTATGTCTTTGCTCTGGTTCGATTTATCGCCGCCGCCCAGCATCACAATCAGCGTATTGCCTCGCTCGATGTAATACATACGGTAGCCTGCACCAAAGTGCTCACGCATTTCAAATACGCCATCACCAACAGATTTAACATCGCCCAACAGGCCTCGGGAGACTTTATCAAGGCGTTTATTCAACCGAACGCGAGTGACATTATCCGTGTTGTTAATCCACTTTATAAATTGGGGCAGGCGCTTAATTTCAATCATGTTAAATCCCATTGGCTTGACAGTAATTGTATTCTATCGAATACGGAAGGGCAAGAAAAACCAACCTTTTTCCCACGCAAGGAAATAAAATAATGGCAGGAATATCGCCCACAAGCAGGACTCTCGAATATCTACGCAGTCAGGGATGGGTTGCCGACAAAGTGGAGCAGTTTAACCCACACGCAGGAAAATTCGGACAGCGTAAAGATATGTTCGGGTTTGGGGATATTGTCTGCATGGGAGAGAACAGCATCATGGCAATACAAAGTTGTGGGCAGGACTTTTCAGGGCATCACAAAAAAATTACCGAAGATGAAAAAGTGGCTCCATTGGCTTATCAATGGATTAAGAATGGAGGGAGGTTAATTTTGATAGGCTGGCGTAAGGTGAAGCTTAAACGAGGCGGCAAAGCAATGAGATGGTCGCCAAGAATTAAAGAGTATGAGCTGGCAGATTTTGAAGATTTCCCGGAATAGGAGTTGGAATGGTAAAAGGCGCAAATTATTATGTCAGAGTTTACTGCGACTGGGCATTGGTAGATCATCTGAATATCGAAATTGCACAACAGCGCCCCCACTTGCTGGGGAAACTGCAGGATCACCTGGGGGGAATCCCCATTGGCTTGGCCTTCTTCTCAGGCTCACTGCCGGACAAGATTGACAGAATGAGGGCGGTTCATCCGGACTTCAAAAAGGCGTTTGCCTTGATGCAGGAGTTAAGCGCGTCCCAGCTTTGGGCGGTGTGTGCATGGGAATTGTTAATTCACAAGCGCCCGGAAGGGGCGGGGAAAACACTGGCAACAGGCGCGGACGTTGCTGAATATCTGGGCGAAAGCTACGATCGTTTGAAAAAACAAAGGCAGCGAGGCCTGCAAAGAATTAACAACCGTCTTGATGATGAGCGTAATGCAGAAAAAGGATTCATTGTGGCGTGATAAATTTCTTGACAAAATTGTCCCCTCAGATATAGTTAATTCTGAAAGCTGTAAAAGTGTCCATGCCCCGCAGGACACTGAAAAAGCGTAAAAAGCTCCTTAATCGGGGCTTTTTTTATGCCTGAAATTTAATTTGATAACCCGCTGATTGGCGGGTTTTTGCGTTTTGGAGAAAAAAACAATTGTTTGCATTGAGTGACCGGTCTCGCAGGAATTTACTTGGCGTTCACCCCGATCTGGTTCCTATCGTTGAACACGCCATTCATATTACTCGGGTAGATTTTACGGTAATCGAGGGGGTGCGCTCTATCGAACGGCAACAAAAACTGGTCAGGTCAGGCGCATCGAGGACGATGAATAGCCGGCATCTGACCGGCCATGCCGTTGACTTGGGCGCGTGGGTAGACGGTCAAATTGATTGGAGCTGGCCGTTGTATTATCAGATCGCAGATGCCATGAAGTGTGCAGCTAAAAAACTCGATACGCCACTTGAGTGGGGCGGCGACTGGAAACGATTTAAAGATGGCCCGCATTTTCAATTACCCTGGGCCTCGTATCCATTGGAGATAACGCGGGAGGCCGGGTAAGTGGATCACTCAACAATCGATAATCGACGAAGTGAAGATTATCGGCTTATTAGAATTGAGCAAAAGCTGGATAAGATTCAGGAAGTCCTGGTCGCCATGGCACGAATTGAAGAGCGTCAGGCGCAATTTGATGATCTGAGCCAGATGGTATTGAAGAAGATCGAAAACGATCATCTGAAGTTGGAGCGATTGGAAGCCCAGGTGAACCAGAATTCCTTGTGGACAAGCGCGTTATCCCGTCTGGGCTGGCTGATCGTGGCCGCGCTAACCGGGGCGATTTTAAAAGGGTGGGTGATGCTATGAGCTGGTTATCCGGTATTCCGATTGTTTCTGATTTGATTCATCTTGGCTCGACATACATCAAGGGCAAAAACACCCTGAAACAGGCAAAGATTGATGCAGAAACAGCCGTGTTGATGAGAGCTGCTGACAATGTGGCGGATTGGGAAAAGCTTCAGGCAAAAGCGGCTCAGTCGAGCTGGAAAGATGAATATCTTGTCCTGATTCTGTCATTCCCGTTTATCGCCTCGTTTATTCCCGATGCGGTGCCCTACATCCAATCGGGATTTGAGGCAATGAGCAAAACCCCTGATTGGTACCAGTGGTCATTTATGGCGGCTATTTGTGCGAGTTTCGGGATTAAAGGGTTAAGAGGAATTACCGGGAAATGAGCTGCTTATCGTTTTTACTTTTATGTCCGGGGCTGAACTGATGGCGGTTGGTGATCTGTTAATTCACGAGCAAATTGTAACATCGGATGTCCGCTTTTACCGCGAAACAGAGACAATCAAAACAGCAGAACAGGCGTACAACGAGCGGGCAGAGTACGATGCAATTATTGAATTGCTGTATGAAACAGATGAAATAGTGTATGCCCATTCGTTGCTGGCAAACAAAAGTCAGGATTGGCGGCTGACAAGAGAAAATCGAAACCGGTTTATGGAGTTTCTCAAGCAGAAACAGGTAAAAACGGCACGGTTTGAACGCCATGGCAGGATTATCGAGGTGAAATTATGACAGTTACAACGCAAACCACGCTGGCCAATTTTGCCTCCTCTTATGACTCCCTGACAACTCAGGGGGAAGATCAGGTTTTGGAGATCACGGACACTGGTACCCTTGAGATATCCAAAACGCTAAATAACTCTATTTCAGATGATCTGACGATAACCGCAACCAGCCTGTATAATCCAGCATCCCCCTCTGATCCTCACGTAATTTTCACGAGTCTTGCCTCGGTATTTACAATCAAACTTGACAGCGGGGGGATTAGATTTAAAGGCCTGGAGTTTGTGAGTTCAAGTGAAACTGTTGGCATACTCGCGTTAGATGTTTATCGCCCTCGATATTTTGAATTTGACCGATGTGTGTTAACAGGTGGATATGAGATACAAATCTATCCAGACTGGACTGCCAATTACCGAAACACGACAGTTAAAAACGCAACAGGCAATGGCATTTATGCCCGAAGTGGAGCAGGCACCAAGACAATTGAAGATTGTGTAATTGTCGGGTGTAACAAATCAAATAGTCCGTACCGAGGCGGGATTCATGGACAAGATGCAACGCTTAAAAATGTAGTCGCTCTTAACAACGGCCATGCAGATATACGGGAAGCTCCTGCTTCCTCCCAGCATCTCGCTACAGGCGATAATACGGCGGTTGGCACCGACACGGTAACCGGCGTGACTTCGGAAGATTTTACTGATTTTGCGGGTGGGATTTATACAGCGAAAGCCGGAGGAAAACTGGCTGGTTCAGGCCTTAACGGGAAGGACATCGGATTGAATCTGGCTCCCCTGGACAGCCTTGTTATTGCGAGCATCCCTGATATTTCGATGCATCAGCGAAGCAATGGCGGCGCTACGTTAGCTATTAGCGGGGATTACGAAACGGCGATCGCACCCACCGCCATTGAAATAAGCGTTGACTCTGGTTCGTGGGAAGTTCTTGATGAGGCCCCAGCCTCCAATTCTTTTGCAGGTTCGATAACGTTACAAACTGGAGTACACACTGTCGCAGTTCGCGTAGCGAATCAACCGACACTCACAGCGCAGTTAAGCAGCGTTCGAGTTGGTGATATTTACTTGACTGCCATATCTCAATCGAATCACACGAACGCATATGGCACAGGAAGTTTCACTGGCCCGGCCGGTTACTGCTCAGAGTTTACCGGGGGCGAGTGGAAAGATTACGAGACAACACCGCACACCGCATACTTTCCTCTGCTGGCAAATAGAATTGCTAACGAGCAGGGTGTACCTACGGGATACATTACGGTCGCGCAGGGTTCAACGACAATGGCGCAGTGGCAAGAGGGTGAAGGGTTAATGAATGCAGCTCTTGCTGCATTTAACGCTGCCACGAGTGCTGGTGCATACAACCTGAGTTGGATTGGCGAGGGTGACGCAAACGCTAACACGCCGGAGAATACGTTCAAATCGCAGGCAAATGCGGCGATTGATTACCTGCATAATCAGACAGGTCTGAAAAGTATTATCACGCTGATTCCAACACCAGGCCCGGCAGGTGCGAATATCCGGCAATGGTTTACTGATGTTGTTGACTCAAATCCGAATGCCGTGCAAGGGCCAAACATGTACGGTATCCAGTCAGGGGTTCACTATCAGACTCAGGAAGAAACGCAGGCCGCAGCTGATGCGTTGTACGATGTTCTGTATCCGCCAGTTGAGTCTGTACTGAGTATTAATGTCGGCGCAACAATGCCGAATGGCAGTTACAAAACTGTTTTGCTCGATAGCTTAAATAACATCATCACAGCGGACGCAATTGATTATGATTCCGGGGCTGCAACTGTTGCGTTGCCAGTGCTTGCAGGCACATCTGTTACCGGTTTCGTTATTGATAACGAAAATCCGCACACAAAAGGAGCAGTAATTGTTGGAGCTACTGCGTAATGAACGTCAACAAATGGGGAGCGGTTAACGCCTGGACGGGTATCAGTGTTGAGGGAGGCTTGCTATCTGAAACCTCAGTGCAATCGAGCATAACTGGATCCGCTGCATTTTTTGGCTACATCATATCCAGTGCAACGGCGCAAACGTTTGTTTCGGGCATTAAAGAAGAAGTTGTTGTTGAGGCATCTGGTACGCTGCTGTCTCTGAATGTAAGTGATGCAAGTGTTCACGGCATCAAATCCGCATTCGGCACTTTCTCTGCTACGGCACAATCTCGGACAACAGCAAATGGGACTGCAGATGATCTGATATTTAATTCGGGATACCTGGTTTCATCCAATGCAAATCAAACAATAGTCGATGGATTCAAAGCTGCGCTTGGCATTTTACACATTGCAACATCATCAACAGCGGCAACAACAGAATTTCTTGCGATGGCTGCAAAACATGGCGTTATTGTGTCTGATGCGCATGTTACAACACTTATACTCGGCAACAATCAGGACAGAGATACACTGATTCGAGTGCTTCCCATCATGGGCGAGTTGCAACACTATCACATGGCGGCAACATTATGATTGCGTTTCAGAATAATGACATTCAGCTTGAAATATCAATCACAGATCAGAAAACGGCAGAGGCTATCAATTACGCATCCATCACGGGCGCAACATACGTGATAGCAACGCTGGACAGGGCAACGGTGTTGCTTACCAAAGATATTGGGGACGGCATTGTGATTGCCGGAGACAGGGTGATTGTGTCGCTGGATCAGGCAGACACGGTGCAGCTCAACACGGTTTATTATCACGAGCTGCAGATAGCCGCAGGTGGCAAACACTCAACCGTAGTATCAGACAACATCACATTCAGAGAGACAGCAATATGAGTTTGACAACAGCAGGTAAAAATATGGCGCTGGATGCGCTGGGCATCACAGCAGTATCACTGCACACAGGCGCACCAGGTGACACAGGCGCAGCAAATGAGGTGTCAGGTGGCAGCTATGCCCGCCAGACAATGACGTTCAGTGCAGCCGCGTCAGGCAGCCGTGACTCATCCGTACAGCCGGTGTTTGACATACCGGCTGGCACTACGGTCAGTCACTATGCGTTGTGGGCTGGATCGACCTGTGTGGACGCAGGGGCGCTGTCTGCTGCAGAGACGTTTGCCGCTGACGGGCAGTATACGTTGACTGATGCGGATATCAGTCTTTCGTAATGCAGACAGGTTCTTTCCAGGGCATGAAAACTACGAAGCGGGCGAGCGCAGAAAACGCACAAATACCAGAGTGCTATAAGGTTCCTTCCTTGTGATTGTCAATAAGAAAGAGCTATCCGATATTTTCGGTATCAGTGAAAGAACACTGACCAAATACCAGAAATTATCGGATTTTCCTATTCTGGTGGATGCCGGGCGGGGCCATGAGAATCAATATAACTCGCAGGCTGTGTACAGGTTTCTTTTGTCACAGGCGCTGAATGGCGCGACAAAAGAAAGCGCAAAAGAGCGCCTTGATCGTGTTCGGGCGAACCGTGAAACGCTGGCCTATGCGAAAGATTTGAAAGAGCTGGTGCCTGCTGCAGAAGTGGCGGCAACACTGGATCAGGTGGTGGTGGCCATTAAAAGCACCCTGATCAACGGTGTCAACAAATTGAAAACCGAGATCGATGCACTATATGACATCGACCTCGACCCGGAGATACTGGATGACCATAATCGATCCGTGCTCACGCACTTATCAGCAATTAACATCGAATCTGGCAGCGATAGTACAGGATTGCCTGGCGCGGTTTAAGCCGCCGCCAAAGCTGTCCACACTGGACTGGTCTAATACATACCGCTGGATTAGCCCGAAAACCAGTGCCAATCCGGGCAAGTATTCATCAAACCTCACGCCATGGATAGCGGGTATGATGGAAGCGGCTGACGACCCAAAGGTGAAGAAGCTGGTTACCAAAAAGAGCGCACAGGTGGCGTATACAGAAGGCTTCTGGAACAACTATCTGGGCCGCAGGATTCATATTGACCCCTGTGCGATTGTGCTGCTTTTCCCGAAAGAGAAAACGATTCGCAAATATTTGGATACAAAATTCATCCCGATGATTGAAGCGACGCCGGTTTTACGGGAACTGGTGGATTTACGGTTGACTCGCAACGGTGAACAGCGGATGGACTACCGGGCGTTTCCGGGTGGCTTTCTGTCTCTGGTAGCCTCCAATGCGCCGGACAACGTAAAGTCGATCTCTGCACCAGTGGCTGCCGTTGAAGAACCGGACGACTGTAATACCAACGTAGCCGGGCAGGGCGACAGTATTACGTTGCTGGAAGAGCGCCTGAAAACCTTTGACCGGAGAAAGTTTATCTTCGGTGGTACACCAACGATCAAAGGCTTGAGCCGGGTGGATGAGGCCTATGAAAACTCGGACAAACGCAAGTTTTACGTTCCCTGCCATGAGTGCAAAGAGACGCATGTACTCAGTTGGGAGAATGTGACCTGGCTGCATGGTGATGTTCACCACAAGATTTATGGCACTGGCAGGCCGGAAACCGCCGCCTACTCCTGCCCGCATTGTGGTTGTGTCTGGAATGACCGGCAAAAAAACCGCAACGTGCGCCTGGGTAAGTGGGTAGCTACAGCAGAATTTAACGAAACCGCCGGGTTTTATATTAACGAACTCTATTCACCGTTTCCGGCATCCACCTTTGCCCGGCTGGTTGAGCGGTACCTTGAGGCCATTCATTACAAGGAACAGGGCGATGAAAGCAAGATCATCGCCTTTACCAATAATGCACTGGGGCTGGCCTATGAATACCAGTCAGACTCGGCCAGCGAAGAACAACTGGAATCCAGGGCGTTGGCCTACCCGGAAAAGCAGGTGCCACTGGGCGGGCTGGTATTGACTGCCGGTGTGGATGTTCAGGGTGACAGACTGGCCGTGATCATTCGCGCATGGGGCAGGGAAGAAGAAAGCTGGTTAGTTTACTGGGGAGAAATTGCCGCGCAACGGCATGTCGTCGATGTGAATGACGCAGTCTGGCAGGAGCTGGACAGTATCCTGTTTGGCAAATATACCCATGAATCCGGCGCTTCCATCCCGGTTTCAGCGGTCAGTCTGGATACCTCTGATGGTAATACCAGTGATGCCGCCTATCACTATATCCGGTCCCGGCGTGGTCGCGGTATAAAGATCATGGCAATCAAGGGCGAATCGAACAATTCCAGCAAAGAAATTGTCACCCCGGCCCGTGCTCTGGATGTGAATCTGAAAACGAAAGCGGCCAAATACGGCTTGCAGGTGTTTATGGTTGGCACCAACAAAGCCAAAGACCTGATCTCCGGGCGGCTCAAACTTGAGGGGCGTGGCGCAGGTCGTATGCACAATTACGAAACAGTCCGGGCTGACTATTACGCCCAGTTGTTAAGCGAGATCAAGGCACCGGGTCGTAATGGCAAGAAAACATGGCAAAAGAAAAGTGGCACCCGGAATGAGGCACTGGATTGTGAAGTTTATGCGCTACACGCTGCCCGGGTATTACGGCTCCATGTAAAACGCTCGGCACAGTGGGATCAGATCGAGGCCGATTTAAAACAGCCAGACCTGCTGAACGAACCTGTTGAACCGGTGGCAGAAGTGTTGCCAGAAGACACCCGGCCAATGCGAAATAAATTCAAAGGCCGACCCAAACAGAAAGGTGGATTTGTAAAGAAATGGTGAAAATAGGTTTACCCGCATCCATGGTGGCTGGAGATACACTCAGGTTCAGTGCTCAGGTTTCTGATTATCCTGCAACGGATGGCTGGGAATTAAACATTGCACTCCTGTCGCCGGTCTATCGCTACACGATGACAGCAACGGCTGATGGGGCAGACTATCGCTTCAGCATTGACCCGGCCACGTCTCAAAACTGGAAGCCTGCAACCTACCGGTATGCGGCATTTGTTCAGAAGGCAGGCGAACGCCACACGGTGGCCAACGGGTTCTTTGATGTCACACCGGACTTTGTGACCCATTCATCCAATGATATCCGGCATCACGTTGAAAAAGTGCTCGATGCCCTGGAATCGGCACTGGAAAAAAAGGCAAGCCGCGATCAATTGGAAATGGCCTTTAACGGCAGGCAAATCAAATATATACCACCGAGTGAACTGTTAGCCTGGCGTGACAGTTATCGTAAACAGTTGGCGGCTATTCGCAAGTCGGAGGCCATCAAACAGGGTGAAACTCAAACCGGCATTATCAAGGCGCGATTCGGATGAAACTGAAATTCTGGAAAAAAGACCCGCCCCCGGTGCGGATAGAGCCGAAACTGGACGAGACTGAGCCGGTGACCCAATCGCGTGGGAAAATGGCTCCGACCATTAAACAGCGAAACTATGATTCTACCGTCATGTCCAGAATTACCGCAGACTGGACGGCAGCCCCTGCCCATATTGACCAGATTATCTTCAATAATCTGCGGGTGCTGGTGGCTCGCAGCCGTGACCGATTCATCAACGATGACTATGGCAAGCGGTTTGTCAGTCTGGTCAAGGCAAATGTTGTCGGCCCCAATGGTTTCGGTCTCGAATCCCGGGCTGTAGGTAACGATGAAAAACCAGACCAGGCGGCCACTGTTGCCATAGAAAAAGCCTGGAAGTCGTACAAAAAAAAGACCAACTGTGATGTTACTGGCCGTCACTCGTTCACCGAGTTGAATCAACTGATTATCGGAACCATAGTGGTGGACGGTGAAGCCCTGATCCGCTACCACCGTTCCGGCCACTACGGTCAGCAGCTTGAGCTGATCGACCCGCAAAAGCTGGACGTGAACTATAACGACACCCTGGAGGATGGCCGCTATATCCGCTTCGGCATTGAGTACAACGCCCGTGGCCGGGTGCTGGCGTACCATTTAAGCCAGCCATCCGGGATAGCCAATATCTATCTGGCATCGTACAACACGCGCAATTATGAGCGAGTGCCAGCCGGTGAAATGGATCACCTGTTTATTCCGATTTTTGCCGAACAAAAACGCGGTATCCCCTGGATGGCGACCAGTCTGGTCAGAATGAAAATGCTCGGTGGTTTTGAGGATGCCAGTCTGGTCGCCGCTCGCGCCGGTGCCAGCAAAATGGGATTCTTTACCGTCCCTGCAGGTGATGACTACCAGCCCGGAGAAAAAGATGAAACCGGTGCGGTAATCAGCGAATTTGAACCCGGCACCTTTGAAGAACTGCCGGAAGGCGTACAGATGCAATCCTTCGACCCGCAATACCCGGCGGGTGAGTTTGATATGTTTATGAAATCCTGTCTGCGGGGTATCGCTTCCGGTTTTGGCGTCGATTATGTGAGCCTGGCCAACAACCTGGAAGGGGTGAATTATTCCAGCTTGCGCCACGGTGAACTGTTAAACCGGGAATTGTGGAAAGCCATGCAGCAATGGCTGATCGAAAACTGGTTAAACGACTTTATGGAACGCTGGATTATCGAGCAATACCAGCGATCCACCATCACAATCAAAGGCCGCCCCCTGTCCCGCAAACTGCAAAACTACCTGCCACACCGTTGGCAGGGGCGTCGCTGGGAATGGGTAGACCCGCTCAAAGACATGAACGCCAAACTGATTGAATACAAAATGGGCGTGACTTCCATTTCCCAAATTATTCGCGAGCGGGGCAGAGACCCGGAAGAAATCTGGCGGGAACGCGAAAAAGAGGACAAACGAATGAAAGAATTAGGTATCGAGCCCGGCCAAATGCTGGGCTTTGTTGTTTCTGAAGGGGAAAAAAATGCCGAGTGAACTGAAAGTAACGAAATTGGAACGATCCGTCCAGTTGACGCGAGAGCATATCGACGCAGAATCGCGCCACGTTGAGCTGGCTTTCAGCTCTGAAAACCCCGTTAGGCGCTGGTTTGGTGAGGAAATTCTCGATCACTCAGCCACCGCAGTACGGCTCGACAGATTGAAAAACAGTGGCCCGGTATTACTGGATCACAATCACCGCGAGCAAATTGGCGTGGTGGAATCGGTAAGCATTGACAGTGACCGCCGGGGGCGGGTACGGGTTCGGTTTGGCAAATCGGCTCGCGCAGAAGAGGCTTTCCAGGATGTGTTGGATGGTATTCGTGTGCATGTGTCGGTCGGGTATCGCGTTCACGAGATGATCCTGGAAAGATCATCTGACGAAGGTGACACTTATCGAATCACCGACTGGGAACCAATGGAGGTCTCCTTTGTGAGTGTTCCGGCTGACCCTACCGTGGGAGTCGGACGAAGCATTGACGAATTACCACCTGCAAAAATCATTGATAACGAAGTGAAAGAGGAACGAGTTATGCCAGCACCAGTAACAAAACCAGAAACCCCGGCAAAGCCTGCTGTTGACAAGGCTGCCGTAGTTGAGGAAGTCAGAAATCGTGAAACTGACCGTATTCGCAAAATCTCCGCATTGGGGGCAAAACACGATATGAGCCAGGAGGCATCCGAATTTATCCGCGAAGGCAAATCGGCGGAAGAGTTCTATGAGCGGGTATTGAGCGATCTTGAAACCGCCACCCGCGCCCAGCCACCGACCAAACTCGATATGACCGAAAAGGAGCAAAAATCCTACTCGGTCGTCCGGGCCATTACCGCTGCTGCCAGTGGTGACTGGAAAGCGGCGGCCTTTGAGCGCGAATGTTCGCTTGAGATTCAGGAGCGACTGGGTAAAGAGCCCAACGGATTCTTTGTGCCCTACGATATTCAGGCGCGTGATATGAGCGTTGGCGGTGCCAATGTGGGCGGCAACCTTGTCGCCACCCAACACCTTGCCGGTTCGTTTATCGACAACCTGCGAGCGCGAGCCATTCTGGGTGCAATGGGAGCACGCTTCCTGCCCGGATTGGTGGGTGATGTGGATATCCCGCGTAAAGACAGCAACGGCACCTTTACCATTGTTGGCGAAGATGGAACGGCCACCCAATCAGATATTAACATCGGCATGGTCTCGATGAGTCCGACTACCCTGACCGGTCATGTTTACATGACCCGAAAACTGTTGAAACAGTCTACCCCGTCGGTTGATGCGCTGGTAATGGATGATTTGTCTGAAGGTGCGGCACTGGCCATCGACAAATACGCCCTGACCGGCACAGGAGCGGGTGACCAGCCCACAGGTGTTCTGAATCAGGCCGGTCTCAATGTTCAGGCTGTTGCCGCAGCAGGCGAGCCTGCCTGGGCGGAACTGGTCGGCTTTGAAACAGCCCTGGCGAATGATAACGCCCTGGCGGATTCACTGTACTACGTGATGTCTCCCGGCGTAGTCGGGCACAGTAAAACCACGGTCAAGGATGCCGGTTCAGGTCGATTCCTGCTGGAGGGAGGCCGCATCAACGACTACCCGGTAATGCGAACCACGCAAATCCCGGCGAACAGCATTCTGTTCGGTAATTTCTCGGATGTCATTATCGGTCTCTGGGGCGTGCTGGATATCTACCCGACGCTGAAAGAAGGCACGGGCGGTCTGGATGTTTACGTCTATCAGGATTTTGACGTAGCCATTCGCCATGCCGAGTCATTTTGTAAAAACGGCTAACTAACATCCCTGAATCTGGCAGGCGAACCGCCTGCCATTACCTGTTAATTCGGAGTCACAACATGATAGAAGCAAACAAATTCATCAAAGGGTCAGCGATCACCATTACAGCAATGACTACATCAACCGGTGGCGGGGTG
>PDPE01000023.1 GCA_002747395.1 Pseudomonadota bacterium
GAGTACCACCCTGGGCTGTGGGTATCAGGTTAACGTAGCTTTCCTGTACCTGCTCCCCTCCTTCCACATACCATTGCACTGCCCAGTCGACCGCTTCGGTGCTGCCAGCCATGGCGCCGGTAAAGGGGCTTGCCGGGCAGGTTTCGTATTCATTGGTGTTGGCCCGCAGATAATCCGTCAAACCATCCTGGTAATACCATTCGTCTTTTTCGCCGGTGGCCTTGTTGGTAAAAGTAACTTTCAGACCCGGGCACAACACCGCCTTGGCGCGGAGTATGTGGCGCAAACGACTAACTGAAAATCTGGCTGAATCAAAATACTTCGGGTCTGGCCAGAAAGTCACTGTGGTACCTGTATTCCGCTTGCCAACGGTATCAATAACCTCCAAATCCGAGGTTTTGTCGCCATTGGCGAAGGTAATCCGGTGCAGTTTGGCATCGCGTTTTATCAGCACTTCAAGGTGGGTTGACAATGCATTGACCACTGACACCCCCACCCCGTGCAAACCACCCGAGAACTGGTAGTTATCATTGGAGAATTTGCCCCCGGCATGTAACCGGGTAAGAATCAACTCGACACCGGGCACCCCTTCCTCTTTGTGAAGGTCAACCGGCATCCCCCGGCCATCGTCAGAGACACTGAGAGACTGGTCTTCAAACAGCACCACATCAATTTTGGTGGCATGGCCTGCCAGCGCCTCATCAACACTGTTATCAATAACTTCCTGGGCAAGATGGTTCGGGCGAGTGGTTTCTGTGTACATGCCCGGGCGTTTTCGGACGGGATCGAGGCCGCTTAGCACCTCGATGGAATCAGCGTTGTAGTTTTCGTTGGACATAGACAAATAAAATTAACCTGAATGGCAGCAAATGGAAATTGGCGCTAGCTTATCCCAAAAAAAGCAAAAGGCAAATAAAATAGCCGCACTACCGAGCCTTTAAAGTAACCGGTTGTCGAAGTGCATGGAAGCAAGTATCAGAAGTATGTACTGGAAAAAGGAGTATGTACCGGAATCAGGAGTATATACTGGAAACAGGAGTATATACTGGAAATAGAAGTCAGAACCAAGCGTTGATCGTGGCGGGTTTTCAACACTTACGACAGATGACAACGCTCATGCTCCAGCAACCAGCGCTTGCGCTCGATACCGCCAGCATAGCCGGCTAACTTGCCATTTTTTCCGATAACCCGATGGCAGGGAACAATAATGGATAGCGGATTTTTGCCATTGGCCAGGCCGACGGCACGCGTGGCTTTCGGGTGGTTGATTGCGTTGGCCAGGCTTTGATAACTCCATGTTTCACCATAGGGTATGCTCAGCAGCGCCTGCCAGACCCGCATTTGAAAATCAGTGCCCTCGGCATCAAAGGGCACACTGAACGATTGCCTTTCTCCGCCGAAATACTCACTGAATTGCAATGCCGCCTGCACCAGGATCGGATGATCCGGGTTCTCCTTACCCAATGCCTCCGGTTGCGTAGTATGTGTTTCAAACCAGGCACCGGTCAAACCTGCATTACTGGCCTGCAATGTCATATTACCTAACGGGGTGGTGATGATTGAAAACCAGTTCACAGTTCTCTACTCCGGTTCTGAAAGGTTCCAGGCAATATCCTCGCTATACAGCTGAGCTATCGAGCAAGAGGAAAAGACTGGCGAAACAGCCAGTCTTCAGGTTAGCAGATTATTGCACCCGTTTGGAAGGAGCTTTGAGAAGCTCCCGTGCAGGGCCTGTCGTCCAGGATAGTCCGGAGTGATCTGTTATTCCGCTGAGCATATTTACAACCACCCGAACATTGCTCAGGGGTGCGTCAAGCACCTGGACGATACTGCGCGATTGCAGATTCGGGTAAGCTCCACAGACCTCACCCGAAACGCATGGCATGTAATCGTGATCAATATCCGAACTGCTGTAGAGGTAATACTCTCCAACAGGCACATTATCAATCACAAAGGTCTGCTTTCCGTTTTGAAGTGAGGACAGGGCGCCGGTGACATACTGATAATTGTCAGCTCTCAAGAGCAGCACATATTGTTTCGTCACACGCCCATTGGTTTGCAGCTCACCCACACGAAGCGTAACGGGAAGCGAGTAATCGGCCCCCGAAGAATGGGAAATCGTGATCGTGGCAGAATGCGTGCCCACGGCAAGCCCGTTTCGATTTACCCTGACCTGGTATGTGCCCAGACCGTCAGCATCCGTTTGTTGCGGGGTGACGCCTAACCAGGTTTCGCTGGTCGAAATACTTTCTACACCAAGAACCCCACCACCTTGATTACCGAGTGTAAAACTGCCCACGGTTGCCTGCCCCAGAGCCAGACTGGTCGGGCTGACAGACAAACGTGGTTCAGGCTCGACAGGTGTGCTGCTGCCGCCCGCAAGCTGCTGTGCTGCCTTTACCGCCTTGTAGGCGTTGATCAGTCCGTGTCCGAATTTGCTATCCCATCCGCGAGAACCAAGGTCATCGGTTATTTCTCCGCTGCTGAGCAGGTGATCAACCTGATCAGGAGTTAATCCGGGATGTACGGATTTCATCAATGCAATGACTCCGGCTACGTGAGGTGAGGCCATTGAAGTGCCGGGCATAAACACCCATGCCGACTCGCGGCTTCCGCTGGCATCATCTGCTACAGCACTTAATACACCATCACTGTATTGATCACCATTATGATCTGTGGATGTATCGCCACCGGGCGCTGCCACATCAATAGCTTGCCCGAAATTGGAATAAGGGGTCAGATTGCTGTTGATATCAACAGCAGAAACAGAGATTACTCCATCATAAGAGGCCGGATAGCTTAATTCACTCGTATTGGAGTTTCCTGCTGCCGCTACAATTATCACTCCCGCAGCACGCACTTCGTCCAGGTTTCTCTGCTCGGTAATCGAGGGGGAGCCACCGCCCAGACTCATGTTAATAATATCTGCACGCTTCTGCGGCGTTCGCCCCGAATCATTGGATAAACCGGCTGCATAACGCACCCCCTGAATAGTATCGTATGAGGTACCACCTCCGACACCCAGAACCCGAACAGGCATTATTTTGGCGCCCCAAGATACACCGGCCACACCATAACCATCATTACTGGCGGCCGCCACCGTACCCGCTACGTGGGTGCCATGAAAAGAACTCTGGCCCCGTTCTTCAGAGTCTCCCGGGTCATCCGGGTTTGCATCAATGCCTCCACCATCCCTGGCCGCGGCAGCATCGCTGATAAAATCGTAACCGGGAACCAGTTTTGTTCTCAGGTCAGGGTGATCCAGAAAAACACCTGAATCTACCACCGCCACAATAACAGGTTCACCCGTTTGCCCTGTGGTCACATCCCATGCTTGCGGAAGCTGTATCTGCGGGTAATGCCACTGATAAGAGTAATAATCATCATTCGGAACAGCCATCGGGTGAACCCGATAGTTGGGCTCTGCCAGCTTCACACCGGCTGTCCGGGCGGTTCGTTTGATATCAATCAACGTCATCAGTTTGTCATAGCTGCCGGAATTGAGGGATTTTAGCTCATCCGGAAAAACAGGCGTGTGCTCCTGGCCCGCGGCCGCGATCCTGCGTTGATTCCCGGCTTCACGGTCTATATAGGCGAGCGTGGTGCGAGATGTGTCCTGGTTGGACAAACTCATTACCGGCAAACTGGCCGCCTGTGCCGAGAACTTTCCCTCTTCTCTTTCCAACAGCATCTGATTGGGGACAAAGTCCATATTGGTGACAGGAGTGTAACTTTTTGCAGTCTGGTTACCATGTGAAGGGGGCAATAGCTGCAACACGTATTTCGAAATGCCGGAGTAAGCCATAACGACAACGTAGTATTCACCACTCTCCGGAATCACCAGCAATTCATATTCACCATCGCTGAAAGAGCCATCAACGATCTCCTGATTGGAATCAAATATCACCAAATCAAGGTCGCCCTGGTATTTACTGTCTATGTCGAACTGGTCGTAATCAATGATTTGCATCTGGACTATCTGACCTTTTTGCAGCGATGCGGTGTATACATCGAATTCGTCACCGAATATGGTGAATCTGTCTGCGTCGGAAAAATTGAAGGTTCCGTCTTTGGAGGCAAAACCGTGTATGGTCACCCGGTTGTCAATCGGCTGAGCCTGGCCAAATTTGTCATTGGCCTGGTAAGGTGCAAGCGGATCATTTACATCCCGGTCATAGTCAATTGCCGCCGCACTTTCAATCATTCCTGATATACTGAATGCACCGGAACTTGGCGCACAACGCAAACTGATGCCGGTTTCATCATGGTCCGTTACCTCGCCGAACCCGTTATGAAGTACGCAGGTGGAGCCGACCGGCTGTTTGTCGATAGAAACCTCGTAAACACTTCCCCTTTTCAGTTTCTGCTGAAAACCGAACGTGCCATTGCCGGTTATTTGAAGCAGTTCGGTTTGCTCACCTGCATCCATCACCAGAGTGACAACACCCTGCAAACCACTGGCTTGTCCGCCAATGGTGTAAGACAAATATTCCGCCCCGTTATCTGGTGACGGCTCACCAAACAGTGCACTGATGTAGTTACATGCAGAAGCCGCGCTTTCCTCGCGACCATAGACATTTGAAAGCAGGGATTCGGTTGCCAGGGAGGTATCCGGGTAGCGATCAGCAAGCGTAAGATAATGGCGTGCCACGCGGTTTCGATTCTGAATGATCCGCAAGTCATCATTGCGGGCACCAAATAACACATCCAGAGCAATACTCTGAAGGGTTTTTTTCCCGCTTTCGAACTCTCCTACCCAGTAGTTCAGCCCGCCGATATCAGGCTGTCGACCAAACAACTGAAGGTAAAGGTTGCGGACGAGCTGCTCACTTCCGAGGCCGCCATATCGACTGGTAAATTCCTGTGAGACACCGAATGCGTCAATAATGCTGGCCAGGCTCTGTTCACGCTGGAGTCGGTCTGCCCAGTAAGCGAGTCCGCCCGTATCTGCAGGACGCCCATAGTACGCAATGTACGCATTGACGACCTGATCCTCATTCCGGTTAAATGCCCTTGAGTCACAGGCGGCAAGAACGCTTTGTGAGTATGCGTTGATTAAAACTGAAAAAAGCGCGGCAACGGTCACCGCCCAGCTTCTTGACTTCATGGAAGCCTCTCCCTTGTTGTTTAACTGTCAATCCTTGAGTTACGATATCAATCCCTGAATTACAACATCAGTCCCTGAGTCACAACTTCCCTTGAGCCGCAACATCGACTGCCGGGTTTAACGCTCAATCAAATACCGCCGGCGAAGTGTACCCGGAAAAAGCAGGTGTGACAAACCAAAGCACAAATCACGGCATCTCGATGCTTGCGGGTAATCCTCTGAGTGGGCCAACAAGAGTGATTTTGTCATAACCCTTATCAGGCACAGTCAACAAACCACAGGGGTAAGAAAGCATTTGGGCGACCATTTTGCCAAGTTCGGGAGCAGCCTGGTCGATAGCTAAAAACAATTCATTGGCAAGCACATAGCTGCCCTGCCCGGACACTTTGACCGAATAGCCCAGGCTTGGTTTCATCCCCAAATAGACCAGCACTCCTTTTTGCCCGGCAGGTATTTTGATGTTTTTTTTGCTGCTGCCAACCAGTAAAAGCGAAGACAGATCCACCTCTTCTACCACTTCGGCATGTACCTTTTTTTCAAAAAACCTGCAATTCGACCACTTCTTCAGCAAGTTCACCTGTACCGGTACTTTACTCGGCACCTCCTCCTTAATCTGTTGGGCCTTGCAGCCGGCTAACAACACAACACTGAGAGAGAGTAAAAAAACAGTGATCGATCTGATACTAATCAACATACCTATATCCTCGGTTTCACTCATGTACGCCTGATTGGCTACTGAGTTATTGACTATTGAGCAGGCGCGGGTAACCACGTCTGCCTGCTACAGTGGAGTTTGCCCCCGAATTAAGGCCGGTTTGCCCGAAACCCAGCAAATAGGTGGTAGACATCCGCAGGTTGTCCATATCCTTCGCCACATTGACCAGTTCCGGCTCATTCAACACCGGATACTCCGCACAAAACTCACCCTCATCACAAATAAACCCGTCGTTATCCATGTCTGTTCCGGCAATAAGATAGTAGGCGTCATCATCAATATTCAAAAAACGATAAGAATATTGCCCATCTGCTACCTGAGTAATTTGCTGGGCGGTATCGGGTAATACATCATCTTTGGTGGACGCTCTGATCAACAGCACGTATTGCGTGCCGGCATCGACACTTGCCACAGCGGGATCGACCACCTGCATAATGACGGGCAACTCTTCGGTTTTTCCGTCAGTTGTAACAACGCTTACCTTACCCGAATACACCCCGATATCCAAATCGTTCCGATTCACTGACACCAGGTATTCACCTGTACCGTCGGCCTGAATATTTTTCGGAGAAATAGCTAACCAGGGTTGATCAGTGTCCGTGGTCAGGACTTCCAGAGGCTGACTCCCCCCGTTACGAAGTCGCAATGACAAACGATCAGTGCTGCCACCAAAATTCAGTCTGGCCGGACTGGCAACCAGCACTGCCGGCACACTCTTGCTGGACACAGCCATCGCGGCAAGAGCGGCATCGATCAGGCCGAAGCCAAAAATCGGGTCTTTACCCCTTGCCCCGAGCTCGGTGGTCAGATCACCGTTTTCCAACAACGTCTCTATATTCAAACCCGACAAATCCGGGCTCAAAGCCCGCATTAGCGCAATCACTCCGGCAACGTGAGGCGATGCCATGGAAGTACCTTGCAACAGAATATAGGAGTCCTCATCCCAGGTACTCAAGACACCATCCGGTTGACCATCTCCATTGATGTCTTTGCTGAAGTCACCCCCCGGTGCCACCACATCGAGCCATAAATCTCCGGCCTGACCAAAATTTGAGTAAGGCGCCCTTTGCTGTTCCGGGCCAACCGCACCCACTGCTATCACACCGTCATTTGCTGCGGGAAAGCTCTTGACGCTCACCCCGTCATTACCTGCCGCAGCGACTACTACCACATCGTTTGCGCGAGCCAGATCAATGGCATCCTGCAATGATGCACTGTTGCCCGGCCCGCCCAGGCTGAGATTGATCACCCTGGCTCGCTGCTCTTCAGTAAGGGTAATACCACTGCGATTGGCCACACCAGAGGCATATTTGATGGCTTCGATAATATCAGCATCAGCTCCGGAACCGAACTCATCCAGCACTCTGACCGGGATCACCCTGACAGGCAGCCTCCCGTTTTTATCAGGAAGATTGGCTACTCCGGCGACACCTTCTCCATTGTTTGACACGGCCGCCACCGTTCCCGCCACGTGTGTACCGTGGAAATTATCGGAACCACCGTGCAACGAACCACCGGGATCCGAAGCATCCCGATCATCATCAACAAAATCGAACCCTTCTACAATTTGCCCGTTCATATCCACGTGTGACCGGATTCCCGTATCTATCACCGCAACTCGCGTTTCGGCCAAATCGGACACCGCCGCAATACTCCACGCTTGCGGCAGATGGATCAACGGATAGTGCCATTGCGCATCATAAAGCGGGTCGGAAGGTTCAAAAAAGGCTCTCCGAATATAGTTTGGTTCAGCGTACTCCACACCCTCCTGGCGACGCAGCAATGCAATCGCATCCAGTGTGGCCTGCTTCAGCTGGCTATCCGATGCTGCCTGAACCCCGGTTGCCGTTACCTGGCCGGAATTTACCAACTGCCGGTTTACCATGCTGCTGATGTCCAGCAAGGCACCGGTACCATTCTGGGGTTGTAACGGGGTGAGTACCGATTCACCATCCGGCCCGGTCAGCGCCACATTTGCTCCCCGAGCGGCTTCTGCGATTGCTGAAGCCACACTCTGATTGCTGTATTTGACAATGGCCTGACCAGGCACAAACTCCCGATCAACCGATAGTATCGACTGTCGCACCGCGCCCCGGGTGACTCCTCCCTGACCAACCACCAGCTGATACAAACCGGCCCTGCTCAGGGCGTGAACCTGAATATAGTAATGACCACTTTCGGGTACTGTCATGGTCTTTACCCGGTTACCTGTGGTTTTGGTAAAGGTTTCGTTCCCCCGGGAGTCCAAAAGACATACAGCCTGAGCACCACCGTCTACCGAATCGACAGAATATAGGGAAATAAGTTGCCCCTTGTTCAGCGTAATTTTGTAGAAATCGTCCGTATCCGCGGGGTAAGGAGAAGAACCACCAACCGGGTCATAATGAAACCCGGCAAACCTGCTGACAAATCCGGCTACCGAAACGGGGTTAAGCAGTGACTGGGCCTGCTCGATAGAGTTGTTGGAAACATGCACGGTTGAAGCAGCCGAGTCAGCCGTATCGGAGTCAACCATGACACCACTCGGCACCTGTATTGAACCTGCGACAAAAGAAACCGAATCCGGCGAAAAATCCGCTTGCCTCGTCTTGTGAATTTGGGCTGCCGACTGCGCCGTTCCAGGTTGCAGGTACCTGACTGCAGCAGGGTAAAAATCCGGCTCGGGAACCCATGCTGCCGACGCAGTGTCGGAACAGGCACTGACCTGACCGGCCGGTTTGCCATTGTCACCACCATCAGCTATACCGGTTCCACCTCCTCCACAACCGGTCAGGGAAAGAAGAAAAAGTACCGGAACTGCGAGCTTATGGGTATATTTCCTTTCAACTGTCAGTCTGACTCTGCTCATTAATTACTCACCTGGGCCAAATACGCTGTCGAAAGCCGGTTGCTGATTTGACAGCCGGTTTTAAATGAGATGTCTTTTATTATCAACCATTACCTATAATAATGTAGTTCATCCTCAAAACTTCTCTAGCAAACCGTATCAGTGCAACCATTGCAATCAATCGGAACAAATTAAAACCAGGAAGAGTGCATACCATGAGCCAATACAAAATCAATCCTCTCTATGACCTGAAAGACCTGAAACTTCCCAAATTGTGGGGGCGCCCGATGAAGGTGCTGGCTCACCTTTTGAACTCATCCTACGCCAACCCGGTGGTTAAAAGACAACTGCTCAAAGACGGGGGAATAGAAAGCCTGAGGGAAGTGCAACTGGATCAGGCCCCGGTAATGATGCCAAAACCGGATAGTCGCACAGACATTACCCCCTCGGATGCCCGGGATTCCATCACACAATTTTGTGCAAGAATGAACGAGGAGCAAAACGGCACCTCGGGGTTTTACCACTCCTTCCGGGACTTTGCCGTTGACTATCGAACCGGGAAAAGCTCGCCCACGACCGTGGCAAACAGGTTAATCGAGACTTTGAAAGCACAAAAAGAAACAATCAACGCAATTACCAACTTCGACGAACAGGACATTCTGCATCAGGCTCGGGAATCAGAAAAACGTCTCAGGGAGGGAACCCCCCGAAGTCCGCTCGAAGGCGTACCGGTTTCCGTCAAGGATGAGGTCGATGCCACCCCCTATCCCACCAGCGTTGGCACACAGGTTTACGGCAAGGACGGCCCTGCACAAGAGGATGCCACTGTCGTAGCACGTATGCGTGCAGCCGGCTGCATTATTATCGGGAAAGCCAATATGCACGAAATCGGTATCGGCGTGAACGGCTACAATCCGCATTTTGGCGTATGCCGGAACCCCTATCACCTGCAGCATGCAACGGGTGGCTCTTCAAGTGGTTCAGCAGCAGCGGTAGCGGCAGGTATCGGCCCGTTATCACTGGGTGCAGATGGAGGCGGCTCGATCAGGATTCCTGCTGCCCTGTGCGGCCAGGTCGGACTGAAGGCAACATGGAGTCGCATCAGTGAGCATGGAGCCGCTCCCCTGTGCTGGAGTGTCGCTCACCTGGGCCCGATAGGTGCCAACGTGGATGATGTCGCTATGGCCTATCTGACCATGGCCGGCCCTGACCCGAAAGACTCCTGGTCACTGGATCAACCCGAACTCAACATGATCGGCTACGGCAACTCCGATTTATCCGGCTTCAAAACAGGGATTTATCATCCGTGGTTTGAACATGCCACACCCGACATCGTCGATGCCTGCCGAACAGCGGTGGGGCACCTGATCGAACATGGCGCGACAGAACAGGAAATCTTCATTGACAAGCTCGAAGCCCAGCGGGTCGCCCATGCGGTCACCATTTCAAGTGAAATGCTGACTGCCGTTGAAAGGGAATATCTGAAAACACCAATGAAGTTTGCCACCACAACCCGGATCGGGCTTGGTTTTGCCTCTGCATTCCGCTCTACAGACTATGTAAAGGCACAGCGCGTCAGAGCTTTTGCTATCGAAGAGTTTAACCGTGTATTCAAAGAGGTCGATGTCATCATCACCCCGACAACCGCAGTAACGGCACCGGGGATAAATAACAAATCCCTGCCCCAGGGGGAATCCGATTTGGCCTCCATGACCCAATTAATGCGTTTTGTAACGGCAACCAATCTGACCGGCTTTCCATCCATCACGCTCCCGGTGGGTTATGACGAGAAAGGCTTGCCTGTCGGGCTGCAAATCACCGGACGAGCCTGGGAAGAGCATATTTTGCTGAGAATGGCAAAAGTTATTGAAGGCCATATAAACAAGAAGAAACCAACTGTACTCTATGACATTCTTCGCTAGTACCGGCAGCTCGGGTAAAAAGCGGCAGAAACACACATCTGTTTCTGCCGCTTCTTCTGCCACTTCGTCCACAGCCAGCGATTTATTGCCGATCTGCCCCCCACTCTTTTACCATTTTTTGCTCAACTCCGAGGTGGCCGAGTATTCTGGCCACGACAAAGTCAATCAGCCCCTGGATGGATTCAGGCTGGTGATAAAAACCGGGGCAGGCTGGCAGCACAACGGCTCCCATTCTGCTCAATTTCAGCATGTTTTCGAGATGAATCTCGGACAATGGCGTTTCGCGAGGCACCAGAACAAGCTGTCGCCGTTCTTTCAGGGTAACATCCGCAGCACGCTCAATCAGGCTGTCACTGGCACCACAGGCAATCGCAGACAGGGTTCCCATACTGCACGGACAAACCACCATACTGGTGGATGCAGTACCGGAACCGGAGGCAACCGGCGCCATCCAGTCCTCCCTGCCAAACACCTTTATCTGGCCCGGTTTGGCTCCAAACAGGTCAGTCAGATAGGATTCCGTTGCGGCTGCCTGGCCGGGGAACTGATACCCGGTTTCTGTGCTGATCACAATCCGGGCGGCCTTTGATACCAGCACATATACCCGGTTTCCCGAGTGAACCAGACACTCGATCAGGCGTATGCCATAGTGAACGCCGGATGCACCGGTCAGGGCAACGGTCACCGTTTTATTCCATGCAGGGCGATTTTCAGTGCTCATTTACAGTTTGCCATTCATTTACAGCTCGATACTCATTTGACTGCCCGCCAGGTACGAGCTTCCCCGGGCAGTCTGTGCAGGAAGCGTCTTTGGCATGGATGCCAAAGTCGAGCTTACAGGGATGTATTCACAGCGTCTTCCTGCACAGACTGCCCGGGGAAGCGTGAGCAGATACATTGGCAGACACATTGATAGCTCACTGTTCATTGATATTTCAACACGGTTCCGATTGCCATTCTGCTCCAAGACGATCGATCAATATGGTGTGAATACCGCCAAACCCGCCATTACTCATCACAACCAGATGAACGCCGAATCGCTCTTGCTGAAATTGACGAACCTGCGTCAACGTACTGTTCACCAGCGCCTCCAGGGTTTCTTCACAAAAATGACCCTGGCCCGAAACCGCTTTGGGCAACCAGTCCAACTGTGAGGTATTCGCCCAGATTACCGCATCTGCCGCCGCCGCAGAAGCAGCCAGACTGCTCTGATGCACCCCCAGTTTCATGGTGTTGGAGCGGGGTTCGATCAATGCCACTATTTTATCTTGCCCGACTCGTTTCCGTAAGCCTTCCAGTGTCGTGGCTATCGCCGTCGGATGATGGGCAAAATCGTCATAGACCGACACCTTGCCAATAGTCGCCAACAACTCCATACGCCGCTTGACGCCGGAAAATTTCCCCAATGCCTCTGCAGACACCTCGGGCATCACTCCCACATGACGGGCAGCCAGCATGGCAGCCATCGCATTGCTCATATTATGCGCTCCTGTAAGCGACCAGTTTACCCTTGCCGAGGTTGTTCCGTCAGTAAGATCAAAGCAGGTACCGTCTGCACTGACCGGATGAATCTGCCAACCTGCTGCCAACGCGGCCCTCTTGTCGAGCTGGTAAAACTGCTCCTGCTCGCTCCAGCACCCTTGTTCCAACACCTGGTCAATCGCCGCTACGCCCGCCGGGTAAATCACCCTTCCCGAGCCTGGCACGGTGCGAATCAGATGGTTGAACTGGCGCTGTATGTCCGACAGATCATCAAAGATATCCGCATGGTCAAACTCAAGGTTGTTGATAATGAGCGTTCGGGGGCGGTAGTGTACAAATTTTGATCTCTTATCAAAAAATGCGCTGTCGTATTCATCCGCTTCGACAACAAAATAACGGCCTTCTCCAGGCCTTGCTGAAGTGCTAAAGTTTTTTGGCACCCCGCCAATCAGGAAGCCGGGGTTCTTTCCCGCATATTCCAGTATCCAGGCCAGCATGGCAGAGGTAGTCGTTTTGCCATGGGTTCCCGCTACCGCCAGGGTCCACCGCCCTTTCAGTACATGCCTGGCAAACCACTCGGGGCCAGACACATAATCCAGATTATTCTCCAGCACATATTCCACTGCCGGGTTACCTCTGGACAACGCATTGCCGATAACAACCAGATCGGGCGCAGGCTGTAAATGTTCGGGCAGATAGCCCTGCATGAGGGTAACACCCTGTTGCTCCAACTGGGTACTCATTGGCGGGTAGATACCCTGATCCGAGCCGGACACCTGATGCCCTGACTGCTTCGCCAGAACGGCCAGGCTACCCATAAAGGTGCCACAAATTCCTAGGATATGAATACGCATGGAAATCAGATTGTTCCTGTTTTTATTATCAATTCACATAACTTTATTATCAATTCACATAAAAAGCGGACACTGTAGATTAAATTCGCTCACCAAACAACTCCAGGCTGGAGGCAAGACAACGACTCCCGGGCATCAGGCAATACGCTTACACAACGCCCGGTGGAAAATCCGTCAGAAGTTTTTCCATCACCTTGTTCACTTCGTTCTGAGGTGTGGTATTGGTGATTCTGTTATTCGGTGTTTTTACTCGCCATATGGTTTTCTGACTCGCCAGATCCACAAAGCTGAGACACAGCACCCCGAACCTTTGCACCTGCCTGTCCAGCTCACTCCGGGCTGTGCCTGGTGTTTCACTATCCGGCCCGGTCAAGTAGTAGCGAACCTCCAGATCCGGCGACTCATCTGTCACTGATAACCCTTTGGCTATAAGCACATTTTGCACACCATCTTCAATGTTCTGCATTCGCACCGGCTTGCTTCCTCTCAACGCAGTCACGGCAACACGATAGGTATTGAAGGATTCAAATGAAACCGCACGCGAAAATGCCACCTCCTTGAGGACATCTTCGTCAACTTCTTCCGCTGTTCCTTCCAGCCTGAATCGCAACGCGAGATTATTTCGAGAATCAGCATGATTCAATGCTTCACTTTTCGAAATTTTTCCCTGCTGCACCAGAGAAAACAGCGCACTGTCGAATGTTTGGCACCCTTCCCCCTTCTCCTTTTCCAGGGCCTCTTTCAATTTGCCAATTTGCCCTTCATAAATCAAACCCGAGATATAGGGCGTATTCAGCATTACCTCAACAGCCGCCACGCGTTTTCCATCACTGCCAACGGGCAGGCGTAACGAAATAACCGCAACAAGATGCGAGGCCAGATCATTGTAGAGTTGCCTGTATGCTTCATGGGGGAAAAAATTCACAATACGGTCTACCGCATCACTGGCGCTGTTCGCGTGCAGGGTAGAAAGGCACAGACACCCGGTTTCCGCATAGGCAATGGCTTTTTTCATCGTGGAAGTATCACGAATCTCGCCAATCATGATGACATTCGGCGCTTCACGCATGGCGTTTTTCAGTGCGATTTCGTAAGACTCCGTATCAACCCCGACTTCACGCTGATTGACCAGCGATTTTTTGTGTTCGTGCACAAATTCGACAGGCTCTTCTATGGTTAGTATGTGGCCGGTTTTGGTACTGTTACGATAATCGAGCATCGAGGCCAGGGTGGTCGATTTGCCCGTACCCGTTCCGCCTACAACCAGAATCAATCCACGGTCATATAAAGACAGCTCCTTGAACAGGGGGGGCAGATTCAGTTCTTCCAGCGAGGGAATCCGCGCTCGAATATGACGCGCGACCATTGCCACCTCACCCATCTGACGAAAAACATTGATACGAAAACGCCCAATACCTTCAATCCTGAAGGAAGTATTAAGCTCATTCGTCAATTCAAACTCCTGAACCTGATCTTTCGTCAGAATCGAATAGGTCAATGCGCGAGCCTGAATACTGGTCAGCCTTTCGGTACCTGTTGCCCTGAACTCACCCTCTATTTGCATATAGGGGGGAGCGGCTGCCGAGATAAACAAATCAGTCGCATTGTGTTCAACCATGCTTTCCAGGAGAGAACGGAGCTCCATATTTTCCTCTGAGTGATTTGACAATGTGTAAGAAAAAAAACGCTATTACAACTAATAGCACTAAACCGGCGGTTTCGCAGAAATATGTTCAGTTATGGTTCAGCTTTCACCGGTTATCCTGAATACAGGATCAAAAAGTCACTCATCGAGGAGAATACTCATGTGTACAAACGAAAGCAAAAAAAACAGGCCAGGCACCACCCTGCTGGCCGTTACCATCGCACTCATCGGCACCTTGTCAGCCAATTACGCGGCTGCTGATCGTTACTACAATGAATCACGCATCAGATCCGCAGAAGTCACCCGGGTTGAACCAATCACCCGAACCATCGAGAGAAGACAGCCCTATGAAGAGTGCTGGATCGAGCAGGTTCGCCATGACAACTACTACGACGACCAAAATTCCGGTTATTCCGGCACCATTCTGGGGGGAGTCATTGGTGGCGCGATAGGCAATGCAGTAGGGCACAAGAAAAGAAACAAACAAATCGGCACAGCGGTAGGCGCTTTGCTTGGAGCAAGTATCGGCCACGATATTTCCAGATCCCACCGCTCAAGACCTGATCGCGGATACCGGTACCGGGATGAGCAGCGCTGTGAAATTCGCTATGAAACACGACACGAAGAAAAGGTGATTGGCTATAATGTCTGGTACCGTTACAATGGTGACTCATACACTACCCGCATGGATCACGATCCGGGCAAACACATCAAGGTCAGGGTATCGGTCAACCCGCTGTAATCTTTTACAAAAGTCTTTTTCAGGCGGGTATTCCGTATGACTGTTTTTACTTCTGCAAACAGCCTTACACCTGCGAACAGGCAATCGGAGCATTATGCGTACTATCACTCTTTTCACTTTGCTGCTGACCCTGGGAATGAGCACAAACATGCTTTGGGCTTCACACGGGTCGGCAGAACAGGAAGCTGCCTCCAGACAAAAAGCTGCGCAGATTGCCAAACACAGCCCGGAAGATCAGGTATTGAAAGTGGAAAAGCGGAATAGCCCGAACGGGCCGGTCTATCGGGTAAAAATTCTCGGAAATGGAGGACGTGTACGATCTGTGTATGTGGACATACGCTCAGGCCAGGTTATCCACCTGCATCAATAAACTGTCAAAACACAATAAACCGCCAAAACACAAGAAACCGCGATAACACAAGGCTCTCTGCTCGATGCGTATTCTGGTAATCGAAGACGAAAACAGGTTGCGAGAACAACTGGTTGAATTGCTGACCGGAAACGGCTTTGCCACCGACCAGGCCGAAGACGGCATCACCGGTGAATACCTCGCTATGGAACATAATTACGATATCGCTGTTATTGATCTGGGCTTGCCAGGAAAAGACGGCGTTTCTATTATCAAAGCGCTGAGAGAAAACAACCGAAACTATCCAATCCTTATATTGACTGCACGTGGCGACTGGTATGACAAAGTGGCCGGACTGGAAGCCGGTGCCGATGACTACCTGGTAAAACCCTTTCACGTTGAAGAGTTGCTGGCCCGCCTGCGTGCCTTGCTAAGACGCCATGCCGGACAGGCAAAAAACATCCTGGACTATTCGACCTTTACCATCAACCTGACAGAAAAAACCGTACAAACAAACAACACCCGGATCGACCTGACCGCTTTTGAGTACAATACGCTTGAATACCTGGCACTCAATTCGGGCAGGGTAATCTCCAAAACCGAATTGACCGAGCATCTTTACGACCAGGACTTCGACCGGGACAGCAACGTAATCGAAGTGTTTATTGGCCGACTCAGAAAAAAACTCGACCCTGACAATAAACTGGCACCGATAAAAACCATAAGAGGTCAGGGCTACCAGTTCATGTTAACGACCCGGGGCAGCACTGTCGAGAGCAGCACCGTCGAAAGCAAAACTGTCAAAAACAAAACCGTCGAAACCGGCAATGCCAAAACCTGAACAGCAGCAAACCTTGCCAGCATCAACACTGACCGGAAGCCTCGCTCGATTCCTGACGGCGCGTTCTATAAACAGGCGCTTTCTGATTTCTTGCTGCATTCTCATCCCATTCTTTCTGGGGGTGCTTGGCGCCGGGCTTGATGACAACCATCAAACAAGCCTGATCAGAGCCACTCAAGAGGCGCTGCGTCTGCACACGGTAACGCTGATCTCCGAAGCTGAAATATCGGATTTGGCTGCTTCCAGATCAAAACTGGTGATGCCGGAATACCTTATTGACCCCGATTTCAATACGCCAGGCTCCGGTATATTCGGCTTTATCGGGGATGAACAGGGCAACCTGCTCTGGGCCTCCCAGTCCGCGGTTATTTCCGGCTTCTACTATTCACACTTGCCCCTATCCGTTTTCAAACCGGGCGCGAAAGTCTTTGCAACCGATGATGAAGACTTCTTTCTCAGCTCGTTTGATACACTGTTTGAAGGCCGGCCGAACGATGTCTCATTGCGGTTTGTCACAGTAAAAAGCAAGAACCGGTTCAGGCAGGAAATGCACACTTACCGTCAATCTCTCCTGGTAGCGCTAAGCCTGATCGGGATTGGATTGGCCATCACATTATTGCTTATTGTTCGCTGGGGGCTTCGCCCTCTGGATCGCCTGGCAAACGACATAACAAGACTGGAAAACGGTGACATCGAATACCTTGATAACCACTATCCGGCAGAGTTATCTACTCTTACCGCCAACCTCAACCTGTTAATTGACACCGAAAAGAAACAAAGGGAACGGTACCGGAATACGCTGAGTGACCTGGCCCACAGCCTGAAAACTCCCCTGGCAATCATGCAAGGGCTGCTGGGAGATCAGTTGCAACGCAACAATGTACAAAAAGACATTGACGAACAGGTAACACGAATGAACCAGATCATTCAGTATCAGTTGCAACGAGCAGTGGCGGCAAGCCCGACGGTTACTCACAGAAAAACAGAGACAAACAGGGTGATCGAGCGCGTTGTATCGGCACTGAAAAAAGTCTACTGCGACAAATCCATGTCTGTCCTGTTGGAACTGGAAGACCATTGCCAGGTGGCGATGGATGAACGAGACCTGTCTGAAATCCTCGGCAATCTCCTCGACAACGCATTCAAATACGGGGAGAGTACCATCAGTGTCAGCAGCAAGATAGTGGCCAAACAGTGGCAACTGATGATTAAGGATGACGGCAAGGGGATTCAGAACAAACACAAAACCGCAATACTGGAACGAGGTGCGAGGGCAGACACGGCCGTTGCCGGGCAGGGAATCGGGCTTGCGGTTGTTATTGATATCGTCAGCAGTTATGGCGGTAAACTGACAGTGACAGACTCCGAACCGAAAGGTGCCTGTTTTACCCTGTCGATTCCCGCCAGATAACCTTCTGGCCTGGTGGCAGAACCTTCTGACCTGGCGATAACAGAACCTCTCGGCCTGGCAATGGAACCTCTGGCCGAAAGCCTCATTCCGATCCGCCGCCCCGTCAACTTGCCGCGCAAACAGGGGCGGCAGTGTTGACATTGGTTACATTGATACATAGTATGCTCCGAATGATTACGTCTGCTCCCCGGCCACCCGACAATCAATACAACACCTCTCTTTCGCCTTGCATACTCTCGACTTGCATACGACTCACATACCCTTGACGAACAGTAACGGATATCAATAATGCACACGGCCAATCGCTTTACAAACGGCAAACTGTTACCGGTTATCGGCTTTATTCTCTGTATGATTGCAACGCTCGCATCCCCTCCCCTTGCCCTGGCCGAAACAAACCTTGCCCCTGCAGAAACAAACCGGACGGAGAAAACAGGCCAGACGGCCAATACTGCGTCAACCAGTGAGTCGGCTGTTCCCGTATACTGCTCGACAATCGACTATGAAGAAGTCAGCCAAACCGTCTATGCAACCGGCAAACTGGCCCATAAAGGGCGGCAGTCTCTGGCATTTAAGGTAAGCGGAACCATTACCAGATTAAATGTAGAGGAAGGCCAGAGAGTCAAAAAAGGAGAGGTACTGGCTTCTCTGGGCCAACGCGAGACCAATGCCGAGCTGACCAAGGCTCGCAGTGTGTACCAACAACGCCAACGAGACCTGACGCGACTCCTGTCACTGTATAAAAAGAAGGTGATTCCCCGCAACCAGATGCAGGATGCCCAAACGGCACTGGAAGTCGCAGAAGCCAACCTTGATCTTGCCAGGGAACGAAAGAAGCATTTAACTATTGTCGCACCACAGGATGGCATCATTCTGGGGCGTTATGTCGAAGAGCGGGAACTCGTTGCTCCGCACCAGCGGGCATTTGTCCTTTCAGACACATCAAAAGGCTGGGTGATCCGGACAGAAATCAGCGATAAGGATATTGTAAGAATCAACCAGCGAGACCACGCCAATATCCGGCTGGATGCCTACCCTGACCAGATTTTCAGCGGTCAGGTTTCAGAGGTTGCAGCCGCAGCGAAGCCAGACACCTTGTTGTTTGAAATTGAAGTTCAACTGGATCCGACAGACCGGCGACTTCTTGAAGGATTTATCGGTCACCTCGAGATCATACCGGCCGCAACCGACACAATTGCCTGGCTGCCCATCGAGTCCATCGTGGCCGCAGACCGGGGTAAGGTCAAGCTGTTCAGCATCGATGATGACCAGACAGTGCATTTGCAAGAAGCCTCAATGGCCTGGATGGAACAAGGGCGCATCGCGATCAAAAAGGGAATCAAAAATGGCACGCGCATTGTAACTCTGGGTGCGACGTTTCTGCATGAAGGTTCAAAGGTTGAAATTGCCAGGTCTGCAAGGCAAAAGGGAAGATGACGGCAATGTGATACTGGTCTGATCAGGTATGGCAACCTCCGCATCGTTGAAAACAGAAGAAACAACAAAACCGGGTGATCAGGTTTGCGAAAAAGTAACAGAACGGGTTGTTTTCTGAATTTGCGCTAAAGATATTTCTGCACTAACTACAATGTAGTAACATAATGAAAATGAAGTTCGAATGGGATTCGAAGAAGGCAGAGCTGAATCTGAAAAAGCACCGCGTGAGCTTCAACACGGCCATTCGCGCCTTCACAGACCCTTTTGCAATGGTGAGGCAAGACCGCATCGAGGATGGGGAACACCGATGGCAAACCCTCGGAATGGTAGAGGGTCACTTGTTGCTTTTGGTGGCTCATACCGTTCTGGACGATAAGAGCGGTGTTGAGGTTGTACGGATTATTTCGGCTCGTCGTGCCGACCCGAAGGAGAGAAAGCGTTATGAGCAAAATCGTTCAATGCGAGGTTGATCCGGATAATCTGCCGGAACTGACTTCCTGGCAGAAAGCAGAACTCAAGACAGTATCAAAGATGGCAGATAGCGAAATTGACTACAGCGACATTCCGCCACTGGATGAATCGTTCTGGAAAAAGGCCGTTAGAAATCCGTTCTACAAACCCGCCAGGAGCTCTACCACCGCGCAGGTTGATTCTGACATTCCGGCCAGTTTCAAGAGCCAGGTGAAGGGGTAACCTGCCAGCCCCGCAATACCTGCCAGCCCCGCAATAAATGTGCAAACCTGATCAAAACAGTCGTTGACGGGAAATTGTGACCATGAAACAACATACTCACGCACCTCCAACACAGACTGCCCACCGAGACGAATACCGGAGAAGGTAAAGGTAAAGGTAAAGGAAGAGAAAGAAAAGAGAAGCAGCAATGAACATACCCCGACT
>PDPE01000040.1 GCA_002747395.1 Pseudomonadota bacterium
CTCAACCGAGGCGCGAATTATACAGCCGACACCCTCTTTGTCAATCCCTTTTTTTACTTCCCTTCCCTTTCTCTTCTTTCCCTTCTCCCTCTCAACTCCACCTCAAACAGCTTCCTCTCTGAAGGAGCCGCGCATTATATACCTCTCCTCTACACCGTCAAGCAGTTTGTTGAAAAAAGTTTAAATAAACTGTCTTCCAACATACAACATACAGAGCCAAACCATTTACGATCTAATAAAGAGAACTATGCCCTGGCCTGGCGCTGCACACTTGAAATGCACACCAACAAACAAATGCGACGATGTCCAGCAACCAGAACCAGGACAAAACCGGCAGACACCAAAACAAAACCGGCTCTAACCGGCTTGCTCGCGCCTTTTAGCCATTTTCATCGCCTTGCGCCTGGCAATAACTTTGGCTGCGTCGCCGCCCACATGCTGCTCGCCACGCTGTTCTGCCAGCCTGATCTGACGCTCTCGCTCAGCGTAGCGCTTTTTTTGTTCAGGCGTACTTTTGTCAAAACAATGAGGACAACTTACCCCGACAACGTAGTGCTCACTTTTTTTATCTTCTTCCGTAATGGGATGGCGACAGGCATTACACTGATCGTAGCGGCCTTTTTCAAGCTTGTGATTTACAGATACACGATTATCAAATACGAAACACTCACCTCGCCATAGCGTCTCTTCTTCGGGCACCTCTTCCAGGTATTTCAATATGCCACCTTCCAGATGATACACCTCTTCAAAGCCCTTCTCCTTCAGCAAGCCGGTAGACTTCTCGCAACGGATACCGCCGGTACAGAACATTGCCACCTTTTTGTGCTTTTCAGGGTCAAGATTTTCTGCAACATAACCGGGAAATTCTCTGAAGCTCTCGGTTTCAGGATTAATTGCCCCCTCGAAGGTGCCAATATTGACCTCATAATCATTACGAGTGTCAACCACCAAAACATCCGGGTCTGAAATTAACGCATTCCAGTCACCAGGCTTTACGTAGGTACCCACGACCTGCCTGGGGTCTATTCCTTCAACCCCCATGGTAACAATTTCCTTTTTCAGTTTAACCTTGGTTCGACTGAATGGAATTGAGTCATCATAAGACTCTTTAAAGGAAAGATCCGCCAGTCTGGCATCGGATTTCAACCAGTCAAGGAGGTTGTCCACCCCTTCACGACTACCGGCTACAGTTCCGTTGATTCCTTCTTTCGCGAGCAACAACGTACCCTTCACCCCGTTTTTCAACATCACATCCAACAAAGGTTCCCGAAGCTCATTGAAATTTTCCAGGGTGACAAACTTATACAGTGCACAGACAACAATTTTAGACATTCTATTACCTTTTTAATGCGTTCCGGAACGTAAAACCGGAGCAGTTTTTTGGAGCGGAAATTGTAATGGAAATTGCACCAATTACCAATAGAGAGACCACCCACAGCACCTCCCATAAAATACACAAGCATACAAATGAAAATCGTCTGGCGAGTTTTGAAAGGGAAGAGAGTCACAGCCGCCAGAAGTAAATATCACAAAACCGCCGTATGCCAGGTGACACGCAGTGAATCAAAAAAAACCGGAAACAACCGAAATCATCACAGAATATAATTTGCACTCAGGTATAATCTCACGCACGAGGGAGATGGAGCACATCATTCTTACCACTGCTCCTTTCGGGACAAACAATAAATAAAATTCAGGGAACATAAAGATGAGCAGAGTAAATATTTTAGACGCCTCCTGGTTGGCTGTAGAATCAGAGAACACCCCGATGCACGTTGCAAATCTGCAAATTTTCTCTTTACCCGAGAATGCTCCGGAGACTTTTCTTCGGGATCTGGTCGCCCGAATGAAGGGTGATTGCCAGGTGGTTCCGCCATGGAACCTGAAGTTGAAAAACCCGAGCCGGCTCGCGCGGATTGTCAACCCGTGCTGGGTCAAGGATGACAAGATTGATCTCGACTATCATGTGCGACACTCGGCGCTGCCAAAGCCCGGTGGCGAGAGAGAATTGGGCATACTTATTTCCCGCCTGCACTCGCATCATATTGACTTCGGTCGCCCTCTATGGGAATGCCATGTCATAGAAGGCCTGGAAAATAATCGCTTTGCCATGTACACAAAAATGCACCACTCTCTGATAGACGGAATCAGTGGTGTCAAATTATCGCAACGAATACTGTCCAGCGACCCCAATGAAGTCCGGGGAGTCGCACCCTGGTCCATTGGCCCCAGAAAAAAACCAAAGGGAACAACAGAAGAAACCATACCCACTTTTCAGGGTGCAGCGTTGCACGCATTTGAGTCAATACAACAACAGGCGTCCACCCTGCCAAAAATACTCAGCGCGATCACCCGCCTCGCTCAGGCTGCAACCCATAAACGGGATGAACTGGCTGCTCCATTCGTCGGGCCGCAGTGCTCACTTAATGGCAGGGTAGCCGGTGCTCGCCGCCTGGCAACGCAACAGTACCAATTGGAAAAACTGAAAGACCTGGCTCACAAAGTCGATGCATCACTGAATGATGTCGTGCTTTATCTTTGCGGTACAGCGTTACGCCGGTTTCTTCTCGAACAAAACAACCTGCCAGACGAGCCGCTCACTGCCGGCATCCCTGTCAATATCCGCCCGGCGGATGATGACGGAACAGGAACTGCAATCAGCTTTATCATTGCCAGCCTGGCAACCGATATCGCCAACCCGATGGAGCGTTTGAAAGCCATCAAGGATTCCACCAGGGTCGCAAAGAAACATCTGCAAGGCTTGCCAAGAAGTGCACTGAATCAATACACCATGCTGATGATGTCACCTTATATATTGCAACTGCTAACCGACATGGGTGGCAGAATGAGGCCAGAGTTTAACGTAACCGTATCAAACGTACCTGGCCCCACTGAGCCACTTTATATAGACGGTGCGAAACTTGAAGCCATGTATCCGATCTCTCTTATTGCACACGGCGGAGCACTCAACATCACCTGTCTGAGTTATAACGGCTCCCTTAATTTCGGCTATACCGGGTGCAGGGAAACCCTTCCAAGCATGCAAAACCTGGCAGTTTACTCCGGTGAAGCATTGGAAGAGCTCGAAAACATCGTGTACAAATCAGAAGCAGATCGCGCGAAAAAAACCGGCACAGCCTGACAACGGCCAATCAACCAAAAGTTGCCGTTTAAACCAGCCCCGCTCAGGCGGGGTCTGGCCTGGTTTTTGATCTTCCGCGACGCTTTTGCGACCTTTGGCTCTGATTTGCGGCACCTCTATTCAGAAACAGCCATCGTTCGGAAAAGGCCGTCATAAAAAAACAGGAGGCGAAAAACCTCCTGTTTTTCTGTTTTCTGAAGAAAGGGACTAGGCCGTTGCCTCTTCCTTTTTCCCGGTTACTTCTTCTTTCTTTTCGGCTGCACTGCGAGCAGCCTTCCTGGCGGCCGCCTTTACTTCTTCCGCTGCTTCTTCGACTTTTTCTGCCGCTTCTTCGACTTTTTCTACCGCTTCTTCTACCTGGCCTTCCACCTTGACAAGCAGGTCAGAAGTTGCTGTCGCCAGTTTATCGTTCAGATTGCGAATAAATGAATAGGCATTTGCCATCGCATCATTATGCATTTCACGTACCCTGGTGACAGAATAGGCTTTCGCTTCTGCTTCCATTTTTTCAGCGTACTCGAAAGACTTTTCAGCCAGCATTTTATGTTGCTCTTCAACAGCATTGATGCCCCTGGCAACAGTTTCCTGAATTTGTTCCTGGAATGATTTCAATTTTCCCATAATAAATCTCCTGTGCGATTACAATTCCCTGAAATGCAAGAGCAGTACAGCGTTAGAAATAAATGCCCAAACAACCCCGGATTCCACTGAAAGATAGCCTTTTGTATTAGAATATTCATACTAATAGCCTGCTACCCCCAACCGTTTATTTTCAGTAAGTTATCTTTATAAGGGGAGCCTGAGAAAAGTGGTTGCTGCAAGAAAATTCGCTACGGTTGGTTCAACTCTGTACTACACTCTCCACTGCAGCTATGATTACTTTTCCATGCCATTCACAAGAACACAAAAAACAAGGTGAATCAAAATGTTTGAAGCGGCAGAACTCGGTCGAAAAATTGGCAAGAAAACATACAAGGAAACTCTTCCTGACTTACGAGCGAAACTGTTGCAAGCTCAATTCGCGTTGGGTAGCACCAGGTTTCCCGTACTGATTATTGTCGAGGGTGTAGACAATGCGAGCAAGGGCGAAGTCATTAACAAACTGAATGAGTGGCTTGATACTCGCGGTCTCGAAGTACACGCATTCGGACACAAAACTGACGAAGAAGATGAACGCCCGCGTTTCTGGCGCTATTGGCGATGCCTGCCTGCGGCAGGCAGAATCGCCATATTTTCAAGCTCCTGGTACACAGGAACCATTTATCAACGAACTTTCGGAAATATCAATAAGACCAGGTTCGATCGACACATGCGTCGCATCGCTTTTCTTGAGCGATCCCTGTCCCAGGGCGATATGCTGATACTCAAATTCTGGTTGCATATGTCGAAAGGACACCAGAAAGACACCTTCCGGAAGCTGTCAAAAGATAAAAAACAAAAAATCATGGTATCCAGTCTGGATACAGCCTTGCACAAGCACTATGACTCACATATCAGGGCCGCCGAGCAAGCAATCAGACTCACCGATCAGGCTTCCGCACCCTGGATGATTGTCGAGGCAGAAGACGAGTATTATCGGGATCTGACCATCGCCCAAACCATTCTGCAAGCAGTTGAAAACCTTGCCTCCGGTACAGCCGCTCACCATGAAACTGCCGCACCGAAAATTGAAATGGTCGATGCACAGTCCGAGTTGACGACAGTGCTTGACAGTGTTGACCTGACACAGACCATAAGCAAGGCGAAGTATAATAACAGGCTCGAAAAACTGCAGTCCCGATTAACCAAATTGAGTTGGGATGCCTACCATAAAAAAATCACCTCTCTTATGGTATTTGAAGGATGGGATGCCGGTGGCAAGGGCGGAGCAATCAGGCGAATCATGCAAGCCGTTGATGCCCGTATCGCACGGGTTATCTCTATCGCCGCACCCACAGACGAAGAGAAGGCACACCATTATCTTTGGCGTTTCTGGCGCCACATTCCCCGGGCGGGGCGCATCGTCATATACGACAGAAGCTGGTACGGAAGAGTGCTTGTTGAACGGGTGGAAGGCTTTGCTTCCGAAAATGACTGGCGTAGTGCCTACCTGGAAATCAACGACTTTGAAGAACAGTTTTGTGAGCATGGTGTGGTTTTTAACAAGTTCTGGCTGCACATTGACAAAGACGAGCAACTCGCCAGGTTCAAGGAACGTGAGCAAGTCCCCTATAAAAAACACAAAATTACCGACGAGGACTGGCGTAACCGTGAAAAGTGGGACGAATACGAAGAGGCTGTCAATGAAATGGTCGTTCGTACCAGCACCCCTTATGCACCCTGGACGATTGTTGCCGGCAATGATAAAAAACTGGCAAGACTCACGGTACTGGAAAAGGTCTGTGACTCGTTGGAAAGGGCACTGGAGCAGCACAAAAAGCAAAACAGATAAACGGGTTGCCATTCCGTCACCTGTCCGGGTGCCGTTGCCTGATAAATAAAATCCGGGAACCGGCACCCCATGCAACACAACCCGACTGGAAAAAGACGGGCAAGATCAGCAACCGAGGTCAAACGCAGCCAGTATCGCCTCCACTTTCAAGCGGTATTCATCCGGGCTTTTGGCAATATTGCCCTGAACGGCATTCCCCTGATAACCCGGAAGGTGCCAGCTCACCAGGCGGCTTATCCAGAACCTGGTTGCAGCCAGCAAAAGAAAATCTGGCCAGCAGGCCTGGCTGGACTCGGGCCAACCTGCAATGCTTTGATAGGACTGCACCAGACTGGTGATCCTTGCCTGATCGTACTCTCCTCGAACCATATCAAAACACCATTCATTTGCCGCGACGGCGAGATCAAACAGCAAATAGTCTTCACAGGCGTGATAGAAGTCGATCAGGCCAGTGATCCTGTCACCCGAAAACAACAGGTTGTCACGAAACAGATCGCCATGAACCAGCCCCACCCTGCACTGCTTCCACCCTCCCTGGCGGGTTTCAATATAGTCGATGACACGCTCCAGCAACGCCTGATCACCAAAAGACGACTGCTGGCACAATTTGTGGTAATTTGAGTACATCCACCGGACTGTCCTCACCGGAGGGCGCGTCAGATGCCCGACATGCTTCACTTGATGAAGCCTCGCAACCATGATTCCGACCTGTTGGCATTGCAACACGCCGGGCTCTTTTATCTCATGCCCCGTCAGGCAAGGGAACAGCACCGCCGGCCTGGAGGCCAACAGTTGAATGGTCTGACTGTTCAAATCCGGTACCGGGGCTGGCACCGGTAAACCTTGAGATGCCAGAACAGTCATGTACTCCATAAAAAAAGGCAGTTCTTCTTTTTTCAGTGTTTCGAAGAGTGTCAATACCCACCTTGCTTCCCTGCCATCAAGATCAGTGGTAACAAAGTAATTGCTGTTTTCGATTCCCTGACCAATGGCTTCGAGCCGAACGAGTCTGCCCAGGGCATAACCAGCCAACAGGGCTTCCACCTCTTTTTCTGTCACCGGGGTAAATACTGCCATATCAGTCAATTACCTCAATCAACCACCTGGATCAACCACATCAATCCGTATTTGCGGCCATCAGCCTACCACCTGAAAATAACCCAGGCTGGCACCAGCAGTTGAGATTTTTCTTCACGAATCCAGCCACCGCCATCGACTGGCACCAGATAATACTCCGGCCCGTTGGCCGGTTTCACCTTAATTTCCTTTAAAACGCCGTTCACCCTGTATTCAAAAAATGTCTTGCCCTCGCCGTGGCGAATGGTAATTTGAGGCTCACGAGGATCCACCCTGATTTCCTCTGCGGAAAGAGCACAGGCAAAAAGCAACAAAAACAGCGTGATTATGTTTTTTTTCATTGGTACTCTACTCATCTTCTATCCTTTATGGATATCCTCGACAGATATCCCCGATATTTTATCCAGCCTGGCAAAACGCCTGCAAACCATGAATAACAGTCCGATCAATGATACCAACAAAATGATAGCAAAAATATGAATCAGTCTGATACAACCGGCTCTACAGCCACTACAGCCACCTCTCCCTCTTCGCCACTTGCCATCCTCGTTGACGGCTCATCGTATCTGTTTCGGGCATTCCATGCGCTCCCTCCGCTGACTACCTCAAAGGGCCAGCCCACGGGGGCGGTGCGTGGCGTGATTGCCATGTTGCGAAGGATGCAGCAGGATTATCCCAAAGCAAAAATAATCGTTATTTTTGATGCCAAAGGTAAGAATTTTCGACATGAGCTCTATGAGGATTACAAAGCCAATCGCCCACCCATGCCCGAAGAACTTCGGGAACAAATTGCACCTGTACATGAAATTATCAAGGCAATGGGGTTACCCCTGCTCGTCATTCCTGATGTCGAGGCAGACGATGTTATCGGCACCCTGGCCCACCAGGCCAGCCGACAGGGTATTGAAACGCTTGTTTCCACTGGCGACAAGGACATGGCGCAACTTGTCTCGCCGCACGTCATGCTGGTTAACACAATGGACAACTCACGACTGGATGAACAGGGTGTTTTCGACAAGTTTGGGGTTCGCCCGAATCAAATTGTCGATTACCTCGCACTAATGGGAGACAAGGTAGACAATATTCCCGGAGTGCCAAAGTGCGGCCCCAGGACGGCGGTGAAATGGTTGACGGAATTCGGCTCACTGGAGGGCGTTATCGCCAATGCCGACAAGGTAAAGGGGAAAATCGGGGAAAACCTGCGCGCCAGCATAGCCTCCCTGCCCCTTTCCTACCGGCTCGCCACAATCAAAACGGACGTTGAACTTGAGCAAAACCTGGCTGATATCGAACCGGGTTCACCGGATACGACAAAGTTGCTTGAGCTGTTCAGGCAGCTTGAATTCAAGAGCTGGATAACCGGGTTGAGCGACTCGAAAAACCCGACCTCACCGCCCGCCAACGCCTCTTCCGATATGAAAGAACCCGGAGGCACACCTGAACCCGTTGCTACCATCCAGGCCGAGTATGAAACCATACTTACCCGAGACCACTTCGAGACCTGGCTGGCGGAACTCGACAAGGCCGAACTCTTCGCCTTCGATACAGAAACCACCTCGCTGAACTATATGGAAGCCGAAATTGCAGGGGTATCATTTGCGATCACTCCGGGAAAGGCGGCCTACGTGCCCGTCGCACATGACTACCCGGGTGCGCCTGAACAACTGGATCGGGATTATGTTCTTCAGCAACTCAAGCCGTTGCTGGAAAGCGACAAACCCCGAATTATCGGTCAAAACCTGAAATATGACCGCAATGTGCTGATCAAGTACGGTATCGTTCTTGGTGCCATCGCCCACGACACCATGCTGGAGTCCTACGTTCTCGATTCAACCGGAACCCGACATGACATGGACAGCCTGTCACTCAGGTATCTGGGGCACAACACCATTACCTTCGAGGATATTGCCGGAAAAGGTGCCAAACAACTTACCTTCAACCAGATCGAACTGGATAAGGCGGCTCCCTATGCTGCTGAAGATGCCGATATTACCCTCAGGCTGCACCAGGTGTTGAACGAAAAACTGTCTCGTGACACGGCAAACCCCGTGTACCAGGATATTGAGCTTCCCCTGGTGAGCGTGCTCTCCAAAATTGAACATAACGGCGCAAAAATTGATGCCCGACTACTCCAGTCACACAGCATCCGCATGGCAGAAAGGCTGAAGGAGCTGGAGAAAAAAGCCTTTGACCTGGCCGGGGAAGAATTTAATCCCGGTTCTCCCAAACAACTGCAATCTGTGTTTTATGAAAAGCTCGGATTCAGGGTTATCAAGAAAACGCCCAAAGGCCAGCCATCGACGGCAGAGCCCGTTTTGCAGGAACTTGCCCTTGAATATGAACTGCCCCGAATCATTCTGGAACACAGAAGCCTGAGCAAGCTCAAGTCAACCTATACCGACAGGTTGCCTGACCAGATCAACCCCGTCACCGGAAGAATACATACCTCCTATCACCAGGCGGTAACAGCAACAGGGCGGCTGTCCTCTTCGGACCCCAATTTGCAAAATATTCCCATCAGAACAGAAGAAGGCAGAAAAATACGTCAGGCCTTCGTTCCTCGCGAAGGCTGCAAGCTCATTGCAGCGGATTATTCCCAGATCGAACTGAGAATAATGGCCCACCTGTCCAAAGATGTCGGCCTGTTGCGTGCATTCGCCGAGGGCAAAGACATTCACAAGGCAACCGCTGGCGAAGTATTCTCCGTTGACGAAAGCGAAGTGACCGGAGACCAGCGCCGAAGTGCCAAAGCGATCAACTTTGGCCTTATTTATGGCATGTCCGACTTCGGGCTGAGTCGCCAGTTGAGCATAGATCGCGCCACGGCAAAAAGCTACATAGGCAGGTACTTTGACCGCTATCCCGGCGTATTGGACTATATGGAAAGAACGAAAAAAACCGCTCATGACCAGGGCTATGTGGAGACGTTATTTGGCAGAAAACTCTATTTGCCCGAGATCAATGCCAGAAACAAGATGCGCCAGCAGGCCGCAGAGCGCACGGCGATTAACGCTCCCATGCAAGGCAGCGCGGCTGATATTATCAAACGAGCCATGATTCTGGTAGATTCCTGGCTGACAGAAACAAAAACAGAGGCCAAAATTATCATGCAAGTACATGATGAACTGGTACTCGAAGTACCGGAACGGGACGCTGGCAAAGTGAAACAGGAAATCGTTGAACTGATGGCCAAAGCGGCCAGGCTCGATGTCCCGTTACTGGTAGAAGCAGGAATCGGCAACAACTGGGATGAGGCGCATTGACCCGCAAAACAGTCTGTAATAACGGAGCACGGTGCCGCCAAAATGTGACGCAGTGCAGGTTACGCCCATCTTCGTGAAGATAAGACTATTTGCTCTACGAAAATTTTCGTATCATTGGCCCATACCATTAGTCCACTACAATTTCAACCCCTGTGCAATCAGGTAGACAAAAACCGGGCTACATACAGTGACTTCACTATATACAGAGGTTGATTTATGTAAGGGAACCGGGCCAGGCGCAAAAATTGGGCCACTTGAGGCACCAGACTGTTTCGTCGTTCCAAAACAGGGTGGCAGGCATCGGTATTTTGGTATCCGAAATTCCTGAGAAGAAAAACAAGCGTACATGCCTTCATGTATAACAATACGACAGGACAAAATTCTAAAAACAAAACCAGATAAAGGAGCTATGATGAAAACCGTTGTAAGCATCAGTTTAGGCCCCCAAAGCCTCGATTACGATTTCAATACTACCTTCCTTGGCCAGGAGTTTCGCCTGGTGCGTTTTGGCACAAACAAAAACCTGGATAAAGCTAAAAAACTCATTAAAGAGTGGGAAAACAAGGCAGATGCAATCGGTCTTGGTCTGGTGCGTGACCACCAGCGGGTTGGTGCCTACAATTTTGAACAAAAAAGCACAAAAGAACTGGAAGACCTGGTCACCAGGGTTCCGGTGACCTCGGGGGCGAACCTCAGGGAAATACTGCACGATTGGTCTATTCGGCATACGCAGATAGAAGTAGGCAAGATTTTCAGCAATACCCGTGTCCTCTTTTTCAGCGGAATGACCAATTATCGAGCCGCTCGTGTGCTGTCGGAGTTCACTGAAAACCTGATGTTTGCAGATCCGGTTCTTCAAATGGGTATACCGAAGTTGCTGACCTCATTGCACGCGCTGGAGCTGTACGCTTCAGGCAGTCACCAGCTGATGAAATGGAGAGCCCCTCACGTGCTTTCTCCATCAATCGCCCCCATCAAGGACTGGAACCATTTTATTCTGCGACGGGCAATGCAAAAAGCAGACGTTATTGTCGGGCGCTATGATGAACTTGAACCATTCGGACTCGAAGAACTGGCAGGCAAAACCGTTCTGACTTCGACAATATCTGAAGAACGCCTGAAAGCCCTGGGCGAAAAAGGCGTCGATATGGTTATCGACTATACGCCCCAGTTGTGTGATGAAGTGGTTGGTATCAATGTGATCGAAGCAATGATTTATGCCGCTCTGGGCAAAGACAGAGGCGAAGTCACCGATGACGACCTGCTGGAAATCATTACGGATCTGGGTATTGAGCCCCGTATTCTCTATCCAAACGGCACCAAGAAAAAGGCACGTTTTGCTTTTGTTATCCATCCGCTGTCACAACGATACCTGCAAAACCAGAAGCCATTGGATACCGTTGCCAAGTATGCACCCAAGATGGTAATGAATACGGTTGAAAAACTCATCGCTTACTCACCACCTTTTGTTTATTCAAAGGTCACCGGTATCAAATCACCCACGGGAGCCGAAGCGGAAGGCTGGCTGATCACCGTTGGCGGCACTCCCAAAGAAATTATGGCACACAGCCCCGAATTTACCTATCGCCGGCTGCTTGCCGCTGCCCGCATGGCGAAAAGAATGGGTGCCCAGATAATGGGCCTCGGCGCATTCACCAAAGTAGTGGGCGATGCCGGGGTCACTGTCGCAAAACGGGCACCGCTGCCCATCACCACAGGCAATAGCTACAGTGCTTCAGGAGCTCTGTGGGCCGCGAAGGACGCGCTGGATCGCCTCGGTATGTTGCATATCGGCGAGAGTGGCAAGGTGCACGGAAAGGCCATGGTAGTGGGCGCAACCGGGGCCATAGGTTCAGTCTGTGCTCGCCTGCTGGCCAAGGCGTTTGACGAAGTCTATATGGCTGCTCCCGAGAGCGCAAAACTGCTGGCACTCAAAGAGCAAATAGAAGACGAAACGCCTGAAGCAAAGGTATTTATATCCACCGAGGCGAACAAGAATCTTTCTGATATGGACATGGTTGTGACGGCCACATCGGGCGCTGGCAAGAAAATCCTGGACATCATGAGAGTCAAGCCTGGCTGCGTTATCACGGATGTTGCTCGACCCCTTGATATTCCGGCCAGCGATGTTGCCAAACGGCCCGATGTACTGGTTATCGAGTCCGGTGAAATCGAACTGCCAAGCAATGTTCGAATGAAGGATATCGGTTTACCACCCAACGTGGTATACGCCTGCCTGGCTGAAACCATTGTTCTGGCACTTGAGGGCAGGTTCGAAAACTTCACCCTGGGCAGAAATATCGAATGGAAAAAAGTCCGGGATATTTACAAGATGGGGCTGAAGCACGGTATGAAACTGGCGTCCATATCCGGCGTTAACGGCGTTTACTCGGATGAGGACCTGGAAAATGTGCGCAAACTGGCACTGGAGAAGCGACATGAAATGGGCATAGAAATCGCGACCGAAGCACCCAGAAAGACTGCAACCCTGGTATCGGTAACAAAGGCGGGCTGACCTGAAACATACCGAATTCAGGAGTTGGGGCCCGGATTGCAGGCTCCATTGAAAAACGGCGGACATATCCTGTCCGCCTGACTTCGGCACCGGTGATTTCTCCACAGGGTCGGGGCTGCCTTGCAGCTGAAAACAGCCAGAAGTAGCCCTTGCCAACCTGTTCACCTCACCTTCAGAACGGCAGACCCTGTCTGAAAGGGTGCTCTTGCAAGACGCTCCCTCAAAAAAGCCTTATTTTTTTCCGGTTTTTGAGCTATAAATAAACCCACACTGATTCCCCGAACCTGATTAATGGAAAATACCAACTGCCATGGACAGAGTAGAAACGTTATTAAAACAATGGTCTGAAGGAAATGACGCAGCCAAAAATGAACTGGTTTCCCTGTTGTATCCAGAGCTTCGAAAGGCAGCGCATTATCAGTTTTCCAAAGAAAAGGTCAACCACACCATGCAGGCGACAGCCCTGGTCAATGAAGCCTATGAAAAACTTATCAAGGTGAATGCCGAATGGCAGGGAAAGACTCACTTTCTTAACCTGTCTGCCAAAATCATGCGACAAATACTGGTGGACTTTGCTCGCAGCAAAAACCGGCACAAGCGGGGGGGCGATTTGCTCAAGGTAACGCTTGTCGAGAGCAGCGCTCACACAAACGAAGATGATCTGGATATAATGGCTCTGGATGAAGCGCTGAAAGTGCTTGAAAAAAGAGACGCCGTTGCGGCCAGCATGATAGAACAGAGAGCTTTTGCCGGCATGACCAATCAACAGATCGCAGATGCCCAGAGTGTCTCTATCGCCACAGTGGAACGAAAAATACAATTTGCCAAAGCCTGGCTGTATCGACAACTGGACACCTGACAAGTATCAAGAGCTTACAGATTGAACCAGTAATGGCAAATTGTGCAGAATGTCACTCAGGTTCCGAGGGCGCTTGTCAGGATTTTTCTGCATGAGAAAGGACAGAAATCGATCAATGTAGTGGTTCAACTCAGGGTTTATTTTGGAAGCGGCCAAAGGCTCGGTTTTAAGCACGCTTTGCTGCATGTCGTAAAAATTTTTTCCGGAAAAAGGCAGCCTGCCGGTCAGCAGCTCATAGAGAATCACTCCAAGCGACCACATATCCGCACGATAATCGACCCCCTTGCCAACCCATTGCTCCGGCGACATATAAGCGGGCGAACCCAACCTGACACCCGTCGCGGTCAGGGTAGAAGCAGCATCTTTTGCAATACCAAAATCGATTATCTTGATGACACCCTCTTCCAGCATCACATTTGATGGCTTCACGTCCCTGTGACAAATCCCCTTGTCATGCGCACACCTGAGGCCGCGACATATCTGCTCAAAAATATGAAATGCCTGAGAAATCGTCAGTCTGTATTCACTCAGAATATCTGAAAGAACCCGGCCATCACAATAATCCATCAGCAAATAGGGTACGTTGTCCGAACTGGTAAAAAAACCGTGCATACGATTAATGTTGGGATGGATCAACTGCTGGGTCACTTCTGCTTCTTTTTTAAATCGGGTCAGAATTTCACTGTCTTCACAGAAGATCAGTGGCAGGCACTTGATCGCATATTCCTTGCCCCATTCGTTCACCACTTTGTACACCTCACCGGTCGCCCCCCGACCGAGCAACCCGAGGACTCGATAATCATCGATGTGATCATCATGTGAAAAGGTTTTTGGCGTATTTTCACCTTCCAGCCAGCCTTTTTCGACAGTAATGTCGTTTGCCGACAGCAACTCCCGAACCTCGGCCAGTAAAGCGTTATCGTCACCACATTCTGATTGTAAATAGGCTTCCTGCTCATCCCCCTGCATGGCCGATGCTGCAGTAAAAACCTCCTCAAGTTTGCACCATCTTTCTTCTTCCGATAACCCGCTCATTTATACACTTCCTTCTTAATTCCACCTGACAGGATTCTATACGATTATTCACTACTATCCAGTAGTGACACCCGACATCCGGTGAAGTTCAAACCTGAAAACCCTGGTGAAATGAATCGCAGAGTAGCAATTGAAAAATTTGCATCCAGTCACGCCAAATGACGACAGTTTATGTCGCTTTACTGATTATTCTTATTATCAGGAGGATCAGAAACCATCCTCTGTCTAACCTCGTTTTGGCCTGATAAAACCGGAGAAAGAGAATGTTCAGAGTAAATGCCTTTACCCAAAAAGGGATTAAATACAGGTTCCGGGTACAGGGGAACACCATTGCCGAAGTTCACCGGATCATTGATGAAATATTCAAGGGAAAAGCGATGAGATTGGTGCTGGTTGAACCCGTATGAACCTGCATAAAAAAGAACCCGAAAGGAATGCGGGAGCCACCTGATTCAGTTGGCTCCCGGCAGCCCGAAAAACAGAAAGCCGGATTTTCCTTCCAGATAGACCGGCCCCGGTTCAGACCAGCATTTTCCGGATCAAACGCTCGCATGTAGCCTGATCCATGTACTTGGGTACAGGATAATTCAAATGGGCTTCTTTCAATGCTGATTTTGCAATCGCGGGAATATCGTTTTCCTTGAGTGCTTCCAGTTTTTCCGGAATATCATACTCTTTCAACAAGGAGCGAATATGATCAATAAATTTCTGAGCCAATTCCTGATGGCTTTCCTTACCTGTTGACAAACCGCTTACTTCTGCCAGGTCTGCCAATCGGCCAATAATATTTTCTTTCGAATAGTCAAGAACGTAAGGCAGAACAATCGCATTACCCAAGCCATGGGGGGTCTTGTAGTAAGCACCAAAGTTATGCGATATCGCATGCACATAACCCAGACTCGCCTTGGTAAACGCCAGACCTGCGTAATAGGATGCCAGAGCCATATTGTGTCTCGCTTTGACGTTACTGCCATCTTTTACTGCGACAGACAGGTTCTGCATAATGAGTCGGGTTGCGGCTACCGCATAAGAGTCCGTCTCTGGTGTGGCATTCATGGAAATGTAGGCCTCAACCGCATGGGTCAGTGCATCCATACCTGTCGCTGAAGTTACAGCCGGTGGCAATCCCAACATTAACGCCGCATCCAAAGCCGCCGACATTGGCACCAGCTTGGGGTCTACCAATGGTGTTTTGTGATGTGTATCGGGCTCTGAAACAACGGCGGCGACAGTCACTTCAGAACCGGTACCCGCTGTGGTAGGAATGGCAAACAGGGGGGCAGGAGTTGTCCATACCTTAAACAATCCGGCCAGTTTGGCAACCGGGCGATGATTGGTTACCCTTGCGGCAATGACCTTGGCACAATCGATTGGCGAACCGCCTCCTACAGCCAGAACGGCTTCGCAACCGTTATTTTTGTAAATTTTCAAACCGGATTCAACCTGATCATAAGTGGGGTCAGGCAGGACACCATCATAAATGACAAACTCTACACCATTTTTCGTCAGCGTATCTTGAATTTTTTTCAGTATCCCCAACTTCACCAGCATTTGATCCGTCACGATCAGTATTTTCTTCGTGCCCATTTGTGCGATTGACTCACATAATTCCAGAGAAGAATCCTCTCCCATAAACAAGGTGGGCTTGGGCATGGGTATGACTTTGGCAGCAACCTTGAGTGCTCCCATATATGCTTTGTAACCTTTAACCTGAAGTGAAAATAGCATTTTTATTCCCTTTTAATCACTTTATAAAGCTGATGAATTAAAACTGGCCAAAAATTGGCCAAAAACGACCACCCCTTATCTTCCTGCAAATCTGAGGAATTTTAATGGGTATAGATCAATAAACAGGTATTTTTACATTATATAGAGCATTTGCTCTAGCTTTTTTTCGAAAAAATTCAAATATGTTTTTTTCTGGCTGAAAACATCATTGATAATGCGTTTATCCAAAAAACAGACAATGTAATAACAGGTAGGTAGATAGACAGGCAGATAGCCTGAAAAGAAGGCTGCATTTTAGATGGGCCGGGATGGACCGGTCTTGCATGAGAACAAGGGAGTGGAACTATCTCAACTCCGCGCACCCCCTCAACTCTGCACACTCCGACAAACATGCCTGAAGACAAAGACTCCAGACCTTTTGCTTGGAATCACAATCCAGGCACCGAAAGTCGGATGCCGTCAACTGTCTTTCTTCCAGTACCCTTGCCATAACAGGTAACGGAATTTCAATTCGCACACTGTTATCACTCTCGTTTTGTTCAGGTTTCATTTTTTCTTACCCCATGAATCCCCATTTATTAGTGAGAATAATTATCATTTAATGATAAGTCATGGTGATTGTCAATACCCGACCAATTTAATTGGTCTTGGACTGAAGTCATTTGATGTATCATCAGCTGACGGGCAGATCGAACAGTTCGATGAGCCTGGAGAACTCTGTTTCGGCCTGAAGAAGAAAAATAGCCAGGATTAACTTGTAATTTCTTACAATTAGATTACAAATACTGCATGGGTTACCAAATAGTAGACGGGTTAATACAGCAGCCCTGCTGACCCGTTTCACTCCAGTCGTTTTTTGAGCCTCTGTATCAGGAGAGTTTTGTATGGCCACGTTGACACTTTTCGGCAAAAGTAAAGCCATGGAAAGACAAATAGATGATTTGTTTGACACCATATCAGAAGGAGGGATGCTTTTTGAGAACGGTGTAACCTCATTCCTAAACAACCCTATGCCTCAGAAAGTCACCCAGGAAGAAATCGACGCAAAGATGAGCAAGATGCGCAAGGTCGAGAGCGAGGGCCGTCACTTGAGACGCTCCATCGAAAGCGACCTCTATACGGAAATGCTTATTCCCGACCTGAGGGGAGATGTACTCAGTTTGCTGGAAGACACCAATTACATACTGAGCCAGTTCGAAGACTGTTACCTGGCATTCATATTGGAAAGGCCGGATATTCCAAAGCAATACCGGGGGCAATATCAGGAGCTGACTGCGACCGTCGTCCGTTCAGTGGACTCTGCCGTAAGCGCTTCCAGGGCGTTTTTTCGAGATATTTCAGCGGTACGGGATCACACTCACAAGGTTCGCTTTTTCGAGGACGAAGCAGACACCGTGGCAATGAAACTGAAACGGGATATTTTCAACTCAAGTTTATCGTTGGATGAAAAAACACACCTCCGGGACTTTGTTGACAAACTGGACTCAATCGCAGATGAAGCAGAAGAAGTTGCAGACTGGCTGGCCATTTACAGCATTAAACGTTCCATGTAAACACTCTGCACGGCTAACCATTTACATCAACAGGGAGTAATCTGATGGATATTACTTTGCTTATTTTTTTATCAAGTGGCCTGTTTCTTGGCTGGTCCCTGGGCGCAAATGATGCCGCCAATGTATTTGGTACTGCGGTTGGAAGCAGGATGATCAGCTTCACAACCGCCGCTCTTATCTGTACCGTTTTTGTCATTTTGGGTGCGACTATCAGCGGTGCCGGTGCAGCCCACGGGCTGGGCAAACTGGGCGCATTGAATGCCTTGCCCGGTGCATTTATGGCCGCATTTTCTGCCGCTCTGACCGTCTTCTGGATGACCAAATTGGGACTGCCCGTGTCAACAACCCAGGCAGTCGTCGGGGCCATCATTGGCTGGAACCTGTTTAGCGGGTCAATAACCGACATTGGAGTTCTGACCAAAATTATTGCCACCTGGGTCGCATGCCCCTTGCTTGGCGCAGCCTTTGGAGCCCTGCTCTACTCCGTCACCACGCGGGTCATACAATGGAGCGATATCCACTTGCTGAGACTCGACAGTTACGTCAGGCTTGCATTGATTTTTGCGGGGGCATTTGGTGCCTACAGCCTTGGCGCAAACAATATTGGTAATGTAATGGGCGTATTTATCTCATCCTCCCCCTTTACCGATGTCAGAATTTTCGACGCTTTTACATTCACCTCGATTCAACAGTTGTTTTTAATGGGGGCCATCGCTATTGGCGTCGGTGTTATCACCTATTCAAAACGGGTAATGATGACTGTGGGCAACAGTTTGATGCCTCTTTCACCCGTTGCGGCCTGGGTTGTCGTAATTGCGCACTCCGTTGTACTTTTCCTGTTCTCTTCGATCGCACTTGAGCACTTCCTGGCAAGCAACGGCCTGCCAACCATTCCTCTTATTCCCGTTTCCAGTTCACAGGCCGTGGTGGGTGCCGTGATCGGGATAGGCCTGTTGAAGGGCGGAAAAGGAATCAAATGGACAGTTCTGGGAAACATTTCCTCCGGATGGGTAACGACACCCATTATCTCTGCCATTATCTGTTTTGTTATGCTGTTTTTTCTGCAAAACGTTTTCAATCAGAAAGTCTATGAAGAAGTTTACTTCGAACTGTCTGATCAGGAAATTGCACACCTTGAGCAATCAGGAATTGACACCGGCTCGTTACATGCGCTGAAAGACAAAAAAATCGCCAAAGCGGTCAAGTTCAGAGAATTGTTGCGCAAACACACAGATTTGTCCGATGCGGATTTGGGCGTGGTGATAGAAACCGCTGAAATCTATCCGATTTATATTGATGAAGACAAAGCGTCACATGCCGATAAAAACTATCTCGGGGAAGCCCGTTTCCAGGCATTGCAGGCCATCATTGGTGAAACATTCAATTACAAGTGGCAACTCTATGATGCTCTGTCGAAACTCAGTAAAGACTGGCAGTTGAAACCAAAAACCAAGCTGAACAAAGCGTACAATAAACAGCTCAAATCCCGATTGGGTTATCTTCATAACACTTTTCGCCTTGGTGAAGATGGAATCAATAACTCAAAGCAATTCGAGGGGTAAAGGAAATGTTTGATTTCTCCAAATCCGTGGATACGATAAAAAACCTGTTTTCCTCCAGGCGTGATCACGACCACTACAGGCTGATAACCCTCGCCAATCTTGACGGGGTTGTCTGTGCGGCACTGCTTAAAGAGCTGGACATGATTGATCGGGTGGAATTTACCAACCCTGCCTCGATCCTTGGCGAACGATTTCATGTCGGCCACAGGGATATTACTGCCAATCTGCCCTTTCGACGTTCAGCACACCTTGCGTTCGACCACTACTCCAGTGAACGGGAACGAAGAAGCCACAAAATATTGGCGAATCATATTAACAGCCCCGGCAGCCCGACGTGCGGCCGGATCATTTATCGTTATTTTGGCGAGAAAGAAGCCTTTCCCGACTTTCCTCAAGATATGCTGGAAGGATCAGACAAAGGCAGCTCTGCCTCGTTTACAAAAGAAGAAATTATTTCACCACAAGGCTGGGACTTGCTGTTTGTCCTTCTCAATCCCCGAACCGGGATGCAAAAGATGAAGAGCCTGCAATTCAGTCACGAAAGCACCCTTTACAAACTGGTTGATTATTCACGAAGGCACACAATAGACCAGATACTCGCACTTCCCGAGATAGTGGAGAGGAAAAACCTGTACCGTGAACACCAAAAAAGCTTTGAACAGCAAATCAAACAGTGTGCTGTCGATTATGGCAATATTGTTGTGCTGGATCAGAGAAAAATGGATGCGTCCTACGTTGGAAACCGTTTTCTCATCTATTGCATATTCCCCGAATGCAAACTGTCAATTCACATTAATGCCTTGCCAGAATCGGACAAGGTGGAGTTCGCCATTGGAAAATCCATTCTGGACAGAAAGGCACCTGTCAATGTCGGCAATCTGGCGCTGCAATTCGGTGGCGGTGGCCATACCAACGCCGGTGCCTTTCGGGCAGATGCAGACGATACTGACAACATTGTCGAGCAGTTGATAAAGACACTGAAAAACAGCTAATTCGGGAAACCTCAACCAACAGGCGGCGCCTTCCGGTCGACGCCGTGACACACAGGGATGTGTTGAACAGGCGTTGCTATCCTTCCCACCCGATCCACCTTCCAGACTGAATACACCTGGCGCCCGGAGGCCCACAAGGGGTAACCACGAAAGCCACCATGATTTGAGTCCCAATCCTCTCCCGTTTTGGTATACTCTGCACCTGGTTGCCACATCCATGCCATACACATGCACGCGCACATCCATGCAGCAACCGGCCACTTCGAACAGGGTTCACAACGAGCTTCAGACGAATTCCAGGTTAAAGAGAGAACTATTTTGACACTGTTCAGACCATGTATCGACCTGCACCAGGGTAAAGTAAAACAGATTGTTGGTGGCAGCCTGAGCGACCGGGGTGCTGACAGTCACTGCGTCAGCAACTTTGTCAGTGACCACAGTTCGGCCTACTATGCCGGGCTGTACCGGTCAAACCGGCTGACAGGCGGCCATGTTATCGCGCTTGGCCCCGGTAACGAGAGGGCAGCGCTTGAAGCGCTCGCCCAATGGCCGGATGGCTTGCAATTTGGCGGCGGAGTCACTAACGAGAACGCAGCAGCATACCTGCAGGCGGGCGCTTCTCACGTCATTGTGACCTCATTTCTTTTTGAAAATGGAGAACTGTCACCAAAACGACTGGATCAGATAAAAAAAGAAACCGGCAAGGATCACCTGGTTTTGGATTTGAGTTGCAGAAAAACCGATAGTGGCTGGCATATTGCGACAGACCGCTGGCAAACCATCACCCGCACTGCGGTCAACAAGGCCACCCTGAACGAACTGGCAGGTCACTGTGCAGAGTTTCTGATTCATGCGGCCGACGTGGAAGGGCTGCAGGGCGGCATTGATCAGCAGTTGGTGAAACTGCTGGGCGAACACACATCCATTCCTGCCACCTATGCCGGTGGAGCCCGTTCCCTGCACGACCTGGAACTGGTAAATACACTGTCTGCCGGCAAGGTGGATCTTACCATTGGCAGTGCGCTGGATATCTTTGGCGGCACGGGGGTCACACTGAAAGAGTGCATTGCCTGGAACCGATCCAGCCGTTAAAATTACGCATTTTACAAAGAAATATCAGGAATAGACCATGGGCAGAGCCTACCAAAACCGAAAAGAATCCATGGCGAAAACCGCCGCTGCAAAAACCAAAATCTATAGTAAATATGGCCGGGAAATCTACGTGTGCGCCAAGGCTGGCGGTATAGACCCCGACGGAAATCTTACGTTAAGGAGCCTGATCGACAAGGCAAAAAGGGATCAGGTGCCCACCCATGTTATCGATAAGGCCATCGAAAAGGCAAAAGGAGGAGCAGGTGAAGACTACTCCGTAGCACGATACGAGGGATTCGGCCCGGGCAACTGTATGGTGATTGTGGACTGTCTGACTGACAACCCGAACCGTACCTTCGGAGATGTTCGCGTTTGCTTTACCAAAACCAGATCAAAAATTGGCACACAGGGTTCAGTCAGCCATATGTTCGATCACTCGGCTATTTTTGTTTTTGAGGGTGACGACGAAGAGGCCGTGCTGGAAGCTCTGATGGAGGCGGACGTCGATGTCACCGATATTGAATGTGAAAACGGAAAAATCACCGTTTTTGCCCCGAATGGCGAGTATTTCAAAGCCAAACAGGCCCTGAGCGGCACATTCACGGACCTGGAGTTTGAAGTGGATGAAATCCAGTTCATTCCCCGGACAACCACAGAGCTCACTGGCGAGGACGTGGAATTGTTTGAAAAGTTTATCGACATGCTAAACGATGTTGATGACGTTCAGAATGTATATCACAATGCTGAAATCTGACCTGCTGCACTTTTTCATTGTCAAATAAAACCGGACGCTGAATCGAAATACCAGACAAAAAATCGTTTCACTGATAGCTCCGCAGGCAAGACATCCTTACCTTGTAGTGTTTTGCAACCGGCCCATGTATATTGTTGACTCATGCGTACTGTTCACTCGCGCATGGCTGGTCACTCACGTATGGCCGTTAACTCACGTATAGCTGTTAACTGGTGTATAACTGTTACCTGCTGAAAGGCACATGGCCACAGGGAGCCTCCCGATGCTAAAAAAAATACTATGGGCAATACTGGGCATCGTTATTGCGATCCCCATTGTTGGCGGGATTGCCGGAATAAAATTGAGCCAGTTTGAGGCCATGCGTGAGGCCGGTGCAAACAGAAGCAGACCACCAACCAGGGTCAATGCCGCTATCGCAAAAGAAGTTCGCTGGCACCCTCACCTGTCCGCCGTGGGCACCGTGGTCCCCATTAAAGGCGCCACTCTCACTGCTGACTCGGATGGCACCATTCAGGAAATACTCTACACCCCCGGCTCTGAGGTCAAAGCGGGTGAAGAACTGATTCGTTTTGATACCGACGTACAAAAAGCGCAGTTGAACGAAGCGGAAGTCACCCTGAATCGGGCAAAAATTGCCTACAAACGGGCCAGAGAATTAAACAGGACACGAAATATTTCAAGGTCGGACATGGATACCGCCGAAACCAATGTCCAGCAAGCGGAGGCACGCGCCAGGTATTTTCGTACCGTCATCGCACGAAAAACCCTGCGCGCACCCTTTGCCGGAAAGCTTGGCATCAGTCATGTTTCCGAGGGACAATATATATCCAGAGGTACCCCGATTGTCTCGTTACAGTCTCTCGATCCGATTTATGTCCATTTTTCAGTTCCCCAGAAAAACCTGAAGGACATCAAGGAAGGGCTGAAAATCAAGGTTACAACCGATGCCTATCCTGATCAGGTATTTCTCGGGAGAATATCAGCCATCGACCCCGAAATTGATCCTGCCACGCGAAGCATCAGAGTCCAGGTAACCCTGGATAACCCGAAACAAAAACTCAGGCCCGGCATGTTTGTATCGCTGAACATCAGTCTTGACCGGACGGTCAATCTGATTTTTATCCCCGCTACTGCCGTACTCTATGGCTCTTACGGCAATTCTGTTTTTGTTATCGAAGAACAGCAGCAGTCCGACCAGGGTCAACCCGGGCTCCAGGTGCGTCAGCAACTGGTACGACTCGGCATTAAACAGGGGGATTTCGTGGCAGTAAGCGATGGGCTGGAAGCAGGTACTCGTGTTGTCTCAACCGGCTCTTTCAAGCTCATGCCAAACATGCCGGTCGAAATTGATAACTCGCTTGCACCCGAGTTCAAACTCGACCCCTCCCCCTCCAACAACTGAGCGGCCCGGGAATGAAAGCACTTACTGACATCTTTATCCGCCGACCGGTGCTTGCCGTTGTGGTTAACCTGGTCATCATTATTGCCGGCCTGCAAGCCTGGAATTCACTGACCGTTCGCCAATATCCGCAAAGTGAAAACGCATCCGTGCTGGTAGTAACGCCTTATATCGGTGCCAGCGCCGAGGTAGTGAGAGGCTTTGTAACCACGGCCATTGAACGTGCCATCTCGGCTGCCGATGGCGTGGACTATATCGAGTCAAAAAGTATGCTTGGTCTTTCCATGATTTCCGCACGCCTGAAGCTCAACTATGACCCTACCAGAGCGCTTGCAGACATCACGGCCAAAGTCAATCAGGTCAGAAACGACTTGCCGGCCGAGGCCGAGCTTCCGTCAATCAGCATCCAGTCCGCAGACTCGGAATTTGCCGCCGCCTATCTGAGTTTTTCGTCCGATTCGCTGTCGCAAAGCGAAATCACCGATTATCTGGTCAGGGTCATTCAACCCAGGCTCGCCTCACTGGAAGGGGTACAACGCGCAGACATTTTCGGAGCCCGTACCTTTGCAATGCGAGTGTGGATGCAACCCGAACGCATGAAAGCGCTTAACGTGACACCGACCCAGGTACACAGGGCGTTGACCACCAACAACTATCTTTCCGCCGTAGGCAGTACGAAAGGGACTTATGTCCAGGTCAATCTGACAACCAACACCGACCTGCATACCACGGAAGAATTCGAAAACCTGGTCATTCGGCGAGAAAACGACACCATCATTCAACTCAAGGATGTGGCCAGGGTCGAACTTGGCGCCGAAGAGTACGACACCCGCGTCAGCTTTAATGGTGAAACCGCCGTATTTATGGGGGTTTTTCCACTACCCAACGCCAACACAATTGACGTGGTAAAACGATTAAAACAAGACCTGAAAAGTATCAGAAAAAGCCTCCCGCCCGGTCTGGAAGTTCATATTGGCTACGATGCTTCAGAGTACATCAGTGACGCGATTGAAGAAGTCGTTGGCACACTGACCGAAACGCTGCTAATCGTTGTCATTGTGATATTTCTTTTTCTGGGTTCGGTTCGCTCGGTATTGGTTCCGATTGTCGCCATTCCGGTTTCACTCATTGGTGCCATCTTTCTCATGCAGGTTTTTGGCTTTACCCTGAATTTGCTAACCCTGCTGGCCATTGTGCTATCCGTTGGACTGGTGGTTGATGATGCCATTGTTGTGGTTGAAAATGTCGAGCGCCACCTGCGGGAAGGACGAACCCCGCTCGAAGCAGCCAGCATTGGCGCACGCGAGTTAATCGGGCCTGTCATTGCCATGACAATCACGCTCGCTGCCGTTTATACCCCTATCGGGCTGCAGGGAGGCCTGACCGGCTCCCTGTTCAGGGAATTTGCTCTCACCCTGGCAGGTGCCGTCACCATTTCCGGCATAGTCGCACTCACTCTTTCCCCGATGATGAGCGCAAAACTCTTGAAAAGTGCAGAAGATGAAGAGCGCGGCTTCACCGGGTGGGTGAATCATCTGTTTGACCGACTGCGCGAGTTATATGGCCGGACACTGGCACGCACACTAAACGCCCGCCCTGCCGTTTACAGCACCTGGGCGGTACTGAGCTTTATGGTAGTACCCATGTACATGTTTTCCCCGAAAGAGCTGGCTCCACTTGAAGATCAGGGGTTTATGTTCGGCATTATCTATAACTCGGCCAATGCGTCTGCAGACCAGAAGGATCACTTTGGCAAAGCCGCCGAGAGCGTGTTTCTCAATGCACCGGAACGGGATATGACCTTTCAGATCCTCATGTCGCCCTCCGACCCTTTTGCCGCAGCCAATGGCGTAGGTGGCTTCAGCGGTATGGTGTTAAAGCCGTTTGACGAGCGTGACAGAACCGTAACACAGATTATTCCGGAAATGCAGGCAAAACTGTCAGCCATTCCGGGCCTGCAAATCTTTGCCAGTCGCCCTCCGGCATTACCGGGAGGTTCCAACTTTCCCGTAGAGTTTGTGATCGCATCGACTGCCGAGCCGGCAGAGATGCTGGAGTACGCCAGACAACTGCAAATGGAAGCCATGAAAAGTGGGGTTTTTTACTTCCCTCCGCAAATTGATCTCAAGTATGACCAGCCTCAGTCAGAAATCATCATTGACCATCAGAAATTATCTGCACTGGGCCTTAGCAACGCACAGGTCGGGCAGGATTTGGGGGCTGCCCTGGGTGGCAACTACGTGAACCGATTCAACATTAATGGCCGCGCCTATAAAGTTATCCCCCAGGTGACCCGACGTGATCGACTCAACCCGGATCAGCTTAAGGATATTTACATTTCCGGGCCGGACAACCAAATGGTACCACTCAGCACCATTGCCACCATAAAAGACAGCACGGTGCCACGCTCGCTGAACCGTTTTCAGCAACTGAATGCTATAAAACTATCGGGAATGACAGGCCAGGTAGACGAAGGATTGAAAGTGCTGGAGCAGGCAGCAAGGGAAATTCTTCCCCCCGGCTATACCATCAACTATACAGGCGAGTCCCGCCAGTTGAGAACTGAAGGAGGCAAGTTTCTGCCCGCTTTGGGGATGGCAATTCTGATGATATTTCTGGTGCTTGCCGTTCAGTTCAATTCATTCCGGGACCCACTGGTTATTCTTCTCGGTTCGGTGCCGCTCGCCATGTTCGGCGCTATGGTTTTTTCCGTGCTAAAGCTGCCCGACCCCAATCTGCCCTATTGGACCAATGGCTGGACATCCACCATGAACATCTATGCCCAAATCGGGCTGGTCACCCTGGTCGGGCTGATTTCCAAAAATGGTATTCTGATTGTCGAATTTGCCAACAAGCTGCAGGAGCATGGAAAAGAAAAGATGGCGGCAATACAGGAAGCAGCAATGACCCGATTCCGCCCCGTGCTGATGACCTCCATCGCCACTATTGCAGGGCATTTCCCATTAACCCTGGTTGACGGGCCGGGCTCTGCTGCAAGAAACTCTATTGGCGTTGTTATAGTGGGAGGCATGGCAATTGGCACACTGTTTACCCTGTTCGTCGTACCATCACTTTATATGCTGATCGCCCGAAGACATAACCGGGAAATACCGACCCTTGTGACAGAGTTCAAAACAGAAGCAGAAACAAAAGACGTTGACTGCCGCGCGTAATAAAAACAGCCCGCGTTTTCCCGGCACCGAAACAGGGCCGGGAAACCTTTCTGTTGCTACTGCCCGGGTCGTTATATCATAATCGCTTCGTATTGCCCGATAAAAACATAACGACAAAAGGCGGTAAATCAGGCTATACTGGCCAAGATTTTTATTCGCGTTGGCATTTACGTTGAAATGCTGGTATTTATTTCACTTTTCCAATTCTCATTTTTCTAACCCCTGTTTCCAAATCACAACCAAGCCCATGTCACAACTGAGCCACTTGATCAAACAAGCAAAAAACGGAAACCGTATCAACGATATGTTTAAAACCGAGTCTCTGGTTTTCAGCTACGAAGCAGACAAACTCAATGAAACCGGCCACACATTGGAGAGCCGGCTGGACAAACTGGAGTCTCTGCTTTTCGGATACCCCGATGCCACTCCCGTAAAGTCAGAGGGCATTATCCGGGAACTGCAATCAATCGCCGAAATACTTTGACGCAGGGCGTTGCCAGTCAAGGGTGGCGGCTTCAGTTCACTTCGGGCGCAAACGTCCTGTGTCTCGGACTCATCACTTCTTGTTGAAAACTGCCCTTGTCGGGTTATACTCTCCACTGAACGGCAGCAATACAAACCGGAGCAATGGAATGGAGCATATCAAGGGCAAGATTAATGAAGTAATTTTGCTGCTGGAGGAGGGAAAAATATCAGAGCATGAGGCTCATATTGCAATTGCAGAAATCACCACCAGCATTCCCGAGGAAGACATTTTATCCTCGTTCGTCAACGAGTTCATGGAAACCGAGATCAGAACCATGGATATATCTGAAGACGACAAACGGACACTTCTGAATTGTCTTGAAAATGAAGGCCATGTTGAAGACTAGCTCAATATTACCCCGATCCGGGAACATGCACCTACCTGAAAACCGAACGTACCTGAAAACTGAACGTACCCGAAAACACAAGCTACAACCTGGCGAGCCCGGCACCATCGCCCGCCAATAACAGACCAGAAAATAACGACAGGCAGGCTTAAAGAAATGACCAATTCAAGATCGCTCATTAAACTGGAAATGTTCGAAATCACACACTTTCAGGAAGAAGTGGATATTCATCAACTGCAAAAAACACACATCGCCTACTCCGGCTCTCCGGTCAAGCACCCTCACGACAAACATAAATTGCTACTTGTTATTGACCCGTATAGCGCAAACTCGTCCTATTACGAATTCAAAAAATCCGATATCGGACATATAGAGGAGCTGCAAAGCTCGGTAAATCTGAAGGGGGACACCTGTGTGATGATCAGGCTCTGGATAAGAAAAGGCTGCATTGGCATAAAATGCACGCCCTTTATTGCAGAACAAACACCTTCACTGGATTTTTAAGCCTGTTACCACTACCCGGCCCTGCCAGCCCGCCATTGGACTCAGATGTTTCCGGAAGAACCACCGGAGCCGAAGAAATGATAGGTCTCTTCTTCTGGAATAACAGATGTCCAGTAGCGTCGCCTGGCCTCTTTAAACTTCTTTCTCAGTTCAAATCGTTCTTCTATCTGGTGTTGTTGAAGCAACCACTTGATCGCCAACTGGTAGGTTTCCTCGAAACCCCGCTCGCCAATAATCAGCTCTGTTTGTTTGTGGCAGGCGTATAACGCGAGACACTCATAGGATGGACGACCTTTTCTTTTTCTGTAGACTCTTTTCATCCCCTTAACGCTGCCATCATCCGCAAACAATTTATTCACATCAAGATCACGACTTAAAGAGCGTGCCTTTTTTATTGCAGCCACTTTTGCTTCAAACTCTTCTGCAGCTTTTCTGCCGGCGGCAGTCAAAGGAAAGTATTTCTGGGTTTTTGTTTCTCGATCCCAGACTCGGTATCTTTGAGGATTGATTTTGTTTGGATGGAAAAGTATAGCCATAATTACCTTCGTATCATCTCCCGACAGGAAGAACCGGGAGTTAACCTCCTATTATTTCAGAATAACAACTGACAACCATTCGACCAGAACCGGCTATTTCCTCGCAAGGTTCCAGCTATCGCAACACGCACTGGTGCACTGCCTTGTCAGCCCTCCGTTTTCACCCTGCTGATGCAGTATAATCGCTACCAGCGTTGAGTTTACCTTATTGCGTTACCGTGCGATACCATTTTAGCTGCCTTGCAGCATTCATTGCCATTATTCGCATCAACGACTGCCCCTCAAGCGCATCCTGGCCGCAATTTTCGCTGCATCAACGGCCCTTCCCCGGCGATTGGTTACTCCATCGAGCCATTGTGCGACCGTGTCCGGGTTACGGTACATCCAGTCGCGCACCGCGCGGTCAACAGGAGCAAACTCATTGAGAACCATATTCATCAGTTCATTTTCTATCTTCAGTGAAAATTTCAGATTGCCCAACAAGTGTGAGACGTTTGGACAGTCATTACGAAAACCGGCACGGACATTGGTGTATACTGCAGAGCCACCGAGATTTGGGCCGAAATAGTTATCACCACCACCAAGGTAACGAATGTCGAACTGATCATTCATCGGGTGTGGTGCCCAGGCTAAAAAAGCGATCCACTCCCGGTTACGAATATGACGTTTTACCTGATATAACATCAGAAATTCCGGCAGCTCGACCAGGGAAAAATCCCCCAGTGAAAAATCATTTCTGGCAATGATATCATGCAGCAGAGCATTACCATCATTGCCTTTTTCAAGGCCATGCAGCTTGTTTTTAAATTTATCCTTGAACTGGTTGATATCGGAGAATGACTTGACACCGGAGTCGTATACATAAGATGGAACTGCCAGCGTATATTTGGCTCCAGACAGATTTCGGCCAAGCACTTCAATACGATTGTTGTCCCGGTAGGGTTGAACAATCGATTCCATGGTGGGCATCCAGTTGCCCAAAAACACATCCAACTCCCCGCTACCAAGCTTTTGGTATATCTCGGGCACGAACAGCTCTCTGGTGTCTGTTTCATAACCGAGGTAGTCGAGCAGAGTTGCAGCAATAGCCGTCGTTACCTGAACGTCAGTCCAGCTGACAACTCCAAATCTGACCCGTTTGCAATCGCCTGCCAGAGAAGCTGTCGACAATAAAAGCGATACCAATACCAACAGGATATGACTTTTCATGGGTAACCTCGTCAGAATAGAAACCAAGTCGTTATATCATAGGCATTTTTTCGGAATTAATATAGTTCAGTCAGGCTTAAACCTGCACTATTATCGCATCCTGTTTTTAAAAAACTCACATAATCAAGTGTAGTGATCTGCCAGACCGGTGCGAAACGCCATCAGGCCCTGGCCCATCTCTGCAAACTGACAGGTAAACCCCAAAAAAATGAAGCCATAGTCATCAAAATTGACAATAAGAATAGCTCTCATTAATATGTGTCGAGTTCGTTACCATTTGTTACGGATCAGTTAATAAACGTTTCCCATCAATAGTAGATAATATTTGGAGGTTCCCGGATGAAAAAAACCGTTGCTTTGTTCTCTGCACTATTACTCGCCTCATTATCCATACCAGGACAAGCCGGACTAATAACGTCTGGTGATATTTTCCTTACGAATACTCCAGTCTCCCCAACTGAAGGAAGGGTTGAGTTTGGATATTTTAATTTCAGTGTCTCTGATTCTGATTGCCGCGGGTGGTCCGGGCAGGCGAACCTGCCTTGTAAATATGATTTCCTCTGGTCAGCGACCGGCCTGGATCTGGATGTCGATATGTATTTGGTGAATGATAACAATGATAACAATCAGGTGGATGTCGGTGACAGCCTGATGGGTGGCAGAATGGGTTTGGGAGGGTTCATGGCTCCCTCAGCCACACTGGATGATGGAAATTATATTGCAGTAATCACCTCGGGCGATATTGGCAGCGGCTGGTTGCAACCCGGAATCGATGATCTTTTTCCAGGTTATGGCACCACCAAACTGAGCTGCCCGCCTTCCTCCTGGGGCTGCACGGTCACTCCACCAGGCACAGCCGTTGGCAATCTGGAAATAGCATACAGCCAGTTCTCGAACGGTACAGCAACCGTCAGGGCTGATTCTGCCAATGTTTCAGAGCCGGCCTCAATCGCACTGTTGTGTCTGGCGCTTTCAGGCCTGGTATATGGCAGACGCAGAAAAGTGTGACACAGGAGTGGTAACGGGCTCGGTGATGATGAGAGATATGACCGTGAGGCCGGCTTTCCACTTCGTTCGTACTTCCTGTTTTTTACCTTTTTATTGCAGGAATTAAGCCTTTTGGACGATTACACTACGCCCCCTTGTCCCGTACCATTAAGCCATACTGATTAAGGATACCAAGCGAATTCTTTTTCAGGCCTGAGGTTTTGTTTTTAGTTTCCTATCAGGGCCTGCACAGTTCAAGCTCTGTTACGAAGCGATGTTACCGGCACAACTTGCCAGGTGATGTCGCTTTTTTTTTGCGTAAACGGTTTGCTTCCGTCTGTTTGTGCCCGTTCCCGTCCTGTTGTGACCTAATCAGATTCAAGCCGGAAAGGGGGCAATGAGTCTATCAGGTATTTCCCGTAACGGCGGGTCACTGCGCGGTTGTCCAGCAGGGATATCTTGCCCCGGTCTTTTTCGTTTCGAATTAACCTGCCACAACTCTGCTTGAGACGAACCGCTGCCTGGGGCAGGGTCAGCTCCATAAAGGGGTTACCCCCCCTTGACTCTATCCATTCGGCGAGTGCGGCATCCAGAGGGTCATCGGGAACGCTGAACGGGATTTTGGCAATAACGACATGCGTCAGGTAGTTGCCCGGCAAATCCAGCCCTTCTGCAAAGCTTGCCAGACCAAAAAGCGTGCTCTGTTCACCCGCATCCACTTTTTCACGATGAACACGAATCACTTCCGATTTACTCATATCATCCTGCCGGATAATGTGCCCCCTGGCATCCTGGCCCAGGGCAAAATACACATCATTCATCTGTTTTCTGGAACTGAACAGAACCAGCATGCCGTCCCCGGTCTTTTTGGAATCAGGGCTATCTGGCTGTTTGACAGCCTGTTGATTATCGTTTTCCGGCCTTTTGCCCGCAAGGTTTTTATCAGCAATACTGTTTTTACCGGCAAAATTGTTTTTACCAGAAATAGCCTCAAGCACAAAATCAGAGACGTCTTTGGTGTGCGCTTCTGTTCTTGACGGGTCTGCCATCTTGCCGGGTATAACCAGCTCACTAACCCCGGGATAGTCAAAGGGGCTGGGGAGCAAACGAAAAAAACTGGAATCTGCCAGGCCGTTTTTAAAGCAAAAAGCGCTGAAGTTATTCCCTGAAGACAGTGTTGCTGAAGTCAGAACCACCCCGTACGCACGCTTCCATAACCCGGCACCAAGTACGCTGTCGGCGACGATTGGCCCTGCCGAGCAAACAAAGTCCATAAGGTCGTCGTTAATCTGTCTTTTTACCCACTTGGCCACAGGCCGTTGCTCGTTACCTGTTTCGGTGCTGAACAGCTTCCATAACCCGGCAGCAGATTCACTGCGCTGGAAAAGTGCACCAATAACCGGATACCAGACTTCTGCGTCCTCCCGACTGATCGCATCCGTACCGATGCTGACATCATCACTCAAGGCTTTTTTCAGCTCGACATGAAGTTTTTCAAACTGGACGGTGGTGGATGCGAAGCTTTTCTGAAGGTTAAGGCTTAACGAGGCGAGTGCCTCAGGCAACTCTCCATTCCGGAATCGGTGACAGTATTGGGCAACCTCTTTATCAACCTCTTCCGGCCATTCAATCCGGTCCATCAGATAATGGAAGAGTTCGTCCAGTTGCATGTCAATTTCGCGCGTCATCGAGCCGATCTGGTCTATGATTTTTTGCAGATCCGGCCTGCCCAACAAATAACGGTTTAAATCGGCGAGAGACTTGCTTCCCTGCTTCAACCATTGCCGGGTTCCAGACAAATAGGAAGTGCGGGAAAAGTGACTGAGGGCTTTGTCGGCAAGATGATGGGCCTCATCAAAGACAAAGATGGTTTTTTCGGTTTCCGGCAGGATTATGCCGCCTCCCAGTGTCAGGTCGGCCAATACCAGGTCGTGATTGCAAACCAGCACATCAACCTTGTCCCATTCATTTCTCGCCTGATAATACGGACAATGGGAGAAGTGACTGCAAGCCCGGTTTGTGCAGGAACGGTTGTCAGATACCAACTGTAGCCGCTCCCCTTCGCTAAGAGAGGTTTTCAGTTGATCAAACTCGCCATTCCATTCAAACGAGGCGTAGTGTTTCAACAACTGGTGCAAAAGATCCTGTGGAATCTTCCTGACACCTGTTTGTTCGGCCAACTGCCCCGGAAACAGGTCAGCCTGCCCTTCTGCCTGAGCCATCAGCCCTTCCAGCCTGGACACACACAGGTATCGGCCACGGCCCTTTGCAAGTGTGAAATTGAAATCAAGACCGGAGTTGTCTCTGAAATCCGGCAAGTCTTTTTCTACCAGTTGTTCCTGCAGGGTAATGGTGGCGGTCGAAATAATGAGATTCTTTTGCAGATACTGCGCAGCAGGAATCGCTGAAGAAAGGTAAGCCAGGGTTTTTCCTGTTCCCGTCCCCGCTTCGATAACGCAGACTTTCTCAGGTTCAGTGATTTTTCCATTTTCCTCACGCTCGAACAGATAGCGGGTAATATCGGCAATCATCTGACGCTGACCGGTTCGCGCAGTCAACCCGTTTGCCTTCAGGAAGGCAGAATAACCGGATTGTATGGTTTTTTTTACCTCTTCAGGAATCATTTGATCCATCACTTTCTGACCAGGCACCCAACACGCCAACCCGGAACTTCCTCCCGTCCATACTAAAGATCACTCCATCCCGGGTGATCGCTTCCAGTTTCAGGTTGGAAAGAGAGTCTCCCGTTTTCAGGTAGGCATTGTTTATCATAACCCTGCTGGCTGACCTGTCATCGGAATAGATATGGCTGTTAAACACAAGATCAGGCACCCGCCGCCTGAAACTGGCTGGAAACGAGCTTAAATGAGCAACATCTTCCTGCTCGGCCTGAAGCGGATCGGCTGGCGCCGTTTTGGCCGACTTGCCTTTGGCCTCACTCTTTGTGCTTACCGGATTATTGGCTCCTTGCAGCGGTCTGCTTTCATTTTTACGCTGTCTGTCAGCCCGATCCCGGTTCTGAACCCGGTTATCGGGCCTTGATGATATATCACCGGCAGGTCTGGGCGATTGTTCCTGAACCCGCACTGACCCCGTCGGCGGTGACTCTGCCGTTTTTTTTCCGGCGGTTTTAGCTGTGGTTTGAGAGGGAACTGAAACTGGCGGAGGTGGCTGAATCACCGGTTGCACAGGTTCAGTGAGAGAATTGGCCGGACCGGATAGAGAGCCGGACAGCAAGGCATCGACCCGACCTGAACGCTGTTGACCAAACAGGCCTCCCTGCCAGGCAAACCACAGAATTATCGCCAGCAGGTTAATGACGACCAGGGCCCCTGCGGTGAAAGCCGCGTAATTCGGCCGCTGTTTTTTACGAAAGATCAACTGTTGCTGCTGACCAAACTCGGGTACCTTTCCCTGATGGCGTTCCGCTTCAGACTTTTTCAGCGCGTCGAGGATGTAGGACATATTATTGCTCCTGAGCGACAAGCCATCTGCTTATTGATGGATATAGCAGCGGAATGGTGTCATCAAGTTCACCATTGATACGAATTTGCGTCATCTCTCCTGCAATACCGTCGTCCGCCAGGCCCGTCGCAGCCTGAAACAGGCGCACTTGCTGTTCCATATCCAACTCGTCCGGAGAATCGTAAAACCTGATGATGGCTGTAATATCATGGCCAGCCGGATTCGCGCTCTCTGTATCAACTGTATCACCCGTACGAAGCCTGTAGTCAGCAAAAACCGCGTCGCCCGCCTGCTTCCATTTTTTCTTGATCTGTGACAGGGAACCGGCAAGCCAGTCGGATTTTTTGCCAGGCTGGCCAGGCCTGATCAACGCTGCCTTATAGGGAGGTAACATCCAGAGATAGACAAAGTCTCCTCGCCACCAGCTTTCCATGTCTGACCGGGTAAGCCATTTTTCACCCTGTGGCGTGTCTGCCAGCACCAGCAGGTCGGAGCCGTTTACCCGTTTGATGATCAGGTACCCCTTTTCTTTCAGATCAGGGTTGAAAACCTTAAAAAGACCAGGCCGGTTAACATCGATAAAGGCTTGCCAACTGCCTTGTCTGCTCTCACATTTGAGCCCCTTTGACTCAATCGAGCTGCAGAGTGCTGACTTGTCCTTGAACATCCCCTCGACACCCCACATTGAACCGAGGTAGCCGTACGCTTTCTGTTCATCAACAACAGTTTTCGACCAGGTCAGACTCGCCTGCACATCGGGAGATAGCATTGGCCTGACCGGTTGTTCACCGGCAATACTTTCATGCAAATTCAGGGGCGACTCGGGAGACCCGGCTGTGGGTGATCGTGTTTCGTCTTTGAGTTCGGTATTTTTGTTTTTGGGTGCGGTCGTCGTATTATCAGGTGCGGCCGCTGTATTTTTTGAGGCGATTGCAGATACAAACCCGGAAAGGGTTTCCGTTTCAACGCCAGATTCGGCTTCCATCAGGAAGTTCCGAGGTACTGGAATAAAGTAGAGGATTGCAAGCAACAGCAAGGCAACCACCACACCCAAAGCGGTGAATGTATAGACACCCGCTTTTCCTGGTGTTTTTCCTGTAATCGGAAACAGGGCTTCTTTCACAGACCGGATTGCCATCGAGCGGGATACCTGATCCGCATCTTCCCCGTATGCTGCCAGCAAACATCTGTCACACACCAGGTTAATGAGCCTGGGAATCCCCCCGGTTGCCTTGTAGATAACATTCAATGCCGACCGGCTGAATATTTGCTGGTTGGAACCGGCCACCGAAAGACGAAAACGAACGTAGGATTCAGTTTCCTCACGATTGAGACCTTCCAGGTGGTATCGAGCGGTAATCCTTTGCGTCAACTGGCGCAGTGACCGGTTCTGAAGCAGCACTGTCAATTCCGGTTGGCCAATCAGGATGATTTGAAGCAGTTTTTTATCGTTGGTTTCCAGGTTGGTCAGCAACCTTATTTGTTCCAGTACAGACCCTGAAAGATTTTGTGCCTCATCAATCATCAGCACGGTATGGCGCCCTGCCGCATGTGCTTTTAGCAGGTATTGATTGATCACATCAATATAGTGTTTGACAGACCTGGAAGTTTCTCTCGTAATACCCAGTTCATCACACAGGGTATCCAGAAGTTCGAGAACGCTGAGCTTTGGATTAATGATCCAGGCGACGTCGGTGTTTTCGGGAAGCTGGCTTAAAAAACCCTTGCAGACAGTGGTTTTGCCTGTGCCGACTTCCCCGGTCACAAGAATAAACCCGCCTTGCCCTTGCACACCATACAGCAAATGAGCCAACGCCTCCTGGTGGCGATCACTCATAAAAAGAAAGCGCGGATCCGGGACGATCGAAAATGGCGGTTCAGCGAGAGAGAAATAATTGCAATACATCAGTGACGGAGTCGGCTCTTAAAGACACCGCATGCTAAAGGAAAAACAGGTAGCACACAAGCTGACCTGAAATCTGTCTACTCACCAGGCAGTAAGGTTATCCTGAAGAAATTACCCGTAATTCGCCTTTTTTCACCTGCAAACGGCCTTCAATACGCAAGATGCACTTTTCCAGGGTCTGGCTGATTTTTGCATGGGTTCTTATCATGGCAATTTTGGGCCAGGTTGCCCTTTCTCCTTCTCTGGTCAGTTTCGCAACAAATTCAGGAGACGGGTTACTGAGCATTTTTTGGTAATTTTGCAGGGATACTTCAGGCGCAATAGTTACATCCCCGATATACTTTTGGGCAAGTATGGCATACATCTGGCCGGAAGCCTGCCGTAACATCTCCGGCCCTGCGGATTTCCTTAAAAAGTCAAAAACCACCTTTCCATGGAACCCCGCCTCTGCCTTGAGCAAACGGACAGGCAATGACCACAGGCTTTTCTTGCCGGATTTCGAGCTGCCTTGCAAAAATGGCACAATGTGGGGGTTTGTCTGACTCACGATCGAAAAATTCACATCGTAAAGATGCATCAGGCGTTCAATCGGCAAATCGCTGACCACGGAACCATCGACCCACTTCAGGCCGGGCATGTAATCGGTCAGTTCACCCCGTTTGGTCTTTTTCATCAGGGTAGTCGGCGGGAAAATGCCCGGCACGGAACAGGAGGCCTGGGAGGCACTCCACATCAGCAGATAAGGGGAGGTATAACGACTTAACAAGCGGGCTTTCTGATGATCCTGGGTCGGAGAAACCGTGATATTTACGCTTCTTCCTGTCCTTTTCCAGGATTCTTCAAAAGTCAGCTCGCCAATATTTGAACGTAAACAGGAGCGAAGCTGATCCGGACTCATAAATCCCTGACCGGTAATCCCCTTGCAGATTCCCTGCCACTTCCAGGGGGACAGGTTATGGTGATCCGGGTCAAGCATTTCGGGAAGTTCCGCATCGGTATAACTGCCCAGCATGGCGGCAACCAGGGAGCCAACACTGGAACCTGCGATCACCCTGGGCAGCAGCCCCCTTTCCCACAGTGCCTTGATCACACCAATATGGAACATGCCAAGGGTGGCTCCTCCACTCAGCAATAATGCCGGGCGACCAAAACTGAGCAGGGTGTCCTGGAAAAACCTCAACTTCTCGTTGTCCCGAAAGCCCTCGACAGATTCGTCACAGAGATAATTCAGTGATGCACACACCTGGTTGATATATTCTTCGATAAGGTGTTTCGTGCCCACCCGACTGCGAGTATAGAGCGCCGGGTTCCCCATGTTTCCCAGGTCGTGATGCAAGCCTTCGCGAAGCGAGCGAACAAGTTCGCAGGTGTTTTTCTGCTGGTGACAGGTGCGTAACTGGCTAAAACGGTCGTAAACCAGATTGTAGTTGTACTGATCACTGACAAATCGCTCTTTCCACTCGACGTTGTTTTCGATGTGGTCGAGCTCCATGGCGCACTCTTTCCATTGCTCATACGTCGTGGCATTTTCCATTGCCGCCTTGAGTTTTCCTGTTTTGTTCAGCATGCATCTACCTGCTTGAAAAAGTGTTGTTGGACAGTATAGGTCAGACGGATTGGTTATTGAATAATAAAGACGTGATTGAAAATGCGGAAATCAAAAGTCGTCCAGATAGTCTTCATCTTCCCGGGCAAAAGGATCGTCCACTACGCCGTCATTAATCAGGAACTCACGGTATTGCAGGTAGGAGCTCCGAACAAAGGAATACTTGTCTCCGATAATCAGCCCTTCTTTTGGAATAAGGTCAGCACGCACATCGACCAGCTTCACACCGGTCAGGGAATAACGGATTACGCTTTCATCTACCAGATAGATAGAAGGTTCCAGATACATCATTTCAACCAGTTTACCTGCTCCATCCCTTGTTGTTGACGGGCCAAGTAACGGCAGCACCAGATAGTAGCCCCTGCCAACTCCCCAATGGGCGAGAACCTGCCCCAGGTCTTCAGGTGATCGTTCCAGCCCGAACCAGGTCGCAATGTCGAAAAAACCGAGCAACCCATAGGTCGAATTGAACATCACCCGACTGGCTGACCGGGCGGACTTGATCACTTTCAGTTGCAGCAGTGAGTAGACCAGGGTTTTGATATCATCAATGTTATGAAACATGTTGGTCACACCCTTATCGACAATACCCGGTGTGACAAAACGGTAGGCCTGCGCAACGGGCTTTAACAGGTGGGTATCCAGTGTTTCATTAAACCTGAACACTTTTCGATTGAAGCTTTCCCATGGATCCACTTCATTTCCGTTAATCTCTACACTCCTGGCAAAGGGAGCAATAGCCAAAGAGAAACCGAAAGAGACAAATAATAACCAGGCAAAAGCCCAATTCTTTTTCATACAATCCTGACCAGGCCGTTATATCAGTTTTTATTGCACTAACATTTACGAAGTATGACCGATCCGGCCGAGTAGCCTGCGCCAAAAGAGCACAAGACCCCGATATCCCCTTCCCTGAAATCACTTTTGTAGTGGTGAAACGCTATCACCGAACCGGCTGAACTGGTGTTTGCATAGGTATCGAGAATAACAGGCGACTCTTCTCTGGTCGCCTCTCTGCCCAGCACTTTTTTGGATATGAGGAGATTCATACTCAGGTTTGCCTGATGCAGCCACATTCTTTTAATATCAGAGGGGGCCAATTCACACTCGGCAAGGTGTCGGGACATCATTGACGCGACCAGCGGAACAACCTCCTTGAATACTTTTCTTCCCTGCTGGACAAACAGCTTGTCCGGCAATCCTTGCCGGGACTCGTCTGCACGATTCAAAAACCCGAAATTATTCCTGATCATATTGGAGTACCGGGTTTTCAGTCGGGCAGATACCACCTCAAATGAGGACTCGGGCTTCGCTTCAGACAAAGCTTCAACAAGTACCGCAGTACAGGCATCGCCGAAAATAAAGTGGCTGTCCCGGTCGCGAAAATTCAGATGTCCGGTGCAAATTTCGGGGCTGATCACCAATACTGCCCTGGCCTGCCCGGTCTGAACCGCATTCACGGCGGCTTGCAAACCAAATGTAGCTGACGAACACGCCACATTCATATCGTATCCGAAACCGTCTATGCCAAGGGCCTGCTGGACTTCAACCGCAACTGCCGGATAAGGTCGTTCCAGATTGGAGCAGGCGACGATCACTGCATCGACATCATCGCTTGTCTTGCCAGCTTCTTCCAGCGCCTGTCTGGCAGCGACAACAGACATTTCACACTGCAGGCCTGCTTCGTCATCGGGTCGTTCCGGGATAATGGGAACCATGCGTTCAGGATCAAGAATCCCGGACTTGTCAATTACATACCGACTCTTGATACCCGAGGCTTTTTCAATAAACTCACTGGAACTTTTCTGTTTGGGGGCGACTTTCCCGGCCTCTATTTCGTCAGCGTGTTCAGCATTGAACATGTCGACCCAGGCATTAAATGATTCTACCAATTCATCATTGGAAATTGATTGGTTGGGTGTATACAAACCAGTACCACTAATCGCTACCTTCACTCCGGGTCTCCATATATTCGTTTAACAGTCATTCGGTTAACAATTACTCGTTTAACTATCATTTTGGTGAATTTGTCAAACACTGTAATGAGTGTTCATTCTCATTGCAATCATTCACATCAATAAACCTGAATTCCAATTATGTTGATATTGCAATGAGTTAGAGCGTTACGTTATTAAAGACACTCAACTTTCGCTGGCGGCCAGACTATCCGGGGCGCGGGTTTTACCGGCCAACTGCCAGGCTCTATAACAAGTTTTGCAGAACTTTATCCCACTGTCTGGTCAGACGCTTTTCCGAGACCGTCATTTTCGTGCCCAGCTGCTGGGCAAAAAAGGACACGCGATATTCTTCCAGCATCCATCTGAATAACACAAGATCATCACTTGCAATCCCGTGCTTTTTATATCGTGCATCCAACTCGACATATTTTTCCCACACCGGATTGAAATAGAGTAAAAATTCCCGCTCCTTGCTCATTTCTCTTGGCATCTTTTCTATTCGAATCAGCCCGGCTGCAAAATAGCGAGGAAACTCTGTCAACCATTCTCTTGGAGTATGAGTCAAGAATCCGGGGTAAACAAGCGTTTCCAGTTGTTGTTTTAAATCAGCCAGCGGTGAGGCGAGTGCCAGATTAATTTTACCCTTGGTCTTTTTGGCGCATTGATGGTAAGAATTTACGATTGTGAATACAATCTGATCAAATTCCATTGCCGCGTCAAAAAGGTCCTGCCGGTGTGCATCACACAGATCAATAAATTCTGTTCGATTGGATGGCAGGGTATCCGTCAGGAAATGATGCTTCACCAGGGCGAGTAAAAAGTCATCCAGCATATCTGCCTTGGTACCAACTGGCGCAAACAAAAGCGCAGTTTTATCAAACACCGGCAATTGTCTGGTCAGATGCTCCAGTGTTTGCCCGAGGTGAAGGGCGATCAGCCGGGCCAGGCCGTTTCGGTGACGGGTTTCAGCAAACAATCGGTCAGTGCTCGCCAGCAGGCTCACATTCACCCTGCAATCATCAAGGTACGGATACATGCGTATTGTTACACCCGCCTGCTTCGTGGTGATTTCAGCGGGTATTTCGCCAAAATCCCACCCGGTAATACCTTCCTTACCCCAGCGCCCTTCTATCTGCTCTATTGCCTGATTTTGTACCGATTCATTGCCAAAACGATCCATGATGGCATTCAGGTCTCTGCTTTCCATGAGTTTTTTGCCGTTTTCATCAACAACCTTTATGTTGATTCTCAGGTGCGGTTCAACCTCGATACCTTGCCAAATCTCGGGCGGAATTTTTACGCCGGTCAGATAGCCCAATTGCTTTGATAACTGCCAGGTCAGAGATTCTGACGAACTCTCAAGTTTGGGTAATACCTTGTCAACAAAATCCGGAACCGGCACAAAGTGCTTTCGATATTGCTTGGGAAGCCCCTTTATCAATTGGGTACACTTTTCTTTCAAAAAGCCGGGGACAATCCACTCCAGCTTTTTGTCTGACAACTGTTTGAGAGCGGCAACCGGGGTGATCAGTGTCACTCCGTCCGATGATTCGCCGGGGTCAAAGGTGTAATCGAGCTTGAACCGGACCGAGTCAGTCTGATAGAAATCCGGAAATACAGACCGGGAAATATAATCCGTTTCCTGCTTTTTCAGTTCATCAGCAGACAACTCCAGTTTTGCCTGTTCGTCCTTTGACAGCTTTTTCCACCAGGCATCAAAATGACGCGTGGAAACAATGTCATCAGGTATCAGCCGGTCATACAAGTCATACAGCACATCGTCTTCTATCAGGATATCCCGTCGGCGGGTTTTGTCCTCCAGACTGGCGATCTTCTCGATAAGCTGCAAATTCTTTTTATAAAAGGGTGCCCTGGTCTGAATTTCCCCTTCCACCAGCCCCGATCGGATAAATATTTCTCTGGACAGAACCGCATCTACCTTCGCGTAATTCATTTTTCGTTTTTGTACGATCGGCAGACCATAGAGTGATACATTTTCATAGCCCACCACCTGGCCACGCTTTTTTTCCCAGTGCGGCTCAAAATGGCTCTTTTTCACCACGTGAGCTGCAACAGGCTCGATCCATTCAGGCTCAATTCTCGCCACGGTTCTGGCATAGAGTTTTGAGGTTTCCACCAGCTCGGCAGACATAACCCATTTTGGTTGCTTCTTGTGAAGGCAGGAACCGGGAAACAGGTAAAACACCTTGTTCCGCGCCCCCTTGTAAGTGAAGCGTTCGTCTTTTTGTCCCACCTGCCCGAGCAAACCGGCCAGCAAGGAAACATGAACCGCCTTGTAAGATGCTTCCCGGTCGTTCTCCGTCAGTTCAAGCTGCCTGAAAACAAGATGCAGTTGGCGATGGATGTCTCGCCATTCCCGATAGCGAAGAAAGGAAATAAAGTTTTTCTGACAGTATTTCCGAAATTGAGAGTTGGAGAGCTCCTGGCGCTGTATTTCCAGTTCATTCCACAGATTTAGCAGGGATAAAAAATCAGATTCGGTGTGCTCATACTGTTTGTGGGCCTGGATGGCCGCTTGCTGCTTGTCGTGGGGTTTTTCTTTCGGATCCTGTATGGTGAGCGCAGCACAGATAACGGAGACTTCTGTCAAACAGTTGTTGGTGCTCGCCTCCACCAGCATCCTGGCGATCCTCGGGTCTGCCGGTATTCGTGCCAGCACTTTGCCTTGCGGGGTAAGCTGATTGCGTGGGGTAACCGCCCCCAGTTCCTGCAACAGCTTGTAGCCGTCGTTGATCATTCGGGCATCGGGCGCTTCAATAAAGGGGAACTTTTTAATGTCTCCCAGGTTTAACCGGGCCATTTGAAGAATGACAGAGGCCAGGTTGGTTCTGACAATTTCCGGATCGGTAAATTCAGGCCGACCAAGAAAGTCCTCTTCCGAATACAGCCGGTAACACACACCGGACTCTACCCGGCCACAGCGCCCCTTCCGCTGGTTGGCACTGGCCCGGGAAATGGCTTCCACATGCAATCGCTGCACCTTGGAGCGATAGCTGTACCGGCTGATTCTCGCTTTGCCCGGGTCAATCACGTAACGAATCCCCGGAACGGTAATGGATGTTTCAGCCACATTGGTAGCAAGCACGATTTTCCGGCCACGTCGGGAGCGAAATATTTTGCCTTGCTCGGCCGCACTGAGTCTGGCATAGAGCGGCATCACTTCTGTGTGTTTGAAGTTGCAATCGCGCAGGTGTTTGGCGGTCTCCCTGATTTCCCGCTCCCCCGAGAGAAAAATCAGTATATCTCCCGGCGCCTCTTTTCGTTGTCTTTCATTATGTTCAATTTCAGAGATAACCTGTCCGATGGCCGTTTGCACGGTCACATCTTCCTCATCACTGTCGAGCAGTTCCAGAGGCCGATAGACTACATCAACCGGATATGTTCGCCCGGACACCGAGATAACGGGCGCACCATCAAAAAACCGTGAAAACCGGTCAACATCAATGGTGGCAGAAGTAATGATCAGCTTCAGGTCTTTTCGCTTCGGCAACAGGGTTTTTAAATACCCGAGCAAAAAATCGATATTCAGGCTACGCTCATGCGCCTCGTCGATAATGATAGCTTCGTATTTTCTCAAATAGGGGTCAGTCTGAATTTCAGCAAGCAAAATCCCGTCTGTCATCAGTTTTACCAACGAGTTGTCGGATACCTGATCATGGAAGCGCACCTGGTAACCAACCAGTTCACCCACTGAACTTTTGCACTCCTCGGCAATCCGACCGGCAACTGCCCGGGCTGCCAGCCTTCTGGGCTGCGTATGTCCGATCAATCCTCTCGCACCGAGACCTGATTCCATACAGATTTTAGGTAACTGGGTTGTTTTTCCCGATCCGGTTTCGCCCGCAACAATGGCGACCTGGTGGTTCAGGATGCTTTGCGCAATGAGTTCCCTTTTCCCGGAGACCGGCAGTTGATCAGGAAACTCCCAGGGCAAAATCAATGAGCGACGAGCTTCTACCTGACACGATGAACGCTCTATGTCTTTCAGCAACTTGCCCAACCCCTGTTCTCGCCGGCCGGTATCTGCTTCTTTGGCCAGTTGAGAAATACGCTTGCCAAGCCGCCATACATCTTTGGTCAAGCACAGGGGGAGGTTTTTTAGTAATTCAGATTGGGAGAAACTGCTGTTTTGAGACATATTTCGCCTGATGGTGGCACAGAGAGTACAATTGGGGCCGTTTTATGGAAAAACAAAAAAGCCGACAATGGCTCCGAACTCCCGGATGCCGGTCGGCTATCAAACCTGACACTAAAACTGAATCAGAAACAGGATTCGGGCTATGATTTCACCTCTTCATCCCGTAACTCACGCCTGAGAATTTTTCCGACATTGGTTTTTGGCAAGTCGTCCCTGAACTCAATATATCTCGGCACCTTGTAGGCAGTGAGGTGCTCGCGACAAAATTCTTTCAGTTCATCCTCTTTGAGACTCGCGTTGGATTTAACGACAAATATTTTGACTGCTTCACCACTTTTCAAGTCAGGTAAACCAACTGCGGCACATTCCAGTACATCCGGGTGACCGGTCACCACCTCTTCGATCTCGTTGGGATAGACGTTGAAGCCGGAGACGAGAATCATGTCTTTTTTCCGGTCTACAATACGGATATAACCGTCTTCCTGAATGACTGCCACATCACCGGTTTTGATCCAGCCGTCCTCAGTGATGGTTTTTGCCGTTTCATCAGGTCGTTGCCAATAACCCCGCATCACCTGGGGGCCTTTCACGCATAGTTCACCCGGCTCACCAATCGGTTGGTCATTACCATTATCGTCAATGGTTTTGACCAAAGTGGAAGGGATGGGCAAGCCTATGGTTCCAATTTGAATCGCATTCAAGGGATTTATTGAAACCACCGGCGATGTTTCCGTCATTCCGTAGCCTTCTGCGACATCACACCCGGTCACCGTTTTCCATAATTTGGCCGTATCGCTGGTCAGGGCCATGCCACCGGAGGCAGTGATTTTCAGGGAACCAAAATCCAGGCCCCGGAAATCATCATTGTTACAAAGCCCCACAAACAAGGTATTCAACCCCAGAAATGCAGTGAATTTCCATTTTTTCAGTTCTTTTACAAAACCCGGAATATCTCGTGGGTTGGGTATCAGAACACTGTGATTTCCCGTTTCAACCATGATGCCGCAGTTCAGGGTAAAAGAGTAAATATGATAGAGGGGAAGCGGCGCGATCACTGTTTCCTGGCCTTCTACCAATTTGACCAGCAACAGGGGTTTAACCTGTAACAGATTGGAAACCAGATTCAGGTGGGTCAGCATGGCTCCCTTTGCTACCCCGGTAGTACCGCCGGTATACTGCAACACCGCCAAATCATCCGGTTTTACCTCAACCGGACTGAACTTGTGTTTGGCCCCTGACTTCATCGCCGATACAAAGGGAATCGCTTCGGGGAGCCGGTAAGCGGGCACCAGTTTTTTCACATGCTTCACGGCAGCATTGATCAGGGTACGCTTTGGCTGGCTGTGCATATCTGCCAACTCGGTAACGATCACGTGCTCGATACCGGTATGAGGCAACACTTCCTCGACCAGATGTGCCATATTCGCCAGCACAACGAGTGCCCTGGCACCGGAGTCATTAAACTGATGCTCCATTTCACGCGCGGTATACAGCGGGTTGGTGTTAACCACCACCAGCCCGGCACGCATGGCTCCGTACAAAACAACGGGATACTGGGTTATGTTTGGCAGTTGTATCGCAATTCTGTCACCCACCTTCAAACCGGTCTTATTCTGCAAATAGGCAGCAAAGTCCTGCGTAAGTTTATCCAGTTCTTCGTAGGTAATGGTCACACCCATACTGGTAAATGCGGGTTTCTTTGCGTAACGCTTGCAGGACTTCTCAAATACATCCACCATTGATGAGTAATCCCCGACACCAACTTGAGCGGGTATACCGTCTGGATATTTATCCTGAAAAAAATCCTGAATTGCGCTTTCGGACATGCTGGCTCTCCCTTTATCAATCACTCGATGAACTCGCCTTACCTGTTTATATATTTTATTAGCGTTGGGTATTGTGTTCTGAGGCGTGTTGTTTAGTCAATTTTATATAGCAATTAATTGGTGTTTTTGCCGATTATTTTCCTTTTGGGCACCGGTGTTAACAATCAAATCAAACAGTTCTGTTACCAATGATCATTTTTGAGCCCCGATCAACCTTTTTCGAAAACGCAATTTCAATTCCGAAACCCTCAACTACCCATGACCCATAAGTTCCTATCAGCAATAATTTTATTATCAATTAAATGGAAAAATCCGGCGTCCTGTATTTTAATGTATTCACGGTATGAACTGTAACCCTTAACCTTATTAAGGTAATAAACCAAGGCAATAAACAAGGCTATAGATTATGGACGCATTAGAAAACATTACTTATGATGAACTGGTTGTAGGCGACTCGGCAACCTATGTACGCACACTCACCGAAGATGAGCTTATTCTGTTTGCAGCCGTATCCGGTGATGTGAACCCGGTTCACCTGGACAGCGAGTACGCCAGGAAGACCATGTTTAAAGAGCGCATCGCACACGGAATGTGGTCTGGCGCACTTATTTCGGCAACCCTGGCAACAGTTATCCCCGGCCCCGGCACGATTTATCTTGAGCAGCAGATGAATTTTAAAAGACCGGTCAAACTTGAAGATACGCTTACCGTCAAGCTCACTGTCGCAGAAAAAAAACCGAAAAACAAAGTAATTATGGCGTGTGAGATCACCAATCAACATGGTGAACTGGTGGTTGACGGAGCCGCTACGGTGATGGCACCTACAGAAAAGATATCATTGGAAAAACCCACTCTGCCCAAAATTACCATTGGCGAGCTTCCCGGGGAATAACCCGGCCTGGCGGCCTTCGCTGCGTTTCTCTGCATCTTCCTGTTTTTCGGCTTCTGGTGCGCCTTACCGGCGCTCCCCCGGCAGTCTGGTAGCGGGTTCTGACAGTTTGAAGACGGAAGCCTGTGACTTTGCGGCAGAGGAATGCAGTGCAATCCGGGAGTTTTTCCGTACCGATCAGCCAGGCAAAAAGTCTATCGGAAATTCATAAACCGTTCGATCAACATTTGCTTTCTGGCCGAAGTTGAACAATTTGACCCGGGCGACAATTTTTCTTTCCAGCTTTTTGTCGCCCAGTTCGGATGAGACGATAACGCAACTGCTCACAGCCCCGGACGGCTCTATCGTCAGCCTGAGAACCACCTTGCCCTCCAGAGAAGGGTTTTTGCGCAGTGCCCGCTGATAAATCCTGTCAATAGCCGATTTGTTACGGTCGAAAACACGCCTTACTTCCTCATTACTTCTTTTTCCTGAACGTTTTTCAACCTGCTTTTTCCGGATCGCCTTTTTTTCCTCTTTACGGGCTTGCAAACGGGTTATTTCCCTGGAGGCCAGTGCAACCTGATCGGCCTGCACTTTCATCCTGGTTGCATCAACACCACCACTCTTTCCGGTCAACGCGCTTTTGTCCAATCTGGTGGCTTCTGGTGCGACAGTTTCTGCTCTCAGTGTTATCGTCCGGTTCATCGTCTGCTTCGTCGTCAGCTTCGTGCTATCGACCATATCGCGCATATCCGCGAGGTCATCAGCCAGAGCGAGCACACCGCTTGACATGGCAACTTCTCGCGCTTCTTCTACAGACTGTTTTTGCTTTGGTTCCGCCGGTTTTGATTCGGGTTCCGATTCTGGCTCTGTTTCGGGCTCCGACTTGGGCTTGGGCTCCGGCTTCGGCTCCGGCTTCGGCTCCGGCTTCGGCTCCGGCTTCGGCTCCGGCTTCGGCTCCGGCTCCGGCTCCGGCTCGGGTTCAGGTTCAGGTTCAGGTTCAGGTTCAGGTTCAGGTATTATAAGCTCCTTTTTTTCCACCTCTTTCTTTTCTATTTCCAGTTTTGCCAGAATCGGTGGTTTTTTTTCCAATTGCTCCCTTGTCCGTTCCGGAAGTTCAATAGTCGGGACAATAACCAGGAAAGGGAACGCGATAATAAAAACAGCGAGCAGAATACACTGGAAACGTCTTGTTTCCTGCCGGTTCTCACTCCACGGCAATCCGGAACCGGAATCATAGCCAGGCATTATGCTTCTTTCTCCGATATCTGGTTCACTGCCAGTGAAATCCGGGTATAGTGAGAATTTACACAGGTGTTCATCACCGGTTTTAGCACACTGTAGGGCAGTGTTTTCTGCCCCATAATCGTAATATGGCCACCCTGACCGGTTTCTTGATCAATCCTGATCCCGTCTCTTTTGGCCAGGTAATCCAGCTCTTTTGCCAATGCCCCGATAACCTCTGCCTCATCATCTATGGTGTCTACGCGAACGATCATTCGCCCCTGAACCAGAATATCTTCTTCCGTGACCACAATAACCAGCGTCTCATCAGGCTTGTGATCTGCGGTGGACTCAGGCAATTTCACCTTGCTCTCCTGGTTCAGGACTTGTACATCAGAAGAATTGACCATCAGGAAAAAGACAAGAATAGTAAATATGTCCATCAGGGAAACCAGGTTGAGGCGTCCTTTTTGATTCATCCGCCGGTAGTGGCTCTTTTTTCTTTTCGCTCTTCGAGATGCTTTCATAAGTCCCTTGTTCCAAATCCCTGCCTGCCCAATCAATGAAGGCCATTTATCCGCCTATCCGTTAGCCCGATTGCTGCCGGGTATAATTTTTATCCGTTTCACTTTTATCCGTTTCACAGAGTCAGCCTGAACCGTCTGGCTGTATTTTGCCCTGAACCGGCTCTGCCGCTTCACCAATGGATATATCAGGAAACAGCTCGGCCTCAACCAGGCTGGCAGCGACGACCGCCGGGAATGACCGCACCGCATCCATGGTGCTTACCAGCACCTGATAGCTTGTCTGTTTTTCCGGCAGTATCGTGATGTCTTTTTTATCCGGCAACCGTGATTTTATCTGTTTCAACATATTCCGCAGTCCGATGAAATCATAACCGGTTTCCAGGTTGTCGATACGCTTGATCAAGCCCGCTTTCGAGTCTGCCAGCACCAGGGCATCATTACGAATCACTACCTGCAACTGCAGTTGTTCAGGAAGATTGCTCACTTCATTACTTTGATCCGCGGGAAAATTCAGATCCAGGACACTGCGTTGAGTGAACACCATACTGATAAGTAAAACAGGCACCAGAACAATCATAAGATTCATAAAGGCCGTAATATCCAAATCAGTGTCAGCAGCCAGCTTTCTGTGTTTACGTCTCATATCAGCGTTTGCCTCTTGTCAGGCCGTAACGACCTAAAGGTTGACACCCTGGTCGGAAATCAGATTCAGCAGTTTTACGCCAGCCATCTCAAAGCTGTCAACGATTTCGTTGGTTTTGGTTTGCAATACCGAATGAAACAGCAAGAGAGGGATGGCCGACATCAAACCGAAGGCCGTTGTATTCATGGCCACCGATATACTTTGGGAAAGCAGGTTTGCCTTTTCTGCCGGGTCAGCATTGGCAACAGCGGTGAAAGCGGCAATTAACCCGATAATGGTACCAAGCAGCCCGAGCAGTGTTGACACATTTGCCAGAGTCGCAAGATACTGGGTTCGTTTTTCCAGACGGGGCAAGGTTTCCATGAGCCCCTCTTCCATGGCATACTCGATTTCGTCCCGGGTTCCTTTATTCAGCAATCGACGCAACCCGGAGCCGATAATGGCACTGATCGCCGTTTTTGAACCCTTTGAAAATTTCAGGGCTCCCTGGTAATCCCCGGCTTTCAATAAAGGCATCAACCCTTTTTCAAAGCTGCTGCGGTTTGCCGATTTAATCATTGAAAGATAGATAAAACGCTCTATTGCGATGGCCAGCCCCACCAAAAGAACCACCGCAATGGGATACATAAATGTCCCACCTTCCTGAAAAAATCGAATTGTCGTATCTAACATGAAAAAACTCCCTGCTGAATCTGTTTCAGTATTTACTGAATGGCTGAATATCGGTTTTCAGGTTTTTTCTAAAATAACGCTGTTTTTCGTCGAAAACCGGCTCGATATACTCAAAGGTTCCTTCCAGCTCCTTTATATTGCGTTTATCTTGATAAAAATGACCATAACCGGCCTGCCAGGGCACCACATAGAGCACCTTGGGCAATTCACTGTTGCCTTTGACTGAAATACCCCGGATTTTGACTTCAGGTGCAACCTGGCCATACGCTGCCTCAATGGGGGTAAAGCTGGCAGCCATACACAGTAACACGGAAAATGCAGAGTGTATCACCCGGTGACTCGTCATTTTTCTTCCTTTACCTTTCTGGTCAACAATTTGATTCTTATTGCTATCGCCCTGTCTTCAGTGCCCGTTGCAGCAATGTACTGCTGATAATACCTGAGCGCTGCCCGGGCATCATGCAAATACAATTCGTTCAGCACAGCCCTGTTATAAGCCAGTTGGGGGAACTGATGCGAGCTTTGCCATGCATCGCTAAAAATCCTTTCTGCCGTTGTAAACTTTCCCTCGGCGATATACATATTGGCCAGATTGTTGGCCGCCATCGCCCAGGCCGGGTCTTGCGCCAGAATGCCCTGATAGAGTGCCCTGGCCTCCTCTTTCTCTCCGGTTTTTTCATAACAGACTGCGAGATTGCCGAGCACGCCCAAAGAGTCAGGCAAGGACTGGCTCAGCTCGATAAAAACCGGTTTTGCGGCTTGATAATCACCTTTATCCAGCAATGCGATACCGGCATCAAACCGGCCTTTCAGCTCTGGTGAGACTGCCGCGATTTTCGCCGCCCGCCCCTGCTCTCCCGCACGCTCTCCGGCTTCAACCGATACGGCATGAGAAGACGAAAGGGTTTGAGAAAGGCCGGCATCCGGTTGTCTTGTCTGATTGGCGCAACCTGCCAGTAGCAGCATAGCCATAAAAATCGCGAAACTAATAAAGTGCATGGCTACTCCTTATCCCCTGGAGTTCTCTCTTATACCTGGCAGGCACCATAGTAGCCAGAAATCGATAGCTTTCCCGCACCCATTTGTCATAAATCCCCTTGAGCGTATTTTCGGTATTCAGCTCGTGAAGCGAAATCGCCTTCTCTTCGAAGGGGTACGCCTGTTCTTCAAGCAGGATTTCATATTGTTCCAGTTGCAATTCATCAAGATTGACAGGGCGGGATGAGTCAAGAACATCCCGAGCCAGCCGATAATAGAGGTCTGCAAGCGAAAAAGTAACCTCCGAAACATGCTCGGGCACACCATAAGAGGCGACTTTTTCGTAACTTGCGACTGCCTTTTTCAAGGCATTTTTCTTCTTGCCCAGTGATTTTTGCAATGGTAATGTCAGCTTGACCCGCTCGAATTCGGTTTTGTCTGCCGAGGCAAGCTTTAACTGGGCGTTGGAAGCCAGGCTGACAGACCTGGCAGTAACCGGCTGTTTTTGGGTATCATGGCCTCTCACAATATGAGCTAGCCAGATCAACTCATTTTTACTGTCCCCGATACTTTTGTAATAATCAGCAACGGTGCTTCGTGCGTTCAGAGCCGGATCATAGGGGTTCGGATACAGCCAGGCATAATCCTGAAACAGGCGAATGGCGTGAGCCTGTTTACCCGCCTGTTTGTACAGGGTCGCTGCCTGATACAATGACAGCCTGCCCTTTTCCTGGCCCTCAAGCCTTTTGGCCAACTGTTCGTACTCGTCAGCGGCAAACAGGGTATTTCCACTTTCCAGATAAGCGGTCACCAGTTTATCAGGAATGTTCCGGGTAAGCGGATCATCAGGGTAGTCCTGCCTGAACTCCACCAGAATCGGGATTGCTTCCTGCCATCTTTCGTGCCCCAGCAACTCCGAGGCGGCATCATAACCGGCATTTCTGGAGACTTGGGTATCGGGTAGAATTTTACCTATGCGAACCCACCGGTCAACGCCACTGCGCCAGTCACCTGCCTTGATACTCGCCTCACCGTTACGATACATAGAGACTGCATAGTTTTCCCTGGCCTGTTTTCGTTCGCTGGCGTCAAGTCCATCAAAGCCCAAAAGTTTCTCAAATGATTTTTCACTCTTTGGATAATCACCCGAATTAAAATAGGCGGCGGACTGTGCCTGCCAGATTTTTCGAGTCATTGCCCGGTCAGAAGCAAACCTGTTTTCACTGATCATTCGCCCGGTTATCTGCGCGACATCGGTATATCTTTCCAGCTTCAACAACTCGTTCAGTGCAACCAAAGTGACCGGTTTGGCTCGTTTATCGGCCGGGTAGCTTTGCGCAAACAGTCTGGCCAGCTGAATATAGTCAAGCTTGACTGAACTGGCACCATTCACCTCGTTCAGTTCGGCTCTGTGCGCTTTTTTAAAGGATATCAACGCAGAGTAACCTGCTTCGGCAGATTTCTCGTGAGGCGGGTAATCATAAGCAGATTTTCTGTATTCTGCGGACGCCCGCTCGTACTGGCCGGCGCGATAATTTGCCTCTCCTGACATAAAACGATTCACGCCGGCTTTTTCATCTTTCGGGAAGAGGTCGGCCCGGGTTCCGTAGTATTTTGCCGCTGACAGAAATGTTTTGCTTCTCAGGGCTGCATTGCTGATTTTTTGGGCTCTGACATAATCGTAATGCGACAGATCACCCAGAACCTGCTTCACATCTTTTACAAACTCTTCTCGAATATAAGGCTCAGAGCAAGCAAGAATATCTTTTCTGGCACCATACTGGTCAATAAATGCACGCTTTTCCTTCCACAAGTCGGTCACAAAGTCGGCGTATTTGTAGATTTCTATATTACGGTAAGCCATTATCGGTGCGGCCGCGCTGTCAGGATACAGTTTGATGTAATTTCTGTTCACATTGACACTGTCCTGATACCTTTCCCTGTCAAAATAAAACTGCGACAGGCTGCGATAGAGCTGGTCAACATACTGTCGTTCACCGGACGATCGCATTAAGGCCGCTACCGGATCCTGCTCATTGGAATACGAGAATACAATGGAGATAATACGCAAGGTATCATCAATCGTGCTTTGAAGCCCCTGTTCAAGATTTTTTAACGATTGATCCTTCGAGTAGGCAATATCCAATACTTCCAGAAAGTTGATCAGGGAATCGTTATAGCGTGACTGCTTGAACCGAGACCAGCCCAGCATATACAGGGATTTATCGTAAAAGCGCTTCTCCCTCCCCCGGGCCATTGATTTTTGGTATGCCTTTTCAGCCGCCAGATAATCACCTGAAGAAAAGTGGTGTTCAGCCACCCTGAACCAGGCCTCGGTGGCATATCTGGAACGGGGGTAGCGCCTTGCCATCTGCTCAAGTAACCTGATCGACTTCTCGCGCTTGCCGATAATGTCATACGCTTTGGCCGCCTGATATAACAGGGCATCCACCGGGTAATCGGGGTTATTCTCGGCAAGCAGTTGCTCATAACTCTCTATCGCCCGTTGATACAGCCTGACCTCTTCTGCTTCCGACATTTCCTCATCGGAACCAAAAATATGCTCCAGTTCATTCCATCGCCAAAGCGATTCAACCCTGATTTTCGGGTTATCTGATGTTTCGAACAGAAGCCGATAGCGACGCATCACCTCCCTTACAGGTACTTTGGGTTGGGAACCCGCAGAAAAACTGATCAGGGCAGGCCGAATGTCACCGATCGTTTTCGCCTCAATATCGAGTTCAAACTCAAATGCCGGTTTTTCCGCGGACAGCACTGGCAGGCTGAGCAGGCACAAGCAGAGAAGCAAACGCCTAAGGCAAAACGTCGTGATTCTGCAAATGGAAAGGTGGAACAAAATGCTGCTCATTTCTTTTCACTCCGGGAGCTTCCCTTGCCTTGCCTTGCACCCTGTTCTACCGTTGCGCTGTGTTCTGCCCTTGCAATGGTTTCGTATAGCCGGGCCAATGATAGCCGGGCCAGCTCATACTCGGTCTGAATTTCTTCTTTCTTTCCTTTCAGGCGCTGAATACTGATTTCACCGAGCTCCTTATCCAGCTCGACCAGCAACCTGGAGGAGCGCAACTTCAATGCGGCTGTTTTTTTGCGAGCCTTTGCCACCTGCTTCAGTTTTGTTTCAAGAGAAACCGGCCCGATCGAGAGCACGTCATCAACTCTGCGTATTGCAGCTTCAAGACTATCCACCTCAAAAGCCAGGCTCGCCAACTCCTCTTCAATTTTTTCCATATTCAGAGGAAAAAGCTCTTTGGCGCGCCATATAACCAGCCCTTCAAATCGATCGAGCTTTTCTTCCATTACCTTGAATTGTTGCCTGTCAACAGGTTGACTGTTTTTTATCCTCTGAAGTCTTGAACGCAAATATCCGATTTTCTGGTACTGTTGCTGCACCTGGCCGGAAGCAACCGATAAAAAGTCTTTGTTTCTGGCCGCATTTTTCCTGCTTTGGTCAATCCGGGCGCTTTGTTTATCCACCCGGGCAAGCACAGATTTGTACCTTGCTGTTTGAATACGAGTCCTGGCTTTTGAAAAGCCCTTTATTCGATCAGTCAACATGCCCTGGAATATGTCCAGATCGCCCAGATGATCGTCCAGTAACGCAATAATCTTTTCCATGGAAACCAGGTCTTCCATTTTTCCGTAAAACGCTTTCTCACGGGCAAGAAAAACCAGATAGGCGGCTTTGGGTGTATTGGTATTGATGTTTTCTTCAAGAAAGGAGTCCAGGCGATCCAGCTCACTTTCCCTGAGCATGGATTGATAAAAACCGATCTTTTGAATAGTGTGAATAATTTTATTCAACACCCTCAATTCTCTCTTGTAGGCCGAGATCGACTCCAGATAACTCTCTATGGCCCTGAATCTGTTACCCTCCTGAAGAAAGGCAAAGGCAATTCCGGCATGGGCCCGAGACACTCCCTCAATGGTAAGGGGATACTTTTTTGCCCGATACCAGGACTGGATGGCATTTCGATAATTCCCGTCTTCAGCAAAGGTCAGGCCATGAGCAAAAAGAGCCTGGGGAGCGAACGGACTGTTTACCATCACTTTGCTCAAAAAGTTTCTGGCTTTTTCATTATCCTGTTCCTGCAGGGCCAGAACCCCGGATGCCAGATAAATTCGATCTGACAATTCCATACGGGCTGCACGTGCTGTTTCATCCGCACTTATTCCCTGATCACCTCCTGTTCCCTGATCAACCCCTGTTCCCTGGTCAACATTAAGGGCACCAGACACCCTCAGGGCCAGAAGTGGCCGTGACATATTGCTGTCTTTGCCATGATAACTTTTGGCCAGATTGTAATAGGCATAGGCCGCCCAGATACCGGGGTCCATCCTGGCGATCAGGGTGGCCGCTTTCCGGCTGTCACCTGCGTTAATCAGGGCTGCTGAATGATAACTCTGATAAACCGGAAGCAACTTTTTATCCATCTGGTTGATTCGCTCAAAAGCGTCCAGAGCTGCTGCGTTGTTGCCTTCAAGGTATTCCAGCTTGCCAAGCTCAAAAGCCGCTCTTGCGGCGATATTGCCCTGGTTCTCTCTCATAATCCCGGTAAACCCGAGCCGGGCATTCTCTGTCAGCCCAAAACGGGCTTCAGACTTGTGAAAAATCAACCGGTTGTCAGGGTGCACAAACTCGTGTGTCTCGGGGAACCTGGCAAGTGCCTGCAAGTCCCTGTGTTGATAGTAATGAAACAGGGCGTATCGCGTTGCCAGTCCAACAGGCAGGGGGGTGTAGTGATTCCCGGCGGCGAAGGCGCGGCCACCCGTTGCTCCGCCAATCCAGCCGGCAAGTGTGGCAATCAGCATCGCACGAAGTGTGACAATAGAAACTTTCGTCAACACGTGAGTATACTCCCGTTACCTGTCACCACTCTTTCACATTGAATTCCGGCTCACCATTGCGTCGGGAATTCACGATCTGAAGCTCCAGTAAGGTGGGTTTACTCGTTTTTTCAAACGAATAGTTTTTTTCACGCCGAAAGTATTGCTCAGACTCTCCCTGACCATTCAGCACTGCGGAGATGGTGTGTGCCCCTGAGGAGAGGTTTCCTATATAAAGCCGTTGAATCCCTCCCTTTTTCAAGGCAGTCAGCTCGGATTCACGATACAGGTAGGTTGTGGCGGTATTCCCGTCAATCTTGATCTCGACAGAATCAAGGTCAAAAGCATTGTTCACTGACAGTGACAAGAATACGGCAATCTGGGTGTTGGCCGGGTTAATCAGCGACTCTTCGAGCTGATACAGCTCCCGGTTCAGCTCCCTCACCTCGGATTTCAACTGTTTTACCTGATCACCTAACGACCTGCCTTCACTTGTCCATGCCGGAATCGAGGCAAACAGCATGAAGCACACCAACATTGAACGAGGCAACATTGGGGACAGCAGCGCAGATGGAAACGGAGCGGATGAAAACAGCCATCGCGACAGCGCACGCCGGGCAAGCAATAGTCCTTGCTTCATAAATTCCAATCCTTGTAGATAACGAACTGGCACTCATCTTAACATGAAGATATTTTCCATGGCTGTATTATTTGGCAAAAATGCAAACAATATCACCGGAGTGATCAGACAAAAACAAAGGCTGAATCCCAAAAAACAATAGAACCGTACACAGACCAGTGCACATCGATGTGGAATATATTGAGCCCCCGTCAACAAGTGTCAAAATATTTTACACTTGCCAACTTCTCTCGAAACGAAAAAACAGCCAGCATCCCCCATCCACCTGATTATATAGACTTATTTATATACAGGAACCATATTTGCTTATTATTATCCTGCAGGAAAACCGGTGTTTGTCTGGTCTGACTGCATATTCGGCCAATTCATGGCTAAAACCGAGTTTAAGCTGGTGACCTCAACCTCACCGGCTTTTTTTTGCTTTCAGTTTTACTTTGCTTTCAGTTTTACTTTGCTTTCAGTTTTACTTTGCTTTCAGTTTTACTTTGCTTTCAGTTTTACTTTACTTTTTACCTGCTTTGCCTTTACCTTCTCTGCTGTTAGCGGCTACTTTATCAACGCTTTCATTCCCGCTTCCAACCCTTCCAGGGTCAGTGGATACATTTCATCTTCAAGCAACTCTCTGGTCATCCCCAGGGAACCACCAGATCCCCAATACGATTCAGGCATAGGATTGAGCCATACCTTTTTTTTGAAATGATCTGTCAGGCGCCTCATCCATACCGCACCCGGCTCTTCGTTCCAGTGCTCAACACTGCCGCCAGCATGGCTGATTTCATATGGTGCCATACTGGCATCACCGACAAAAATCACCTTATAGTCAGGTGTGTACTTATGGATCACATCCCAGGTAGATGTGGTTTCACTCATTCTGCGGATATTATTCTTCCAGACGCTCTCATAAATGAAATTGTGAAAATAGAAGTATTCCAGATGCTTGAATTCTGCCCGACATGCAGAGAAAATCTCTTCACACACTTTGATGTGAGGGTCCATCGAGCCGCCCACATCGAGAAACAGGAGCACTTTTACCGCATTATGACGCTCTGGAACCATGTTGATATCCAGATAACCGCCATTTCGGGCCGTTGACCGAATGGTTCCGTCAAGATCCAGCTCATCAGCCGCTCCCTGGCGGGCAAATTTTCTCAATCGCCTCAGTGCAACCTTGATATTCCGAATACCAATGGTAATGCTGTCATCAAGATCCCTGTAACCGCGCTTCTCCCAAACCTTCAGTGCCGACCTGTGCCTGGAGTGCTTTTGCCCGATGCGAAATCCTTCCGGGTTATAGCCATTGGCTCCGAACGGGGAGGTGCCGCCGGTGCCGATCATTTTATTGCCACCCTGATGCCTTTTTTTTTGCTCTTCCAAACGCTTCTTGAAAGTTTCAACAAGTTCCTCCAGCCCGCCGAGAGACTCAATTTTCCTCTTTTCTTCTTCTGACAGCTGACGTTCGAATTCAGCTCGCAACCAATCATCAGGTATTGCCGCCTCCAGAGCCATATCCAACGACTCGATTCCCTTAAAATAGCGGTCAAAGGCCCGGTCAAACTTGTCAAAGTGACGTTCATCCTTGACCAGACACAGTCGACTCAGGTAATAAAACTCATCCAGGTCAGCAAATGCCAGGCGAGCCTGCAATGCTTCAATCAAGTCCAGATATTCTCGGAGGCTTGCCGGCACCCTGGCCTTTCTTACTTCAAGAAAAAAATCAATCAGCATTCTTACAGACTCTTGTTCTTTCAGATTCTTGTTGGTGTTGAGGTTCCGCTATCGGGCTGCTCTCTGTCGTCCAGAGATGCAGATTGTCAGGAACGTCGTCGCGCCATAAAAGCCAGTCGCTGCAACAGTGTGACATCCTGTTCGTTTTTCACCAGAGCTCCATATAACGGCGGAATGGCTTGCGTATTGTCATGCTCTTGCAAAATTTTGGCAGACAACTCATCTGCCATAAGCAGCTTGAGCCAATCAATCAGTTCCGATGTGGAGGGCTTTTTCTTGAGGCCAGGCACCTTGCGAACATCAAAGAATATCTCCAGGGCATCATGAACCAGACTCTTTTTTACACCCGGGAAGTGAACATCAACGATTTCGTTCATGGTTTTTTCATCAGGGAAGGTAATGTAATGAAAGAAGCAGCGACGTAAAAACGCATCCGGCAGCTCTTTTTCATTATTACTTGTAATTACAACAACAGGACGGTTCCGCGCAACCACACGCTCTTTCGTTTCGTAGACATAAAACTCCATTTTATCCAGTTCGAGAAGCAGGTCGTTAGGGAACTCGATATCTGCCTTGTCGATTTCATCGATCAATAAAATGGACTGTTTTTCGGAGGTAAAGGCTTCCCACAGCTTTCCCTTGACAATGTAGTTGCCAATATCGTGCACACGGTCATCACCGAGCTGGGAATCACGCAACCTGGATACGGCATCATATTCATACAGCCCCTGCTGGGCCTTGGTCGTCGACTTTATGTGCCAGGAGATCAGCGGCATATCCAATGCCTTCGCCATTTCCTCTGCCAGCATGGTTTTTCCGGTACCAGGCTCTCCTTTTATTAACAGTGGCCTCTGCAGGTGAATCGCCGCATTGACAGCCGTTTGCAAATCTTCCGTTGCAACATAGTTCTCGGTACCAGTAAAATTCATAGGGTTGTTCCTGCTTGTAAACTTGATTTGTCTTGCGATTATATTAGCCCGCATTTTGCCCGGCAATGGCCAAATCACACAAATACCCGGTTAAATTAGCCGGAAAACCTGTTTTTTGACCTGCCATATGGGCTATCCTTGGTGCCCGCAATCAGCAAGAAGAATGTAAACGAATACAACAAGCTCAACCACAATAAAAGAGACTGACATGACAAAAATTTACTCTGACAACTCCGAGTCCATCGGTAATACCCCCCTTGTCAAACTGAACCGGGTTACCTCCGGTAACATCTGGGCAAAAATCGAAGGAAGGAATCCCGGGTATTCAGTGAAATGCCGCATCGGTGCCAATATGATCTGGGAAGCGGAAAAAAGTGGAAAATTGAAGCCGGGCATGACACTCGTCGAGCCGACCAGTGGCAATACGGGCATTGCCCTTGCCTTTGTCGCTGCGTCTCGAGGCTATAAATTGATACTCACAATGCCCGCCTCCATGAGCCTGGAAAGACGAAAAATCATGAAAGCACTGGGCGCTCAAATCGAGTTGACCGACCCGCCAAAAGGAATGAAAGGCGCCATTGAAAAGGCTAACGAAATTGTTGCCGGGAATAGCGGTGACTATCTTATGCTGCAACAGTTTGAAAACCCTGCCAACCCGGCCATCCATGAAAAAACCACAGGGCCTGAAATCTGGAAAGACACCGACGGCAGCATTGATGTGCTGGTGGCCGGTGTTGGTACAGGCGGCACCATTACCGGAATTTCACGCTATATCAAACACACCCGGGGGAAAGACATCATCTCTGTTGCCGTAGAGCCTGAAGCCTCACCTGTTATTACCCAGCACATAAATGGCGATCCCTTGCAGCCTTCTCCACATAAAATCCAGGGTATTGGTGCCGGTTTCATACCTGAAAACCTGGACATGGACATGGTAGACCGGGTAGAGCTGGTCAGTAATGAGGATGCCATCACCTTCGCTCACCGACTAATGAAAGAAGAAGGGATACTCTGCGGTATTTCCTGCGGTGCTGCGGTTTGTGCAGCCGTAAGGTTATCCGAACAACCCGGGTTCAAAGATAAAAATATCGTGGTGATTTTGCCTGACTCTGGTGAGCGTTACCTCACCAGCCCGCTTTTTGAAGGCGTTTTTTCTGAAAAGGAAATGAGTCAGTAATACCGAACCGATCATCCGGCCAATCAAATCCGGGTCTATTGCAGAATAACCGGCCCCGCTGCTCGCAGCGCGGGGCCGGGATCGACATGCGCTGTCTTGTCCCGGCTGATCAGGTTCAGGCTGATGTAGCGAAAGAATGAAATTACTCTTTCCTTTCTTCCTCGGGCATAAGGTCATCGGTATCTGAAATATCGAAGTCTTCGAGATTAAATTCCTCATCGTCATCGTCTTCCAGAACGTCGTCCCCTTCAACCCCGCCAGACGGTTTTGCTTCCGCTTCTTCCGGCGCGTTTTCAGCGAGAATTTCATCCGCCATATCACCAGCGGTTTCACTCTCTGCCACGTCATCCGAACCCGACAGCTCCCCTAACAGCTCATCAATTTCCGATTCACTGGTATAACCTTCGTCCAACTCTGGCTCCTGGTCAGGATCACGCCGCGCCACGTCTTCCTGTAGGGACGCACCCGGCGCTTCTTTTTCCGCTGCCACGGGCTCGGGCTCATCATCAACAAAGTCCAGTTCATCTTCAATTTCTATTGGCTCCTCGGGCTCGGCGATTGCCACCGGCTCATCAATTTCCGGGATGTCAATGGCCTCTGACTCCAATAAATCTTCACCTCCGCCTATGCCCAGGTCGTCAACCTCTTCCGCAGGTGCCTTTTTCTTTTTGATAAACCAGAAAACGCCTGCTCCTGCAAGAGCCAGGAGAACGGCAATACCTCCACCTGTGAGATATAACAGAGAGTAGTCAGCAGGTTCAGGCTCTTCTTCCACTGTATCTTGTTCAAGGTCTTCCGGCACCTCAATGGGCGGGGCAATAACCGGCTCCGGCTCGGGAGGCTCTTCAACAGGAGGTGCAGGCTCCTCTGCCACTGCTTTTTCCGGCTCGGGCTCGGGCTCAGGTTCCGGTTCAGGGGGTTCCGGAATGCTGACCACACCGCTCGAAGCGGAGTCAATCGGGAATACCGCTTCAAAGGATCGTGGCGCAAACCTGAAACTGTCGCCACGCTTTTTAACACCCTTCACTTTCAGGTCAATCTGATAGGTTCCATCCCCTTTTTTCGGTGTAATGCGCATAACCCAGCGGTCACCTTCTGGCGAGAGTGAAACCACTTTGATTTCACCGACTCCGTCCGGCCCTGTCACCCTGGCAGCCACTCTGGTTTTTGACAAATCAATCTCTTCGCCAAGCGGTGATACGACCAGATTATAAGCGCTCTCCTGCTGACCTTTCCCCGGTTCGACTTTTAACTCGACGTTAAGAGGGGATCTCAAATTGACTATTTGCCGGTTTTTACGCTTGAATGTTTTTCCATCAACCAGGATGCTGACCTCGTATTGCCCAACAGATCGAAGCTTGCTGACCTTATCCCGGTAAGTTCCATCTGCTGGCGGGTTATCAGGGTTCGAGAGCCTTTTGGTGCCTGATTTTCCGTCTTCGCGCCTGATAGTCAAATCAACATCAATCAACTTCAGAAAATCCGCATCTGTAATGGTCTTGCCGTCTTCTTCGAATGAGGCGACAACATCCAGTACGTCACCTGCAAAAAAATTCGTCGGCAACTTTTCTGTTTTCAGTCGCAAATTGCTCACTACCGTTACCCGGCTGCCCGGCAACAGGTCGGCATCAATGGTCCAGGTACCTTCGAATGGCTGCCTTACCGTGATCAGGTCATATCCCTCATCCTGATACCACTTCACGTAATCGGGTTTGTTATTACTATCGAAGCGTTGCTCTGACGGCTCGATCAAACCTGCTGCCCGACTACCCGGCTTTTTGAAAATCAGCGCGGTCAATTCCTCAACACTGGAGTCAATATCAAAACTGTTCCCTTCAAGAGGCACCTGCTCGGCAGGAACGGCCTGGTCAAAGGTACGCGCAAAAATGCGAGTCAGATCCGAGGAAGATTCGACCGCTTCCGAGGTGCCATTGGTGCGAACCGCCAAGGTATCCAGAAAAGATGAATCGGCATGTTTTGACAATGCGATAGTATGAATAATGGCTCCGGCATCTTTAAATTTTCGAACAACGTCTGAAAGAATCCGCTCCCTTTCTGCATAGTTTTTTTCGGGGTCGCGATCAATATCCACCATACCGTCTGTCAGAAGTATAAAGTGCGCATTTTTTGCGCTTTCCCGGTTCAACAAATCATCACCCGACTTTTCAAGGGCCGCGCCAATATTGGTAAACAAGGCAACAGAGTTGATATTTCTCGCTTGTCGCCTGGCCATTTTTCGCCATTTATCGTCAACGATATCGTGCTTGACCAGCATGTTGACGTATTGCCCGAATGTCCAGACTCCCGCCCTGTTGCCATCGGGAATCAGTTCGGTTAACAGGTTGACCGCAGGAATCCGGAGGTTATTGGGGTCATTTTTTTTCATGCTGCCGGAGATATCAATGAGAACCCGAATATCTTCGGGTTGGTCAGCCGCATAAATCGGAGTGAAGGTGCCTGTAACCAGGAAAAAACAGGCAAGAAAGGCGAGCACGCGATAATTTTTACGTATAAGCATGGGATTTCCAGTTGAATCCGGTTCCGCACAGCTCTACGATGCAGAGCGGATAAACGCCAAACATATACACTAGTTATAGCAGTTTTTGCGGCAACCACAACGTGGCAACCTGCCCGCTCGGCAGAACAACTAATCCGCCTGCAAATGAAGGTATTTACGGATGAAGAACTCCAGCTTGACAACGACAAGGACAATACCGATACCTGCCAGCAAGGATAACCCTGCCTTTTTTGCGATATCTTCATTGCCGAGGGCATATTCATAAAGCCCCACCAGGAAAGCGGGAACCATCCAGTTTTCATCGACCATGGTGTAAACCGGCGTATACAATAAAACCACCAGTGACCACCTCAGGAACCGGCGCAAACTACGATAGGGTATGTTTTTCGTCATCCTTAAAAAAACCAGGCACACACCGGTTGCAGAAATCAAATAACAGACCCAGGCGAGCACGTAGTGATCCTGCTCACCGATTATTCTGAAAACATCATCTATCATGGATCGGTGCCTCTGTATCTTGCGTTTCTGTATTTATAGCCAACCTTGCGGTGCTGTTTTCCGATAAAAAAGCCGGTTTCATTACTTTACTCCCAGAATAATATGATCTTCCCATTCATCTTCTGATATGCCAACCTCGGAAAAAACCTTACCCCTGACCGAAAAACCGGCATGATGAACCGTCTCCCGATCACCGCTCACCAGCGGATGCCAGTCAGGCAGATTTTTTCCTTCATAGAGAAGACGATAGGCACAGGTTGCAGGTAACCAGTGTACGCCGGCCAGATTATCAGGCGTAAGACAAATACATTCAGCCACTGTTTCCAGCCTTTTTGGATAAATCATGCACCGGCATTTTTGTTCATCCAGATAACGGCAGGCAATATCGGTATAGTAAACCTCGCCGTCGTCCTCATCCTCCAGTTTGTGCAGGCAACATTTTCCACAACCATCACAGAGCGACTCCCACTCCTCTGACGACATCTCGTCGAGTGTTTTGACCTGCCAAAAGGGAGACGATTCAACCGCCACTATTCTTTTCCATATCAGGGTCCAGCCCATTTGCTGCCCTGTGCGCTTTAAGCAGGTTTTCCTCCTGCGGCGGCATTTGCAGAAAATACCCTTTTTCCCTTATTTCGCCCAGCACCTTGCCCGCCTCCACTTCGGCCAGCTTTTTCTCTGGCGTCAATAGAAAATCGACAACCTGTACCGGCTGGCCGAACAACTGAAGCAAGGCCTCCGGCAAGCCATCCAGTTTATTTTTTTTGTCCACATACAAGTACATACCTTCTTTTTTGGTACTTTTATATACAGAACAAATAACACGCACCTGACTCATTCGCTACTCATGCCTGATTGTCTATTATCCAAATACTGTTGCATCACAACACTCAATTGCCGACCGATTTTTTCCCAGCGCCAGCCTTGATAAAACGGGGGAACAACCACCTTTGATGCAGCGCAGGACTTGAACACCATCTCCTCCAGTACCTTGCTGTTGCCAAGGGTTTCTGGCAGAAAATCGGACTGCCGGGCGACGGTGCGCACCAGAGATTTCAGCTTTTTATGCAGCGCCTGTTCCTGCGGCGTCAGCGGTGGCATAATGGGCAGAAAATTGTCGAGGGTGTCTTCCTCGGTTTTTTCGCCCGCACCGGTCGTCGCGCCAGTCCGCCGCCCTTCTGTGCCCCCATCTGACAAGGGTCGATTGTTGATTATCTCAAGTATCTCCTGGCCAAATTGATGAACAGCCTGCTGATTTTGATGCGCGGCGACAGACAGTTCTCGCCGGTCTGAAGGCATTTTTTCCACGATAAGCTGTAACACTGCATCGGGAAGGATTCGTGCCCGGGGTTTATTCAGGCTCATTGCTGTCTGTTCTCGCCAGGCACACAGTCTTTGTAACAGGACTTGCCTTTTCCTGGTCAGTCGCCAGGCACCACGCATTTTCAGATAGTACAACTCTGGAGCAGAGCCTGTTTCGGCAACACCAATCAAGCGCTGACACTCTTCTTCGACAATCCCCTTTCGCCCCGTTTGCTGAAGTTGGCTGGACAGCTTGTGGTATAAATCCACCAGATAAACCACATCATTTGCCGCATAATACTTCTGCCTGTCGGTTAAAGGCCGCTGTAGCCAGTTGGATCGTGTTTCTCCTTTATCCAGTTCTACCGACAACAGGTGATTCACCAGATTGGCATAGCCAATGGACGGCCCGATACCAACAAGTGCAGCAGCAATCTGGGTATCGAACACATTTTCGGGCAACACTTTCAGACTGTGTTTAAACAGATCGATGTCTTCTCCCATGGCGTGCATGATTTTTTTGGTTTCATTTGATTTCAACACCCTGGCAAGCGGAGACAGATCCTGAACTGCCAGGGGGTCGACCAGCAAAATACGATTCGCAACCGCAATCTGGAACAAACCGGGGTTTGAATAAAAAGTAGTGGTTCTGACGAACTCTGTATCAATCGCGATGTATTCGGAGTTCAGGCAAAGCGACATGCACTCGTCAAAGGCACCCTGAGAATCAATAAACTCACAGTGTGGAGAAGACGTTGGAGACCGGGGGAACCGGGGTTGAGAGAGAGTCATTTGAATGGTTTTCTGCCTGTCAGTGCGTGTGTCAGGGTAGAGCCATCGAGATACCCCAACTCTCCACCGGATGGAAGCCCCTGTGCCGGACGGGTTACCGACACATCATCGTCCTCCAGCACATCGGCAATGTAATGAGCCGTAGCTTCACCCTCCATGGTTGGATTGGTTGCCACGACAATTTCCTTGCACCGCCGGTTTCTGACCAGCTTTACCAGATCGGAAATACCTATTTCATCCGGCCCGAGTCCTTCAATGGGGGACAGGTGCCCCATCAAGACAAAGTATTTGCCATGATAGGAGCCAAGTGCTTCAATCGCCTGCAAGTCTGTCGGTGTTTCAACAACACATAACAGTTCGTCTGACCGCCTGCTACTCCGGCAAATGGCACACAGGGACTCTTCGGTAAAGGTGTGACATTGCTCGCAACGCTTGACCAAAGCCATGGATTTTTGCAACGCATCGGCAAGCTGCGCACCGCCTGCCCGATCCCGTTCCAGCAAGTGTAGCGCCATTCGCATGGCAGACTTGCGGCCAACGCCCGGCAAACAGCTCAGAGACTCGACAAGTTGATCAATAAGGGGAGACAAAGACAACAAATTTACCCCGGCATGTTAAAACCGGGCGGCATACCCATGCCGGATGCAAAGCCGGCCATTTTGTCTTTGTTGGTGTTTTCTATTTTTCTTACTGCGTCGTTGACTGCGGCCGCCAGCAAGTCTTCGAGCATTTCCTTCTCTTCTTCCATTACAGAGGGGTCTATCTCTACTTTTTTGACATCATGCCTGCCATTCATCACCACTTTAACCAACCCGGCGCCTGATTCTCCGGTCACCTCGGCATTCGCCAATTCTTCCTGAGCCTTTTGTAGCTGCTCTTGCATTTTCTGGGCCTGTTTCACGATGTCGCCCATATTTACGCCTTCAAACATTATTCGTACCTGCCTGACTATAAGAGGTTTATTTTATATTCGTTGTCCGTTTTTCATTCAATGGCCGGTTTACCAAAACGACGGATCGATAAAGCGGCATTCTACCATTTTATTACTGATATGTATCACCTGGATGGGAGCGACCAGGTTCAATCTCCAAACATCAGAATTAATCAATGGGTGCAATCGTTTTTTCAATAATACTGGCCTGAAACGCGTCAACAATAGCCTTGACGTTCCTATCCTGCTTGATAGACTCGACTGCAAGCAACCTCCGCTCTTCTTCCAACCTGTCTTTGCGTTCAGCAGGAGTTTCGATTGTCGGCTCTGATTCTACCAGCTCGATGAATACACCGGCCCCTACCCGCTTTGCCAGTGCTTCAATAATCCGCTTTTTGTGCACACCGGTAATTAACCTGAAATTTCCGCTGTCCACATGCAACTCCACATGCCGGTCATCTTTCTGAACCCAGGCACAGTTTGCCGCCAGGTTTAGCGTCATTCCGCTCAGGCCAATGTCCTTGTAATGTTCGACCCAGACAAAAGGTGGATGGTCAGCACTGTTTTCTGTTCCACCAGGGGAATTGGCTCTTTCAACTTCAACTTCAACTTCGGATTCGGATTCGGATTCGGATTCGGTTTTATAGTCAGTTCGTGCGTCAGGCAATGTCACATCATCAGATTCAGCCAGTGCGGCGGCCGGGTCATAAGATGGAAGAACCGGTTCAAAAGGTGGAGAGACCGGGTCACAAGGTGGAGGAATCAAGTCATAATTGGAAGGAATCCGCTCAAATGCCGGGTGAACGCTTACTTGCCCAATGCTTTCTTCTTCGGGCTGCTGCCCCGGCATGTCCACATGCGGAGTCGGTTCCGGTTCCGGTTCCGGTTCCGGTTCCGGTTCCGCCGGTATTGAATCCGGTTCTGGCGCAGGTGGCACCTGGATTTCCGTGCCCTGCGGTTCATCTGGCGCTGCCGGGCAGTCCGACACAACCGGCTTGCCAAGCTCTTCACCGGATTGAATATTCGGCTTGAACGCCAGCATTCTGAGCAATACCATCTCGAAGCCTGCTTTCAAATCCGGTGACATTTCCAGGTCGTTACGCCCCACCAGGGCAATTTGATACCACAATTGAACATCTTCTGCGGTCAGGGAAGCAGCAAACTGACAGATATTTTGCCGGTCACCCAGCGAATTATCCGTCACTCCCGGCACTGCCTGCTCGATGGCCACACGGTGCAGAATATCAATAATGTTTGCCAGCAGCTCGCGGTAATCGGGCGAGAACTGTGCCATTTCGGCGCTCGCCTCAAGCAAGCCTTTTGCATCGGCCCTGGCCAGGCAGTCAATGAGTATATGGGTTCGGGCATGATCAACCGTACCCAGCATTTCACTGACTTGCGACTCATGCAGGTTGCCATGACAATAGGAAATGGCCTGATCCGTCAAACTCAGCGCATCACGCATACTGCCATCAGCTGCACGCGCCAGCAGCCACAAGGAAGGCGTCGAGAAAACAATATTTTCCTTGCCCAGTATCAGTTCCAGGTAATGTACGATTTTCTCTGCCGGCATGTTTTTCAGGTTAAACTGCAAACAGCGGGACAGTATGGTAACCGGCAGCTTCTGGGGATCGGTCGTCGCCAATAAAAATTTGACGTGCGAGGGTGGCTCTTCCAGGGTTTTCAGTAACGCATTGAAACTGGATGTGGACAACATATGCACCTCGTCAATCAGGTACACTTTAAAGCGCCCTCTTGTGGGTGCGTACTGCACATTTTCGAGCAGTTCGCGCATGTCTTCCACTTTCGTTCTGGATGCTGCATCTATTTCAATCAGATCGATGAAACGGCCCTCATTCACTTCCAGACAACTGGTGCACCGGCCGCAAGGCTCGGAGGTAATACCACCCTCACAATTCAGGCATTTTGCCAGAATCCGGCCAATGGTCGTTTTGCCCACCCCCCGGGTGCCGGTGAACAGATAGGCATGATGGAGACGCTGACTGTCCAGCGAGTGAATCAGTGCCTTGAGTACATGCTCCTGGCCCACCATTTCCTTAAAAGATCCGGGACGCCACTTTCTGGCCAATACTTGGTAGCTCATAGGTGTTCAGCTGATCAGAAAATCCTGATATGAATTGTTTTGTAAAACAGGCAGCAAATACTAACATATGCCATGCAGGGTTACAGACTCAAGAAACCCTCCACCATTTCGCAGTATTACGACTCGTGGTATTACGACGAAAAAATAACTTATGCAGGCCTGAAGCGCAAATTATGCAAAATTTTCCGCAAGCAGGATTCCGAAAGCATTGCCACAAGAGAGACAAATCAAAGAAGGGTGGCGACTCCCGCCAGCCAAATCTCGGCACACGATTCACCGCTGCGGCTGCTCCCTTCCGGGCCTGACCGGGTTAACGATTTCACGTTGCGAGGAGACCAACAGAAGTCACCATAACAAAGAGGGGCCATTCTAGCAGAGGCGTTATCCATCAATCAATGTATTTATTCCATTCCGGTTCATTTACTTGCAACTCACCCGATCAGGCTTTATTTGTTATTCGCAGCACCTGTTTTTGGCAACGCCTGTTTTTTGCAATATCCGTTTTTGTCAGCAAAAAACCATTTTTTGTGTTAGGTTTAATACAATAATTGATGTGTTGCACAATATCATTCACCTCTTCCCCCACGTTCACCAGGATCAGGGAGTTAAGGAAGCCTCTATGAAAGCGATAAATGACGTTGTTTTCAAATGGTTAAGGCATCGCAAGCGGGTAAAGGATCTAAAAGCCAAAACCGGCCATCTTCTGGATATTTTGGAGCGGAACGACAGGGTAACACGAGCCATGATACTGGCGATGAGCGCTGTGTTTCGGGCACGAGTGATTGATCGTTCGTCGCAACTATCGAAAGCGCTCAACTACTCCGATAAAATGAGCAAGGAGCGAATCGGCCTGATCTTCGAACTTCTTCTTGCCATTCAATCCAAAATGATTCAGGAGAAAAGTGCCCTGGATCAAAAGCTGGAGGCTCTGGAAATCAAGGAGAATGCCAGCGTCACCCACTGGGACAAGTCATTGCTCGGGATGGATATATGGATGGTCACCATTGGTAGTGGCTACACCAGCCGTATAGGTAGCAAGGTCCTGAAAGTATGGACATTGCTTGATGACGCATCAAACGAACTGGACCAGGCCATTCCATTGCTGAGGGAACTCGAAGACACAGTCAACGACCTGAGCCCGGCAACGGCAGACATGTACGGAAGCCTGACGGATGATCAGTGGGTATCATTGTGCGCTTATCGACCCGGACTCTTTAAGGGAAGATGAGTTTGTTCCAACCTTATCCCCGGGTATTTATATTGCTTTTGAGGTGAACTTGTATTAGAGTAGCGCCCCTCAGCGCGGGAGAGGTGTCCGAGTGGTCGAAGGAGCACGCCTGGAAAGTGTGTGTACCGCAAGGTACCGAGGGTTCGAATCCCTCCCTCTCCGCCATTTTTTTGCTCCCTGCTTTGCTTCGCCCCGCTCGTCAATTTCTTCGTTATTCATCATACAGCCACTCGATATGTAGCTATGTAAGTAGTCGACCCTGAAAAATCCAGTTTTCATCATGATAATGTGGGTGCTTTTAGTTTCACCCACATCACCTCACTGCTTTTTTGAGCCTCTGTT
>PDPE01000041.1 GCA_002747395.1 Pseudomonadota bacterium
TGCCAGCTCAATCACAAAATATCCGCCCTTTGAACCGGCTTGTTTACAGGGCTGCAGATCACTGACAATTTTCAGTATTTCTCCGGTTTTACTCAAAAAGATCACATCAATCGAAAACTTCATTCCGATTGTATGAATCCGGTTACAGGGATAGATCAGGATTCCCCTGTCCTCCGCAAGGTCACTCCTTCCCAGTAAACCCTTTAGCCTCGACCAAAAACCGGAAGCGACATCAAGGCATAGCCCAAGATCATCAAAATCAGGCTTGCCGTTTCTTTTCAGTTCAATACGGTTCATTGGAGCCAGGTCACTCTACTGTTTTGAATGTGGCCGAGGAGGAGTACCCTCCCGATACGACCATCAACTGACCTACATAGGTACAAGACAGGTTCATTCTGACAATAAGATTTTTGGCTCCCGAATATTTATCCGTAGTCGTGACATAAATGCCATCATCCATGCCACTTACCAGCTCATTTTCATCCGGAATAAAATCACCGTTGATATCATCAAACAGAGACAAAACTGCAGACCCGGAGAAGGTGTTAGCCGAAAGATTGAGGCTAAGAATAATTTCCGCACCTCCGATCAAACGCCCTTCTGAATCTGCTACAGAGACTGTGACAAATTCATCCTGATAGTATCCGGGGTCAATGATACAGGTGCTAAAACCATTCTGGTCGATTTGTGTATTTGGAGAAATCGTCCATTCTTTTTCTGCAGGGCTGATTCTCACTTCCGCACCGGGGGGAAGTTGTGCTGTGTCCCCACAGCCAATCATCACCAAACCGAGTAATACCGGCAACGTTTTCGTCACCGTCTTAATTGAATCAAGGTTGATACTTACCATCATACTTCCTCTGAAACTACTCAAATATGCACTATTCTATGGATTCGAAAATGCCCAGACCAGGGGCGCCCAGGTAATCACACCTTCGCCTATTGCCTTGCTAAGCATGACAAAAATAATGACTAAAAAAGTCGTTGGAAAAATAAACATAATCAAAGGCCCGAGTAATTTTACCGGCGCTTCCATCGCCAGTTTTTCGGCCTTTAAAAATCGCTCTGAACGTAACTGATCCGATTGGGCCCGAAGCACCGGCCCAAGTGGAGCGCCTGTTTTTTCCGCCTGAATCATACTGCTAACGACATTGCTTACACTGTCCATCGAGACTCTTGCGCTGAAATCGCGTAACGCCTCCACTCTTGGTTTACCGGCTCTTATGTCACGCAAAACGCGGCCAAATTCAACCTTGAGAGGCCCTTCGGGCCCTTTTAAAACAGCCTGGTTAATCCCGTTGGTGAGACTTGTTCCGGATTCAACAGAAAGTGTAATGACGTCCAGATAGAAGGGGAGCGCCTTAAACAGTTTCGTGGTGCGGGCATCCATTGTTTCCTTTAACCAGATTTCGGGGTAGAAAAATCCTCCGATAGCGGCCAGAACACAATATAACCATGAAGGGTTTTCAAGTATGCCTTGAACCAGAGCCACCAACAAAGCAGCGATAAGAGAAGCCAACACCTTACCAGCGAAAAATTGCTCCACATTCAATGTGTATTCAACTCCTGCCCGCCGCAAACGCAGGCCGGTTGAGTACCGATAGTTTTTTGAAATCAAATCACCCAGGTAGTAGGCAATCATATTGATCAAAGGCCAGGACCACCTGAACCCGGCGGGAGGCCTGTCAAGGTACGAGCGATCCTCTTCAGGAACGGAACTGAAAATACGGTACACCGACCAGACCATAAAGGTCATCGCCAGTCCAATCAGCAAAACAAGAATCCAGAGCATAATGTCCATACTAAATATCGATTGATACAATTTTCCGTATCATCAACGCTCCCATAAGTTCCAGAATAATTATTACCGTCAAAAAGCCCCAACCCAGGATGGTCGAAAAAATGGGTTCGATCCCCTGGGGCTCGACCACTGTCAATGCGGCGATAATCCCGAACGGCAAAGCGGCAACGACCCAGCCCTGAAGCTTGCCTTGAGAAGTCAATGCCTTGATCTTTCCTTCCATTTCGATTTTACGGCGCAGCATATGAGACAACCGAAGAAATGTTTCAGCCAGATTCCCCCCCACGTCCCTTGAAATAAGTGTGGCAGTCACTACCAGGTCAATCTCTTCAAGATCCACTCTTTCAGCCAGGTTTGCCAGCGCGTCCTGTGGGCTTATGCCGATTTTCTGTTCTTTTAGCAATAGACCAAATTCTTGAGAAATAGGGCCGTTTGTTTCACTCACCATATGTTCAATGGCGGAGGTAAAGGTTGCACCGGACGTCAGGTTGCCAGCAATCTGTGCCAGGGCGTCCGGTAATGCTGATACAATTTTCGACCTTCGTCGGCTTTCCATCAACTTGATGGTGACCCTGGGAGTGGCAAGAATGACCAGGAACACAAGGACGGCATAGAAGATATTGCCTGAAAAAAAATACACGATCGGAGGAGCAAAAATTATAAAACCTATATTCGCGGCAAATATTCTGTTTGCGTCCACAAACATAAACATTTTTTGCAGGTTTTCGTCGGCATTGGTTTTAAAACGTGACTGGTATAATTGCCAATAATGAGTCACTGCAAAGATCAGGGCAAAAGCACAAACTGTGCTTGAAACGAATATCAGAATGGAAAGATTAATATCGGTCATCTGTGCTCGCCCCCGGTTTTTGAAATATGCCAATATCCAGTTTGGTTCCAATTTCGATTAATTCTTCGTAGAAGGAGAAAGATGTCCTGAAGCTGGATGATCCCGCTTTCCATACCCACAACTTCGGTGATACGACTGATTTTTCTTGAACCGCATGGGTAACGGGTTTGCTGCACGATAATGTCAACTGCGGAAGCAATTTGTTCGCGGATAGCCTGTATCGGCAAATCCATACCCGACATCAGCACCATTACTTCCAGACGTGACACCAGATCACGGGGGGTGTTGGCGTGGATGGTGGTCAACGAACCATCATGACCGGTATTCATGGCTTGCAACATGTCCAGCGCCTCCCCGCCACGGCACTCTCCCACCACAATTCGATCCGGCCGCATACGCAAGGTATTTTTGACCAAATCCCGAATTGAGATTCCCCCCTTGCCTTCCAGGTTGGCGGGCTTTGATTCCAGAGTGATCAGGTTAGGCTGATCCAGCTTGAGTTCGGCAGAGTCCTCGACGGTAATAATTCTTTCCGAGTCAGGAATAAAGCTTGACAACACATTTAGCAATGTTGTTTTACCCGTTCCCGTTCCGCCAGAAACGACAATGTTTTTCCTGGATTCGACACAAACACGCAGAAACTCCGCCATGGTTACATTTAATGAACCATATTCAACCAGGTCATCAATAACGAGTCTTTTCTTACTGAATTTTCTAATGGTTAATGCAGGGCCTTTCAGAGCCAGCGGCGGGATAATCGCATTTATCCTTGAACCGTCTTTTAAACGGGCATCCACCATCGGGCTGGATTCATCGATCCTGCGTCCAACGGGTGTAATTATCCGTTCAATAACCGATAGCACGGCCTGGTCGCTACTAAACACGTACTCGCTGGCTGCCAGCCTCCCGGCTTTCTCGATGAACACTTCACGATAGTTGTTCACCATGATTTCAGAGATATCATCGTCCAATAAAAACTGTTCCAGAGGCCCTAATCCGATGGCCTCGTTAAGAACATTCATTTTGACTACTTCCACATCCACATCAATCTGCTCCTTTAACCCCCGCAATATGAGATCAATCAGAGCCTCGGTTTCCGTGCGCAGGTCTGCATCAGACATTTTGTGTATGTCTTTCCGCCTCAAATCCATTTGAGATATCAGTTGTTCATGGACAATTCGCACCCATTTACTCAGTGCATCATCTATCTCCGGAATTGGAGTGTCGGATTTCTCATAAGTTGAGACAAGCTCTTCAGTACCCGGGTTGGCCAATTCCATATCAGACTGTTCATGCTCGAATGTGCTGCCAACTTCGATAAACACCCAGATTTTGGTACCACCAATAACAATTTCGTCATGGCCATCAATCAGCTTTTCTCCAGCCAGTTTTTCACTATTTACCCAGGTTCCTGTTTTACTGCCCAAATCTTTAACAATACAGTTGTTATGGTTTACAAGGCGAATTTCTGCATGGAATTTGGCAACCTTCCTGTCTTTGATGACGAAATCATTCCGTTTATCAGAGCCGATTGCGCAAAACTCACTGTTAAAATCGAGTCGCTTCCTTCTTCCGCCCTTTTCCTGATACACAATATTAAACATGACGCACCTAATCCATTAAATGAAAACCAACATCATTATTTATGGCTTCGAGTTTTTTATCGGCAAAATCATAAATGCGCAGTTCACGTTTATTCAGTTGAATATTTCGCGGCTTGACTATTTCAGGAGTAATGAAAATCACCAGTTCGGACTTTTGGTTCCGGAACGTCTTTGATTTAAACAGGTTATCCAGTATGGGGATATCTCCGAGAAAAGGAACCTTGTCTATATCTTCACTGCTTTCAGCATTGACAAGTCCGGCGATAACAATAGTTTGACCCGTTACCAGGTTTATCTGGGTCTGCGTCCGGCGGGTAAGGATTCCCGGCGCACCCAAAACCGTTACGGCAGAATCAATTTGACTGATTTCGGCCAGAATATTCGTAAATATGTTTCCGCTATTATCGGCTCTCGGATTAATATTTAACCGGATTCCATATTCTTTAAACTCTACACTGGTTTGCCCATTTGAGCCTGTAACCGGGTATGGCACTTCTCCACCGGCCAAAAATGATGCGGTCCCACCATTGATACAACTAAGTATTGGCTCGGCGAGGGTTGTCGCGTCACCATTTGATGCCAGTATGTTAATTTGTGATGTTATGGAGGAGGCCATGCCAAAGTGAGTGGAAAAGGGCTTGACATTCAAGGGCAGATTGGAGAGGCCGGCATTGCTGTTACTTCGGAACAAGCCATTTGAAATGAAGTCGCCTGCAGTCGTAAGGGCAGGGCCGTTGATTTGGCTTGACCAGTTTATGCCGATATCTTCCAATGCGCTCTTGCGAACCTCGATCATCTTCACGTGAATTCGTATCATACTTTCCATTCGTATCCGGGTTTCCGGGTCTGAACCCGATACCCGAACGTTAAAATCCCGTTCCGATCCATCCTTCAACCACAGGCGTATGGAGGAACTTCCCTTTGATTCGGCTATGAGTATAATTTCTGTTTCATTTCTTATTTCAACTTTGACGGTTTTGCCATTACCAACGGCAATGCGACTGACGTCAAACTTTCCCAGCACTTTGACTTCGCCAACAAACATGTCAACATTCCGGGTTTCGGCTCGTACCATCTGTGCAAAGAAGAATACAAATACAGTTAATACAACACTGACATTCCTTCTCATTCTTTTTTCCCTACATGTTAAGTTCACTCGGGCGTAACGCCGTTGCTAAACGCCACCAATGATGAAATCGATACGTGGCCTGGTTTTTTGTGCCCGTTTCTTTCTAACTATCTTTTTCTTTGGCTTGTTTAAAATATCCGCGACTGTGAGTACGTCTTTGGTCATCGGGCTCAAGTCTTCAGGGTGCCTCAAAGTGGCAGTGATTTTGCCCACATCCTGTGCCAATGTTATTTTCATGGCATTTTCGGGAGTTACCTGCACGGTGATGGTCGAGTATCTGTTTACTGCTGAGCGCCCCGTTTTATCGACAACAGTTTTTACTCCCGTTGCCAACACATGCAAACTTTGCATTATGGGGTAGGTAACCTTGCCTTCTTTTTCATCTTGATAGGTCAACAGCAGGTCGACGTTGTCCATTGGCTGCAAAAAACCGGAGATAGAATTGATTTCATCCACACGGATAGTGAGGGCCCTTAGCCCATCTTCAATTTTTCCAGAAAATGTCGGAGCCAACCCCCCATCAAGATGCGCCCACAACAAGGGGCGACCTTCGTCAAGATCAAAATTCAGTTTCTGACCAATTGCCACTGTATAGTTCTCGGGTTGCACCGAGTTTGAGTCAAAATACTGGGTTGGAATACTCCGTACCGCGAGAGACTGACTCGTTATTATTGACCCCCTGGCCAATTTCTTTTTTGGTACTACCACGTTGACCATTTCTTCAGTTTTTTCTATCTGTGACTGGTAAAACTGAATTTGTTTCTGGATATAGTTTTTCGATGCAAAAACCGCAACGGCTCCTACAATGAGTGAAACGAGCAACATGATAAACCCCTTTAAGGGGGGCCTTTTTCTTTGTGTAATTTCCATTACAAATTGTCCCCGCTCACTAAGGCAAAGATATCAGGAATGAACTGTTTTTATGAAAATCCCGGATAGATTCCATTAGCATTGCCGTAACTGATTGATCATATCCGGGGATGGGAGCAAAAAGCACCGTCGTTATCAGAAAAGTCAAAATTACCCACTCTGTGATAACATGGCCTGCCTGCCGGTTTCGATTCCTGTTCATATTCATATTCATTAACTCCGGTCACCTTTGTACATGGTTAGCAAAAACCGTTGATTTTCCCCGATCACTGTATGAAATAGTGATTTCCAAACTGCCCCGGGCACCATTCATCAGCATGATGGCATTGTTTGAAACGTGATCACTGTGTACCAAAGACCACCCCTTGTCAGCCAGTCTGGTACGGTAAAACTCTTCATTGGACTGCATGGAAAAGTCATTTTGCAGAATAAACGTAGTCGCTTTCGCTCCGGAATCATTCGATTCAGTTTCTGAAATCAGCCTGCTCCCGCTCATTCTGGGCAGATCAAACCCCTCTCTGACCGAGACCTTTCCAATATCGGAAACGGAAACAAAGCCTTCAATACCGTTTCCGGTATCTTTAAATTGAATGACTTTCAATTGATTTTGTTCAAGCCGACTCAGTACCATCCAGCCACCCGCCGACCCGGTAATAAATCCGGGCAACCCGGGTTGAACGCCTGCATGCCATACACTCTTGTAAAAACCGATCAATTCCTCTGGTTGCCCGGAGTAATTGAACTTCTGAATGGACATTTTCAACCCGTTGTGAACTATGTCTTGTCCAACCCATTTTGTCTGCATGCCGGAAGCCAGGGGTACCTCTTCACTGCCAGCCAATGCGTAACAAGGAACAGTGAAAACAATAGCTATTATGGAAGCCAGAATTCCCTTCATGTTGAACCTCATTTGTCTCCATACCGATCAAGCACAGGAATATTACTGTCAACTTCACCAAATGCATTTCTCATGCGTTTCAGCTCTTTGAACACTGGAACTGCCTTACCGATAACCGCAATCCCGTTTCCAACAGGTCGAAACACTCCGGCCGGAACCATAGTGCGCGTCCTCTTTTCGGCAATGCCAGTCGACCCTGAACTCCAGTCATCGACAAAAATGGCATTATGTTTCTGAACACAAACGGTGTTACCTGTTCCGTTGCCGCTACAATTGGCGTCACTTGCAAACAAGCCACTGATATCTATCTCTGATTTGATAAACGCAGTGTAAAGCCCCTTGCCATCGAGCCCCCATTGCGAGTCAGGTATAACATCAGCCATCATTTCACCGGCTTTGGCGATTCCTTCAGAGAAAGTACTGGAAGGCCCATCTGGAATGGATTGATTTGTCGAGCTGACTTCGACTCCATTTTCACCGTTACTAAACAGCATCAAACTATGTTGATCCTGATCAGTTCCCTTTGCCCAATAGTGGTTTACCGAACCACTAACGCCATCTCTGTTGGACTTTATCAACAGATCAGGGCTGGCAAGGAACCTGTTACGCACCTCTTTTTCCAATACGGCATCGGACTTGTTATCCGTAGCGGATACCGTCCGTTCCCACGCAGCATAGCGACCGGCCTGCTCGGTTGACTGGTTTACATCTCCAATCTTACCTATCGCCGGAATAAAAAATACCATGGGAACCAAAACTGCAGCACCTACGGCAAACTCAACCAGTGCGTTACCTTTTTGATTTACTATCATCATATCAAGCGGCATCCTGCTGACTAAAATTCGTTTCTAAAACCATGAACCTGGCCGGAAAACTCATTTCCTGCCGCCGTTATTTCTGATTCCATTTTCATTGTCTCAGGTTCAATCCAACCGGCTACCTCAGTCTTTTTAGCTTTCAGTTTGTCGATTTCATTAAGGTAAGATGTTTTTATTCTTTCAGTTTCACTAATCAAAAGCGTGTGTTGCCGATTAACCTGCAAGCTTAACTCTTTGATTAACATTTCGTTTTTTACCGGGTCAAGATTATCTATCCGGTTATTCAAGTCAGCAATTTTTTCGTTGATTGACTGCCGGGTGCTTGCGATAGCAGTGTTCATAGCCGCTTCAGTTTCTACAATCTTGACTTCAACTTCATTAATTACTCGCTGAATTTCCCCGGAAACATGGGCAGCCGTCTTGTCTATTTGCTGGGTAATACTCTTCTTGCCCGACTGTATTGCCCCGGAAATATCGAAGTTGCCAAACCGGAAAGCCAGTCCTTTGGCGGTTGCACCTGCGATATCCGCAAAATTAAAGCCATCAACTATTGCATCCGTGGCTCCCTTGACCTTTTGCTCGATACCGCCAATGAGATTCATACTTAGCGCCTGTTGGAGTGCGTCTTGCCCGTTGCCAACAAAATTCTGAAGCTGCGATGCGTAGACAGAAGGATTTGCATAGTTGCCAATACTGTCCCGGGCTTGCTCAAAGGAGGCTCTGTAACTGTCGGCCTTGTCGGATAAAAGACCAAACCGGCCGGTTTGAGAGTTCGCTGCCAACAATTGAGAGTCCAGTATGTCAGCCTGGTCTGATGTTGCTTCGATGATAGCGATGTCGGCATTTACAGATGCCAGTTCACTCTGCAACCCGGATCTGTCTTTGTGTAATTGTACCAAGTTGCCAAGTTGCTCTTTCGAATAATCTGTATTGCCGAGCCCCATGTCTTCAGCAATGGTCAACTCATTTTCCAGACTGGTAATATTTCCATTAACAGAGTCAATGCGGTTTTCAATTTGTACCTTCTCAGCATTCAGGGAGGGAAGTTGTGTTTGCTGATAGGCATTGTAGTTTTTCAGGCCGTTGATATTTTCTATTTCGTCCTGAATACCTTGTGTATATTTGTCCAGCCCGGTGACAACCCCCACTGAACCACTCGCCAGGCCAGGTTCTTTGAGCATCCAAACAGCCAACCTTTCTGTGTCTGGAATATCTGTCAAGCGTACCTGCCAGTAGGGATTGAATAAATTTCCGTACTCTTTCTTCTCCTGGCCGTTGACCATGAGCGTTTCAGGTCGCTCAAAATACACTTCCCCCATACTCATTGAAGCCAGCTGACTATTTGCTGTTTTTTCTTCAGCCCAGAACATTCCTGGACCCAATCCGGTTTTTTTGGTGGCATTGACAGGTGAACCAGGTGAACCCACCGAAGTCATTTTTGTCGATGTCCGGATGTTGCTGTCATCCGTATACACTTCAATTTTCAGCTGAATACGAGGGTCTTCTTCCGAGAGTTCCTTAATGTCATGATAGGGATTAACTTTTGTATAGCCACCAATGTACGCCAGATCATCATCAGCCAGTCTCTCTGCTCGTTTATTGCTACGAAAATACTTGTGAGGATATCGCATCCCGCCGGAGGCATAGGCACCACCCCAGCCGATTGGTATCTCATGGGTTTTCCAGCCGCACCCCTTCCAGCTACACCCCCAAATTGAAACATGAATCGAGAGGGTATCTTTGCCCACCCAGGCAAAGTCGTCACCATCCTGCATCAATGCAGTTTTGCCTTCCTTGATTGCCTTGACCTTTATATTGGGCGCTATGAATACCGAGCCAAATTTCCAACCGCGATTATTGGTAAACGCATCTTTCGACCTGTTAATCAAATCAACCTTTCGATTAATGCCATCTTCATCTTTGTATTTTGTGACAAATGAATTCCAGGCAGCCGCATTCTGCCCTAAAGAGACGACACTGTAGGCAGAATCAACCTTGTAATTACTATTGTTTTCCCTGACCACCTCCCGAACCAGGTTGGGAGTTATGGCAAAACTGGATAAATACACTGCCTCCTGAGACTCGGAGAGCATTCGATTGACTCCATCTATAAACTGAACTGCCACATTCGCAACGATGCCCGTTACTCCGTTGACTGTTACCATCGCCCCCTCGACCCCGCCTGTCAGCCAGGCAAAGGGGGTAAACTGTCCAACTTCGTCAATATTTGTGGCGGTCTGGGCGCCATACTCTGTCCAGGATTTCAAGCTGACAAATTGGCCAATGGAAACCTGATTGGCCACCATTGCCCGATTGGTATAGGCAAGATAATTAAGAGCTCTTGCCTGCCAAACCAATCCACTGTAGACCGCCGCATCCGCGGTATTAACCACGTGAGATTTTTCTGAAGCAAGTTTGCCCGTGTTAAACAAGATCAATGTCATCAAACATCCAAAAGCAACAAATGCCAATATCAAAGGCAACGACTGACCTGATTGACCATTGCCGAGACGTTGTGTGTTGTTAAGCCTGCTCATGACAAAGCATCCTGTCAAATTGGGAAAACGACCGGGAATAATCCGGTCCTGGGGTTATGGGTTACCAGCGCCAGCTGCTTCATTAGCATGGTATGTAGCCAGTGTGTTTTTGTTATCTTTTGCCACCGTGAAAGCGTTAGTGGATGCCTGTTTGGCCAGATTACGTGCGCTACTCCCGTCTTCACCTGACAGCTCTTTTGCGATACCCGCCAGCTGACCTTCAACTGTGTCGCCAAAATAGCCGAAGGCACCAATGGCAGCAATTGCTATCACGGCTACGATGATAATGTATTCCGTCATACCCTGACCCAGCGACTTTTTTCGTTTGCCTGACTTTTCTGAACGAATCATAGAATTCATATTACAGTTTCCTTGTAAACTTTGGTTTGTAGTTGTCCGCCAATAATGGCGATGTTTTTGCGAACAACAGAATTTCTGTCATTCACAATTCGGCATTTTGATCTGGTTGACTTTCCCTGTACTCGGGAAGCTCTCCCACACCAAAATAAAATTCTTCCAGCGATACTTTGCTGTATTCCCCGGGTGGTTGAAACAAGGCACTTTTTGGCTCAATACGCTGCAACCTGGCCAGCTCGGTAACATTTCGCCCCGGCAGTTCTTCCCTTATCACCATCCCCCAATATGGGCTGTAGAACTGAAAATGATCATTGCCACAGCTCCACACCTCCACATTAATGCCTCTGTATTTTTTATTCCCCAAATGCTTTCTGCGGGTTAAAGACGAGTCTCCCGGGCAGGCATTTGTAGCCATTATTCCAGAGGCCTTTTCGGCCGCTTTGCTATCCTCGTTGTCATCCTTGTTAAAGCCGAGCGGAGCAAAAATTTTTGATTCGGGTTTAACCAGCCAGGAGTGCCCACTTTCAACGTTTTGAATATACACGCCCACCTCTCCGGGGCTGCCGAACATTCCAACAGTCTCCACTCTGACTCCGAATCGAGACATCACCACATGACTTGTTTGCCTTTCGGCAGGGAAATTTGCATTAAATTGAACCACATCGGCCATATAAGACAGTTTAGGGGACAAAGCACCCGAATTCTGGTCATTACCTTGAGCCATGTATGGCAGCAAGAAAATTATTAATAAGGATTTCAAAGACCTAAACATGACTTATCCCTTTATCTAGCCTGTCATCAGTATTCAGTCTGCGGCCAATTCGGCCAAAGGCATAATTTCAACTCGCCTGTTATTTACCCTGGCTTTACCTCCAACCGGATGCGAAGCGCCAAGCCCGATAGTGACCAGGTCAGCTCTGGGTACGCCCTTCTCAGTCATCAGCCTCGCCACAGACAATGCCCGCTCAAAGGAAAGCTGTTCGTTTTTGACAGGATCGCCGTACTTGTCAGCATGCCCTACTAACGCCAACCTGCCAGGATTTCGTTTTAATTCAGTGACCAACCGAGCTATATCATCCAGGAAAGAATCTGTTACTACTGTGCTCCCGAATTCAAAATACACTGTCTGAACGGGTATTTTTACTGGCCGAGATTCACCTCTGACGGGAAGCAGTGCATGGTCGAAGGTAATCCCTTGTGGTGGTTCACTTACTCTCAACAAATCAACCGAGTAGAATACCTTGCGATTGACAATATCCTCACTCACTACAAGGGCAATGTAAAAGTCTTCACTTTTTTTGTGCAAACGCCCGGTATACATGAAAAAACTTCCAGAATTCAGATTCCAGAATCCGGGGAAAGCATCGTAGAACACCATTTTAGGCCCGGTTGGTGCCAACCTGCGAGGCATATAAAATCCACATCCGGCGTCCTCTCCGGAACAATCTATGAAGGTATCAAAGCCTTTTGCAACAAGTCTTTTCTTTAGAATTTCGTATATGGCGTTTGCGCTTGCTGACAATCCACCGGTATCGACTTCGTAAATTGATGCGGTGTTGTTTCCGGAAACACTCAGGGTATCCACCAATTCAGGCGAGTATTGAGAGTTGAGAGAAACCGGGATTACTACTTTCAAATAGTCGCGATGGAATGAAGCCACCAATTTTGTCTGTGCGGGGCATGGTAAAGCCCCGGCGTTCCAGGCTACGCAGAGGCTTGCCACAAATGCCGGCTATGGCAATTGGGGTGATCCGATAGTCCCGTTGTGGGACTATCACAAAATCGGTGGCCTAGACTATGGAGGATCCACAATGGCTACCCACCATTCTGCCCTCCATTCTACCCACCACCCGACAGGCAGGCTTTAACGGAGATATGCCAACCGATTTGGACGAAAAAAAACCCTGAATTTACAATTAAATAACAGGGTTTCCATGACATTCCCGGACTGGTAAAAAACTATTCGATGTTTTGTACCTGTTCCCGCATTTGCTCAATAATGACCTTTAAATCTACCGCTGCACGAGTAGTGTCTGTCACGATGGACTTGGAAGACAGGGTGTTGGCTTCGCGGTTCAGCTCCTGCATTAAAAAATCGAGCCTTCTGCCAACCGGCTCTTTGCGAACAAGCACCTGCCGCACCTCTTCGACATGGGCCTCCAGGCGATCCAGTTCCTCGGCAACATCGGATTTTTGTGCCAGCAAAACCATTTCCTGCTCTATACGGGCAGGATCCAGATCGCTTTTCAGTTCCGATAATTTGGCTTCAATGGATTCTTTCTGGTTTCTGAGAATATCGGGCAACTGGCCGCGCACCTGCGAAACTATGCTGTCGATTTGATCCAGGCGCTCGTGAAACAGTGGCTCCAGCCGGCGCCCTTCATTTTCTCTGATCTCCAGCAATTGCTTTATTGCTGACTCGTAGCTTTCCAGTAAAGTACCGCTGATTGCGGCGGAGTCTGGTTCCGATGAGCCCAATACACCTGGCCAGTTCATCACTTCAAGCGCACTGATATGTGCGGGGTTATCCAGAATACGGTTGATTTGATTGGCTATCTGATTGATGTTTGCGACCAGGGGCAAGTTGACTTCAAGCGTCTCATTCTGCCCGGCTACCATTTTTACACGAAGTGCTGTATCTATTTTGCCCCGTTTAAGATGCTTTCTCTGACATTCCCGAAGAGCGGTTTCCAGTTCACGGTAGCCGTCAGGCAACTTGAAGTGAGATTCGAGATAACGATGGTTAACACTCCTGATTTCCCAGGTTAAACCTCCCCACTCGGCCTCGACATCCTTGCGCGCAAACGCGGTCATACTTTTAATCATGCTCTCCCCTCTTAATGATACTCCCCCCTCCGGTCATGCTTCCCTCCCCGGCTAATAATCAATTGGCATTATTGCTCATTTTTTTCTGCAATCAAGCGTGCTGCATGATAACATTTCCACCAGTCAGATTTCGACTGCCATAATTCGACTACCTTGTTTGGCACTGAAGCACTGACGCCAATTTCCATGCAAACCCGATAATTATTTTGTGGCAGGGTACAGCCAGCCTGCCATTTCACACTTTATACAGCATATCAACCAGGGATTATTCATGAGACCAAGTGGCCGTTCACCTGATCAAGCCAGAAACATTGTTATTACCCGCAACTACACCAAACATGCTGAAGGGTCAGTTCTGATCGAATTCGGCGATACCAAAGTCATCTGCACCGCTTCCGTGGAAAACTCGGTACCCCGCTTTTTGCGCGGTGAAAATAAAGGATGGGTAACCGCAGAGTATGGCATGTTGCCACGTTCTACCGGCTCACGGATGGGGCGCGAAGCCGCTCGTGGCAAACAGGGTGGCAGAACAGTAGAAATCCAGCGTTTGATAGGGCGCTCATTACGGGCAGCCGTCGATCTGGAAAAACTGGGTGAGCACACCATCACCATTGATTGCGATGTTATTCAGGCAGATGGCGGAACCCGAACTGCGTCTATTACCGGTGGCTGCGTAGCCTTGGCGGACGCCATTAACCACCTGGTCAGCTCGGGACGAATAAAGGAAAATGCAATAAAACAGATGGTGGGTGCCATTTCAGTAGGTATTTACGAAGGCAATACTATTCTGGATCTGGACTACCCGGAAGATTCCGCCGCTGAAACAGATATGAACGTGGTAATGACAGATAAAGGCGGCTTTATAGAACTCCAGGGTACCGCAGAAGGAGAAGCATTTGACCAGAACGAGTTCGACAGCATGCTGCTTCTGGCAAAAAAAGGGATCAGTGAAATCTTCGAACTCCAGAAAAAGGCACTGAAAGAGGGCAGCTAGTCACCAACGCCGGTACCAACATTTCACCCTCAAACACTAACGCGCTGAGGGTGAAACAATGACAGGCTAGGGGAGATCAATATCGTAATCAACGATAACGGGCGCATGATCTGAAAACCTCGTTTCATCTTCGATAAATGCGTTGTAAATCAATGGTTGCAGGCTACCCGTTGCAATCTGGTAGTCGGTTCTCCAACCGGACTGTTTTCGCCGCCCTTTCGCCGATTCGGGCCACCAGGTATACTGATTTTTACCCTTGCAGACTTCCCGGAAAGCATCGATATAGCCCAGGGAGTCAAATACCTCATCAAACCATGCCCGCTCATCGGGGTAAAAACCTGACACATCCATTTTGTGATAGCATTGACTCGCATCCATGACCAGGTGTGCAGTCTGAAAGTTGCCGGCAAAGATAAACTTCCTTCGTTTACGCAATGCTTTTTGCAAATGAGACATAAAGGCAGTCAAAAAGCTATCCTTGTCTTCCTGCCTGTTTACGTCTTCCAGTGCACAGGGCACCAACATGGACGCGACACTGACATGCTCAAAATCTGCCTGTAAAAAACGCCCCTCCCGATCAGCCGGTTCATAGGCAAAACCATACATAACAGCTTTGGGAAAATGCCTGGTATAAATCGCCACACCACCATCCTGAACGTTTTCCGCGTCCAGAAAATACACCTCATAGCCTTCAGGATGATATTTGTCATCATCAAAATCGTAAGCTTTACCCTTAATATCCTGAACACAGACTACATCCGCATTCTGTTTTACCATCCAGTCAAAAAAACCCTTTTCTGTGGCCTGCTTGAGACCATTCACACTTATTGATACTACGCGCATAGATGTTTCCTGTTCTTGTTTAGGTGTATGATACCTAATTAGATTATTCTGAAAAAGAACAGATTGGGGTTTATTCATTGATGCAAGACTATCAAAAAGAATTTATTCAATTCGCAATAGAAAAAAAAGTGCTCAGGTTTGGCGAGTTCACTCTGAAATCGGGCAGAACCAGCCCCTACTTTTTTAACGCCGGTTTGTTTAATACCGGCCTGGCACTGGCCAGACTGGGCAAGTTCTACGCTGCAGCGCTCAATGACAGCGGCATTTCGTACGATGTATTGTTTGGCCCGGCCTACAAGGGCATCCCCCTGGCGGCGGCCACGGCTGTTGCGTTGGCAACGGACTTCGAGACTGATACGCCCTATGCCTTCAACAGAAAGGAAGCAAAAGATCATGGAGAAGGCGGAACCATTGTCGGCGCCCCGATGAATGGAAAAATAATGATTGTTGACGATGTGATTACGGCGGGGACAGCCATTCGAGAGGTCATCGAAATAATCAGCGCTCAGGGTGCCACACCCGCCGGTGTTCTTATCGCACTCGACAGGCAGGAAAAAGGTCAAGGTGAGTTGTCTGCGATACAGGAAATCGAGAAACAGTACGGCATCCCGGTTGCCAGCATTGTCACCCTGAATGATTTGCTGGATTTTTTACGCACTGAAAACACCGAATCGGGAAAATACGCCGACCAGGTCGCTGCCTATCGTGAAAAATACGGCGTAACCTCCCCTTCTCAGGCGAAAACTGCGGTTAAAACTTGACAAATGGTAATGAACCGGCGACAACAATTTCCAGCAAAATCTTTCAACCTGGCCATTTTCTGTTATTCTGAACTGTAACGCCCTGATTCGTGCGGCATCTTTCACTTATACGTGTAATGAAATGAACACAGCCAGCAACATAATTACCGGTGATGTACCGGTGAGTTCATCTCGTTATCAAACAGAGTAAAAAAATTGAACCGTCGATGCAATTATTCCGCTTTCTACTACCAGCATTCCTTGCTGCAGTGTTCCTGATTCAGGCATCGGCGGTCAGTGCCGGGAGCCTTTATCGATACAAGGACGCCAATGGTGTGGTTGTTCTTGGCATCACTGTGCCGCCAGAATTGGTAAAAAATGGCTATGAAGTGCTAAATCAAAACGGCCGGGTCATAAAGGTTATCCCTCCGGCTTTAACGCCAGAACAGATCCGGCTGCGTGATGCTGCTGCACTTGAAGAATCCAAACGTCAAAAAGCCCGGGAGGCACAGCTCCGAAAAGACAGGGAACTATTGCGGCTTTACAGCCATCCCGATGACATCATTATGATTTGGCAAAGAAAGCTTGACGATATCAATTCAGTAATAACACTAAAAGAAGAAAGCATCCTCCTGCAAAACAACAAACTTGAAAGATATCAGACGCAGGCTGCAGACGCTGAAAGATCGGGAAAGAAGGTCAGTAACAAGCTCATCAATGACATGACAAGAACACAAGAGAAAATTGCCAAGCTGATCGAAGAAATCGCATCCCACAAGGCCGACCTGAAAGCCCAAAGTAACTACTTTCAGGCCAGGATGGATCGGTTAATCCAGTTAAAAAAAAGACAGCCTTCATTGCCAGTTCCAGAATAACGAAACCTCAAACTGGCGTTTGCCGTTGACGCGACGGTTCTGCCGGGAGATTATAACCGGTTGAAGCAGGTTTTTTTGGCTTGTCAAATCGGGCGTTAAACAGCCAACCTACTCACTACTCACTGCTCACTACTCGCCAAGGGAAAACTCCTGACCTTTTTTTACAAAACCGAGAAAACCGTCACTCTCCGGGTTCTGATCCGGGGACGGGAGATAATGGTATAACCATAACTTTGCTCGCGCTTTCCGATCAAGACAACACAACTCATTATAGTGAGCATGAACCCCTGAAGGCTGTGACGAGGTTTCACAGTCATGGAAAACCATATCAACCCCGGGTAGTATGGCTTCAAGTATTTCGGGGCAGTATTTGGTATCCGTGGTAACAAACGCGCTGGCTCCGTTGCTCAACTGTTCAAGAATGAGACCGTAACTGAAAAGGTCTGCTTCTTCGCAACTCATATGCGGCATTCTGACCGGAGTCAGGCGCACCCCTTCCCAATCAAACGGGACACCGCTTCGGAGGGGGGTGCAGGCAAAGTAATCCTGCAAGGTAAGCAACCTGCCTTCAACACACGCCAACCCGCCCTTGAGACTGTGATGCCAGAGCGGTTCAATGAGGCTTTCCTCGACAAACAGTTTCAAGGTATGCAAATCAGGATTAAAAAAGGTGGAAAAGGCTACCCACTCCAACCCGCCAATATGGTCAGCATGCAAGTGGGAAACGTAAATTGCGTCAAGTTCGGACAAAGGATCAACTCCCCCCGCAACAGCGTCAGCCAGAGAAAAGCGCGCGTCAGAGCCACAATCAAGCAGCATTTTTTTACCCGTGGGTGCAGTAATCAGCATATTCGACTGATAATACTCGTTCGTCGTAAAGGCTGACCCCACACCAATAAACTTGATTTTCATGTTAATTTATAACGAACCATCATAGTAGTTAATCGGGTCCCCATGAACAGGGCACGGAAATTGATCAAACTCAACACGTTATCGACTTTTTATCCCGATACCATGAAAACTTGTGCCCGAAATAAATACTTGTACCCGGGTAAAGAAGACAAATAAAGAAGAACAAGGCGTAAAGGAGAACAAGACGTATTTCAGGTAATAACCTGAATTTTATCCATAAGGTGAGAATAGTAGACGTTAGATAATTGGTCAATACACAAGGAGGCCAGCCGGCTCGCCAAATGCAGACCAAAACCGGAAACAGGCATAACCGTCACACAGAAAAGGCCGCCGGACCTGACCTTCAGCTATTGGCCCGGCAATTGATAACGCAGTCAACCCGCAATGGATAGAGCGACTAGCGCAAGGTAGGTGTCATGTGAAGCAAAAAGCCACTGCCCGCCAGGGTCAGTTTATAAGAGACCACATTGCCACCAGTGGAAATCCGTTCAAGAATACCTTTCTCAACCAGAAAATCGAGCATATCTGTACTCAACTCGTCAAACCTGGCTTTGGCAGCAATTTCAGCCTGAGTTGCCATACCTTTCAAGGCGAACATGGCCTGCATGACACGCACTTCAGCCGTTGAAATTTCAGGCAACGGCCCTTTGTACACAGGAAACTGAATTTCCGGATACTTCGCACATACGCTTTTATAAGACTCCTGGATTGCCTCAATATCAGCATTTTTATCGCCAGTGGGAACAAAAGAGTGGAATACACCTGAAACCTTCGTTCGATAATCAACCTTTGCCAGAAAAACAGGCAGATTCGAATCTTTGGCAACATGATAAAACCCGGTTTTCCACTTCTGCACTGCCCCTCTGGTGCCCTCCGGGGTAAACAGAAAAAAGACGGTTCCGGCGTTTTTATGTCGCTCCACAAAGCGTTTTATCAACTCAACCTGCCCCTGCCCCCTTGTCTGACGGTTTATGGGCATAGCACCAAGCCACAGAATAAACGATCCGAGTACCGGCACACGACACCAGCTTTCCTTGATTGAAAAATAGATTTTCACATCAAACAGGATCGCGGCGCCCAGGGCATAAACAATATCCCAGTTCGAGGTATGGGGGGCAGCTATGGTCACACCAAGCCCCTTGGGGGCCACGTTAATCACCTTCCAGCCTGCCAGTTTAAACCAGGTTTTGTAAATCACCTTGAGAACAAACTTGAACACAACACCATCAAAAACCGTTTTGTCTCTCATTTCAAGTCTTTTGGTCGTCATCTCGTCTTACCAGTAAAACACAACTATGCGTATAATAGTACATCGCATCATTTAAAGCTAAATTGATTAAAGACAATATATTCAAGACGGTATCCGTTCTTAAACATATTTCAGCTTGAACATATTTCAGTTCAGCGAGTGGATAAGTGGATAAACAGCGGCTGTCTCGTATTTTTCAGTTTTCACAATGCTGATCAGTCAGGTTAGCGTCCAACCAGCCTGACATATTTGCTTCCACCAGGGCGGCAAGGGCAGTGATGTGCTCACTTCTCGCATTCAGTGCAGAAATATACTCAAATCTTTCACCGCCAGACTCCAGGAAATACTCCCGGTTCTCTTCTGCAATCTCCTCCACTGTTTCCAGACAATCGGCAGAAAAACCCGGACACATTACCTGAACACTGCGAACCCCCTTTTCAGGCAAAGCCCTCATGGTTTCATCAATATAGGGGCGCAACCACTCTTCTCTTCCCAGGCGTGACTGAAAGGTAATCATATACTCATCTTCTTTCAGGCCCAGTCTCTCGACCAGCAAACTTGACGTTTTATAACACTGGTTCTGATACGGGTCCCCCCTCTGCACATACTTTACCGGTATTCCGTGGTAGGACAACACCAGTTTTTGTGCTCGACCAAACTCCGACCAGTGCTGCTCCACGCTTTTTGCCAGTGCTTCAATATAAAGAGGGTTGTCGTGGTAAGAGGTCACGAAACGTAATTCAGGTATCCAGCGCCTCCTGCAAAAGTCATTTGCTATAGCATCAAAGGTTGAAGCGGTTGTAGCTGCGGCATACTGTGGATACAAAGGAAGCACAACGAGCTTATCTACACCTTTATTCATCATCTCCTGAACCTTATGTTCAATCGATGGCTGGCCGTAGCGCATAGCCCAGTCAAGCTCAACCCGGTCACCCCACTTTTTTTTCAACGCCACACCCAAAGCCCTGGCCTGCTCAATGGTATTTTTTTTTAACGGTGCCCCCTGTTCAGTCCATACTTTTTTATAGGCGGCGGCTGACGCAGAGGGCCGAACCCGGAGAATTACCAGATTTAGGACAAACCACCAGATCAGGCGTGGCAGTTCTACCACCCTCGGATCCCAGAGAAATTGTTTAAGGTAAGGGATCAATGCTTTTTTGGCAGGAGCATCAGGCGATCCAAGGTTAGTGATTAAAACACCGACCTTGCCGGACTGGCTATGGCCTGACGGGGTAGCATTTTTATATTCCACGCTTTACTCTCTTTTTGTATGTTATGTACCTGGTATGTTGTGTACCTGACCTGCATTATTGGCGTGGTAAACTACCGCAACCTGCTGCCAAACGCCAGTTTTTCGTTTTTTTCACATTGATAGCAATTTACGCAGCTCGTCGTTTCTATGGAAAACTGTTTATTATCGAAAGCTGCTTCCGCGGAAAGGTGTCTACATGATAAATACAAGAATTGATCTCAATTTGTTTCAGGTATTTATTACCATATATAACGAAGGCAACTTGACCCGGGCCAGTGAGGCCCTGCACCTGACCCAACCGGCAGTCAGCCACTCTCTGGCCAGGTTAAGGGCAGCATTTGACGATCCGCTGTTCGTTCGCCGGGGCACAAGAATGGAACCTACCTCACTGGCCCGAAATATTATTGACGATGTTCGTTACTCAATCGCCACTCTGCAAAGCACGCTTCAACCGCAATCCGTTTACGATTATGCCAATTCGACACGAACTTTTCAGCTCTGCCTGAGAGACAATACCGAAGCCGCCTGCCTGCCGGAGCTGATGGCTTTTTTGGAAAAAAATGCGCCTGGAGTCAGAATAGTCAGCCAGAGAGTTGAAAGAAAACGGATAGAAAGCTTGCTGACATCTGGAAAGCTTGATTTTGCCATGGATGTATTCATCCCGTTCAGCGACACGATCAGGCATCAAAAGTTTAAACAGGACAGATTTGTGGTTGTTGCCAGAAAGGGGCATCCGCTTCTGGACGATGGCCTTGGTACTGATACCTATCTGGCTTCAAAACATATTCTGGTATCCACAAGAGCCGAAGGAACCGGGTTCGAAGATTTCGAGTTTTCCAGAATGGGGCTGACCAGGCAGATAGCATTACGATGCCAACACTATTTTGTGGCATGTCAGGCAGTGCAGAACACCGACTACCTGCTGACCATGCCGGAAAGCTATGCCCTGCTTCTTAACCGGCGGCTATCCAATGAAATTCACCGTTTGCCCATCGGTATTGCACCAATAGACATCTATTTGTACTGGCATAATGAAATTGAAAAGGACGCGGCAAACTGCTGGCTGAGAGAGATATTGCTTGACAGCTAACCTTACATTGTTCGCCGTTAACGAATCTGCTCAGGCCTTTGTGGGCAGCCACTCTTCGAGTGATGGTTCAAGTGATGGCCGACCATTTCAAATCCGGAGTTACATTCGATTCACACTCCTGGCCGATTTTCGTTTTTCCTGCTCTTTTGCACCTTTCTTTTTTAGCGCTTCGGCAAGTATGGAAGATATACCCGGGAAGGCATTACCCAATCTGGCAAGTGCGCCCCTTCGCCAGGGAATGCATACCTCAAGAGGTTTTTTACCCAATATCGTTGAAAACACAACTGACTCGATGTCTTCAACAGTTAATACCTGCGGGCCGGAAAAGGTCAATGCTGCTTCTTCGTAGTCCTCTTGCAGGCTTAACATGGGTGTTTCGATTGCGTCAGGGCAAATAACCGACACCGAGACACCCCGAGGTCGCAACTCCTCTGCAAGCGCCAACGAAAATGCCCTCACTGCGTACTTTGACGCACTGTACAAGGCGATTCCGGGAATAGGAGCAAGAGATGCCATGGACGCAATAGTGATGATATGGCCATAGCCCTGTCGAACCATCAGTTTTGACACCACCTGACTGCCGTACATGGCACCCTTGACATTGATATCCATGTGCAGGTCAATTTGCTCAGGTTCGGTTTCGTGAATAAAACCGGGTTTCAAATAGCCGGCTATGTTAAACAGGCGATCAATTTTTCCCCATTTTGCCAGCACATCGTCGCAGACCGCCTCCCAGTCCGCCCGGCTCGTTACATCGAGTCGTCGCACCAGCAAGCGCGGTTTGACCCATTTTTCGCTCTCTGCAACAGCCTGCAACTCGTCAATGTCAATGTCGGTTGCAACTACCCGGTAGTTCTTCTCAACGAACACCCTCATCAGATGCTTGCCCACGCCACTCGCACAACCGGTCAACCACACTACCTCACTCATTTTTTCTGCCTTGCTGAAGGTGAGTTCATCATTATGTCCGGTTGCAGTGTATGCGAATGGGAAGGCATGTCAACCGCACTGACCATGCCCGTGCCATCAGTCAGCAACCGGGCACCTGTAACACCTGACCAACACGAATGGTATACCTGGGCGGCCTGATATTATTAATCGCTGCCAGTTCCCTCGTGGAGACACACTGGAACCTGTCGGCAATCCGGTTTGCGGTATCCCCTCTCTTGACCACATAGTAGAACATATTCGAACCATCGGGATAGTTTAGCTTGTGCATTTCCGAAGCCATTGCCAGAAAGGCCTCGTCGGTGGTGGCGCAATTTGCGTGATAGGCTTTTTTCACTACTTCAGGAACGACCAGGGTTACACCTTTTTCCAGTACGTCTCCGGGTTTGATTTTGGGGTTGAGGTTCCGCAAGGTACGAAACCATCCCTTGTGACCGACGGATTGCTGCCCAAGACAGAGTGTCAACTCACTGAGAGAAGAGTCTCTTTGCAGTTTCAAGCTGGCGAGGCGATTATCCACCTCGGGAAATTCCAGCCGAAAGTCTTCCGGGTGCGTAAACAGCCAGGCTGCGGCGAGAACTTTGGGTACATACTCTCGGGTTTCCCTTGGCAGAGCATAAAAAATGTGACGATCCCAAATCGCTTTGCCTTTGTTCCGCTGCTGCAAGCCAAGCACGCGATTCTCACCACCATTGTAAGCGGCGAGCGTCTTTTCTATATTATTGTGAAACAACTTCAGGTGATCAGTAAGGTACCGGGCGTTGGCATGAGTGGCCAAAACCGGATCCAAGCGCTGATCAAATCCGTCAACCACCCGTAAACCGTATTTTTTGCCCGTAAAACGCATAAACTGTAGCAGGCCCGCAGCACCGGCTCTGGAATAGGCATGCGCCTTTCCGGCAGACTCTGTCGCAATCATTGCAAACAGAAGCGACTCGGGAAATCCGGATTTTTGGTAAATCGGAGCAATCAGCGGCTTGAGGTATTGATAGTATTCATAGGCCTCTAACAACTGCGGCCTTCCCCAGGTCAGCCAGTCGTCCAGCGCGGCCTTGATCGGATCGTTTAACCGAATCGCGGACATAAAATCCGGGCCGTTCAACATTTTCCCTGTTTGTCTAACCGTTTTCACGTCAGGTCTGACAGGTGGTGGTTCAGTGTACTTTCCATCAACTGCGCCACAGGCTGTGCAAAAAACAGCCAACAGTGACAACACCAAAATGCGACAAACAGATCCGCTGGATTTCATTATTCTCTTTCTCTCAAGGTGGCTTTTTTCGGGGAGGCAAATACGAGCGAACACTCTTCAGACTCTATCCAATCATCACTATTATGTTGCACTTGTTTACCTGTTTAAACAATTATCTCGTTGCAAATCTTTACAATTTACTTGAAATTGTAAAGCCGCTTATTCTATTCTGCATTCAGGGTTTAAAATTAGAAAATGGAGGATCGAAAATTGAGTAAAATGTCACTAAGTGGTAACGCAGCATTGGAAAGCACTTCCGGTTTGAAGGTAAACTGCGAGGCAAGGGGCAAAAAAATTGTTTTTGATGAACCGAAGGAGTTGGGCGGCACAGATACCGGCATGAATCCCATTGAAGGGTTACTGACCTCTCTGGGTGCTTGCAAATGCATCGTGGCCAAAGTGGCTGCGGATAAAATGGGCATCAAACTGGACAGCATTGAAGTGGAGTGCAAGGGCACCCTGGACACCGGAGGCTTTACCGGGACTAACCCTGACGCCAAAGTCGGGTTGTCTGATATTCAAAGTGTTTTTTCGATTAAATCTCCAGCTTCGGATGAGGAAATCAAAAATCTGGTTGATTTTGTCAATTCTCACTGCCCAGTGCATGACACTATTGATAGCCCGCCACCATTGACCCATACCATCAAACGCGTATAGACAAGCAGACAAACTCCGCTGATCGGAGCACTCTGCATAGCGCTATTGGTACTCGCAATGGCGCTATGCTTCAGCCAATCTACTCAACCCCGTACCCCCGTAACAGAAAACCGGCCGGTTTTATCAAGGGTTTTACCAGTGAACGGTAACTAATCCGTTCTGGATGCTCGCTTGCGTTGCGCCCCTGTTTTCGATTTCTCCCTGGATTTGTACTTACGTGGCGACCTTTTGTAATCACCCTGATCAACGCGAGACATTTTCATCGGCATACCCAGAATCCGTGTTTTCTGTAAATGCCTTAACACTTCCTGGGGCATACCGGTCGGCAAACTTACCGTTGTGTAGTCGTCCATGATATCAATAGCACCGATAAAACGGGCCTCTATATCCGCTTCGTTGGCAATGGCACCAACAATGTGTTTTGGTTCCACGCCATGATCATGCCCGACTTCGATACGATAGAGTTCCGTTTCAATATCTCCCCCTTCTCTTTTGGGTCTTTTACCCGGTCGTCTCCCTCTGCCATCGTCATCCCGGCCTGATCGCCCGGATCTGGGCGGCCGTTCCTTGAATTGCCGCTCTTTCAGAAGCAGCGGCTCCTCACCCTGGACGATTTTTGCGAGAGCGGCTGCTATTTCTATTGCCGGAATATTGTGTTCAACCTGGTATTGCTCTATCAATTCCTGGAACAGGGACAGATCGGAATCGGAGTCCGACGACAGCATGCTCGTAATGCGTTCCTTAAAGCGAACAATTCGAGCATCATTGACATCCTGGGTGGTGGGCAAAACCAGCTCCTGAATACTCTGCCTGGTCGCTTTCTCTATTGCCCGAAGCATTCGTCTTTCCCGGGGTGAGGCAAACAGTATTGCCTGCCCCTGCCTGCCCGCTCTACCGGTACGACCGATCCGGTGAACGTAGGATTCCGTATCATGTGGAATATCAAAGTTGACGACATGGCTGATTCGTTCAACATCCAGCCCTCTGGCGGCGACATCTGTCGCAACCAGGATATCTATTTTCCCTGATTTTAACGAAGTGACAGTACGCGCCCGAGACGCCTGCACCATATCTCCGTTCAGCGCTTCTGCCGCATAGCCCCTGGCCTGCAGTTTCCCGGCCAGCTCCTCCGTGGAATTTTTGGTTCGAACAAAAATAATCATTCCATCAAAGGGTTCTGTTTCAAGAATGCGGGTAAGCGCATCAACCTTATGCATACCGCTGACCATCCAGACCCGCTGTGTAATGGTTGAGGCAGTCTGGGTTTTTACCTTGATGGTGACTTCTTTCGGATCATTCAGATAACTGGTTGCAATTCTCTTGATTTCTCTGGGCATGGTCGCAGAGAAAAGCGCAATTTGCCGTTGTTCGGGTGTTTGATCAAGGATCCATTCAACATCATCAATGAAACCCATCCGCAGCATTTCATCAGCCTCATCCAGAACAAGGGTGGATAACGCAGACAAATCAAGCGTCCCCTTGCGCATATGATCCATAACACGCCCCGGCGTGCCGACAACCACATGCACGCCTCGCCTGAGCGCATTAATCTGAACCGAATAGCTCTGACCACCGTAGATTGGCAATACGTGAAAACCTTTCAGATGGCTGGCGTATTTCTGAAATGCCTCAGCTACCTGAATTGTCAGCTCACGGGTGGGTGTCAGGATAAACGCCTGCGGCTTGCTCTTTTGCAAATCAATATTGGCGACAATCGGCAACGCAAAAGCGGCAGTTTTGCCTGTTCCCGTTTGCGCCTGGCCAAGCAAGTCGTGCCCCTCCAGCAAATATGGTATGGTTTCGGCCTGAATCGGAGAGGGAGTTTCATAACCCACTCCTTTCAATGCCTTAAGCACGTTATCGGGTAAACCAAGGGAATCGAAGGTAGAGGTAGAGAAGGTAGAATCGGGCTGATCAGACATGGCGCATCCTTAAAACAGGGGAAAAACAATGAAGTGAGGAACAATCAACCAGTATCCCATTTTGCCCCTGTAAAAGATAGCTTCAATTGGAATGTTTTTATACCGGGCAGGTGCACTGCATGTGGAACGAGGGCGATGCGAAAGCCGGGCATGACCGGCACCAGACAAACTGTCAGCCTTTTCGTATCACATACACAAAAAACCCGTCCCGCTCGAACTGTTCAACGAGTTCATGGCCGAGAAACTGACAGAACTTTGGAATATCCCGCCGGGTAGACGGATCTGTCGCCGTTACTTCAATCAGGTAACCGGCACTCACCTCCCGGATTTTGTCGTGTAACAGCATCACCGGCTCCGGGCAGAACAATCCCGTCGTATCCAATACCACCTGCATGTCCCTGCCATCGTCAGCCGGCATCACGCCTCCCGAAAAAGTCATACAATCCTGACATCGCCAATGTAACTCCTGTGCCGATAAACGCGATTCCTGTGCTAGAATAGGCAGTCATTATAAAACATTATTTTTTACTCGAAAGGGGAAATTATGATCAGGGTAATTATTGAACGGCATGTCGCCCCAAGCCTGGAAGACTACTATGATAACTTTGAGCGCAACATCTTAAAAAACGCTGTCAGCGTTCCCGGTTGCATTTCAGGAAATTCTTTTCGAAATGCAAATGATCCGAACCACAAATTCATCCTGTCAAAATGGAGAAGCATTCAGGACTGGCAACGCTGGGAAGCTTCCGAACAAAGAAGAGACATGATCGTTCCATTGAGGGCACTCATGGATAAAGATGAAATCATTACCATATTGGAACCTTTTTAGTCTGCCACCGATAGACTGCTCTGCTGCAGCACATGGCTGCAGCACAAATAACCCCTCCCCTCCTGATCGGATTTATCATATTAAATCAATACGTTAACAGACACTTCCAATTTCCACACAGATTATATTGATATACGTCATTGAAATAAGCCATGGTTTTGTAGATACTTGCGCCCGCAGAATCTTTCAACTAATAAATCGGTAATTACTATGAGCACAGGAAACGACAGTGAAACCTATAACTACAAGGTCGTGAGGCAGTTTGCCATTATGACTGTAGTGTGGGGAATTGTTGGCATGGCAATTGGGGTGTTCATTGCAGCACAGCTTGTGTGGCCCCAATTAAACTTTGACCTCCCCTGGACCAGTTTCGGGCGACTTCGCCCCTTGCATACCAACGCCGTTATCTTCGCTTTCGGCGGAAGTGCGTTATTTGCCACCTCTTATTACGTCGTACAGCGAACCACCCAGGCGCGCCTGTTCTCGGATTCTCTGGCCGCATTCACTTTCTGGGGCTGGAACGCCATTATCGTGGCAGCAGCCATTACCTTGCCTCTGGGCTATACCAGCAGCAAGGAATATGCAGAGCTGGAGTGGCCAATTGACATCGCCATCGCCGTGGTCTGGGTCACTTACGCCATCGTCTTTTTTGGAACCATCATGAAGCGTAAAATGAAGCATATTTACGTGGCCAACTGGTTCTATGGTGCCTTTATCATTACTATCGCCGTACTTCATATCGGCAACAACCTTGCCATTCCCGTTGCCCCGCTTAAATCCTATTCTATCTATCCGGGAACCATAGACGCCATGGTACAGTGGTGGTACGGTCACAATGCCGTCGGCTTTTTCCTTACTGCCGGCTTCCTGGGTATGATGTATTACTTCGTCCCCAAGCAGGCAGGGCGTCCGGTCTATTCTTACAGACTGTCTATCGTCCACTTCTGGGCATTGATTTCAATCTACGTCTGGGCCGGTGGACACCACCTGCACTACAGTGCCCTGCCCGATTGGGCGCAAAGTGCAGCAATGGTTATGTCATTGATTCTGCTGGCACCGTCCTGGGGCGGAATGATCAACGGCATGATGACACTTTCAGGTGCCTGGCATAAACTGCGCACCGACCCGATTCTGCGTTTTCTGGTTGTTTCGCTGTCGTTTTACGGCATGTCTACCTTTGAAGGCCCGATGATGTCGATCAAGACCGTAAACGCGCTTTCACATAACACGGACTGGACTGTCGGGCATGTTCACTCCGGCGCATTGGGTTGGGTTGCCATGATATCCATTGGCGCTATTTATCACCTGATCCCTCATTTGTTCGGTTTATCAAAAATGTACAGCACCAGGTTGATCAACGTCCATTTCTGGCTGGCGACCATTGGTACTGTGCTGTATATCGCTTCCATGTGGGTGAACGGCATCATGCAGGGCCTGATGTGGCGTGCAGTAAACCAGGACGGAACATTGACGTACAGCTTTATCGAGTCTGTTGAAGCGAGCCATCCCGGTTACTTTGTTCGTGCATTGGGTGGGGCAGTGTTCCTGACCGGTATGTTGATCATGGCATTCAACGTATGGAAAACAGTGAAACAGCAGGACGCGACTGCTATTGACAACCTGCCACAAACTGCTTAAGGGGGCGCTGACAATGAATCATGAACTAATTGAAAAGAATATGGGTTTGATGATCGTACTCATCGTAGTAGCGATCAGTTTTGGCGGCCTTGCCGAAATCGTGCCCCTGTTTTTTTCAAAACAGGTCAACGAACCTGTAGCCGGCCTCAAGCCTAACAATGCATTGCAATTGGAAGGCAGGGATATTTATATCCGCGAAGGGTGCCATGTCTGTCACACCCAGATGGTTCGCCCTTTCCGGGCGGAGACCGAGCGCTACGGCCATTACTCCGTTGCTGGCGAAAGTGTTTACGAACACCCTTTCCTGTGGGGATCAAAGCGCACCGGGCCTGATCTGGCGAGAGTCGGTGGACGTTACAGTGATGCCTGGCACAAAGCTCACCTGTACAACCCGCGTGCTGTGGTACCCGAGTCCATCATGCCGTCTTACCCCTGGTTGTTCGAGAACACAATCGACCATATGTTGACCGGGAAGAAGATGGCCGCTCTCAAGGCGGTAGGAGTCCCTTACACAGAGGATGACATCAAAACCGCAGGGGCCATGGTGGAAGGCAAAACAGAAATTGATGCTCTGGTGGCGTACCTGCAAAACCTTGGCACAGTTTTGCCAACCAAACGATAACGAACAGACGACAAACAGATTCTATGGACATTAATACAGTTCGCGGTCTTTCGACTTTCCTGGTGATGGGAGCCTTCCTGGCAATTTGCTGGTGGGCTTACGGCGCTCGAAGGAAAAAGCGCTTTGACGAGGCGTCTCAACTTCCTTTCGAAGATGAAGAGATCGCGAAACGCACCCTTAAAAAGACGGAGAATAAAAACCATGAGTGACATGAGCACTTTTTGGAGCTTGTGGATTAGCGTTATAGTGCTTGGCAGTATTTTTGGCTGCGCCTGGCTACTTTTCGCAACCCGCAAAAGCCAGACTACCAATACAGAAACCGAAAACACCATGGGTCACGAGTTCGATGGCATCGAGGAATACGACAACCCGCTGCCCAGGTGGTGGTTGTACATGTTTACAGCCACAATTATTTTCGGCCTGATCTATTCCGTTCTTTACCCTACACTGGGCAACATGAAGGGCTTGCTGGGCTGGACATCTGCCAATCAGTGGGAAAAGGAAGTACAGAGCTCGGATGAAAAATACAGCCCGATTTTTGCTGCATTTTCAGACAAGTCGGTCGAAGAAATCTCGAAAGACCCTGCTGCACTTGAAATTGGTCAAAGGCTTTTTGCCAATAACTGTGCTATCTGTCACGGTTCTACCGGGAAAGGCGGTCATGGATTCCCCAATCTGACAGATAATGACTGGTTGTACGGCGGAACTCCTGATGCAATCAAGCACACCGTGACCAACGGGCGCATGGGCGTAATGCCTGCAAAGGGCCTGATGCCGGATATGACCAATACACAGCTAAACGATATTGTTAACTATGTACTGTCTCTTTCAAACCGATCGGACGATGCGGCATCTGCAAGCCGGGGCGGCCAGCTGTTTGCCCAGGCCTGCGCAGCATGTCATGGTGCCGATGGCAAGGGAATGCATGCTGTGGGCGCACCCAACCTCACCGACAATATCTGGTTGTATGGCCCGACCAAACAGCAGATCAAGTATACAATCGAAAGAGGTCGATCAGGTGTGATGCCAGCTCAGAAAGACTTTTTGGGTGAAGACAAGGTACATATTCTTTCAGGTTATGTTTACAGTCTGAGCAAGAAGTAATCTGTAGCTTCGGGTCTGCCAAAGCAAAAAGCGGAAGCAACGACTTCCGCTTTTTGCTTTTTCTTGCACCACATCAAAACAGCACAGCCTGTACACCCACTATAATTGTGGCCTGTATTTTAACCTGAACAAATAGCCACTTACCTTGCCAGTAAACGAATTTTTTACACAGTTTGCAGCCATCGTTACCCATGGCTTTTATATAAATACCGAGTCTGAACAATAATAAACAAAACTGGCCCGCCCCCCCGGCACAGGGCACTACCGGATTTTTTGGTTTAAGCAAGATGTTAGAAAATGGTGAAAAGGAAATGACAGAAAAAATTCCCGCTCAAGACCTGACGGATAAAGTCGCCAAATCGAAAAATAAAGAAAAATCAAAGGAAGTGGAACTCTATGCCAGCCGGAAAAAAATCTATGTAAAAGAGATTCTGGGCTTCTTTCAAAAAATACGATCTGTCTCTCTCTGGTTGCTCATGGGATTGTATTTTTCACTCTGCTGGGTTTCCATCAACGGGGCACCCATTATCCATTTTGATTTGCCTGCAAGAAAATTTCATCTGTTCGGCGTGACATTCTGGCCCCAGGATTTTGTCCTTCTTTCCTGGTCATTGATTATATGTGCTTTCGGTCTTTTCTTTATCACCACTCTGTTTGGTCGTGTCTGGTGCGGGTATACCTGCCCCCAAACGGCCTGGACATTTATTTTCATGTGGCTGGAAGAACGAATAGAAGGCAGCAGAAACCAGCGCATAAAACTGGATAAAAAAAAGGCTGACGGAGAAAAAATCAGGAAAAAGATTCTCAAACATCTGTCATGGATGGCCGTCGCTTTCGCTACAGGCCTCACTTTCGTCGGTTATTTTTATCCCATTCGTGAATTGATTGTTGATATTTTCACCTTTCATGTCGCCAATGGCTGGGCGATATTCTGGATAGTGTTCTTTACCCTGGCGACTTACATCAATGCGGGCTGGATGAGAGAACAGGTTTGCCTGTATGTGTGCCCCTATGCGAGATTCCAGTCCGCCATGTTTGACCAGGACACCATGATTGTTTCGTACAACCCTCACAGAGGCGAAACCAGGGGAAGACGAAAGAAAAACGTCGACCCCAAAGAAGCCGGACTGGGCGATTGTGTAGACTGCAGCATGTGTGTGCAGGTCTGCCCCACCGGTATTGATATCCGAAACGGGTTACAGTACGAGTGTATTGGCTGTGCACTCTGCATCGATGCATGCGATCAGATCATGGAAAAAATGAATTATCCCAAGGGCCTGATCAGCTACACTACCGAAAATGCACTGGAAGGCAAAAAATCACGTCTCCTTCGCCCCAAGTCCATCGGGTACTTTCTCGCCATATCCGTCATGGTAGCTGCCGTCACCTACTCCATAGCAACCCGCATTCCCCTGGAGCTTGATGTTATCCGGGATCGTGGCTCGCTTTATCAATACACGGTGTCCGGGCTTATTGAAAACACTTACACCCTTAAAATTATGAATATGGCTGACTTTGAACGAACATTTACGGTCGAAGTATCCGGTCTTGAGGGTATAGCGATATCGACCCGGCGAGAAGTCGTGATTGACAGCGGGGAAGTTGCCTCTTTACCTGCAAGCGTCGAAGTTGACCCCGAGGTGTTAACCGAGACCAATTCCGAAATCACATTCACTGTTATTGCCAGGGACAACCGGGAAGTGGTCGCCGAGTCAGAAAGCCGCTTCCTTGGGCCCCCTTCCATGCGGTAGAATTGATGTGTCTATCAATCTGGCAGTACATTACAACTTATGAATCAAACAAATGAAGTCAAGCCATGGTACAAGCAGTTTTGGCCGTGGTTTGTATTATCCATACCCCTGGCCTCGATTCTTTTGAGCAGCCTTATGATTACGCTCGCCATCACAAGGCCGCATTCCATGGTCAGTGATGATTACTATAAAGACGGCTTGTCTATCAATTGGGATTTATCCAAAGATGACCTTGCTGCCCGGCTTATGTTGGAGGCGGAATTCAGTTACGATCAGGTATTACAGACCTATCATCTGACCTTGACCAGTCAAAACGGAGCAAAATTGAATTACGGTTATTTACTGGTCAGCCTGGAGCATCCGACATTACCCAATCAGGATAATATTATCCAACTGATCCTGAAAGGTGATAATGTTTACAGCGCACAGCACACCGAAGCACTGCAAGGTAAAAGGTACATCACTGTCATGCCACCCGGTACCGAATGGCGACTCACCGGATCGGCTGAATTTCCTCTAACATCGACACACCTTTCCGCTCGACAACTGAAAACAGATCAGAACTGATGTCAGGCTCGGATACAGGCTGCTTCCACTGCAATCTTCCCATACCGCCCGGCACTTCTGTTTCTATGAATTACCAGGGCAAGGAACGCTATTTTTGCTGTGAGGGATGTAAGGCCGTCACCTGTTCAATCGTGAATAACGGACTGGATGAGTATTATCAACACCGCGAGGCCACTTCTCAGAAAGCCGAAGAGCTTGACGACCAGGTGATCCGACAGCTCGAAATCTATGACAGACCGGACATTCAGGCTGAATTGATCGACTCGCTGCCCGACCAATCAACCGCAAATAATAATTCAAATTCAAAAACAGACGCTACAGAACCTGCCAACAGCCTGTCTGCCAGTTTCTATATCGACGGTATCACCTGTGCCGCCTGTATCTGGCTTATCGAGAAGTATATACAAAGGCTGAAAGGTGTTGAATCAATTAACGTCAATCATACTACACAAGTCGCGTTGATAAGGTGGAACAGCCAGGACGTAAAACTCAGCGATATTTTAAAATCAATACATCGCATTGGTTATCATGCACGTCCTTTCAAGCCTGACGAGGTAACCCTGCTTCATAAAAAGCAACAAAGACAGGCCGTTCTTCGATTAGGCGTTGCCGGCATCGGCATGATGCAAAACATGATGCTCGCCATACCGTTATACCTGGGGGGCGAACAGTTTTATGAAGAATTTCTGGATTTTTTCAGATGGATCAGCCTGATCGTCGCGACCCCCGTTGTCCTCTACTCTGCTCGACCTTTTTTTGATGCTGCCCTGCGGGATTTGAGGGCACGCCATTTGACTATGGATGTACCGGTTTCCCTCGCTATCTTTTCTGCTTATCTGGCCAGTTGCTGGATCACCATTCACGGCGGTGAACACGTCTATTTCGACTCGGTATGCATGTTTACCTTTTTTCTTTCAACAGGGCGCTTCCTTGAAATGAGAACCCGCTTTAAAGCCAGTGCGGGCATGCACAAGCTGGCGACTCTCCTGCCACAGACCGCAACAAAGATTGACTCACAGGGAAACCTGCAGGTTGTTCCGGCAAAGGAGTTGACGACCGGTGATACCGTACTGGTCAGAGCAGGCGAAACTTTGCCTTGCGACGGGGTCATTAGTGACGGCATATCAACAGTGAATGAATCGGCCGTCACCGGTGAATACCTTCCGCAAAACAAATCGAAGGGTGACCCGGTGATTGGCGGAACGACCAATATTGAATCTGCTATCACTGTTGTTGCCGGTAAAACCGGCCAGGATGCCCGGCTCTCATCGATTGTCAAACTTTTTGAACAAGCCATTACAGAAAAACCCCGCATGGCTGAGGTAGCCGACAGCGTGGCCAGTTACTTTGTAGCCGGCGTGTTGCTCATATCAAGCTGTGTATTTCTCTACTGGGGCTTTATCGCACCCAACGTAAAAACCGGGCAAGCATTTGAAATCACCTTGTCCGTTCTGGTTATCACTTGCCCCTGCGCACTGTCACTGGCAACGCCAACCACTTTTACCGCAGCGATGGACGGGTTACGCTCAGCCGGATTACTGGTCATTAAAGGGCATGTCATAGAAACCCTTGGCCGAATCAATCATATCGTGTTTGACAAAACGGGTACCCTGACCAATGGCAAGCTGACTCTGTCAAAAGCGATATACTTTGCAGACACCGGGCAACAGGATCTGTTATTCAAAATCGCCTGTGCCATGGAACAACAGTCCACGCACCCGATATCCAGAGCATTTGTTGAACCGGGAGACAGTGCAGATCAACGGCCCATCCAGTTGGAACAACTGAAACAGACAACAGGAAAAGGAGTCGAGGCAAGCTACCAGGGGACCCGTTACCGTATCGGCAGCGAGTCATTTATTGCAGAATGGATCAACCCGCCCTCCACCCGGCCGGTAACATCTCTGATACCTGACAATCAACACGAAGGCCCTGTCGTCTGCTTTGCCAGCGACAAAACACTATTGGCTGTGTACTACCTGAGCGATACCATCAGAGAGGAAGCCAAAGAGACGATATCACAACTCGACAAGGCTCATATCGGGACTGAAATACTAAGCGGAGATCACGAACAGGCAGTACAGGCAGCCGCCATACAATTACATATCAACAACTACAGAGCCGAAGCTGCGCCCGAGACCAAGTTAAGCCATCTGCAACGTCTGAAAGATGAAGATAAAATTGTCGCTATGGTTGGTGATGGCATCAACGATATTCCCGTAATGGCAGGAGCGCACCTTTCCATTGCGATGGGGCAATCCTCGGATATAACAAAGGTGCATGCAGACAGCTTGCTGTTAAAAAACGACCTGTCCTGCCTCCCGGTCATTCTCGCCATGGGCAAAAGGGCAAACGGGATATTGAAACAAAATATTGCCTGGGCAATTGTCTATAATATAATCGCTTTACCACTTGCAATAGCAGGAATGGTGCCGCCTTACCTTGCTGCAATAGGAATGTCCCTCAGTTCGCTAATAGTCGTTGTCAACGCATTGAGGGCAAAAAAGCTGCTGGAATTGAGGAATTAACGATGGAAATACTCTATGCACTGATTCCACTTTCAATCATACTGCTGACTGTTGCCATTTATGTCATGGGATGGGCAGTCAAGTCCGGCCAGTATGACGATCTGGAGGGGCCGGCTCACAGAATCCTGTATGATGATGACAAACATATGATCCCAACGAACAGGCCAACATCGGAAGACTCCGCCGCAAACGACAAAGAAACCGGATAACGCAATACGCAGGTAATGTATTTTGAGTAGTTCACCTTATATTTCCGCTTTTTTAATCGGCTTTTTAGGTTCCCTGCACTGCTTCGGAATGTGTGGAGGAATCTCTACGGCGCTTTCGCTCAGCACCAGGACCGGTGAAGGTTTTCACCTCCGTTTGGTCTCAACCACATTGCTATATAATACGGGCAGGATTCTTTCCTACGCCATGATTGGTTGTCTGGCCGGTGCCCTGGGTGCCATTCTCACCTCGATCTGGATGGATTTTTTATTTGTACTCAGAACACTGGCTGCCATTATGCTGATTCTCGCGGGCATATACCTGACCGGGCTATGGAACGGACTCGCCTCTATCGAGCGTGCCGGAGCGGCTATCTGGCGCAAAATATCGCCACTCGGCACCAGATTGAAACGTCGTCAATCCCCCCTGAATACACTTTTTCTCGGCATGATCTGGGGGTGGCTGCCATGCGGCCTGGTCTATAGCGCCCTCACCTACTCGGCGACCCAGGCCAACGTGTTTCAATCCGGCCTGATCATGCTGTTTTTTGGTCTGGGCACGCTCCCGTCCATGGTCACAACCGGACTACTGGCCAATTCCCTTCAAAGCCTGAAAAACAAGCGATACGTTTATTTACTGTCCGGCGCAATACTCATAATCTTCGGGATTATGAGTCTGCCGGTCAAATGGCATCAGCTTATTGCGTAAAAGTAACTAAAATCTCCCCGGTAGTGCCTCTACCGTTACTGACCTGTACCAGACTGCAGCTGTACAGACTGTAAGGTGAGACAAACAGTAAAACTTAACAGGCAACACGTATTCGAGTATCATACTTTGCTCCAGGGGAATGCCTGTTAACCCCGGGGCCGTAACATAACGATCAGGCAAACATTCATACAATTTATTTTCAGGGGTTAACAATGCAATTAAATCAAAATAACAAGTATCTTCAGCGTCTTGTCGATATGCGGGTATTTTTATCGTTTTCATTCATTTTTGTATTGCTGACGGGTTGCCAGACCACCCCATCCAATACATTAAAATCCTTTACCGTCAACAAAGACGGAACAAAGATGGAAATACAGGAAAAAACAGAACCGGCCATCAAGTTCTTTTCCGTAAGAAAAACGATGAGTGCGGACGAACTCAAGAAGCAGGCACGCGGCATATTGGAGAAAGTAGGTACGGCTGTGGCAAAAAACCCGAAACTTGATAAAAACGGCCCTGCAACACTGATCTACCAGGATTTGATATCCATGCCTGACGAAGCCATCACGGCAGATATCGGGTTTCCGGTGAGAGGCTACGCCAAGATTACCGGCCAATACTCACTGGTCAACAAACCCGAGTTCAAATACCTGAGCCTGGTACATTCCAGCAATAAGGAAGACCCGAAAGGAAACTGGCTTTTTCTGTACGATGTAGCAGAACAGAAAGGGTATCAGTTATCCGGCGAGGCCAGAACCGTAGCAACCTTTAGTGTCGCTGCCGGTGGTAAAAAAATCGAACTGCAACTTGGCGTAAAATAGACCTGACTGCCCGGGCCTCCCCGGGCAGTCTGCACAGACTGCTCACGGAGGCCTGAAAAAGGTTTAGTCCGCCAGCCACTCTATTATCGCTTCTTTCCAGCAAAGCGAGTCGCTATCTTCGGAATCAACCAGTAACAGCCCCGCAGACCAGGCCTGTTTGCCCGCTTCAGGCATGGGTCGGGACCATTTGGTCTCAACCATTAACTCAAATCGCTGTGAGTCAATTTCAGCAACAGTCTGCAACAGTGCGCCTGTTGGCAGCTCAACAGGAGACATAACCCGTATGCCGTTTGCACTCAAATCGAGTGCTTCGCATTCAACAACCTTATCCGACAAATCGTTTTCCGGCTCATTCGATGCAAGTAAAATACAGACCCGCACCAATGCAGTCAGGCGAGTTTCAAGACGCTTGTCATCACTTGCAATCCAGTCGTTATAATCATCATTGGCACTGTTCATGTTTTCGACATCCTGATCCGACTTACTGTTCTTTCCAGCGATTCATCGAAGGCTGTTCCGGCATTGAGTATTCTTGCCTGCCCTTCAATCAACTGTGTTAACAAGTCGCTTTTTATAATTTCAAACCGGTTTAATCCATATCGATCAACAAAAATCCACTTTTGTGTCGATGCAGTTTTGACAGCAAGTTTACCTTTCTCTTTTTTACCCTCACGCTCATATTCGATCCAGGCTCCCAACGTCACTTTTTCCAATTGATCGAGGAAATAGGCTTCCTGTTCCAGCCGAAGCCGTTCCCTTTCCTCACTTTGTTCTTTTTCAGCCTTGGCCCGCAGCATTTCAGCAGTTTCTTTCGCTTTTTGATCTGCTTCCTGCCTGGCCTTTCGCATGGCCAAAACCTCGGACTTCGCCTTCTCCAACGCATTTTTACGCTGCTTCAACTGAGTTTCTGACACTTTAAACAAACCCCTGATGGTCTCGTCGAAAATCGACTGCAAACTGACGTACCCGGGCAAGAATTTCCAAAGCCCCTTGTCATACCTTTCGTTTGCCTGTGCGGCAGAAACCAGTTGAATCTTTGCACCCAGACTGTTTATCAGCAGAAGTTGATTCGTCATGGTAACAATGCCTGCAATCTGAAAACGCGCATCGGTTTCCATATCGACAAACCAGCGTTCATCGTTCATCGCCAGTTCCAGTTTGCTCGACAGAGGCTGATCACATTGACTATCACGGCCTGAGTCTGGCACACCGGAAAAATCCCGGGTTTCCACTGTTACATTCTGCAAAAGCTGTATGATCATATTTTGCATCTCGCCGAGGCGATTATGTATCTCCTTTGTTATGCTGTTGCGCGTGGAGAATATCTGGTCCAGCGAGTCAATCAGTGTTGGCGCAACCAACATAAACGACCTGTTGTTTTTTGAAGACAACATTTTCCCGGGAGCACAGGCAAAACAAACACCAAGGCTTTGCGTCAGGCTTCGGAAAGATTCCTCGTCACTTTTACCTGCCCCCAGAGAAACCCAACGCTTGATAGCGGGCATCCAGTCCTTGATGAGAAAGGTTTCAATCAATTCCGGTAGCGCTCGCCCCTGAAACACTTCGGCAACGATTCTCTGTGAAAAATCAGCTGCGTAACCCGCTCTGGCCAAACCGGCTTCCGATTCGAGCAAACGACTCACCGATTTCCGACGTCGCGCGTCTTGCCGCTCCAGATCCTGTTTCAGTGTCTGGAAAAGACAGGCAAGTTTGTCTTCATTGAACAGTTCCTCGGAAAAGAACACCGCATCCATCGTTTCATCGGTACGAAAAAACGGGTTCCTGGAAGACCCGGCAGAAATCGACACACCGATTTGCCTTTGCAGAAACAGGTCGATGGTTTTTAATAAACGGCCGGCAAAAGCGGTTTTGTTTTTTGCCCGAATCAGTGCACAGGCGAATATATAGCGCCATTTGTTTGCTCTCTGACAAACACTGTCGGCAAAATTGTTTTTTCTGAAAAAACCATCAAATATCCGGTCAGCAACAAACAGACTGTTGACCAACTCCGGCCTTAAACGTGCATTTTTAAACTCGTGCCTGTACCACTCGATCAAGCCACCACTTTTATCGGCTCGCAGACTTGTCAACTCGCCAATCAACCGTTGCTCGGAAGCGGGATCAAAATGATGCTCCCCCCCCAGTGTATAGTACAGATGGGGAACACGAAGACTTTTCAGGATTATGTCTGACTGGTCCACAACGATTTGCCAATTAGAATGAGAAAAAACAAGGTAACTGAGAACATTATCTCAAAAAGGCCTGAAATTACAGTAAAGAAGTTTTACCCTGGTTATCGGATCTGTTCAATAAATGCGGTTAACAGGCCACGGCCGACAGGCGACCGTTAACAAAACCCGCTTGAAAGATAGCCAACACCAGTCATTAGTGCAATTTCGATCCCAGAATAAACAGACATTCACTGTAACATCGCTTCCGGAAGCTTTATAATCTGCCACCCTTTTACGACCGGCTCTCCATTATGACTAACAATGCGATTAACAATCTAAACGTTGAAAAAACCGAACGGCTTATCACACCAGGCCAGCTTAAAAGTGAAATTCCTCTCACAGATAAAGCAAGGGCGACAGTTCTCAAGGGGCGGGAAACCATTGAGAATATCCTGGATAAAAAAGACCACCGACTGTTTATTGTCATCGGGCCGTGCTCCATTCACGATGTCGATGCAGCCCGGGAATATGCAACCAGGCTGAAGAAACTGGCTGACGAAGTGAGTGATACCATTTATCTGGTCATGCGGGTCTATTTCGAAAAGCCGCGCACTACCGTTGGCTGGAAAGGCCTGATCAATGATCCTCACCTGGATGATTCCTTCGATATACAGGAAGGGCTGCATATTGGCCGACGGCTGCTAATGGACGTGGCTGAAACAGGCTTGCCAACGGCCACCGAAGCACTTGACCCCATTTCCCCCCAATATTTGCAAGATACAATAGCCTGGTCAGCGATCGGAGCCCGAACAACGGAATCACAAACTCACCGGGAAATGAGCAGTGGTCTTTCAGCCTCGATCGGATTTAAAAATGGCACTGACGGAAACCTGAGTGTTGCGATTAATGCGATGAAATCCGTTCAGCACCCACACAGTTTTTTGGGAATCGATAATGATGGACAGGTTTCCATCATTCGTACCAAAGGCAACCGTTACGGGCACGTTGTATTGCGCGGTGGCGGTGGCAACCCCAACTATGACTCCGTCAATGTTTCCCTATGCGAAAAAGAACTGAAGAAAGCAAAGTTGCGAAATGCGATAATGATCGATTGCAGCCATGAAAATTCCAGAAAAGACCCCGCAATGCAGCCATTGGTCATACAGGATGTTGCTCACCAGATTATTGAAGGCAATAAATCCATCGTGGGTCTGATGGTTGAGAGCAACCTGAACTGGGGCAATCAGCCCATCCCCAGGAATCTCGAAGAACTGAAGTACGGTGTATCCATCACTGATGCATGCATAGACTGGAAAACGACCGAATCTGCCATTCGGGACATCAGATCAAAACTGAAGGACGTTTTACCTGAACGATTGAAATAACTGATTGAAATAACTGCGCCACATATTGCCGGAAGCGCTATGCTAATAAAAAGCAATACCATTACATTGGTGTGAATTTCTACTTGAGCCCATTCAGATGAACGCTTTCCAACAACGAGAATATATCAGACACCCGGCAAGTATACCGCTTGAAGTCAAGGCCAAAGCAATGGCCAGACGCTATCACCTGAAAGTAAAGAATGTCAGTTACGGCGGTCTGTCCTTTGCGTCGCCCACGGCTTTGGAGAAAGGCTCGGTGATTGTTATTGAAATCCCTTCTGTAAAGCCGGCTTTTTTAGTCAGCGCCATTGTTCGATGGTGCAGAAAAAATGAAACCCGTTATCTGGTTGGTGTCCGTTTCCTGGACGAAGAGGACGCGTTTCGCGCAAGAATGGTTGAGCAGGTCTGCCATATAGAAGAATACCGGGCAGCAGCAAAGCGAGAGGAAGGGAGGGAACTGTCAGAGAATGAAGCCTCCATTGAGTGGATAGAAAAACACGCGACCGAATTTCCAAAGTAACAGGTTCAAAGTAACACAATTGACCGTGAGCTCGTGGAAACCTCGCACAAAGTGCGTCAGTTTCCCGATATTGTCAAATCAACAGAAACACCGGGAACCGTTAGGAAGACCGGAAAGACCCACGAGGTCAACAAGAGCAGGCACGAACAGGCGTATCCGACTCCGGCCTGATTGCCGAACGACTGGAAACAGGCAAGGTTGAAGGAAACTGCGGTACAGACGCACCGTTTAACGCCCTGGCCCGGATGATATATGGCCTCATAATTTTTGCAACGGCGGAAAATACGGGCACGACAACACTGTTGCCAAACTGTTTGTAGGCCTGTGTATCAGATACAGGAATAACAAACCGGCTTTCACCAAACGCATCAAATCCCATAAGCCTTGCACACTCCCCGGGTGTCAGGCGGCGCGGTCTCTTTCCCGGGCCGCGATCAACAAGAATCTCGGAACCATCCTTGTAATATCTGGCAGATAACGTTCTGGTAGAGCGATCTTCGGCTGTCACTTTACCATAGCCAAAGCCGTTTCCGGCTGCCTTATGCTTGTCGGCATAATCCTTGAGATACTTCCAGAGTCCTGGAGTGAGAGTATATTTTGACTCGACCGAATTGGCAGGCTCAAGGATATCACCAACCTTTGGCTCTTTTTCCGGAAAATATTGCGTTACATCCCGGAGCGATAAATCTCCTGTTCCGCCCAAATCCTTTCTGAACGCAACCAGAACAATCCGCTCCCGATTTTGGGGGACAAAGTTCCTGGCATTGATTACTTTGGGATCAGATACAGAATGATCAAATTCCCTGTCAGCCACCTCATATCCAAGTTCATCCAGCGTATTCATAATAACCTTGAATGTTTTACCACGGTCATGGCTCTTCAGGTTTTTTACATTTTCCAACAGAACCGCGACAGGCTTCCTGGCCTCGATGATACGTGCAACATCAAAAAACAGTGTGCCTTGCGTATCATCCTCAAAACCATGAGCGCGTCCAAGAGAATTTTTCTTTGAAACCCCGGCAATGGAAAAGGGTTGGCAAGGGAACCCGGCCAGCAACACATCATGGTCAGGAATGATCTTGTTGATATGTGCATAAGCCTGCTTTTTGCTCATGCCTTCAGGCTGTGTAATTTCCTTGATGTCTCCATGAATTTCATGGTCACAGTAGAAATTGGCCTGATAGGTTCGCACCGCGTATTTATCGTATTCACTGGTAAAAACGCATTTTCCACGGGCATTTTCAAAGCCCTTTCGAATACCGCCGATACCTGCAAAGAGATCAATGAAGGTAAAATCATGGTCGTCATTTTCCGGGGGGGCAGGCAGCATGGATTGAAGGTCTGCACGCTCGGCACGGGTTAGCCAGTTATTGGCTGCTCTTTTCTGTCCACCTTTCAGCCACCTGTTGACAACCTCTCTCGGGTGACAAATTTTGTCGGCTACATCCTGCTGGGAAAAGATTGTTGAAACTTTGACCAGCAAGTCGAAATCGGACGGTTCATCCATACTTTGGCCTTCAATGTATGCGAGTTGAAAAGGGACTATCATGTGACTCATAGTCACACGTTTGTCCCTTTCAGTCAACTTCATCAAAGGCCCGTGTTTGGAGGCGGCCTGTGCGGCCCCCTCACGATCGACACATTACTCTCTGGCTTCTTTCAACAATCGGTTGAACGTTTCACTTGGCTGCATGACTTTATTCGCCAGGTCAACGTCAGGATGATAGTAGCCTCCCATCTCCACATGTCCCCCCTGCACAGAGGTCAACTCGGACAGGATTTTCTCTTCGTTTTCCGCCAGGCCTTTGGCCAGTTTCTCAAAACACGCCTTCAGCTCAGGGTCTTTGTCCTGGGCAGCCAACTCCTGCGCCCAATACATTGCCAGATAAAAGTGACTTCCCCTGTTATCGAGTTCACCGGATTTTCTGGATGGCGACTTGTCCATTTCGAGGAATTTGGCCGTTGCCCTATCCATGGTTTCAGACAGTATCAGCGCTTTATCATTGGCTTCTTTGGTGCCCATATCTTCAAGCGACACACCTATAGCCAGAAACTCTCCCAAGGAATCCCATCGAAGGTGATTTTCTTCAATAAACTGCTGGACATGCTTCGGTGCAGAACCCCCGGCCCCGGTTTCAAATAAACCGCCCCCGGCCATTAACGGAACAACGGACAACATTTTTGCGCTGGTGCCTAACTCCAAAATCGGAAACAGATCGGTAAGATAGTCGCGTAACACGTTGCCTGTCACGGAAATGGTGTCTTTTTTCCGGATCAGGCGCTCCATGGTCAAACGAATCGCCCGGTCTGGTGACATAATGCGAATATCGAGCCCTTCGGTATCGTGATCCTTAAGGTATTGCTGCACCTTTTTAATCATGTTCCGATCATGCCCGCGCTCTTCGTCCAGCCAGAACACTGCGGGCATACCACTGGCACGGGCGCGGTTAACGGCAAGCTTCACCCAGTCACGTATTGGCTCGTCCCTGGTTTGACACATGCGCCAAATATCGCCCTTTTCCACATCGTGCTCGGTCAAAACAGCACCTTCGGTATTGACGACACGAACAACACCGTCACCCTCCAGTTCAAAGGTTTTATCATGAGAACCATATTCTTCCGCCTGCTGGGCCATCAGCCCGACATTGGGAACCGTACCCATGGTAGTAGGATCAAACGCATCGTGATGTTTACAGAAATTGATCACTTCCTGGTAGATGGTGGCATAGGTGCTTTCCGGAATTACCGCCTTGGTATCCTTGAGTTTGCCATCAGCTCCCCACATCTTGCCACCCAGACGAATCATTGCGGGCATTGATGCGTCAACAATCACATCGCTGGGCACATGAAGGTTGGAGATCCCCCGGTCTGAATCTACCATCGCCATTTCAGGGCGGTGCTCATAACAACGGCGAATGTCCTTTTCTATTTCGGATCGCCTGGAAAAAGGCAGGCTTTCGATTTTTTGATACACATTGCTGAGCCCGTTTTTCGGGTTCACCCCCAGCCTGTTAAAAGTGTCTGCATGTTTTTCAAAAACCTCTTTGAAAAACACCGTCACTGCGTGGCCAAACACAATCGGGTGGGACACCTTCATCATGGTTGCTTTCACATGCAATGAAAACAACAGGTTCGCTCGCCGCGCTCCATCAATTTCTTCTTCATAAAACTCGCGTAACGCCTTGACGCTCATACACATGGAATCAATGACTTCACCTTCCAGAACCGGGATACTTTCTTTCAGGACAGTAGTGCTGCCGTCTTTATCCACATATTCAACACGCAAGGTGTCGGCTTTATCCATAATCAGGGATTGTTCGCTATGATAGAAGTCACCATGGCGCATATGGGCAACGTGAGTGCGTGAGGCCTGGCTCCATTTACCCATCGAATGAGGATGATTGCGTGCGTACTGCTTGACCGAGGCTGGCGCCCTTCTGTCCGAGTTTCCCTGACGCAGAATCGGGTTTACGGCACTGCCAAGCACTTTGGAATAACGCTTTTTAATCTTTTCCTGTTCTTCGTTCTCGGGCTCTTCAGGATAGCCGGGTATATCATAGCCCTGGCCCTGCAACTCTTTAATTGCCGCTTTCAGCTGAGGAACAGACGCACTGATATTGGGCAGTTTGATAATATTGGCATAGGGCTGCAGCGTGAGTTCGCCAAGTTCGGCCAGGGCGTCCGGTACTTTTTGGTCGTCCCTCAGGTTATCGGGGAAGGCAGCGAGGATTCTTGCGGCCAGAGAGATATCACTGGTCTCTACCTCTATTCCGGCTGCAGAGGTGAAGGTTTGCAGAATAGGCAGCAAAGAACAGGTAGCGAGTGCAGGCGCTTCATCAGTTTTGGTATAGATTATTTTAGATTTTTGCTCTGTCATACTTTCCCCTAATTTATTAACAACCAGACCCTTATGAGGCTTTCTAGCATAGTTTGAAATTCCCTGTCACTCAATAAAACATTAGTCTAGTCAAAGCACGCTCAAGACAAAAGCTGCCTTATATCTTTCTCAATTTCCTTCGGCTCGACATTCGGGGCGTAACGCTTTTTCACATTACCGTCCTGATCAACCAGAAACTTGGTGAAATTCCACTTTACCGCTTCGCTGCCCATCAACCCTGTTGCCGCCTTTTTCAGGTGCCGGTACAAGGGGTGCGTGTTATCTCCGTTGACTTCAATCTTCGCGAACATGGGAAACGTGACCCCATAGTTCAGGGAACAAAACTCACCGATTTCACTATTGCTGCCAGGATCCTGATTCAGGAACTGATTACAGGGAAAGCCCAAAATAACCAGCCCCTGATCCTTCCATGCCTCATAAAGAGCTTCAAGCCCCTTGAACTGTGGAGTAAAACCACATTTGCTGGCTGTATTCACAATCAACAACACCTTGCCTTTATATTCCGACAGACTGATGTTGTTACCATTGATTTTTTCAACATTGAAATTAAAAATTTCACTACTCATTATTCACTCCCTGACGATTACCTGCTTGCAGGCCTCAGATTCAAGCTCTTGTATGGAGGCCTCCTGACTAAGGGCCGGTTGCTCAAAAACAGCTATTAAAACATACAATTACATTGTGCACATTATTATTGACGCTGCTACCCGAAAATTGGCGTGATTCATACATTGCAACCCCGTTGAAAAGCGACTAAATTAAGCCCATTAAACCTGTAGCAAGCTGTTAGCCTCGCGGGGGCGGCCTTTTCGAGAATTTTCTATGCGTGTACTAAAAAAATCAGTCAAACTCAGCAATGTCGGTTACGAAATAAGAGGAGGGGCACTAAAAGAAGCCCGTCGTCTGGAAGAAGAAGGTCAAAGAGTACTCAAGCTGAACATTGGCAACCCCGCACCCTTTGGTTTTGATGTACCGCAGGAAATCCAGCAGGATGTCATTCACAACTTGCCCCAGGCTCAGGGCTATGTCGATTCAAAGGGTATTTTCGCTGCACGCAAGGCGATCATGCAAAGCTGCCAGCAAAGGCACATTGCCAATGTTGAAATTGAAGATATTTATATAGGCAATGGTGTCAGTGAACTGATAGTCATGGCCATGCAAGGGCTTCTGAACTCTGGCGATGAAGTGCTCATCCCCTCCCCGGACTACCCCTTGTGGACGGCAGCCGTATCACTCTCCAGCGGCACTCCCGTTCATTATCGCTGCGATGAACAATCAGACTGGTTTCCTGACATCGATGATATAAAAAACAAAATTACCGACAAAACCAAGGCAATCGTGGTCATCAATCCGAACAACCCGACAGGGGCTGTCTATTCAAGGGAATTGTTATTGCAAATCGTAGAGCTGGCAAGGCAGCATGACCTGCTTGTTCTGGCCGATGAGATTTACGACAAAATACTCTACGATGGCGCAGAGCATATCCCCCTCGCCTCCCTTGCTGAGGACATACTGTTTTTTACCTTTAACGGGTTGTCCAAGTCCTACAGGGCAGCCGGGTATCGCTCCGGCTGGATGATTGTCAGTGGCAACAAGTTTTATTCCACCGACCTGATTGAAGGAATAGACATGCTCGCATCCATGCGATTGTGTTCAAACGTGCCTTCACAGTATGCCATCCAGACCGCGCTGGGCGGATACCAGAGTATTGACGACCTGGTCACCGAGGGCGGCAAACTGAAGGAGCAAAGAGACCTTGCCTGGCAAATGCTTACGGACATTCCCGGCATCAGTTGCGTCAAACCCAAAGGGGCGCTTTACCTGTTTCCGAAACTGGACCCCGAACGCTATCCGATCAGCGACGATGAAAAGCTGGTCTATGACTTGCTTATCCAGGAAAAAATTCTTCTCGTTCAGGGGGGCGCTTTTAACCTGGGAGACAGCCAGCACTTGCGTGTAGCGTTTTTACCCAGGGTTGACGTCCTTGAAGATGCCATTGGCAGGCTTGGTCATTTCCTGGAAAAGTACAAACAGTAACCGTGGCAGATATCCATATCGAAGATTTCTGCAAAGACATCGCGAAGATTCTTCTGCAGTTGTTCAATAGCTTTCCCAGACCATCCAACGTCTATGTGGCAGATATAGCCGGTGACGACAACCCGGACGAGTTCGGGCTGCACAGCGAGCGACATCTGGCCTGTTTCGGTGCGATGGTCTGGCTGGCAGACGAGGGCTATATTCGATATGTCGACACAATCAGGCAGGAAGGTATAGACCAGGCCGTATTGACGCATCGAACACTGTGTTTGCTATCCAGGGTATGCTCGGACAGGCACCTGCTGAATGACAATGAGTATCTCGAACCAGCCAGTCCCACGGAAAGCGAACAGGACATCTCCCTGCCTGCGGAAACCATCCTGGACAGGAAAACTCACATCAACATCATTCGAGCCGCACTCGCAAGCGGCTCATCGACCCGCATATACCGGGTAATACAACGGTTGGTTATTCAGGCTTGCTGATCATTGTAATTGCTACTCGGAAGCAGATTCTTGCCTGGCCGATTCCTACCAGGGCAACAACTCGCCATTGGAATGCCAGAAACTGCCACTGGTTTCAAGTGTCAACTCCGCAATACGCCGGGCGATCCTCTCCGCCGCCTGGTCAGGCGTAATATCCCCCTGCCCGCCAATCATTTCCGTTCCCACCAGACCGGGATGAACAATGGCAACCGCCACCCCGGAGGAACACAAATCCCGGGCCATGGATACAGCGGCAATGTTAAGCGCGGCCTTGGACATACGGTAACCGTAACGACCACCACTGGTATTATCTGTGATCGAGCCCATGCGACTGGTGATCATCGCCACTTTGGCGCCTGAACCCAGGTTATCCCTGAGGGCTTCAACGGCGCGAATCGGGCCGAGACTGTTGACTTCAAACTGTTCACGAATGGTTGAAAAATTGATCTGGCCCAATACTTCATCGCGCAGAATACCGGCATTATTGATCAGCAGATCCACACTGACACCGGACAATGCCTTCCTGATGTTATCAACAACGGCATCCTCCGCCATATTCACCCCTTCCACCACTTTGGCGCCACTGGCAACGAGTTCTGGCGAACTGTGGCGACACAAGGCATAAACAGTGCAACCATTGGCAAGATAGTGCCTGGTCAGCGACAGGCCTATACCACGATTGGCTCCGGTGATTACGACAGTCTGGCTCATAAAAACTTGCTCCCGTTTTAAACAGATAAATAAAATCAAATAAAGATAAATAAAGTTAAATAACCGTGCCTGAAAGTGCGCAATAGCGATCAGATGCGCATAGCAATTAAACGCGCATAGTAACTAAACACGCACAACGGCAAAGAAAGGCGTGCGGCCATGCTAACACCAATTACGGGCCCGGTAAATCAACCACCCTGTGAATCAGGCTCATCCGGAAAATCATTTCCCAGCCGGTAAATCACATGATCTTCGTAACCGGTACAGACAGGAATCAGCCCTGACAACTGGCGGTCAAACTCAATATCACCGGTATCGAGCAGCAATGGCCTGCCGTTTAATGATTTGATCTTGGTTTTGGTTGCGATAACTATCGTGTTATCACGTCCAATTTTTTGGAGTATTCGCCTGGAAAGTTGCTGGTTGCCTCTGCCAAACAGGTACCCCTGAGCACCGGTAAAGGTTACGATCAGTTTGACCGGATTGTTCTGATCCAGCAACGCAAACAATGCTGGTTCGTCAACATCTTTCGCAACAATCTGCTCATCACGATAGATGTCTACCCCCAGTAATGTACCTGGCTCATCGGACAGTTTTTGTTTTACTGCCTGCGTCGTCGACCCCGCACCGATCACATAAAGACAATCGGGCACCAGGTTGTCGTATAGGTATGAAGCGATTTCATCCAGTACAATCGACTCTTTTTCTGTTCCGCCACACTTCACATTTTGCAGGTAGCGGCCCTCCTGAGGAGTCAGCATTTCGCCGTAGTAGCGCGATTGAACCTGACCTGAGCGGAGCAGTGATTCGTCCAGATCACGTACTTCACCCTGCCTGCCGGAAACAACTTCACCCCTGATCAGCATAATCACCACACGGGCAGCGGCAACCGGGTTAATGGCAAATACACCCGAGTGCATTTTTACGCCCGAGGGCAACCCCACCACCAGGGTAGAATCTCCAACCGCATCGAAAACATCACGGGCAGTCCCATCCCCTCCGGCAAAAACCAGCAAGTCCACTCCTTGCGCCTTCAATGACAATGCCGCTTTTTTGGTATCACCCGCGGTCGTCGGGCAATGGTTCACCGGTACCACGGTGGCCGGTTGCCAGGCATTTTCACGACAGACCCGCTCGCCCATTTCCCCCTGACAGGTAAGCAGGGTTATCTGGTGGCGAAAGGCATCCAGCTCCGCCAGAAACGTCGCCACACGCTCGGTAACGGCAGACCGGAATCCCCGCGCCCTTGCGATAGTCGCGGCATCGCCATCACTGCCCTTGAGCGCGGCCTTGCCGCCTATACCGGCTATCGGATTAACAATCAATCCCACAGATAATTTCATTGAATCAAGCCCGCACGGTTGGCATGGTGAACGGAGTCCGAATCGAAATGGTGACGGGAGCCTTTAATGATCATTCTCCAACTCGTAGAGGAAACCGGAGAGAGTCAGGTGGTCATCATCAGACAGGTTTTCAAGTTCAACACCATAGAGGTATTTTGCTCCGGGGCCCCTGTCGACCACCAACCGGTTTCGTATTGCACAGGGCAGCTCAATTTTTTTGCGTATGTCCGAAATATCAATATCCAGTTTCAGAATCAACTCATGTCCCTTGTGACCCAAATCCTGATCTGTAAGAAGGCCGGCCCCTCTGGTGCTCAAATCCTGAATAACAGCGGTTTTCGGCCAGTCGCCTATGCCTATATCAAACTCGGTGTCAACCAGAACAGGCAAATTCACATGCACCCTCGCCGTTTTTCTGACTTCCACCGCAACCATGTCCCTTGGGTATTCCAAATGATAGTAAAAATAGGGCTGGCGGCTTTTATAAATAACACGAGTAGTGAATGCATAGGCCTGTTTGCGAACAAAACCCCGGACTGTCAACTGGACATCCTGTTCCAGTGCGACATCCTTGCCCTCTTTTGTCGGCGATGTAATCACCACACTGTGCCCTGCCAGATACCCGATCAGCCTTGCATTGAGCTTTCGCTTCGGGGAGATGGTTTCGATAACAAGCGCATCGCCGATAGCCAGCCCCAGGCCCTCAACAGAGATTCCCGGCTCATCATCGCGACGTTGAGGCTGGTTGTTTTCCCGGCTTCCAGTTGGCCTGGCTCTCAATTGATTTACCTTTCAGTTGTCGGGGCAGCAAGTGTAAAACCCAGCGCCTTGAGCTTGTCAGCCAACTGCCCGTGCCTGTTTTTTAACCTGATGTTAACGCTGCCAAACTCTCTGCGTACCGGATAGTCTTTTCTCAAGCGGTCAAAATAATCGGCAAACCCGTCGGGAGACAGGTGCAACCCGCTTCTGGTTCTACAATCATCCATTCGAACATCATAAACGGCTCTGATGGCCGTGGCGACTGCCTGGTCAGCATCGGCCTGCTGGCCAAACCCGAGTTCTGTCAGTGGTGGCTCCGGCAGGAACCCGGATGCCTTTTCACGACACTGTAATCCAAGGTATTGGCATACCTCCCGATACACCATTTCGGTTCCCTTTGCCTTGCCATCAAGGCTGTAACCTGCGATGTGCGGGGTGCCAATGGCCACTTTCCCAAGCAGACCGGTGTCGATGCGGGGTTCATTTTCCCATACATCCAGCACCACCCTGAAACCGGGATGTTTTTCAAGCTTGCTCAACAACGCCCGATTATCAACGACACCTCCACGGGAAGAATTGATTAACACCTGATCTTCAGATAATTGGTTCAACACAGTGGAGTCAATCAAATGCTGTGTTGCAAATGCTCCACTTTTCGTTAAAGGAACATGCAGGGTGATAATATCTGCTTTCAATACCTCATCCAGAGACACCAACCCCGCAACACCCTGTCTGGCCAGCGGGGGGTCATTCATTAACACCCTGACTCCGAGCTTCTTCAGCTTTCTGGCCAGGCGCCCGCCAATCTGGCCACAACCTATGATGCCTACCGATTTATCTTCAAGACGGGCCTGCTCCATCTCCACCAACAAAACCAGGCTGCTTATCACATACTCAACCACTGAAATCGCGTTGCATCCCGGTGCATTCACATAGGTAATGCCCTGTTCGTCCAGATAATCAGTGTCAATATGATCCAGACCGATTGTCGTGGTACCCACAAAGCGTACCCTGGCACCCTTTAGTAACACCGGGTCAACCCGGGTGACAGACCTGACCAGCAGAATATCCGCATCTTTGACCTGAGCCGGGCCCAGCGACCGGCCAGGGAATGTGTGAACATCACCAATAGATGAAAAAAAATCGCCCAGCAAGGGGATGTTTTCATCAGCCACTATTTTTATTCGTCTGCCATCTGTCAATTTTTTACTCTTTCCCGGTTTTCTTTCCGCTCTTTATCAGTAAACCTTTATCAGTAAACCTTTGTCAGTGAATCTTTATCAATGAATCCGTTTCTCGTTTGCTGCCCGGTTCTGTTTGCAGCCAGACCCGGTTAAATCTGATCCTGTTGTACACAATGCAACTTTAATCCAAGGTAGCGCTCAATATCGGGAATGGCAAAGGCCTCATCTTCACAGGCCAGCGTTATCGCCACGCCTTCCTTGCCTGCGCGACCTGTGCGACCGATTCTGTGAACGTAATCCTCGGGGTCATCAGGCAGGTTAAAGTTAATCACATGGGATATATCATCGACATGAAGCCCCCGGCCCGCCACATCAGTGGCCACAATCACTTTCACTTTATTATTCTTGAAATTGTCAAGCACCCTTATTCGCCGGCTTTGAATCACCTCGCCGGAGAGCAATTCAACACGAATGCGATTTCGTTTGAGAAATTTTTCGAGATCCCGGGCAATATCCCGCCTGTTGGTGAAAATAATAAACTTGCCGTCTGCATCTTTTTTCAACAGGTCCAGCAAGACCTTACGCTTGTTTTTCTTCTCCACAAGGAGGACTGTCTGCTCAATGGTAGCGGCTGCCACGGTGTCGGATTTTATTTCCAGATACTCCGCCTGAGAAGTCCACTGGGAAGCCAGGCCAAGCACATCCTGATTAAAGGTCGCGCTGAACAACAGGGTTTGCCGGTATTCACGTGCGGTAGTCCGCCTCAAAATGCGTTTGATATCGGGAATAAAGCCCATATCCAGCATTCGGTCAGCCTCATCAATAATCAATACATCAATCTGATCCAGATAAAGGTCACCTTTTTCGAGAAAATCAATCAAACGGCCAGGTGTCGCAACCAGAATGTCTACAACATAGTGTTGTAAGCTGTCCCGTTGTTTATCGTAATTCATGCCGCCAACTGTAGACAGTATATTAAACCCGGCTGTCGTATTCAGTTGCCTGGCATCCTTTTCAATCTGCAGTGCGAGTTCTCTGGTGGGCGCAAGCACCAGCACCCTTGGCTCGCTGGCATAGCGCTCGTTCTGTTCCAGAGGATTGGTCAACAGGTACTCAAAGGCAGTAATAAGGAAGGCGGCGGTCTTTCCGGTACCGGTTTGTGCCCGGCCAATCACATCCTTGCCGGACAGGGTAACAGGAAGCGTTTCCGCCTGAATAGGCGTACATTCAGTAAATCCGCATTTGGCAATGGCAGATAAAAGTTTGGGATGGAGTTCCAGAGAGTCAAACGTGATCGCGTCAGTCTCCCCGATATCCGGATCTATGTCGTTTGTTGTTTGTTCAGTCACCCGAGTTCCTCTATATCGAATAACGCCTTATCCAGCGTCGTCGAGGGTTGAAAAAAAGACAGTATGCTTTGACAGTATATGTCGGCACGCTCAGGCAGGCCAGTCTCAAAATAACGATAAACCTGAGCCACAATATTTTCTTTGAATTTCTGTTCTGTTTTGGATTGGTCGCCATTCAGGTTATCACTGCTCACCCGAAAGGGCAGCCCGACGGATCGACACAGTATCCACTCAATTGCCTGGGGCCTGATTTCCACCTGTTCAAAAATCGTTTGCTGTTCGGCGGTGCGCCCGTCAGGCTGATACCAGTAGCCGTAGTCCGTTTGCATTCTCCGTTTCGTGCCGGCGATGCACCAATGGCTCACCTCATGTAAGGCGCTTCGGGGATAATCACGGTAAAACACAATCCGGTGAAAGGAGGAGTCAGCAGTGCCATTTTTTATTTCATTGGCCGGTTCTGTTTCGCCAACGAGTGCATTGCCCGGTACGACTTCTCCCGCAGGCAGATAAATCGGTTCATCACCACCTGAAACCAGAATGGTCTGATAACTGTCCCTGAAACACCTGTTGAACAACCTGACCAGATTTTTCGAGACTTCACTATCGTTTATGGTGGAACTCACACCAGATAAATCCCGCAAAACATCACCATTAACTACAGACAAAGCCGACCAACACCAAATACAATTGGCAAACTGGAATATCATCAGTCAGATCGAATACAATGGCCAGCTGATTTCTGCTACCAACCAATTAATACAAATACCAATTAATACAAATACCAATTAATACAAGTACCGATTAACACGAATACCAATTGACAAAAGTACCAAAAACACAAAACGCACGTACCGGAATACAAGTACCAACGCGGAATACTATCACGGCTGAGCCGGTTTAACACCCTCTCAGATCGCTTTTCATCGGCGGAACAAGCTTTGAATCACTCCCGATTTTCCCTGTATAAAAATGAACTTCGATCCATTCTCGCCATAGGTATCCCCATTCTGATATCACAACTGGCTCAAATGGGCATGAGCATTACGGATGTGATTATGGCTGGTAATGTTTCCGCCGAGGATTTGGCCTCTGTCGGCATCGGCTCCGGCATCTGGATTCCTGTCCTGCTTTTCATTACGGGCATTATACTGATCACCAGCACACTAATCGCCCGACATCATGGAGCGAAAGAGCATGACCGGATCCGCTTCACGGGTCAGCAGGCTATCTGGATGGGCCTGATCGCGGGGGTCATGGCCAGCCTGTTTTGCCTCAAGGCAAACTGGATTGTGGATCTGTTGTCGATCACCCCGGAAATCCATGAAGGCGCCATCCAATACATGTATGGTCTCGCCTGGGGTGGCCCGGCTGCCGGGCTTTATCTGGCTTTGCGCAACTACTGCGAAGGGTTATCCCAGACCAGACCGGTTATGATCATTATGCTGGTCGGATTGCTTGCCAATATCCCGCTCAATTATATTTTCATTCATGGCAAATTCGGGCTACCCGCAATGGGAGGAGCGGGTTGTGGTTTGTCCTCCTCCCTGGTTACCTGGTTAATGGCACTGTTATTGGTACTCCATGTAAAAACAGACCAACGCTATGACAACTACGCCATTTTCAGGCAATTTCAAAGGCCACGCCTGCGTTTTCAGCTGGGTATTCTGGCAATGGGGTTACCTGTCGGAACTGCGATATTTTTCGAGATTTCCCTGTTCAGTGCGATGTCTCTGCTGGTATCCAAATACGGTGCTGTCACACTCTCTTCCCATGAAATTGCCCGCAGTGTATCCGGTGCCGTGTTTATGGTGCCACTCAGTATCGGAATGGCAATAACAGTCAGATCCGGCTATTTGCTGGGTAACAGGAATCCCCGGCTGGCACACATTTCAAGCATGGCGGGGATAACCATGGCTTCTGTGTTGGCTATCACATCATTTACTCTGACTATCGTCTTTCGGGAAAACCTGGCATCAATTTATTCGGATCAGATCGAAGTGATCAGGCTTGCCGCCTATATCATGCTGTTTACTGCTGTTTTCCAATTCTCCGACGCGATTCAGGTATGCAGTGCCGGCGCACTCCGTGCCTGTAAAGATACCAAAATACCGATGGTGATCACCTTTATTTCCTATTGGGTTATCGGGCTGCCTGTGGGCTACCTTTTTGCAGAGACGAACCTGATTCGGGAGCCGCTGGGGGCACCGGGTTATTGGTTGGGTGCAACGGCCGGGCTGACAGTGGCAGCGATACTGCTGCTGGCCAGGTATTTGAGTATCAGTCGCCGGAACATTGCCAAAGCCAGGGCAGAAACCGAAGCTGAAACCGGAACCGGAAGCAACACAGAAAACTGCAAACCTGACCCGCCTGAAGAAAAAAATCAGGCCTGATCAACACCCCCATGCCGGGCATCCAGGTATGAAACCCGACCATTTTCCTTTAAAGTGGGCGGGATCAGTCATCTTTTCAATTGACGGGCCTATGAGACACTCACATTTTTTTGTTATTCCCTCATTGCAAACCGGGTTGCTAACGTCGTTACCGGCGTCATTGCAGGCGTCGTTACAGACGTCGTTACAGACGTTGCTGCTGCCAACATTATTACTGGCAGTGCTGTCTTCAGTTTCCGGTACAGCGCTTGCGTCAGGCGGGATAGTCAACAACAGTTCAGGTTTTCTTTCCTCTTTTGAGAGTGACTTTCTTCCGGTAGACCAGGCATTTGTTTTTACCGACACTCCCGCTGATGGCGGTTTACGGCTCACATGGAAAGTCACACCAGGGCATTATCTGTACAGGGAACGAATGACATTTTCGGTTATCGGAGACAATGCCAGCCTGGGAGAGCCCGATTTTTCTATCGAGGGAGAACGAAAACAAGACCCCTACTTCGGTGAAGTTACAGTATTCCACAACGATGTCTCGGTTTTCCTGCCTGTTCATTTCAAATCGGGCACCGAAGCCACCATCAGGGCTGCTTACCAGGGGTGCGCCGATGCCGGCTTGTGTTATCCACCGCAAACACGGGAACTGCTGGTTCTCAATGAATTACCGGCATCAACAACACCTGAAACGACAGAGTCACCTGCGACAGGCGTTGTATCAGACGGTGCGCTATCAGACACAAAAACCCTGCCGGATACCAACCCGGATACCTCGAAAGAAAAGGCAGCAGACCTGTCTTCCCTCGACACCGCAAACGGCATCAATCGCTTTCTTCAACATGCTTCTCTGGCCACCATTGCCGGGGTATTCTTCCTTTTGGGTGTCGGGTTGACCTTTACCCCCTGTGTTTTCCCGATGATTCCCATTGTCTCGTCCATTATCGCAGGCCAGACCAACCCGACAATGGCTCGTTCGCTACTGCTGTCACTGAGCTACGTGTTTGGTATGGCGATCACCTATTCACTGGCAGGTGTCGCCACAGGCTTACTCGGAGCGGGTGCGAATGCCCAGGCCATGTTGCAATCTGCCCCTGTACTGATTTTCTTCGCAGGGCTGTTCTCACTGTTGTCTCTGGCGATGTTCGGTGTTTACGAACTCCAGTTACCGGCTTCACTGCGAGACAGGCTCACCGCCACCAGCAACAGGTTCAGCGGCGGACAACTGGGTGCCGTCTTTGCTATTGGCGCGACCTCGGCACTGATTGTCTCACCCTGCGTTTCGGCCCCGCTGGCAGGCTCCCTCGTATATATCTCAACCACAGAAAATGCACTGCTCGGTGGCATCGCCCTGTTTATGCTGGGCCTTGGTATGGGAGTGCCACTGATCGCCGTGGCCGTTGGAGGAGGAAAACTTCTGCCCAAGGCAGGTGCCTGGATGGAAACAATCAGGCAGGTGTTCGGCTTTCTTTTGCTTGGCGTTGCGATCTGGCTGATCAGCCGTTTGCTGTCTGATTTCACAGTGATGCTTTTGTGGGCATTGCTTGCAGGCACAATGGCCGTGGTATCGGGTGCGCTCGAACCGGCGGATACTACTCCAAAAAGAGTCCTGAAAGCTTTCAGTCTGTTGTTGCTCGTGTACGCAATTATACTGATGGTGGGAGCATTCACTCATGGCTCAGATCCGCTGGATCCGCTTTCCGGCATCGCTTCCGGGGAACACAGCCAGGCCGATAGCGAGCAATTGAATTTCGTCACCATTACCTCATCGGAAGAACTTGCCACCCAACTGGAAAAATCAGCCCGGATTGGCAAATTGGCCATGCTGGACGTGTACGCCGACTGGTGCGTAAGCTGCAAAATCATGGAAAGGGAAGTGTTTCACGCACCCGGCATAAAACAGACCCTGGCAGACTTTTACCTGATCAAGGCAGACGTGACCCGCGGCTCTCCTGACAATATCGCACTATTGAAACAGTTTGACCTGTTCGGCCCGCCATCAATATTGTTTTTCGATGCCCATGGCCTGGAGATGAAAACAGTGAGAGTGCAAGGAGAGATGGACAGGGCGGGTTTCTCACAGTTGCTGGGCAGGGTTCTTCAATCAGGTCAGAATTGATTCAACGCCTTAAGGGTCAAGGGTCAGAAATATTCAGCTCAATCGAACCAGCGCAGTCTGTCTCTCAGTGCCACAACCTCACCAATAATAATCAGAGCCGGCGTTTTAACCGGGTTTCCGGCCTTGTCCTGCTCCGCGATTTTGGCAACGATATTACCCAGTGTGCCGATTAGCACCAGCTGATCAGGGGTGGTTCCCCTGGCTATCAAGGCCACGGGGGTCGAGTCACTCATGCCGTGGCGAACCAGCTCCCTGGATATGGTCGGCAAGCCAAGAAGCCCCATATAAAACACCAGGGTCTGCCGGGTACACACAAGCTCATTCCAGGGTAAATCACAGGTATCATTTTTCAGATGCCCGGTGATAAATCGTACCGATTGGGAGTAATCCCGGTGGGTTAACGGAATGCCGGCATAGCTTGCACAACCACTGGCAGCCGTTATGCCAGGCACCACCTGAAAGGGAATGCCGGATTTGCTCAGCTCTGCAATTTCTTCCCCGCCGCGACCGAAAATAAAAGGGTCGCCACCTTTCAACCTTAGCACCCGTTTGCCTTGCCTGGCCAGATCCACCAACAGTTGATTAATGCTACCCTGGGGCAAGGTATGATCGTTGCGTCGTTTACCCACGTGAATTTTTTCCGCATCACGCCTGGTTTTGGCTAAAACGGGTTTGGATACAAGGCGATCATAAACAACGACATCCGCCAGACCAATCAACCTGAGCGCTTTCAGTGTTAACAGGTCAGGATCTCCAGGGCCTGCACCGACCAGATAAACCTCGCCGACAGACCCGGTTTGCGCATGATGTAAATGGTCAGAGAGCACAGACTCCGCTTCCGTTTCATTGCCCGAATACACCAGTTCGGCAAAACGCCCTTCCAGCACCCGTTCCCAGAATTTCCTCCTGGCCGTCAATTCAGGAAACCTGTCATTGACTTCCTGTTTAAGGCGCGAAGCCACCTCAACCAGCCTGCCATAACCGTCAGGAATGAAAGCTTCCAGTTTGCTTCTCAGCATCCGGGTGAATACCGGCAACCGGGCGCTGCTCGACACAGCAGCAATAACAGGAGAACGATTGACAATAGAAGGGAAAATAAAACTGCTGAGTGCCGCGTTGTTCACCACATTCACATGCAAACCGGCCTGCCGGGCATCGGCAGCCACCACCTCATCGAGTGATGACTCGGAAGCCGCAACCACCAGACTCTGGCCACTCATAAGGCCGGGAGAATACGCATCGCCCAGCAAGTTGACCTGGCCCGAATCCACCAGGTCAGACAACGACGCAACCAAGTCTCGTCCGACCAGATTCACCCGAACCCCGGCCCTCAACAATAACTCGGCTTTTCGAGCCGCCTTTTCCCCTCCCCCGACGATAAGAACCTGTTGGTTTTTCAGGTCAAAATAAAGGGGTAAAAAAGCCATTTTCTCCATCGTGAACGCTTATTCTCCGATCACCGTACAGCCATTCATATAGGGCAACAGCACCTCGGGAACCGCAATAGTGCCGTCTTCGCGCTGACAGTTTTCCATAACTGCAATCATGGTTCTGCCCACAGCAAGCCCGGAACCATTCAGGGTATGCACCAGCTCCGGCTTGCCTGTTTCGGGGCTACGCCATCTGGCCCGCATACGCCTCGCCTGGAAATCACGGGTATTACTGCAGGAAGAGATTTCCCGGTATTTCTGCTGGCCGGGCAGCCAGACTTCAATATCGTAGGTCTTCGCCGCACCGAAACCCAGGTCACCACCACAGAGTGAAACCACGCGATAAGGCAGCTTGAGGGTTTGAAGAATCATTTCCGCATGGCCGGTCAGAGCTTCCAGTGCCTCATCGGATTCTTCCGGCCTGACAATCTGAACAAGTTCTACCTTGTCAAACTGGTGTTGACGAATCATACCCCGCACATCCCGGCCATAAGAGCCGGCTTCACTTCGGAAACAGGGGGTATGGCTGACAAATCTCAATGGCATCCGGCTGGCGTCAACAATGGTATCCCGAACCAGATTGGTGGCAGGCACTTCTGCGGTAGGAATCAGATAAAAATCCCGCTCACCCGGTACTTTGAACAGGTCTGCCTCAAACTTGGGCAACTGGCCTGTACCATACAAAGTGTCAGCATTGACCAGATAGGGCAGATACAACTCCTCATAACCGTTTTTCATCGTGTGGGTATCAATCATATACTGGGCCAATGCCCGATGTAATCTGGCTATCTGATTGCGCAATACGACAAAGCGTGCAGCAGAGAGTTTCGACGCCGAGTCAAAGTCGATACCGCCCAGCTTTTCACCCAGATCGACATGATCTTTCGGTTCAAAGTCAAACTGCGTCGGTTCACCCCAGGTTCGCACCTCAAGGTTATCCTCTTCCGAGACGCCTTCCGGCACATCCTCATCAGGCAGATTGGGAATGCCCTGCATAATGTCATTGAGCTGATCCTGCAATTCGGCCAATGCCTGTCTGGATGCTTCGAGCTCGTTACCCAGGTCTTCCATTTCTTTGATCAGAGGTGCGATATCCTGCCCCTGAGCCTTGGCCTTGCCGATATTCTTTGACCGACTGTTGCGTTCACTCTGCAGACGCTCGGTTTTTGACTGAATTTCCTTTCTTTTGCTTTCAAGCACATTCAGTTGTTCAATATCCAGTTTGTACCCCTTTTTCAAGAGCTTTCTGGCAACTTCTTCCGCATCCGATCTAATGAGTTTCGCATCTAACATGAGAACTTGTTATTTCCTGTTTGAGTAATAAGGAGGTAACTGCCCACGGAGTCCTGTTCCGGGCAGGTGCGCAGTTACGAACAAAAAAACTGGTTGACCAACGGCTTCGCAAGCATCATTCCTGCCGCCGTTGCCATAACGCATAGTGTAACGCTGCTTGATACATATAGAACAGCCGTAATGACACGGCCATTTTGCAACAGGGAGACCGTTTCCAGAGAAAAGGTGGAAAACGTGGTAAATGCCCCCAGAAACCCGACCATGGCAAGAGATCGGATCTCGGGTGTTGCATGAAACTTCTCTATCACGAAAATATAGGCCACACCAATCAAAAAGGAACCCAGAATATTCACCAGCCAGGTTCCGTAGGGGTAAGACTTGCCAAGCCACTCCGAAATCCAGCCCACCAGGCTGTAACGGGCAATCGCACCAAGTGCTCCGCCAATGGCGATGACCAGCATATTTATCATATAGACATCCTGAATTATAGGCATGCTGAAAGAAGCTGAAAGCGCCAGCCCCGGCAACAGGCTCTGACAATGGCAAAAAAACCTGCCATGCGGGGCGGTATTCTAAACCAGACAGGACAATTGGTATAGCTCTGTATCTGCAAGCCAGTCACTCATCTGGTACAAGCCTCCGTGGGCAGACGCCCGTACACTAGCCTTTTTCTCTGGCGATACGCCGGTTTTCTTCCTCGATAATCTCCTGCGGCATCTGCGCCATAAAGCAATTGCAGATTCCATCACCAATCATGGTTCTCGGCCCGAGTGGATGGCCGATATGCTTGTAGATACCGTGGGAGTGATGGTGTGAATGATCGTGGCCATGACCGTGTGAATGATGATGGTCGTGTGAATGATGATGGTCGTCGTGACAATGCGAGTGGCCATGAGAATGAGAGTGGCTATGAGAATGCGAGGAATGACCATTGCCCTGCTGCCCGGCATCGGGGTTATATTCTGCATGATGATGATGTATATCCACCTCACCCGCAGCAAAACGACGCCTGAACGATGTCATCAGGTTTTCCGAAGGAAGCTGACCCGACATAAGTTCCTGCACCCGGAACTCAAAGGCATCGATCACTTTTTCGTGATCGTTAAGATAAGGCGTTTTGATAAACTCGATATCCGGCACTTTTTTCGCCACATGATCGACATAGTTATAAATACGTTTGATCAGTTTGCCGGTAAACAGAAAGTACGGAGCCACAACAATTTTCCTGAAACCCAGTTTTGCCAGTCGCTCCAACCCTTCCCCCACGGATGGGTAGGTGACTCCTGAATACACAATATCAGCCCAGCCAAAACCCATATTCTCGCTGATAATGCGGGTGAGTTTTGCCACTTCGGCATTGGCCATGGTATCAGAGGTTCCCCTGCCTACTACAACCAGCATGGTGTCATAAAGCTGCCCGGGTTGCTCCTCTGGCTCCAGCCCCAGTGATTGGTAAATCCTGGTTTGAAAAGCCTCGATCATGGCCGGGTACAAACCCAATTCACTGCCGTAATGGATCTTGACCGAGTCCTGCCTCTGCTCAAATGTGGTCAGCACAGAGGGGATATCATTCTTTGCATGCGTCGCAGCAAACAGCATTCCCGGAATGGCATAGATTTCCTCGACTCCTTCATCGATCAGCGCATTCAACCCCATATGAATATTGGGTGCAGAAAATTCGAGAAAACCATATTCAACCGGCATATTCGGGAATCGCTTTTTAAGCCCCCTTGCAACAGAACCAAACTCCTTTTCTGCTTCCTTATCCCGACTGCCGTGGCCGCAAATCATAATACCCCGTTTTCGTTCTGCTGCTTGATCAGCCATATTATCTCTCCACTCGTTCATTGCCAGCCCTGTGCATTGAAGTTGACTCCAGAGCGTACCTATTGTGTTTAATTTCGCTCTTGACAGATGCCACTATAGATGTCATCTGTTCGATACCTGAGCTGTCCAGGACACCTGTTCTGATTATTGCCTGCCCCTTCCCCGTATCAACCAATCGAAGCAAAACGCCTTGTCGGGCAAACAGCTCATAGAGTTGTCTTGCCAGTTCCTTATCCAGGGTATAAGACGAAAAAAGCCACTGGTGGCTCTCTTCCACCCTGTGTCCCTGCTCTCGAAGTTGATCAAACAACTCTCGCCAGACAGATTGGTTTTGCTCTGACAGTTTCCTGATTCGTCGCCGCGTTTCAGTCTGCCAGTGAGTATCCCGAAAAGCCCGGGTTGCAATCTCCTGAGCCGGGCCATTGACATCCCAGATGCCGATACGGGGTCGCAGCGCCGACAATAACGGCGAATCCGCAAACACAAATCCCAAACGCAATCCGGGTAAACCAAAGAATTTACCAAAAGACCTCAGCACCAGCATATTCGATTCCAGGCCAGAAGCCAGACCAGATTTCAAAATACTCTGTTCCGGCTCAAGGTCGGCAAAGGCTTCATCCACAATCAGGTTCGACCCGGGTGGCAGTTGCCTTGCCCATCGACTCAGCGTTACCGGTGAGAAACAACAGCAGCCCGGATTGTTGGGATTAATAACCAGCAAATGAAAGGCCCGTTCGGCTGCGATCTGTTGCTCGATCACCCTGGTTGCCTGTTCCACCTGGCATGCCGGGTAATAGAGTAATTCCGCCCCATGTTGAGCCCAGGCGGCCTTGTGTTCCTGATACCCCACATCCGGCAACAATACGGGCAAGTTGTTCAGGCAGCCGGGCAATGCCATTATTGCCTGCTGTGAGCCATTGGTGGCCAAAAAATCGTATTCACCATAATAGTCACACACGGCACGGCGAAAACTCTCCTGCTGATAGGGCATACGGGTGAAAGAGTGAGCAGATATCTGCGTATTCGGGTAAGGTAAGGGGCTGATACCGGTGGACAAATCAATCCAGTTTTCCAACGGAATGCCATAGCGTTTACAGGCACTCTCCAGGTCTCCACCGTGGACTCTCTCCAGGGTGTTGCCCGGAGTACCCTTTCTGTGTTTCATATCAGCATTCCCACGGCACCTTACCAGAGTATTCACAATACTGTCGCAGCCGCCGCGTCAGCGACAGCAATGGCAATAACAATAACGAACCATAACCCAAGTGCCCGGTTAACCAGACGGGTCGCCTGCCCGATGCTTTCTGCCGAGGGCCTGTTGCCGGTTTCCGGGCCAAGTTGGGGGCGCTCCTGCCACCTGCCATGATAGATGGCACCACCACCCAGACTGACATTGATGGCCCCGGCACCCGCTGACATCACCGGCCCGGCATTCGGGCTTTTCCAGGTGCCGCCCTGCTGCCGCCACGCCGCCATCGCCAGGCGAACATCACCGACCAGTGCGTAACTTAACGCAGTTAGCCTGGCCGGAACAAAATTGAGCAGATCATCCACCCGGGCCGCCATCCAGCCAAACCGGCGATACCGCTCATTCCGGTACCCCCACATGGCATCCAGGGTATTACTCAGGCGGTATAACACCACGCCGGGCAAACCGAACAGGGCAAACCAGAATATGGCGCCAAACAAGGCATCTGCGCCATTTTCCAATACGGATTCGGTTGCCGCCGAGGCCACCTGCTGCTCGTCCAGACCCGATGTATCACGGCTGACAATCATGGCCACGGCGATTCGAGCGGCAGCCAGATCACCCTGTTCAAGCGGCTCGCTGACTGCCTTTGCATGGCTGAGTAACGCCTGCCAGCCAATCGCAACATACAGGACGATACCGCCGATGATCACGCCGACAACAGACACGCCTGCGACAGACTGGGCGGAAGATAACAAAGAAACCAGCCAGGCAACCAGAACAAGGGGCATAACGGTCAATAACCAGGCAAGCACACCCAGAGCCATCGCCAAAAATTGCCCGCAACCGGATTTATTCAGCGCCCGTTCTGCCCGGTCAGCAATCCAGCCGAAGCCTACGAGAGGGTGCCAGCGGTTGACCTCTCCCCACTTCCAGTCCAGCAACAGAGCAAGAGCCAGGCTCCATGCTATCGCCCCTGTCATGGTGCCAGCTCCTGCTTTTCATCCAGGGCCAACAGCAGATCCTGCAGTTTTTCCGGGTACTGTCCGGGGGAGGCCCACAGTCCGCGTCGAGTGGCCTCCAGCAGTCGTTCTGCCATCTCCTCAAGCACTGCGGGGTTGTTGTCCATAAGAAATTGCCGGTTTTCCGGGTCAAGAACCAGGGTATCCGTCACGGCCTCGTACTGGTAATCATCAATCAGGTCAGTAGTCGCATCGTAGGCAAACAGGTAGTCAACGGACGCACCCATTTCAAACGCGCCTTTATAGCCATGCTCTCTCATGGCATGAATCCATTTGGGATTGAGCACGCGGGTACGGACAACCCGATTCAACTCTTCTTTCAGGGTTCTGACTTTGGGTAAGGCCGGATTGGAATGATCATTATGATAGACCACAGGGGCTTCACCGGAAAACACCTGAACCGCATTGCTCATCCCGCCCTGAAACTGGTAATAATCATCCGAATCCAGAATATCATGCTCACGATTATCCTGGTTATGGGACACCACATCCAACCGGGAAAGCCGATCACGGAACGATTCCCTGGCGTCCACCCCATCCCCCGCGTCATTGCCATAGGCATAGCCGCTCCAATTTAAATAGGCATCGGCCAGGTCACTTTTCTGCTCCCAGCAGCGTTCATCAATCAACCCCTGCAGGCCTGCGCCATAGGCGCCGGGTTTGCTGCCAAAAACACGATAGCTGGCTTCACGCCTGGCCTGCTGATCACTCATACCCTGTTCTTTCAACTCGGCGGTGCGCTGTAACACATGCTGCTGAATCAGATTCTCGTTGCCCGGTTCTTCCAGATCGACAATGGCCTGTACGGCTGCATCAAACAACTTCATCACATTGGGAAAGGCATCACGGAAAAAACCAGATACTCGCAGGGTCACATCAACCCTGGGGCGCTGTAACAGTTGGGTGCTCAGCACGTTAAAATCAACCACCCGATTGGAACCTGGTGCCCAAACCGGTTCTACCCCCATCAGTGCGAATGCCTGGGCAATATCATCCCCTCCGGTTCGCATGGTAGCCGTGCCCCAGACTGACAAACCAAGCTGGGCGGGGTATTCACCATGCTCCTGGAGATGGCGTTCTATCAGGGTTTGCGCCGAGCGTTTGCCGATTTCCCAGGCAGCAGGGGATGGAATGGCGCGATTATCCACGGAAAAGAAATTCCGTCCCGTTGGCAGGGTATCCAAGCGCCCCCTGGTTGGCGCACCGCTCGGGCCGGGATCAATGCGTTTGGCGCTCAGGCCTCTTATCAATGAATCCAGCTCCAGTTCTGCACTACGCTCTAACGCAGCTAACAGCACGGATCTGGTGTAATCAAGCTGTTGCAGGGTGGCAGGCAGCTGGTCAGGCAAGGCTACCGGCCGATCAGACAGCACGTAATTTTCCACCAGGTGTTTTGCCAGGCATTCCAGGCGCTCCCGTGTATCGGCATCGGTTCGCCACGGGGCATCATCCAGTTCTGCCAGACAATCAGGCCTGTTCCCTGTCCACAAAGCGGTACCGGCTGACAATGGCTCAAAAAACAGATCGCCGGATTTCAGGTTCAAATCCCGAACCAGGTTATGGAGAATGCCCTGGCTTTTATCGCCCCCGCCACGCGGCAAACGCAACAGGGCAACGATAGTGTCCGCCAGTTTGTCCGGGTCGGGCAGTGAACCCAGAATGTGCAGACCATGACGAATCTGCGCTTCCTTGATATCACACAGGTAAGCATCAAGGTGTTGCAACACGGTTTCTTCGTTATCCGCTTCTTTGGTTGCCAGCTCCTCCAACACATGGCTTTCCCTGACTTTGGCCATAATAGCCCGGCGCAGATAGACTTCCCGCTTGTCGTCCATGCCCATCGCCTGGTAATACTCATCGACCAGGGATTCAAGTTCCGTAAGCAGGCCGTAGGTTTCGGCGCGGGTCATCGGCGGCATTAAATGATCAATGATGGCGGCCTGGGTGCGCCGTTTGGCCTGGGCACCCTCACCCGGATCGTTGACAATAAAGGGATAAAAATGCGGCATGGCACCCAGAGCAATATCCGGCCAGCATTGTGCAGACAAGGCAGAGCCTTTTCCCGGCAACCATTCAAGGTTGCCATGTTTGCCGACATGAATCACCGCATCGACCTGATAGACATGCCTGAGCCAGAAGTAAAACGCCAGGTAATTGTGGGGGGGGATCAAATCCGGGTCATGGTAGTTGGCCACCAGATCAATATTGAAGCCGCGAGCCGGTTGAATACCGACAAAGGTGTCACCCAGACGAATACCGGACAACATCAAGCGACCCTGCCGGTATTTGATATCCTGTTCAGGCTCACCCCATTGGTCGATCACGGCTTTTTGTGACGCTTCTGGCAGGCTGGCAAAGCGTTTTTTATACTCCTTTACACACAGGCTTTGCCAGCAGGGTAAATAATCCAGGGTATTCGGGTTGTTGGTCACAGAACTGAGCAAGGCTTCAATCAATCCGTTGCCGGATTCCGGTATATCGCTAACCGGATACCCCGCTTCGGCCATTGCCAATAAAATCCGGCGGGCGGATTCCGGCGTATCCAGACCGACACCGTTACCTATGCGCCCGTCTTTGGTCGGATAATTTGCCAGAATCATCGCAATGCGTTTTTCCGAATCGGGCTTGAGCGCGAGCTGGCAATATCGTCTGGCCAGTTCCGCAACAAAATGAGCCCGATCATCGTTTAATTCGTATCGAACAATACCGGATTCGGTGCGCTCATCATAATAGCTTTCATTTTTAAAGCTCAGTGCCCTGGAAACAATTCTCCCGTCCATTTCAGGCAACACAACCTGCATGGCCAGATCACGGTTTCTCAAACCCTGGCTGTGGGTCATCCAGTCTTCTTCGGTACTGCCTGACAGCACCAGTTGCAAAACGACAATGTCTTTCTCGAAGGGTGACTGAAATGCACTCGGCTCGGAGCTGAGATCCGGACTGGCCACCGTGTTGGTTGCAAAGCCGGTAGCATTCAGTATCAGTTGCACCCCGGCCTGTTCAATCAGGGTGTTGACCAGTTCCAGGGAAGCGGCATCCTTCAGCGAGCTGATGGCAACCGGTAACACAGATAACGCCTGTTGTTGCAACACCTTGATCAAGTCATCAAACATCGTCATATTGGCGCTTTGCAGATGACTTCGGTAAAACAGGAGAATAACGACAGGATTGGTCTGATCACCCCTTTCCCTTACCCTGTTGCGCCAGCTCAATAAGGTGCCCTGCCCCACACCCGGTTCGTAAATCAGACATTTGGGAAAGGGTTTTGGCTCCTGCCAGGGAAAGTTGTCGGCATTTATTCCGCTGACATAACGCCCCATAATAAAGTGATATAGCTGGCGGGCATTGGCAATCCCCCCTTCGCGCAAATATCGCCAGACCCGATGTGCATCCTCCGGTGCAACCGAGCAGACCTCCATTAAATCCGGATCCGGGGTATCATCGCCAGGCACCACAATCAGGGTTCTGGGTGATTCAGGCGTTTGTGCTCTCTGCCATTCGGTCAGCCTTTCCAGACCATAAGCCCAATAACTCCCGCCCCCCAATAGCGACACCACCACCACCTGCGCAAAATCCAGCACCTTGTGTTCGTACAAATCATAGGCGGCAGGTTTCAATAACTGCACCCAGTTGGCCAGGCGTACCCGGGGCAGCTCCGGTTCCCCCTGGTGACACTGATACAACTCGTCCAGCGCAGATGACAGGGCAGACAGGCTGCTGTCTGCTGCTGTCAGTATAATCACTTCTGCCGGGGTCTGGTCGAGGTCGATAATCCCTTCGTCATCGACAAAACCACCGGGTTTGGCTGCTAACAAGTGCATAGAGAGTTCACCCTGATGTAACTACCCGGGCGGGAGAGCAGTTACATTTGAATTTGCCTGTCAGTAATCGTTTCCAACTGATGATCTATTGAGTAATCAGTGCGGTTTCAAGCACTGCCTGTATGACACTTTTTTCAATCTCCTTGCCAATAAAAACGAGCGAGGTCTGTCTCGGTTCATCATTTTGCCAGGGGCGATCATAATAGGCATCCAGCCGTTTCCCCACCGCCTGCAACACCTGCCGCATGGGTTTGCCTGGCAAAGCAGCAAAGCCTTTTACCCTGAAGATATTGTAATCGCTCAATACCGAGTGAATGGCGGCCTGGATTTTATCCGCATCCACCTCGCCTATCTGAATCACAAAGGAATCAAAATGATCATGGGCATGTTCATGGTGCTCGCCCTGCTCGTGGTGGTGGTCATGGTGATTGTGAACCTTGCCAATATGCTCCTCGGCTGCCGCGTCAATGCCGATAATGGTATTCAAATCTGTTTCACCGTGGCTGATATAGGTTGTTTTTACTTCACTCGGCACGCGACTGCCAACCAGCTCTTTGACCCGATTTCGCTGCGCTGCATCCAATAAATCATTTTTGCTGACCACAACCAGATCAGCAGCACTCAGTTGGTCTTCCAGCAATTCTTTCAGGCTGGGATCATGTTCCAGGCTGTCATCTGCCAGGCGCTGGGCCTGTACCTTTTCTTCATCATGGGCAAAATGGCCAGATGCCACGGCGGGGCCATCCAGCACAGTAACAACCGCATCGACGGTGCAATACTCTTTAATGCCAGGCCAGTTGAATGCCTGAACCAGAGGCTTGGGCAGAGCCAGACCACTGGTTTCGATAAGGATATGATCAATATCTTCCCGGCGTTCTACAAGCTGTTGCATTACGGGCAGAAACTCCTCTTCCACGGTACAGCAGATACAGCCGTTGGCCAGTTCGTATATGCCATTTTCACCAAGGGTGGCGGCATTGCACGCCGCGGCTTCGTTTTCCTCGCAGGACAGGGGGCAACTGCGTAACAGGTCGGCATCGATATCCAGCTCGCCAAATTCGTTGACGATAACGGCAATGCGCTTGCCTTCCGCCTGTTTTAGTACGTTCGACAGCAAGGTTGTTTTCCCGCTGCCCAGAAATCCGGTGACTATGGTGGTAGGAATTTTATTTAATTGCATGATTTTTCTCTTTTGTTTGCATCGGCCATTCACTCTGACCGGTTAATTGGTATTCCGGTATAAAAATATCGGCTATTCATAAATGCCAGAAGGGATATTTTCAGATCCGTTGCCTGGTTGGATTCTATAATAAAGACTTGAGAAGGAGCCTGCTCATAGGCGATAGAGTCTCACCGGGCTGCCATCCGCACGCGCTATCACCTTCCTGGCTTCCAGATCGAGCTGAACAGCCTTTAACCACCAGCCTGCTTTTGCGCCGCCGGGAAAGAGTTTCTTGTCGAGGTGGGGCAACAGGGCTTCCTTCG
>PDPE01000018.1 GCA_002747395.1 Pseudomonadota bacterium
GCTCCGCGCCTGCGCCCATTGCTCACGCCGCCGAATGATGGCACACAAATGAAGAACAGGCTCGACTTACGAGTGGCCCTGAAAATAGGGGCAGGTCAGGGTTACCACTTACCTTTACACTTTGGCTCTTGAAAATGGATCTGTCGCTCCGGTGATCTCAATTCTGGTTGGCACCTCTGCCGCTACCGGAATGATCATTCAGTATCGCCGCTATATTACAGTCGTGCATGTGTTTGTTTTTGTTACTGTAATTGGGATCCTTTCCACCCTCACCATTGATGCCTTTGCAGGTGGTGGAATTACCGGCCTGGGCTTTCTTTTCTCGACCGCAAGCGGGTTTATCTACGGGCTATTACCCACACTGGTCAAATCCAGCTCTCGCGGTGATGCCACCTGCGATATTGGGTCGGTTGGGATCTATCTTGCTTATGGAGCAGTTTTCGCAACAGTATTCGATCTGATTTCCACTGGTGGAGAGATATATCCATTCGCCATTTCTCTGGCGAACCCCGACACCATTATTGCTGGTGTTATCTGCACTGGGCTGGGGTATTCACTTTTCCAAGTTGGCGTTACTTCTGATTGCTATGGCCGGAGTATTGGCTCAGCCTGGGCCTCACTGATGTTCGGCGCTGAACCAGTAACGGCTATCCTGGTGGCCGCATTGTTCATGGGGCAATCGTTTACCCTTTTGAGCGCCGCCCTGACCGGACTGTTCGTCTTCCTGGCAACAATGTCTGGCCTCGTACTCAATCAAATCCCTACCCCTCGTACATAAAGAAGGAGCATAAAATGCGCTATGTAGACACCCGAATTCCGTCTCAAAACGAAGATTATTCTGCCTGGTATCATGCCGTGGTAAAGGCTGGAATGATTGCAAAACAAAGCCCCGTTCCTGGATGTCAGATCCTCGAAGAAAACGGCGCTGATCTATGGAAAGAGATTGAACGCCAATTTGACCCTATGATCCGCAATCTTGGGTACCGCAATAAAAGCTGGCCTGCCTTGATCCCTATGTCGATCTTTATGAAGGAGCAGGATCATATTGATGGTTTCAGCCCTGAATTGGCTATGATCCCAAAACTTAAGGGACGTGAGCTTGATGACCAGTTGTGCCTTCGCCCTACATCTGAAACGGTCATCTATGATGACATGGCGGGCGTTGTTCAGTCGGCTAAAGATTTGCCCATCAAATGGAACCAGTGGTGCGATGTTTGGCGTGTCGAAATGCGGACCAAACTTCTTCTGCGGACGTTTCAATTTAGCTGGCATGAATCGCATTGGGCAATGGAAAGGCATGACGATGCCCTCCAGCACACCCTTGATGCACTGAACAAATATAAGGTCTTTTGTCAGGAAGTTTTGGCAATCCCTGTTATTGACGGTGAAAAATCAGAGCGTGAACGCTTCGCAGGAGCAGACAAAACCTTCACCATTGAAGCGCGCATGCCTGATGGGAAAGCGCTTCAGGCTGGCACCAGTCATTTAATGGGGAAAGGTTTCGCGGATGCCTATGGGATATCTTTTGCTGGTCGCGATGGGGAACCTTGTAGCCCCTTCACTGGAAGCTGGGGCATGTCGACCCGTATTATGGGGGCAATTGTTATGACCCATTCGGATGATCGTGGGCTTGTATTGCCCCCTCGAATTTCCCCGTATCAAGTGGTTCTGATGGTTGTTCAGGATAGTCAAACACAGGACTGTTCAGCTTTTCAGAAAAAGGTACAGGATATCAAGCAAGCATTGGAAAAATCTAGTGCGCGTTTCACGATTGATGATACGGATGAACGCCTTGGGAAAAAACAGTTTCACTGGGAAAAGCAGGGGGTTCCAATCCGCATTGTGTATGGTGCGAATGAAATGCAAGATGGCACTGTGACACTTATCCGCAGGGATACTGGTGCAAAGCTGGTTGTAGCGGAGCATTCCCTACAGGAAGAGCTACAAACTCTTTTGATTGAGATTCAGAAAGACCTGCTCTCAAAGGCGTCCAAGCGTCTTTCGCAGGAAACCGTCAGCATATCGACCTTGAAAGACTTTGAAACGGCTATCGAGAGCCAAGAAAACGGCTTTTTCTCTGTAGGGTGGTGTGATGAGGTTGAGGCTGAACTACACTTGAAAGAACGCTATGGGTACACAATTCGTTGTTACCCGCTGAACCCAGAAACATCTTTTTCACGGTGTTTTTTGACCGGCAAGCCATCCAAAACACAGGCCATTGTGGCTAAGGCTTATTAAGCCCTGTAATGCCCCGTCATTTTGATGGGGCATTATTTTCGCGTTTGGTGGCAATAAACACCGCCCATCGAAAATTTATTACAAGTAAATAGATACCATGTGTCATACAGCCCAAAACGAAAGGGTTCACATGTCTGTTTACGCTCTATGGAACAACAAGGGTGGTGTAGGGAAAAGTTATCTAACTTTTCAGATCGCAAGCGAGTACGCCCGCACCCACCCCCATCAGAAGGTCTTGGTACTCGATTTATGTCCTCAAGCAAACTCTTCAAGCATGTTGCTGGGGGGAATGATCCAAGGGGAAGCAGCAATAGAAACATTGTCGGCGACGCGACCGGCTCAAACAATTTCCGGTTACGTGGCAGAGCGGATTGTCAGCCCCTACATGACCCCTCATAGCGGCGCTAATTTCCTCACACAGGTAAGTGCCCACAATAATTTTGCACCGAACAATCTATTTCTAGTCTGCGGAGATGAAGAACTTGAAATGCAATCGGCTCAGGTTCAGTTGGCTTGTCGCGCAGGACCCGCCGACGCATGGCGGATTGTGCACACCTGGATGCGCGATTTAATAGAAGATGTTCGAGCCTCCTGGGGACAAGACAACATTACAGTGTTTATCGACTGCAACCCCAGCTTCACAATCTACACCGAAATGGCCATGAGCGCCGCTGATCGTCTTATTATTCCTTTTTCCGCAGATGGATCATCAAAGCGAGCCGTCAAGTCGGTGCTTTCGCTGGTCTATGGCATTCAGCGAAGACCCGGACAGGCTCAATCTGAGTTTTATAGAAATTCCGTCCAACACAGAATGTCACTACCTCTGATTTATACCTATGTTGGAAATCGTCTAACCCAAATGAACAACAGTTCGGCCAGCGCCTTTAAGAATGTTGTGACTGAAATTTTTGATGAAGTATTCAGTGTCTGGCAAAGCCAGCCTCAGCTATTTTGCCCGCACCCTACCGGCAATCCCGCTCCGACAAGCAAAAGAGGCTTCAAGCTTATGTTTGAGGAGCAAATAAACGATGCCAACACCGCATCAGTTGTATCTGGCGCTATAGGTATTCCAATAAACCGACTAACTGCTGGTCAAAAAAACTTTGCGGGTAGAACAGTTACAGTCAACCAGTCTCAGCTAGACAAGCAGCAACCCAACATTTCTAGCTTCGTCGCTAAGATTGAGTGACGGCTAGAATTTTCTACAAAATAATTCAAAGCTGTATTCTCTCTACAAAAAATATATAATGTAGAAAGTTCTGTTGCCCCCTGCCCTATTTTGTTAGGCTTTCAGGATCGGGCAGACAGGACGCCAGTTTATATTTTGTAGAAAGTTTCATGAACAAGGTAAAAAACTGGGTCACGGCTAAGGAAGTTGAGGCCCTACGCAAGGCAGCACGAAAGACCAGGAACCCGGCTCGTAACGAGCTGATCATTTTGATGCTCTACCGTCACGGGCTGCGCGTGTCGGAGCTCTGTCACATCAAGCTTGAACAGCTGAACCTGGACCAAGCCACGATCTTCGTGAAGCGATCCAAAAACGGGATCGACGGGATGCACCCGATAGCCGGCGACGAATTGAGGCTTCTCAGGCGGTACCTTCGCGAGCGTGACAGCGAGCTTCCCTGGCTCTTTGTGTCCGAGCGCGGTAGCCCCCTCGCCCGCAGCACTGTGAACAAGCTTCTGGAACAATGCAGCCAGTCAGCTGCCCTGCCCCGCGTGAACCCACACATGCTGAGGCATGGTTGTGGCTTCTATATGATCAACAACGGTTATGACATCCGAGCGGTGCAAATTTACCTAGGTCATGTCTCGATCAGCAACACGGCCATATATGCCAGATACAGTGAGAAGCAGTTTGTCGGGATGTGGGAATAAGCATTGTTTCCCCACTATATTGTTTCCCCACTATATAGACTATCAGCCCGGCGTCACATAGTGAGCCCCCCTACCCTTTCCACGCAACTCAAGAAAACCTGCCTCAACCAATTGCCCAAGGCGGAAGCGAACGGTCGGTCGGGGTATGCCGGTTAACTCAAGAGCTTCTGCCGTGGTAATCCGCCCTTTCCGCGCGACATAATCAAGGATTCTGACGCTTTCTTTTGGCAAACCTTCGGCCTTGAGGGCCTGATGCTCCTTCAGTTTCATCGCCAGATGGTCTTTCTGCCGTTTCAACGCTGTGAGGAAAAAACGCAACCAAGGCAACCAATCCACCGCCTCACTTTTCAATGTGCCCTGTGTGCGGCGCAGAGCGAGATAGTAAGCCTGTTTGTTTTTTTCGATAATGCTTTCCAGCGATGCGTACGGGATGTAGCTATACCCTGCCCTGAGCAGAAGCAGCGTGGTAAGGATGCGAGACAAACGACCGTTCCCATCCTGAAACGGATGGATCGCCAGAAAAACAACTGAAAAGACCCCCACCACGATAAGCGGGTGCAGGCTTTCATCCTCAAGCGTTTCGTGGGTCCACTTGACCAGCTCTTCCATTTCCCGAGGGGTATCGAAGGGACTTGCTGTTTCAAACACGACCCCGAGGCTTTCCCCCGCGCCATCAAAAGCTTCAACATTGTTTGGGAATTTCTTGTATTCTCCCCGATGGTACTCGTCTTTCAGCGAATGCCGTAGCAATTCCCTATGAAGCTGTTTGATATAATTCTCCGAAAGAACCAAATCGCTCGCATGTTCAAAAACCATATCCATTGTTTGAGCATATCCGGCGACTTCCTGTTCATCACGCGAAGCAAAACTCTTAGCCTCAAGACCCTGAAGAAGATCTTCAACATCCTGATCGCTAAGCTTTGCCCCCTCGATCCGAGTTGATGAGCCGATGCTTTCGATGGTTGCGACATATCGAAGAGCTTGTAGTCGTTCCGGAGAAAATGTTTGTGCCAGAGTCCACGATCCTTTGAACTCATCAATTTCAGCAATGAGCTTTAACAGATCAGGTGTAATCGTAAGGGTTCGAAGGTCCATGACTATCCAATTAAGAGCAAGATTTATCCAATCTTATCCGTTTTTATTCATTTGGCAAATCTGTTTCCCTTCTTTCGACCCCTTGAAGCAAACCAATCCGGGAAATTTTGCGTTCTCCGGATTTCCCGCATAACGTGGATATTATCCTCTAAGCATAAGGCTTATGAACATGAAAACCATGACTGCATCCGTCGCGAGCAAAGAGTTCGGGCGTTACCTGGACGCCGCACAGCGCGAGCCAGTAGTCGTCACCAAGAAAAGCCGCCCTGTTGCGGTGACCGTATCCTTTCAGGATTGGGAGGAACTGACCAAGCTTCGCATCGAGCGCGGCCTCACCCAAGGGCTGGACGACATCGAGAACGAACGCTTTGGAGAGGTCAGCAATTCCAGCACCGCAGCCCGCCTTGCCCGTTTCAAAGATCGTAACTCAAGCGTCGCATGAAGGTAGTTATTTCGCCGTCTGATTTTCCAGAAGCGCTACAACATCTACTATACAGTCAGGGACAACACCGTCTTCGTGCTGTTCATCTTCGATGGGCGTATGGGGGTCAATCAGGACATCGAAGAGCATGGACTCGATACTGATAATCTTATCGGTTAAATCTATCGTTTTGATTTAACCGAAACATCTAAAATACTCGAAACACCCAAAACCTACACCCATCAACGCAATTTGGTCAAATAGGTTGTTTTGGTTAATCCGAAACACTTTGTTCAACAAGTTATTTGCATTCTTTAAGTTTACATATACAATCGAAACCATGAAAATAACCATTTACAATATGAAGGGCTCAGCGGGGAAAACCCCGATAGCTACAAACATCGCGCTCGACAGGGAATACGCTCTGGCGACCAACGAGCCTTACAACCTCTTGGACGCGATCCTTCCGGAGGAACGGCTCTTTTCACTCCAGCCAGACGAAGAGTTCCCCGCGTTTCCCGATAGCATCGACGTCGTTTTCGACCTTGCGGGGCTTATGTCGCGCGATGCGCGGCCGAGCATCGTCTCAGCGGTGTCACAATCAGACGTGGTGATTGTGCCAATATACAACGAGCTTAAATGTATCCACGCCGGGATACACACCATCCGAGAGCTTCAGCCATACAACAAGAATATCGTCGTGGTGGCGACAAAGCTGACAAAGCGCAAAGGCGAAATCTTCAAGGACTGGGCTGACAGCGAAGACGCCAAGAACATCAGAGCGGTGGTGGATCATGCGATAGGGCAGGGGATACCCGTGCTACCGCTAAAGTTTTCACGTGTGTTCGATACGATCTTTGAGCAAGAACGCTCTATCCGCCAAATGATGGAAGAAGACGCCTTGGCGCGCTACACCTATCGCGAAGTGGCCGCGCAGTTTGACAACTTACTTTCTTATCTCGAGCAGAACTATGCCTAAGAAAAACGACCTCTCTATGTTCAAAAAGGTTGAACCGGATAATTCGGTTAAACCAAATGAACCAAAATCAATCCTTGCCCCGAAAACGACTGGCAGGAAGCCAAAGAAACCAGAAGACAAGGAATCCGAAGTGGTGGCGATCAAGCTGACACCAGCTGAGCTTGCCAAGCTCGAAGAAAAGGCGGGGCTCGTCCCGAAATCCACTTATCTCAAGCACATCTTGAGAACCAAAACCGATATTTTCGAATGATTGGAGTAAACAAGATGTCTCAGTTAAACCGATTTAACACATTTATTGCTGGCGTTATCGCGCTTGCTCAAAGTTCAGCGCCATTACATGCACAATCATGTCCGAATGGTGAACCGCTGATTTTCATAGAACACGTTGCAACAGAGAGCGGCCTTAAATACCCAAGATTTAAAGACCCAACATCAGGCATTTCATCGTTTCTGGAAGATATCACGCAAACCTACAGTGCAGACGCGATTGATGCTGTTGCTGAAATTCTGTGTGCGTTGGATTCGGTCGAGAACGACCGCTACAGGAGTAGCCTACAGCGGCATATTTTAGTTACTCTTGTTTCACCAGATATTAGACGCTTTAAACTTAGCTATGAGCGTTTTGACAAGGCAGGGATCACCCCACCTGATGATGCAATGCGTGTCTTGAAAACAGAAATTCTCATCCAACAAGCTTCACGGGAAGCACGTAATGCAGAACTACGGGCGTCTGTAGATGCACAAGAAATACGTATCCAGGCCTTGAGAGCACAGCTGGAAAAGGTTAAGGAAAATCTGCATCACGCAAAAGTTCGCCTTGCCAGGTTGCAGGAAAAGTCTGCCGAATTACGAGCAAAGTCTGCCGAAGCACGAGCAAAGTCTGCCGAATTACGAGCAAAAATTAGGCGGCTTGACGCATTGCACGAGAGGATTTTGCAAAACATCACTCTTATCAAAGAGGCTGGACAAGCCAGAGCTCAAGAATAAATTGGATGTTTTGGTTAAACCGAAACAACAGGTTGTTTTAGTTGCTTCTCGAGCTCTTCAATCTGCGCCTTGAGCATTTCCGGCTCTTGTAAGCCGCTTTTTTGTGCCCAATCGGCAGGGGAGGGGAGGGTAAGCCCCCGAGCTTCCCAGAATCTTTTGATATCCGGGAAAGTCAGGCGATCTTTCCAGCCACCTTTCTTGAAGGCATTGACGTATATGGCACTGCCAAGAGTAAGCTGAAACTCTGCCGCAACCGCCTCTCTCTGACCCTCAGGGAGCCCCTGAAAGGCCTCCTCGATGATTTCCGCACAGGAGTGCCTAAAGCCGCTCTCTGCGTCTCTCTGAGCCTTTTTCAGAGCTTCCAGCTCGCGCTCATTTTTTTCACGGGCAGCTTTCGCAGCTTGCGCCGCCTCAAGGGCCTTCTTTTTTGCGGCACCTTCATTGTGATAATCCTGTTCTACTGCCGCTTTGAGAAAGCCCGCTTTGGAGGATTTAATCTTTCCGCTCGCAGCCTGCGAACGGGCAAGGTCAAGCTTATCAAAGATATATTCTTCATCGTATTCGATTACCCACGCGCGGGCGAGGGTCTTGGGGATACCTTCGGCCAGCAGTGCCTTGTAGGTGGCCGTGTCTGTGATGTCGTCTTCCTCTTCCATGCCGATGAGGCTGAGCTGGGGGTTGGGTTTGACGATGAATTGGACCGCTGCAACCTGACGTCCTCTGCGCGTTGTCACAAGTTCGAGGTTGATATTCGATACCTGGTTCACCTCTTTCATCGCCGGATTGATGACATCCCGGCGCAAAAACTTGAATTCTTTGTACTTATCCTCAACCCCCATAAGCCTTCGGAACACATCAATTTCCCACACGGCTGTCTGACCCGCTCCGAGGTAACGGTGACAATTTTCATAGAGCACCAGAGAGTGGGTGCTCTTCATTTCTCTGAGCACACTGAGATTGATTTTTGAGTAGATATCGGGGTGGTAGAGCTTTTCTGCGAGCGCCCGTTCGTAACGATAAGTACACGTCCCGCCTTTGATTTTGGCATAGGGTAGAAGCACCATCGCTTCCCAGGATTGTTCCCCGTCATCTTCCATAACATCGAACTCGATGACTGTTTCCATGAGGCCTTTGAGTGCAGCCTTCAAATAGCCGATGTTCTTACTATCGAAGCCAATCATCTCGCACAGAATGGACGCACTGATTGAATGTTCACGGGCTGTTAAAAGCTCATCATAGGCGTTATACAAAAGGGCATTCACAAGCTTACGCTGAAGCAATGAGAGCTTCGCGCCAATGTGAATCGCAGATACGTGCTTCTTTAGTATCTGCTTATTTTTTCCTGGTTTTTCCGTTTTTGCTCGCATGGGTGATATCTTTAGGTGATAATCTAATCACCATTCTACATATCCCTCAAGAAATGCAAGTTTTTATTAATTGGTGAATAAAGATCGTGTGTGGACATGCCCCCATATCCTCTCACCTTTAGCTCTCTGCTGGACTATCAGAGTCCCTTTTCAACTTCTCAAAATGGTTTGTTTTCAAGGTCTTAAAACTTCTCTTGAGCCTTCCCCCATAAACCCTCACCTTTCGCCCCATAAATCCTCACCCTTACGAGGCATGATTGATCTTTTTCTATTATTTATCAGTGGCTTATAATAAAACAAAGTCGCCCCCATAAACTATCACCTTTCTGATTTTTCACCCCCATAAATCCTCACCTTTCGCCCCATAAACTATCACCTAAAAACCAGAATCCCCCCATAAATCCTCACCTTTCGCCCCATAAACTATCACCCTAGACCCTGTAACGACCTGATTTTAAGCCATTTTTCACTACCTAAACATATTAAACGTTGTTTTTCTAAACATATTTAAACAACAACAGGGAGCCTTACGGCCCCCTGTCAGCTCGGATTGTTGCTTTTTTGAATTTTGAAAAGAAAAAGGATGAAGGGCGGGGCATCTACGCCTTTCGCCCCAAAAGCCATGCGTTTAAATCGTTATAGCCAGCGTAGTAGTTGCGCATATCAGCAAGTTTTGAGCTATCGTCCACGTCCTCAAAAAGTTTGCGCGTGGCGGCATCGCCTGCCGCATCGTTGTCAAGATAGAGCCGTACCTCTTCAAAACGTGGATCGTTGATATACGGCAAAGCACGTTGCCAGAGGTTTGTGCTATTCAGGACGAGTACCGCACCGATCGGCTGCGTTGGCTTGTCTTTCGAAAGGTAGGAGAGGAAATCCATGAACCCTTCGAAGACCTGAAGTCGGGTCGCATTTGGTTTGTCATGGAAGGTCACCGCCTTCCCTGTTCCCACAAAGCCCTTAAACAGCGCGTTGCGGGCTTCAAACCCATCTCCGGAGGGGTATCCCAGGGCAAAGTACTTTCCGACGCCCTGAGGGCGCTTAAATTCGATCTGAGCGAGGTATTTACGAGCGATATCATGGTCGATGCCGCGTTTTGTCAGATATTGCAGTAGGGCAGGGTGCTGAAGTGTCCTTTGTGACACCAGCTCAAAGGCTGCATTTTTTTCCTTTTCACCCTCAGCGCTCTGATTTTTGGGCGAGGCCTCAGATCGGCACGAAGCACCGCGCGAGTTTGAGGTTGTGGGTATGGCGAGGGCAGGAGAGTAAAGCCGGGTTTGTTCAAGGTGCCTGAGGGCATCCCGCACGTCGCAGGAACACATTTCCCGCACCAGGTCGATGATATTGCCCCCGTGGGCAACGCCATGATCGAACCAGACGTTTTTGATGGTATCGATTTTGAAGGAGGGATTTTTATCTCCGTCCCGGATGGGGGAGTGATACCAAAGTTCCCGCCCACCCTGGCGGGTCTTTTGCGGTCGAAACCCCTGACGGTTGAGATACTGTGCAAGGGGGATGTATTTGGCTTGCGCGATGTTCATCGTTTGAAATGTTACATGGATAAGAACGTTTGGTGGTATGCGGAAAGGAAAGAGGAAAAGCCGTCCTGAGCCCTCGGAGTGTACCGCTGCCTTTGCGCATCAAAAACCGCGCACCGCTGGCCCTGCGGGCACGGGGCGAACGGTTTTATGATCCGCTACAGGATTGCGCGGTTCATCCGATATGTCTCAGGGATCAGCTGAGGCAGTTTATCTTCTAATCCATTTTACCATGGACACGAAAATCTTATCCGGAAACGCTGAAAAAGCAAAAGTTTCCAATGCTAAAACCCGCTTTCCAAAGCGTGCGCCCTTTGAATTTTACCCAACACCGCCGGAGGCGGTCAGAGCGCTTTTGTCTGTTGAACAGTTTGACGGAAGCATCTGGGAACCGGCCTGTTGAGATGGGGCGATCTCCAAAGTGTTGATCAAGGCAGGGTATCAGGTGGTATCGACCGATTTGATCGACCGGGGCTTTGGATATGGAGGCCATGACTTCCTGAAATCTACCACGCCGCTGGCAAAACACATCATCACGAACCCGCCCTATGGTACCCATGGGCTTGGGGATGCTTTTGTGCGCCGTGCTCTTATCCATGCCCGCAAAACCGGGGGCAGCGTGGCAATGCTGCTCAATCTTCGCTCTCTCTGCAATCCAGACAGAACGCCGAAGTTCCAACGCTGCCCGCCTACAGCGATTTATGCGCTGGATGAGCTGACATGCTGGCCGGAAGGAAAGCCGGTGTCACGTCAGGCTCGTATCGCCAAACAGCAGTATTACTGGGCGGTGTGGCATCCTGGGAGGGTGGAGCGGCCAAGTTTTTGGTGGCTCGCAACCAAGAAATTTAGAGACCCGCAGTAGCGGGTTTCATCTTACATTTGCTTTTCAGGAATATTTGACTACAATGTAGTCAAATATATTTCCTAATCGCAAAGCTATGGATATGCCACAAACAGCCGTGCCGACAAGCGTTCGCCTGACGGAAGAGAACGCAAAGAATATTGAGCAGTTTTCAAAACTGACCCGGCGTTCGCGGTCTTTTTTGATCAATGAAGCGCTTGAAGCCTATATCAAGGACCGAATGGCTTATGTGCAAGAGCTTCAGGAGGCGGTCGCTTCCATTGAAGCCGAACCGAGCTATGCAGCTGAAGATGTGTTCACATGGATGCAGTCCTGGGGAACAGAAAGTGAGCTGCCGTCACCGCGTTTAACTGCTAAAAAATAACGCCACATGAATATCCGATTTTCAACACGGGCTCTTATCGATCTCGAAAAACTGCATGACTACCTGCTGGAAAAATCCCCCAATGGGTATCGAAATGTTGCGACTGCTATCGAAACCACTGTTCGAGATATTCCTGGCAATTTGTTTCGGGGGCGGAAAACGCCAATAGGTGAGGTGTGGGAACGGGTCGTTCCCAAGTACAAATACATCATTCCGTACTGTATCCGTGGTGATACCTGCTATATTTTACGTGTCTATCACTCCAGTCGCCCAGGGCTTGATTATGATGCGCCTCTGGATGTGCGCGAAGGTATTGCTGAAAAATAGTCCCGCAAACTTTTGACAAACCGTTACTTTCTCGCACAATTCTTCCCGACCGCGTAAACGCGATCACCCATCCAACCACCAGTCTTTCGGGACTGGTGGGAGCCAGCCTCGAAAGACCCCAGACAGGGGAGAAGAGGCATGGCAAAGCCAAGCCGCGATGCCGCTTTAGCGGCGTTCAAGCAAACCTTTCGGCAGCTCGCTCCGTACCGGCACCGCTATGAGGTGTTTCGGGATTTTGTGACTATGTCTGCGTGCAGCCTGCATAACGCCGTCCACAAAGACGAGGCCCGTGAAGAGGAATACCTGCGGATTATCGGGCAATACAAACCCGACGACCAACAGGCCTTTCCGAAACTGATGGCGCAGCTTGTCGCAGCGCTGGAAGATGAGCCCCGCGATATCCTTGGCCCGCTCTACATGGAGCTGGAAATTGCCAATAAGGATGCGGGACAATTTTTCACCCCGCCCGATCTTTCCGAACTTATGGCGCAGCTGACCTTTGCCGATCATTTGAGCAAACTGGATGATCAGCCGTTTGTCACCGCAAGCGAGCCAGCTTGCGGGGCAGGGGGGATGATCCTGGCTCTGGTCAAAGTGATGATCGAAGCGGGACATAATCCGGCTTCGAGGCTCTGGGTGCAGGCCATTGACGTGGACCGTATGGCCGCGCTGATGTGCTACATTCAGCTCACGCTCTGGAACGTCCCTGCTGAGGTGATCGTCGGAAACACACTCAGCTGGGATATCCGCGAAGTCTGGTACACACCGGCCCATTATCTCGGCCTATGGAAGTACCGACTGCGCCGGAAAGCAGGCAGCACCGATGTTGCGCCCGCGCCAAATGGTCGGGCGAAAACCCCGGAAACGGTGGCGGAGGTCATAGTCCCGAACGGCCCCGAGCCGGTTTCAAAACCCATCCAGCTTGGCTTTGACTTTTAGAGGTCCGGCATGGATAGTTATGAAACCTATGAGCTTTGGTGGCGTGGACAAAAGCTGATCTTGCGCTGGTGCGCAGATAGCTTCGTGTATGCAGGGGTGGGACATATGGAGCTTCTGACCGAAGACCGTAGCCCCCATCCGATATCCCAAACGGGCTATCGTTCACATTTCATCCCTCGTTATGAGGTGGAGAATATGGGCGGCCCGGAAGCCTACGCAAAAGCATGGCTGGAGACGAAAGATGACGGCAAACCCGTTCAGCTTTCGCTCTTCTGAAAACAAAAGAGCCCCCAAGCGGGGCTCTTTTCACATCAAAATTTGCAAAACCGGGCAAAATGGCTATACTAGCTAACATAGCTTTCTAACCTTGGGCCTATGCAAATGAAGACCATGACCGCCGTTGAGGCAAAGAACTCTTTTGGCCGCTTCCTTGAGGCAGCGCATCGCGAGCCAGTAGCGGTGACGAAGAACAACCGCGAAATCGCGGCAATGTTTTCGATGGAGGATATTCAGGCGCTTGCGGATGTGATGTTGGCGGACCCCCTCAAAGCAGATGTTCAGGCTGGTCGTCTTAACGTGATCGAAGCCGTGATGGCACAAGTCAGCTTGAACAAGCGTCTCGAAGCCAGTCGCGCAGCGATTGCGGAAGGTCGTGGCGTGGTGGCGGATGACACCTATTTTGAGCGGCTACGTGACCGCGCGATGTCCCGTCTCAGCTAGACCCCTATGAAAAACGCAAAGGTAATTTTTGGACCGGGGGTTGATGACGCGATCATCGCCTTGATCGACTATGTTGACCCAAGTGATATCCCACAGGTTCTGAACTTTATTGAGGGTATCCAAAATCGCTTGGTCAAGACACTTTCAACGCTTCCTGAGGGAGGAAGTCTCTTTCAGGGTTCCGTGCGATCCTTCGTTGTCGAAGGTTACGTGTTTTTGTACGAGTATCGCCCAAACCTCAATGAAGTGCATGTACACGAGATGAATGCTCCTGGTCAAAACTGGCGGTAGTCCTTTTTCTTTTTCACCCTCAGGCTCAGCGTGAAGATTAGGTGAAGCCGCACAAAAATTTTGACATCCATGCTCATATAATGAAACTATCCATACAGCCCTTCATCCGACCTTCAGGTTGGATTGCAAGATTGCATCTTTCGTTGTAAGGAAACCCGAGACCTTACAACGAAAGAAACATCTTGTGAGGGCGCTGCCCTTCAATCCCGCTTCCAGGGAGAGCCCTAGAATCTGACCCCAAGGCGCAGGATGCGCCTGCCACTAGACCGTAACCCAAGAGCCTATGCCTGCCAATTCTGCTCAGTACCAACGCGAATACCGCCAGCGCACGAAACGCCAATACAAGGACGTTTCCGTGCGATTGCCGGTAGCGGATTATCGAGAGCTCAAATCCTATGGGCAGGCAAACGGCATGAGATTGGCCACGGTTTTGCGCGAAGGTGCGCTTGCTCAAATCCGAGGGGCCAATCTCAGGTCTAGTGGCGTAGAGGAAGAGCTCAAAGAGCTCCGCTTCCTTCTCTCGACCATCGCCAACAACGTGAACCAGATGGCGCACCATTCGAATGTGGTCCGCCATGTCGTTGACGAGGGTGGGGCGCTTCAGACGCTCAAGGAGCTGGAAGCGCTGATTGAAGGATTTGTAGAGGATAAGCTGAAGAGCCCATGATCATCAAAAGCATGAGCCGCAAGGAACCGAGTTTCGGACAGCTGGTCGCCTATATGAGCGACGAGAAGTCCGACCGTGCTTTTGATCTTCACCACCATGTATTCACGTGCGATCCTGAGAATATTGCCGCCGAGTTCGAAGAGAACGCCCGCCTGCTAGGCAAACGCAAGGGCGGTAATTATCTCTTCCATGAAATCCTCTCCCTAGACACCCGCGAATGCGGGCAGGGCAGGGAGGTGAAAGAAAGGTTGCGCCTTCTGGCCTTCGAATACATTGAACGCCGCTGCGCCCGTAATATGGTCTATGGCGCGATGCACTGCGACCATGAAGGGCATTTGCATTACCACCTGATGATCAGCGCCAATGAACGTGGTGAGAGAAAACGCCTGCGTTTCAGCCCCGGTCAGTTCGACCGCACTAAGCGTGAAATGGAACGCTACAGCCGCGAGACATACCCCGAGCTGAAACAGCCCGAGGTCATGGACCAATCCCAAGAAGATCGGGATCGACGCCGTGATCAGCGCAAAAGCCAGAAGCAGCAGGAGATGGAAAAGCGTGGGGCAAAACTGACCAAGAAGGAACAGCTCGCCCAGGAACTCAGAGGGATGATGGTTTATGCCAAATCTCAGGCTGAGTTCGAGCGTTTACTACAGGATCAAGGGTTCAGCCTGCGCCAGCGCGGCAAAAACTGGTTGATTGATCCGCTCCCCCGCGAGGGTGAGAGCAAGAAGTCCAGATCACACCGTTTCAGCACTTTGGGCGTTCATGCGGATTATGAGGCTTTCCTTGATCGTGTGGAGCGGGTGATCGAGGAAGAGCGCGTTGCGGGTGAAAAAGAAAAACAGACGGCACCAAAACGGGATGAATTCGAGGCCAGCCAAGAGTGCGATCCAGCGGCAAGACGTGATGCAGAGTCCTATAACAGGGAGGAAGATATGAGCGATCCACTACCCCCGAACAAAGAACGGCAGGAGTTTATCGACAAAGGCCATATTGAACCCGACCCCGAGCGTGATCTTATGAGTCACGAGGACTGGAAGGCGCAGGACAAGTTCACCACCAAGGTGCAGCAAAGCTGGCGGCGCACGATGGATGATTTCCGGGGTCGCAGTAAAGACCTCGAAGACCGAGCACGAGGCAAAAACGATGATGATGGGGAGCGGGAACGATGACAGACCTTCCTGCGCGAGCTGACCGCGACCGTGCGTCTTGCGGCTCAGGCAACCTTGCGTGGCATTCACAACCGCTATTTATACCTGCTTCAACACCTAAACTTTGGCAAATATGCAACGAGATTGAAACATCGGAGAAAGGCTGCGCGTGATAGGACGCTTTCTGACAGAGCTGAGTAAAAACGCCGCTTACGGCCTCATCTTTGGGAAATTCCTGAAGCGTGAAGGTGGGGCGCGTCTGCTCACCAGTTCAGAAACCAGCAGCTTGCTTTCGCCTCGCAATACGGGGCTTTTGATCGACGGGCAGGACGGAAGATTGTCTGAGCGTGAGAGCTTTCAGAATGTTTGCGTAGTGGCCCGTGTCGGAGCTGGGAAAACCAGCCGTTACATCATCCCGAACGTGCTCGATCGCGCAAAGCGCAACTGTTCGATCGTCGTGAATGATCCGAAGGGAGAGGTGTTTGCCGAAACCTCGGGCTATCTGCAATCGCGTGGTTTCAAGGTCATTGCTATCAACCCTGAAGACCTGGACCAGTCCAGCCGTTTCAATCCGCTCTTGGAAGCCAGAACGGATATTGAGATTGAGCAGATTGCGGAAATTCTGGTGAAGGCGGGAGCTGGCAACAGCAAAGACGGTCAGTTTTGGGAACAGGGTGCCACACGCCTTGTGTCCGTGCTGCTTAAACTCTTGCAGCGAGCGGGACATGTTGACCCCAGTTATTACACCCTGGGGAACCTCTACCACTTGCTTCAGAACTTTGGGCAGGACGGAAGTCCGCTGGATGATTTTGTGATCAAATGGGCATACGATCCGACCGACCCCGATGAAGCTTCACTCTGGGAAGAATGGAAGGGAGCGGTCACAGGAAACCAGAACGCGGTGCAGAGCTTTGCCCTGACCGCGCTCACGGCGCTGAAAGCCTTCACCAACAAAAACCTGATCGAGTTGACCGCATACAGCAGCTTCAGCCTGGAATCCATCCGTCACGAAAAGACGGCGGTGTATTTTATCACGCCGCCGCATCTGGCAGAGTATTATGGCTTTTGGACGAGCGTATTTTTCCGCAGCGTGTTCAACGCTTCAATGCGTAAAATGCCAGATCGAAACACCCTGCCCCTCTACATCCTTTATGATGAGTTTGGACATTCCACGATCCCGAGCTTTGTATCCGTGGCAAATACGATCCGAGGCTACAAGGTCAGTCTCTCAATCGTGTTGCAGTCCCTGGCACAGCTTTCCGCCCGTTACGACAAGGAATACGCTCAGAGCATCCAAGGGGGATTTACCACCTACCTGTGCTATTCGGGATCAGATCAGGAGACCGCCCGTTTCTTCGAAGCCATCGCAGGCAAGGTGATCGAGGTGCGCAGGGATAAGATCGAGGACATCACGCAGCAGAGGCACGAATACAACCTATTGCCCGCCGATGCCGTGCGCCGCCTTGGAGATCAGCAGGCGCTTTTGGTCTCTGCAAACAAAAACCCTGCCATCATTGAAACGCGAGGGTACTTCCAAATCCGCAAGCTGGCACGTATCCCGAAACGCTATGGCACAGCGTACCTGGGCAACTCGCAGGACACGGGAACCATCAAGCGAGTTCCCCTACAATGATAGACTATCTGGAACAGCTCAAAACCATTGCCTTCACCGCCTTGTTCAATCCTGCCTTTCTTGGCCTCTTGGTGGTGTTGTTTTTCGTGGGGCGTATCTTCGGGAAGCTCACCAAGAATATCCGTCTCTGGAAAATCTTGGTGCTGGGATATTTCAGCTTCTTTTTGTTTCCTTCCGTCCGTGATGCTGGTCCGTATATCGGCGGAATTTTCATTGCGGGGATTTTATCCAACCATGTTGGGACGTTCTTTTCGGTGCTGTCTTGGGCAGGGAAACTGGGGGATGTGCTTTTTGCCTTTAGATATCGCTCTGCCTACGAGGACATACGGCGCAGAGAGCAGGAGCTTGAAGAACGCGAACGCAGGCTCAGGGAAGCGGAGTTGCGTCAAGCCTACCATCAGCAGGAACAAGGACAACGAGCCCGTGCAGGCTGGCAGCAGGAAGCGAGGGGCTTTAGGCAGAAGCCTGAGAGCAAAACGCAAGGAAGATCATCAGGCGATAGGCAGGGCGGAAACTCTCAAAGAAAAGGGAAAAAATATCGGACCAAAAAGCAGCGCAGCTACACCCCACCACCGCAAAAGGATGTTCGGTCCAAACATCTGCGCACCTTGGGGCTTGATCCAAGTGACCTGCCTCCAAGATTTCGGGCCATTCAAAAGGAGAGTTTGTTCTTGTAACGTTCGAAGCAACAAGGAGAACAAAGAATGCGGAAGTCACGTTTCA
>PDPE01000042.1 GCA_002747395.1 Pseudomonadota bacterium
TATTGTAGTGAAGGATTTATTTATTGTCACTTCGGTGAATTCAATCTTTGCTTCTGGTCCTTTTGTCGGTTTGAGTTTTCCTGTGACTCCTGCTTTAAAATCGCCATCAATTGATGATGATTGAACATCAGGATCCCAAAATGACCATCCTGCAACATTTTCATAAAAGGGGAATATTTGTTCAGGGGATGCTTGAATTATTATTTGCTCTTTAATTTGCATTATTTCTCCTTTTAAAAGCTAACAATCGTTATGCCTTAATAAACATATTGCAGACCTGTATTTGGTACTTTAAGATGTACAAAATAGGATAAAGGTGGTGTGCAATGCAAAGACTGAGAATAGATCAAGATATTAAACCTCTCTCTGAAGTTCGAACCGGAATTGCCTCGTTTATAAAACAGGTTCATGATACCAAAAGGCCTGTTGTTATTACCCAGCATGGAAAAGGGGTTGCAGTTCTTTTGGGGGTCAATGAGTATGAATCAATGCAGGAAAAGATTGAGCTTTTGACAGATATACAAATTTCTATCAACCAAATAGACAATGGAGATGGCGTTGAACACGATGACGCAAAAGAAATAATAATGCAACGGATTTTAAAATGAAAATAATCTGGTCTCCCCTGGCTATCGATAGAGTAGCTGAAATTGCGGGTTATACAGCAAAAGATAAACCAACTGCCGCAGAAAAATGGGTGGACAAAATCTTTTCAAAAGTTGAAGGCTTGGCATCGTCTCCTAAATCGGGAAGAATTGTTCCTGAAATAAATAAAGATCAATATCGAGAAGTTATCTATGGTAATTACAGAATAGTGTACCGGATTGAAGGAAAACGAATATCTGTTCTGACCGTCCGTCACGGTAAACAATTATTACCAAATGAAGAAATATTGGCATAACCAGGCGTTCAACCGGACTCACTTACAGCTCGCTCGGTTAATGCGGCGTTATTCGTTGTTGATTTTTCTACACCGTACAGTTTCGTTAAAGGTTTATGAGTATGATAGAAGCAACCTGTCATTGTGGGGCTTCAAAAGCAACAGCAAAGGCGATGCCAGATTTCTTGCTGGATTGTAATTGTTCGCTTCGTCGAAGGTATAAACCTCTATGGGCATACTATGAAGCAACTCAGGTGCAAATAGAATCTGATGCTCCATTATTGGAATATGTTTGGGGTGATCGAATAATAAGATTTCATTTTTGCCCCTGTTGTCATTGCTTGCTCTACAACAGTTCCGAGCGAGTACCGGGAAAAAAAAGAATTGGTATTAATGCTCGAATGGTGTTAACGAAAAACATTAAAGATATTCAGGTAAGAAAATTTGACGGTGCTGATACATGGCAATTTTTCGATGAAATCAAAGGTTAAAGAGGTCAGACGACTGGAAGTGCTATAGCGTGCCGGGTGCTAACGGGGGTATGGATTAAGAGTATGCAGGCGTTCTGTCTTAAAACTACTGCCTTGACGGCACGTACGTTATGACGTATTTTTGTGTAAATTTGGTTACAGGGAGATATATATGACAATATTATCTGCTACGGAAGCCCGCTCTAATCTTTACAAGCTTATTGATCAGACATCATCATCTCATGAACCAATTATTATCACAGGAAAGAGAGGAAATGCGGTTCTTCTTTCTGAAGAAGACTGGAAATCAATTCAGGAAACAATGTTTTTACTAAATATTCCTGGAATGCGTGAATCTATACAGGAAGGTTTGTCAACAAAGCAAGCACAGAAAGATGCGAGGAAACTATCAGGATCAGGACTGAAGTCAAAAGCAAATGAAATCATTGATACTTTAAAGACGAATCCATACCAAATGCCTCCGCCGTATGAGAAACTCATAGGTGATTTGTCTGGCGCATATTCAAGAAGGATAAATATTCAACATAGAATCGTATATCAAGTTATAAACACTGATAAGGTTGTAAAGGTACTTCGTATGTGGACACATTATGAATGACAGAACAACCGTTGTTAACCAGATTAAGCTCTAACAAGTTGCTCAAGGTTACTCCGGCCGCAAAAAGCGCGGTCGCCGCGGGACGCACTACGCGCGCCACCTGGCAAGGCGTTATGAAACAGGAGAGAAAGTGAAAACTCAAAAAATTGACGGATTTGAAGTAACCGGAATTGTTGTTCGCACTACGAATGAAAATGAAATGAATCCTTCCACTTCAAAGATTGCCAACCTCTGGGAGACATTTTATATCAATGCTTCTCCAAAACTATCCGAGGAAGCAAAAATTTATGGAATATACACAAACTACGAATCCGATTGTACGGGTGCGTTTGATGTCATTGCATCTTCCGATATGCTGCAACTTGAAGAATTAACTGATTCAGTTAAAGTAAAAGTGCAATCGGGTCAATATCTTGTTTTTACAGCAAAAGGAGAAATGCCTCAGGTTGTAATAGAGCTTTGGGGAAAAATCTGGAACTATTTTAACTCAAAGAATTGTCCTCATAAACGTGCCTGTACAACCGACTTTGAATATTATAAAAGTGAGAACGAGATTGAAATATATATCGCTTTGAGGTGATCAATGAATAAGGAAGTTGAAAAACGGTTTAACGACTACCCTGATAGAGTTCGACCAAAACTTCTTGATCTCAGAACTTTAATCCTGCACATGGCATCCGATTTGGACCTGGGTGAAGTTGAAAAATCTCTAAAATGGGGAGAACCCTGTTACAGTGTAAAAACAGGTAGCCCAATTCGAATTGACTGGAAATTGAAATCACCAGACAATTACTATTTATTCTTTAATTGCAGAACGAAACTGGTCGATACATTCAGACAGTTATATGGTAATAGAGAGTTATATGGTAGTACACTTGATTTTGAAGGAAACAGAGCAATAAAGCTAAAACTGTCGGAGCCTTTGCCCAAAAAAGTCATCAAAAATTGTATAAAACTAGGTCTTACATACAAACAAATCAGGCACCTGCCACTTCTGGGAGAATAATGAGAATTTTTCATAACAACCGCTCTGTGCTGCGAGTAGTATGATATTTTTCAATTCGGGCAAGTCTTTGCTTTTTCTTCAGGAATGTGCAATATAAACCCTGTTTCGAATGGCCCGGAATTCAGGCATGATGGCACGATGTTTTTTATGATGATTGGTTTGTTATGACCCGACACGCCTGTTTACACTGTGATCATATGGTCACCTTACCCGGGTTGGCAGAGAATCAGGTCGCATTATGTCCACATTGTGGTTACAAGCTGGCCCAGCATTCTGCCAATCCGCCTTCGAGTGTGATAGCACTTGGGTTCAGTGCGGTGATTATGCTGATCTGCGCTTTGTGTTTTCCATTTTTATCATTCAGCCGCCAGGGTTTGTCACATCAGGTAACTCTGCCAGATACTGCGCCCATTCTGTTTGAGTATCAGTATACCGTGCTAGCCATTTTGTTTGCTGTGATGACCATTGTGCTACCACTGTTGATCCTTATGTTATTGATGTTTCTGCATACAGGAATTTTACGCCGACTTCCGCCGGTGCAGGCACAGCGATTATTGCGTTTTACTCTGGCTTTATGCCCCTGGGCCATGGCAGAAATTTTTCTGGTCGGGGTGTTGGTAAGCATGGTCAAGGTTATGTCTCTTGCTGACGTTGGATTTGGCTGGAGTTTTTGGGCCTATGCAGCATTTGTCCTGCTATATATTGGCTGTTTATCCAAACTCGACAGAGCCCGTTTATGGCAACAGATTCAGTGTGAGCCACCAGTGAACACGGCGCCGGACTGTGACACTGCCAGAGCAATGGATAGCGGCCTGTATCAGTGTCACACCTGCCATTTGCTCAGCCGGGATTTGCGTTGCCCGCGCTGTAACGCACACAATCATCTTCGCAAACCGCATAGCATTCAGCACACTCTGGCCTGGCTCATCACTGCGATGCTGTTTTTTATTCCTGCCAATCTGTTACCCATTATGTACACCACCACTTTGGGAAATCCATCGGGCGCAACCATTATCGGTGGTGTCATTATTCTGTGGGAAATGGGTTCTTACCCTATCGCCATGATCATTTTTTTCGCCAGTATTGTCTTACCCCTGGCCAAGGGGATGGTATTGGTTTGGTTGTGCTATATCAGTGGTCAACCACCATCAACACAAAATGCAACCCATGCACAAATTTATCGAATGACCGAACTCATTGGCAAGTGGTCGATGGTTGATGTGTTTGTGGTGATGGTATTGGTTACCCTGGTGCAGTTGGGCAATTTAATGTCAATCACCCCGGGTTTGGGCGTGGTCTGTTTTGGGGCAATGGTTATATGCCAGATGATCTCGGCGCATGCCTTTGATCCGCGTTTAATGTGGGATACACCAAAGCCAATAAAAGGAGCCTCATCGTGACACAAACGGCGCAGGTCAAATCTGCTTCCAGAATTTCGTTTGTCTGGTTTATTCCTTTACTTGCCCTGTTTATTGGCGGTTGGATGGCCGTTCAATACCAGCGTGATAAAGGCAAAACCATTTACATCACTATGGCGCAAGCCGACACCATCACCGCAGGAAAAACCCAGATAAAAGTACGGAGTGTACAAATAGGGTTGGTGGATGAAATTCGCCTGGCAGATGATCGCAAGCAGGTGGTGGTTAAAGCCACCATCGAAAAGGATTATGCCAATCTTCTGACCGAAGACAGTGCGATCTGGCTGGTTAAGCCGCGCGTTGGTGAAACCGGGATCAGTGGCCTGGGTACCTTGTTATCCGGTGTGTATCTGGAACTGGACCCGGGAACCTCTGGCAGGTTAACCGATCAATTTGCCTTGCAGGCCGAACCCTCCCTGATCAGCAGTGATATCAAGGGGCAGCGCTTCAAACTGAACAGCAAGGGCTCACAGGTTTTAAGTGCAGGTACGGGAATTTTTTATGAAGGCTATAAAATTGGCGAAATTGAAACATCTGAATTTGACTGGCAGCGTCAAAGTATGCGCTACGGTATTTTCATTTATGAGCCTTATCCCAATCTGGTGACTTCCAATGTGGTTTTCTGGATCAATTCAGGGATTGAACTGGATTTATCAGCAGATGGAGTCAGCATCAATACCGGGCCATTATCGAAAATACTCAGTGGCGGAATCTCGGTAGGTTTACCCGAACATACGCAGCCAGGAAAAACTGTCCAGGCCGGGCATGAATTTACGTTAAGCAGCAGTTATAAAACAGCTCTGGCGCAGCGCTTTAATGATTTTGAATATTACATCGTGCTCTTTAACCAGTCACTGCGCGGCTTGAAAGCAGGTGCGCCGGTAGAATATCGCGGCCTGCGAATTGGTACGGTAGTAGAAGCACCCGCAATGATTCTGGTTGATGGCAAGCCCAGTTATTTGAATGTTGACATGGATGAACTCCCAACCCTGATTAAAATAGAGTATGGGCGTATCTATCACGATGTTGAAATGGCGCGCAACTACTGGAAAAGCAGCATTCAAGAATCATTGCAATCCGGTTTGCGCGCTTCATTAAAACCCGGAAATTTGCTCACAGGCGCGATGTATGTTGATTTGGACATTTACCCGGATGCTCCGCCCGAACAGCTCGCCAGGTTAGGCGAATATAATGTGTTCCCAAGTGTTTCCAGTGGTATCAGTGCATTAACCAACCAGGTATCCGGTATTTTAAATAAGGTCAAACATCTTGAAGTGGAGAAGAGTTTGGCGACGCTGGATCATACGCTTGCTGAATATCGCCAACTGGCGAAGGATTTGCGCCAACTTGCCAATCAGCCTGCAACCGCAGCATTGCCAAAAAATCTTACTCGGGATATGGCAGAGATCACACAAAGTATGCGGCAATTCAAACAAACAATGGCGAGTTTCCAGCAAGGCTCGGCGCTGCAACAGCAAATAACGCAAACACTGCAACAAATGCAAGCGATGCTGGCAGAATTGCAAACCTTGTCGAAAGGGTTAAACAACCAACCCAATATGCTTATTTTTGACAAGAATTTACCTGAAGATCCGATCCCGAGGAGTAGCAAATAATGCGTTACACATGGCTGTTGGCAGTATTGTTTTTAGTTGGATGCAGTAGCACATCGAATAAGGGCGCGATCAAGTATTATCAATTTGGCAGTAGCGATCGTACTATGGTACAGCGCCACATCAAACACAGTCCTTTTATTTTGCAAGTCAATCCTGTGCACGTAGAAGGGTTAATCAACCAACGGGGAATTGTAATGCAATTGCCCGATCATCGAATTTACGCCGCCAACTATCATGTGTGGGCGGATTTGCCGGGTAATATGCTTACCAATACAGCACAAAGGCTGTTGCTAACCATGCTGCCGCAGTGGCTGGTGGTGAAAAGTGGCTCCCTGCACAGCAATGATAGCCAGCAGGCGTTTTATCAGCTCGATATGAAACTGAACGAATTGAATGGTTCTGCCGACAATACGGCGCGGGTTTCAGGAATCTGGCAGCTATCTCGTGTCGATAACTCGGGGAAAATCGCTATTGTGCAATTGCATCGTTTTCATCAGGAAATTCCGCTGGAAGCCGATGGTTACGCGGCATTGGTGGCTGCATTACAATCGGGCTGGCAACAGGTGCTTCAGCAAGTTAGCCAGAATGTAGCGGCACTGAACAGGGCACAATAATATACACGAACATACACGCGCAATGGCGACCCCGATTTCAGGCAATCTCGATCGAATGATGGGTGCCTTTTAACACCAGACGGCGAATGCCTGAAATCGGTATATTCAGGCGCACGACCTGATCGCAAAATCTATAGCAACTGTTCAACATTCTCCGGAGGTCTTCCCACTACGGCCCGGTTCCCCCTGACCACAATGGGGCGCTCGATCAGTTTCGGGTATTGCTGCATCAGTGCAATCACCTGATCGTCGGTCAGTTCCGGGTTGTTCAGTCCCGCTTCCTTGTATTCTGCCTCTTTGGTGCGCAACAGTTCCCGTGGCTTGATGCCGAGTTTGTCAATAATGTCTGTCAGTGTGGCCTGGTCAGGTGGTGTTTCCAGATACTTGATGATGGTCGGCCGGATGCCCTTTTCTTCCAGCAAGGCGAGAGTTTGCCTGGACTTTGAGCAGCGTGGATTGTGGTAGATGGTGACGGTGTCTGACATGGTTATCTCATTCGGTATTTACTATTTTTACACTGGCTGGGTGCAGGTACGGATGATATTGGTTAAGATTGCTTTCGGCGCGATTATAGCACCATTTTCAAACGGACAATAAACCGGAAAAAGCGTTTCGGGTCTGTTGGCCAAATCGGAGGCCGATACCGGGTGGGTGGTTACAACAGGAGCATATTTCAAGATGTTTAAAAAATTTCGCTTTTTCATCTTCTGCCTGTTACCCGGTTTACTAACGGCTTGTGGTCAACAGGGCCAGGATACAGTGGCCGGGATAGACCCCGCAGCGCTGCGATACTATCAAAGCCTGGCGGCACCCGGAGACTGGTTGGTGATTAATTACTGGGCAGAATGGTGTCCACCCTGTATCGAGGAGATCCCCGAGTTAAACAGGGTGCATCAGCAGGCCGGCTTTTCGGTGTTCGCCGTCGATGATCACCTGAGCGATAAACAGGTGCTTGACGCCCGGGCGAAAAAGGCGGGTATCGACTATATTGTGCTGGACCATGACCCGTCTGAAAGTTTGGGATACGAGCGCCCCGGAGTGCTACCCGCGACGGTGTTGATTCACCCTGAGAGCGCGGTGACCAGATACCTGTTTGGTGCCCAGACAAAAGCATCGATTCTGCAAACCATCAGGGCGCTTCAGGAAAGTGCCCCCAGTGAGACCAACTGATTTATGACTCCCGAATTTGTACATTTACGTGTTCACACCGAATTTTCTCTGGTGGATGGCCTGGTACGCATCAAGCCCCTGATTAAAAGAACGGCTGAACTTGGTATGCCTGCCGTGGCGGTAACCGATCAGTCGAATATGTGCTCGCTGGTCAAGTTTTACAAGGGGGCGATGGCGGCCGGTGTGAAGCCTGTGGTCGGAGCGGATATCTGGCTGGAATATCCTGATGAGCCTGAAAACCCCGGCCGAATCACCCTGCTGGCCATGAACGACAAAGGCTATGCCAATATTATCGAGTTGGTTTCTCTCGGTTTTACCGAGGGGCAGAATCATGGTAAAGCCATTGTCAAAACGGTATGGCTTGAGCGGTTGTCTGATGGAATCATTGCCTTGTCGGGAGCCAGGCTGGGAGATATAGGCCGGGCACTGTTGTCGGGCAAGGAAGATTTGGCGGGGCAAAGGCTGGCGCACTGGATGAAAGTGTTCCCGGACAGGTTCTATCTGGAATTGCAGCGCACCGGTCGCAGCAATGACGAAACCTGCCTGCATGGTTCGGTGAAACTTGCCCAGGCTTCCGGGTGCCCGGTTGTCGCGACCAATGATGTTGTATTTATGAATCAGGAAGACTTTGAAGCCCACGAGGCAAGAGTCTGTATTCACGACAGCCGGACGCTGGACGACCCCCGTCGTGAACACAGATACAGCAGTGAGCAGTATTTTAAAACAGCGGAGGAAATGCAGGCGCTGTTTTCGGATATTCCGGAGGCCCTGGAAAACACTGTCGAGATCGCCAAGCGCTGCAATGTCGAGGTGCGATTGGGTAAATACTTCCTGCCTGAATACCCGGTTCCTGAAGGTATGACGATGGATGAGTTTTTCGCGTCAATTTCCAGGGAGGGGCTGGAAGAGCGTTTACTGGTCATCCTGGGTGACAGGAATGCACAGGACGAAGAAAAAAGGCAGGTCTATTTTGACAGATTGCAGTTTGAGCTGGATATTATCTGTCAGATGGGGTTTCCGGGCTACTTCCTGATCGTCATGGACTTTATCAAGTGGGCGAAAGAGCATGATATCCCTGTCGGGCCGGGGCGGGGTTCCGGTGCCGGTTCCCTTGTGGCTTATGTACTCCATATTACCGACCTCGATCCGATCCAGTATGATTTGCTGTTCGAGCGATTCCTCAATCCCGAAAGGGTGTCGATGCCCGACTTCGATGTTGATTTCTGCATGGAGGGGCGAGACCGTGTGATAGACTACGTGGCCGGAAATTACGGCCAGGATGCAGTCTCGCAGATCATTACATTCGGTACCATGGCGGCAAAGGCCGTGGTGCGTGATGTGGCCCGGGTTCAGGGTAAACCCTATTCCCTGGGTGACCGCCTGTCCAAGATGATTCCGTTTGAAATCGGCATGACCTTGTCGAAAGCACTGGATCAGGAGGAAGCGTTACGCGACCATCTCCAGCAGGATGAGGAAGCCCAGGAAGTCTGGGATATGGCCGTCAAGCTGGAAGGTATTACCCGTAACGTGGGCAAACATGCCGGAGGCGTGGTGATCGCGCCAACCAGATTGATTGATTTTGCGCCTCTGTATTGTGATGAAGATGGCGACGGGGTGGTGACCCAGTTCGACAAGAATGACGTGGAAGAGGCCGGTCTTGTCAAATTTGACTTTCTGGGTTTGCGTACTCTGACCATTATCAAATGGGCATTGGAAATGATTAACCCGGGCCGACTTGCAGCCGGGCAACCCGAAGTTGATATCGGCAGAATACCTCTGGATGATGAGGCCTCCTTTGCCTTGCTCAAGCGTGCCGAAACCACCGCAGTCTTCCAGCTGGAAAGCCGGGGTATGAAAGACCTGATTCGCCGCCTGCAGCCGGATAACCTGGAAGATATGATCGCCCTGGTTGCCCTGTTTCGACCTGGCCCGCTGGAGTCCGGCATGGTTGATGACTTTATCAATCGCAAACACGGCAGGGCGGAGGTGGCTTACCCCCACCCGGATTACCAGCATGAATCCCTGAAGCCTGTTCTGGAGCCCACTTATGGAGTTATCGTCTATCAGGAACAGGTGATGCAGATCGCTCAGGTGCTGGCCGGTTACTCTCTCGGTGGTGCCGATCTTTTACGTCGGGCAATGGGTAAAAAGAAACCGGAGGAAATGGCAAAACAACGGTCTGTTTTTGAGCAGGGAGCCGCCAGCCAGGGTGTCGACCCGAACCTGGCCATCAAGATATTTGACCTGGTTGAAAAGTTTGCCGGTTATGGCTTCAACAAATCTCACTCTGCCGCCTATGCACTGGTTTCCTATCAAACCCTCTGGCTGAAAACCCATTTTCCTGCGGAATTTATGGCCGCCGTATTGACGGCTGATATGCAGAACACAGACAAGGTGGTTGTGCTGATTGAAGAATGCCGGAAAATGAAGCTGGATCTTATCCTGCCCAATGTCAATGTCAGCGACTATACCTTTACGGTGGATGACAGGGGCCGTGTGGTTTACGGACTGGGTGCGATCAAGGGGCTGGGAGAAGGGCCGGTTGGCGCGATCACCGAAGCGAGGGCCAATGGCGGGCCATTTAAGAATCTGTTTGATTTTTGTGCGCGTATTGATGTCAAAAAAGTCAACAAAAGAGCCATTGATGCACTGATTCGTTCCGGTGCACTCGATGATATGGGGCCGGGCCGGGCACGTATTATGGCGAGCGTCGAGGAAGCCTTGCAGCGCGCGAACCAGAACAACCGTAATCTCAATTCCGGTATGGGGGATCTGTTCGGGGAAGTGGTGCCGGAAGATACGGGTGAGGAAGACCTGTTTGCTGCATCCGAGGGCGTGCGAGAGCTGACCAGCAAAGAACATTTGAATGGAGAGAAGGAAACCCTCGGATTGTACGTGACGGGTCACCCCTTTGACGAATACGAAAAAGAAGTGCAGAACTTTATTTCTTCGTCAATCAGTGATATCAGGCCAAAGCCAAAGGAATCACAGGTTGTGGCCGGGTTGGTGGTAGCATTCAGGGCAATGAAAACCAAAAAAGGCGATACCATGGCTGTTGTCACCCTGGATGACCGGACTGCCAGAATGGATGTGACCCTGTTTTCAGAAGCCTATGAGGCGAGCAAGGAGTATCTGGTCAAGGATACTGTCTTGTTTGTAGAGGGTGAAGTCAGTGAGGATCATTACTCGGAAGGCTTGAAAGTCATGGCGAAGCGTTGTTTTGATGTGACTGCTGCCCGTTTGAAATACGCTCGCTCTGTTCGTCTGGATGTGCATGAATCCCTTTTTTCTGGCGGAGTCCTGGCCGCGCTTCAGGCAACGCTCGAGCCCTACCGTCAGGAAGACTCTTGTGCTGTTGTTGTGCATTATCAAAAGTCGGATGCAGAGGCGCTGATCGAATTTGGCGATGAATGGCGCGTTCGGCCTGCTGACGATCTTTTGGAAGGGCTTGCCTGTGTGTTGGGAAATGAAAATGTCAGCATGCAGTATTAGTTCGTTGTTTATACCGATAATCTGTGGTGTTTTTCCCCTTGCAGGCTCTTCTCTCCCTGCTTGTTCTTCTCCTCTTGCTTGCTCTTCTCGATTGAAGAGCAGGTTCAACGCCATTGGTGGCCAATTATTGATAGCCAAAGCTCCGGTTCGCAATTATGTCTGTTTTAACCGCTGATCGTATTTCGTCAGTTATCAACAAATATCCTGAGTGCAAGCATTCATTTGATGCTGTTCCGGAAAGTGCAGCTTATGTGGTTGCCTATTCCGGTGGCATGGATTCGACGCTGCTTCTCTGGCTGGCCAGGTGGTTTCTGGCAGAGAAAAAAAATCGGCAACTGAGAGCGATCCATGTGAATCATGGAATCAATGAACGGGCCGACGACTGGCAAAATCACTGCCATGATCAGGCACTTGCACTGGGAGTCGATCTGGTTTCGTACAGGCGCCAGGTTCAAATTGCCGGAAAAGGTCTGGAGTCTGCGGCAAGAGAGGTCAGGTATCAGGTATTTCAGGAAGAAATGAAAGCTGGTGAGGTTTTGCTGCAGGGGCATCACCTGAACGATCTTGCTGAAACCGTATTGTTTCGATGTGTAAAGGGGGCTGCCGTGGGTGGTCTGGCCGGCATTCCGGAACAAAGACGGGTCAAGCTGCCAGCAGGCAGGGCTGGAGATGTTGGAGATGCTGGAGATGTTGGAGATGTTGGAGATGTTGGAGATGTTGGAGATGCCGGAGCGTACCTGATTTATCGGCCCTTGCTGGGTGTGGCGCGTTCAGTTCTGCACGAATTGGCCTGTGAACTGAAGCTTCAATGGATCGAAGACGACAGTAATCAGTCGCTGAATTTTGATCGAAATTATCTTCGTCACAAGGTGCTGCCCAACATACTGCAAAAGTGGCCAGGTGCACTGGCAGGAGTGGCCGCTTCGGCGCAACATTGCCGGGACAGCGAGCAGTTGGCATTAGAGGTTGCCCGGCAGGATTTGAAGGATTGCCATCTATCCCCTGTACATCCCGTCGTCACGTTGTCGGGCTGGGGAGAATGTCCCTTGAGTATTGAAAGAGTATTGTCCCTCAGCCGGGTTCGCCAGAGAAATCTGCTCCGTTACTGGTTTCGGGCTGCCGGGCACACCTTCCCCGGAAACAGGCAGTTTGCACGAATCTGGTCGGAAATGCTGCAGGCGGATAAAGACGCAAGGCCGGTAATTGTCTGGCGAGGCAGGAATGGGCCAGGTGAGATAAGAGTATACCAGGGGGGGCTGTATATTGGTCAGCAAATTACGGTGGGTAACCGATGGCAGGATGCGCTTTTGTCCGTCGGGTCAGGGCAGGTGGTTGAATTGCCCGCAGGCTGTCTGCAGATTTATCGGCAGGAAGATGGCCCGAGTCCGGGGAGGGGAGGCGGAATGAGCCTGGCCTTATCCGCAGGGCGTATTTCAGGTCAGGCACTGTCTGTCCGATTTCGACGCTGTGGTGAAAAGATGAAATTGACCAATCGGCCCGCGAAACCCGTAAAAAAGCTGCTGCAGGAAAACCGTATCCCATACTGGTTACGGGATAGTGTGCCCTGTGTTTACTGCGGGGACAGTCTGGCAGGTATTTTCGGGGTGGGAGTTGCGGAGCAATTCATCGGTGAGGATATCGTGCTTTCCTGGTCATAGTGAGGTAAATCAATTGTGAACAAAGGCACTTTCTGGTACGCTGGCATCCCATCATTGAGATGACTCTCTCCCCTCAATAATTCAATTTTGAAAATCTACGGGATACGCATGACACGCTATATCTTTGTCACTGGTGGTGTGGTTTCTTCCTTGGGAAAAGGCATTGCCTCCGCTTCTCTTGCTGCAATTCTTGAAGCTCGGGGGCTGAAGGTTACCTTGCTGAAGCTTGACCCCTATATCAATGTTGATCCGGGAACCATGAGTCCGTTTCAACACGGCGAAGTGTTTGTGACGGACGATGGCGCAGAAACAGACCTTGATCTCGGTCATTACGAGCGATTTATCCGTACTACGATGACCAGGCGAAACAACTTTACCAGCGGCCGAATCTACGAAGATGTCATCAGGAAAGAACGCCGTGGAGACTATCTGGGGGGAACGGTTCAGGTCATTCCTCATATCACCGACGAGATCAAACGCCGGATTGTAGAGGGTGCAGGTGAAGCGGATGTCGCACTGGTTGAAATCGGCGGCACTGTCGGAGATATCGAATCCCAGCCTTTTTTGGAAGCAATCCGGCAGCTCAGAGTCGAGGTAGGCAGCAAAAGGGCGATGTTTATGCACTTGACCCTGGTGCCCTATATTGCAACAGCCGGTGAAGTAAAAACCAAACCAACCCAGCACAGTGTCAAGGAGATGCGTTCTCTGGGCCTTCAGCCGGACATTCTCATTTGTCGCGCCGAGCATGAAATCGACGCTTCTTCTCGCAAAAAAATCGCCCTGTTCACGAATGTGGAAGAACGAGCCGTTATCCCGCTTCAGGATGCAAAGAGCATTTATCTGATCCCCCTGATGCTGCAACAACATGGTCTCGATGATGTTATTGTTGACCGTTTTGCGCTTGATTGTAATAAAGCAGACTTGTCCGAGTGGCAGAATGTGGTTGAGATGGAGAGCAACCCGAAGCAGGAAATCACCATTGCGATGGTGGGCAAGTATATGGAGTTGCTCGATGCCTACAAGTCCCTGATCGAGGCCATAAAGCACGCAGGTATTCATACTGGAACACGGGTCAATATACGCTATATTGATTCGGAGGAAATTGAACGCAAGGGTTTTGATGCCCTGCAAGACGTGGATGGCATTCTTGTTCCCGGCGGCTTTGGTGAAAGGGGTGTGGAAGGCAAAATTCAAACGGTCAGATATGCGCGCGAGAACAAGGTACCCTATCTGGGGATCTGTTTGGGGATGCAGGTTGCGGTGATCGAATTTGCCAGGCATGTTGCCGGCATGGAAGGAGCACACAGTTCCGAGTTTGATTCATCTTCCGGGTTTCCGGTTATCGCTCTGATCACGGAGTGGGTTGATGCAGAAGGCAGGGTTGAAACGCGAACCGAACAGTCAGACCTGGGCGGTACAATGCGCCTGGGTGGCCAGGAATGCAGGCTGGTAGAAGGGTCAAGGGCACATGCTTGCTACGGGAAAGACAAAATCGTCGAGCGTCATCGACATCGTTATGAGGTGAACAATACACTGTTGCCCCGTTTGAAAGAGGCCGGGCTGGTGGTATCAGGAATGTCTGCAGATGGCGAACTGGTGGAGGTGATTGAAGTGCAAGACCATCCCTGGTTTGTCGCTTGTCAGTTTCATCCTGAATTTACCTCAACACCAAGGGATGGCCACGGTTTGTTTCAGGGGTTTATAACGGCAGCTAACGAATATGCAGGTTCCAAACAGGCCGGTTCTGAATAGTTGGTTCTGAATAGTCGGTTCTGAATAGTCGGTTCTGAATGGTCTGAAATAGTCTGAATAGAATAATCTGAATAGATTGCGCGTTTCGAACAGGCAGCAGGTTCCAGACAGGTTGATATTGACAAGGTACAGGCTGGTAATATTTTGATCAGCCGTTCAGGTAAAGTGCTTATGGCTCAGGAAGCTAACGTGACTCAAAAATTGATAAAAGTAGGTGATATCAGCGTCGCCAACGACTCTGCCTTTGTTCTTTTTGGTGGAATGAATGTGCTGGAATCCCGGGACATGGCTATGCAGATTGCCGAAGCATACAAGGCTGTGACTGAAAAACTGGGTATTCCCTATGTTTTTAAAGCCTCGTTCGACAAGGCAAACCGATCCTCCGTTCACTCTTATCGAGGGCCCGGGATGGACGAGGGGTTGAAAATCCTTGAAGAAATCAAACGCAATTTCGATGTTCCGGTTATTACTGACGTCCATGAAGTCCATCAGGCGCAACCGGTTGCAGAGGTGTGTGATGTCATTCAGTTGCCTGCTTTCCTGGCCCGCCAGACAGACCTCGTGGTTGCCATGGCCAAAACCGGTGCAGTGGTGAACGTGAAAAAACCCCAGTTTTTGAGTCCCTCTCAAATGGGGAACATAGTTGAGAAGTTTCGGGAAGCCGGAAATGAAAACCTGATTCTCTGTGAGCGAGGTTCCTGCTTTGGTTATGATAATCTGGTTGTAGATATGCTCGGGTTTCATACCATGAAGCAGGTGAGTAACGGCTTGCCGGTTATTTTCGATGTGACACATGCCTTGCAGTGCAGAGACCCTTCCGGTGCTGCATCAGGAGGGCGACGTGGTCAGGTGACCGAGTTGGCACGTTCCGGTATGGCTCTCGGGTTGGCGGGCCTGTTTCTGGAAGCCCACCCCGACCCTGACAAGGCAAAATGCGACGGCCCCAGTGCACTCAGACTGGACAGGCTGGAGCCATTTCTCGATCAGGTGAAGCGAATTGATGATTTGATCAAGGGTTTTGAAGAACTGGATACTGATTAATCTGCTTTATTGCCTTATTTTATTGCTTTACATGGATACATATAATAGATACAGATTGGTATAGACAGATATAGATAGAGATACAGCCGGTTTTTCCGGGATATTTGAACGATTTTTACAATAAATAAATGTGTTGGAGATGGAGATTTTATGACGAAAATAGTCGATATTAAAGCGCGTGAAGTTCTGGATTCCAGGGGTAACCCCACGGTTGAGGCGGATGTTACCCTGCAATCCGGGCATGTCGGTTCTGCCTGTGCACCCTCAGGTGCATCTACAGGGTCCAGAGAAGCGCTTGAGTTGCGTGATGGTGATAAGTCTCGTTATCTGGGTAAGGGTGTTCTGAAAGCCGTGGCCGCAGTCAATGGCCCGATTCGTGATGCGCTGTCAGGTATGGATGCGACGGATCAGCGAGCGCTGGACAACAAAATGATCGAACTGGATGGCACTGAAAACAAAGCCAGCCTGGGAGCCAATGCAATACTTGCCGTGTCACTGGCCTCTGCGAAAGCGGCTGCAAAGGCAAAGGGGGTTGAACTTTACGCTCATATTGCGGAAATCAACGGCACCCCGGGACAGTTCTCCATGCCCGTACCCATGATGAATATCCTGAATGGTGGTGAGCATGCGGATAACAACGTGGATATTCAGGAGTTTATGGTTCAGCCTGTTGGCGCACCAGGTTTTGCCGAGGCGCTTCGTGCCGGTGCCGAGGTGTTTCATTCGCTGAAAAAGGTATTGAGCAGTCAGGGTTTGAATACAGCAGTCGGAGATGAGGGCGGCTTTGCTCCCAATCTGGCTTCTAACGAAGCAGCCGTAACCGCCATTCAGGAAGCGGTCACCAATGCCGGGTATGAGCTTGGCAAAGACATTACGCTGGCGCTGGATTGTGCCTCTTCCGAGTTTTATAAAGACGGTCAGTACAACTTGAGCGGCGAGGGGAAAACCTTTGATTCCGCCGGATTTGCCGAATATCTGAATGAGCTGAGCACCAAATATCCCATTGTTTCCATAGAAGATGGTATGGATGAAAGTGACTGGGATGGCTGGGCAGCGCACACCAGATTGAGTGGGGATAGAATTCAGTTGGTCGGGGATGATTTGTTTGTGACCAATACAAAAATTCTCAAGGAAGGTATCGCAAAGAATATTGCAAACTCGATTTTGATCAAATTCAATCAGATTGGCAGTTTGTCGGAAACACTGGACGCCATAAAAATGGCTAAAGATGCTGGCTATACTGCAGTCATTTCACACCGTTCGGGAGAGACTGAAGACACTACCATCGCCGATCTGGCCGTGGGAACCTGTGCGGGGCAGATTAAAACCGGTTCACTTTGTCGCTCTGACCGGGTAGCCAAGTATAATCGTTTGCTCAGGATTGAAGAGCAGCTTGCTGGCAAGGTGCCTTATAATGGCCTGAAAGAGATTAAGGGCCAGAGTTGATCAGCGTTTTAGCCTGCCATTCTGCTTTATTTTGTTCCATTTTCAGGCAGGCATCTGTAAAAAGGCGGTTTTTACCGCCTTTTTCCGTTGTTCGGCTGTTCGGGTATTGTGTCCATGTTGCTCGCATATCTGACAAATACGTCTATATTCAATGTGATAGAGTGTTAACTTCACTGTATGTCTAATTGGTTTGTTTTTACCGGATCATCTGTGCTGTATGAATGCGTTTAAGTGGATCTGGGCGGTTCAGATTGTGTTAATTGTCTTGCTGCAGTTTCGGCTTTGGACCGGAGAAGGCAGTTTCGCGCAAATGACGATGTTACAACAGGAAATTGATCAGCAGCAGCAAATAAACGATACACTTGCCGCTCGTAATGCCGTGCTGGCGGCCGAGGTGAAAAATCTTAAATCAGGATTTGATGTGATTGAAGAAAATGCCCGTTATCAGCTCGGCATGATCAAAAAAGGCGAGACGTTTTTCCTGGTAATTGACAAATGATTATTGTCTGGCTGTGGAGGCGTGAGCAGGTGCCAGGGCAGCCTTGTCCCCGTTCAACATCTGCCTTGTCGAGAACCCGATGACCGAACAGAACACTGAAATACAGAGCACTGAAATAAAGAGGCCGCAGGAGTTGCCCGAGTGGCCTGTTAACTGGCCTTGTGCCTGGGGTTTGCCGGCGGCCACTGCGGATATTCGTCAACAAAACAGTGACTTCCGGGTTGAGGAGTTAATTTCGGACGGTTTGTTTCAGGGTGGCGAGCATCAGTGTATTCAGGTTGAAAAAGAGGGGCAAAACACGGCCTATGTTGCCAGACGCCTCGCCAACCACGCCGGGGTGCGTGAAATGGATGTAGGTTATTGTGGCCTGAAAGATCGAAATGCCGTGACCACACAATGGTTCAGCATTTATTACGGGAAAAGGCCCCGATGGAACCCTGACAACCTCGATCTGGACGGGGTCAGGGTCAGGCAGGTGGCATCTTTCTCACGCAAGCTGCGCAGGGGAGATCATAGTGGTAACAGGTTCAGGTTGAAGTTGACAAATCCAGTCGGTGACAAAAGCGAGGTGGAGCGACGCCTGATGCGGGTTTCAGACAATGGTGTTCCCAATTATTTCGGAGAACAGCGATTTGGTCGGGATGGTCATAACCTGAAGGTCGCCCATCAATGGTTCACCGGCCAAAAAAGAATGAAAGTAAGGCAGGGCGCGATATATATTTCGGCTGCGCGATCTTTCCTGTTTAATTGCTTGCTGGCTGAAAGGGTTGCTAACGGAAATTGGTGTTCACCTGTCGATGGTGACCGGGTCGTTGATGCTGCGTTGCAACTGAGTCTTTTTGGTGACGGTGAACCGCTGGAGTCAGGTGAAGCATCGGGATATAGTCGGCATATCGAGGAAGCTCACGCTGTTTTTGCAAACGGGTTAAGGTCAAATCGCATTGCGATGGCATACAGAGACGCGGTTTGCAAGCCAAAATCATTGCAATGGGAGTGGGAAGGCGATAACTTGTGGATCATTTTTGAATTGCAACCGGGCAGTTACGCAACCAGTGTACTGCGTGAAATCGCCACGATCAGGGACGTCTCCTTGCTGCGTCAGAAACAGGCTTGACCGGGTAATATAGATATTGCGCAATATGAATATATTGATATCAAACGATGACGGTGTTCGCTCACCAGGGTTGCACTTGTTGGCTGAACAACTGGCCAGTGTTGCAGAAGTTCGTGTTGTCGCCCCTGACAGAGATCATAGTGGAGCGAGCAATTCGATGACATTGAATCGTCCGTTAAAGGTCGAGCAGGCGGTTCACGGCTACAACAGCGTTGACGGAACGCCGACAGACTGCGTTCACCTGGGAGTGACCAGGCTGTTTGATCTGGAATTTGCGCGTGTCGTATCAGGAATCAACAGTCATGCCAATCTGGGTGATGATGTGATTTATTCCGGCACAGTGGCAGCGGCGATGGAGGGCCGTTTTCTCGATCGACCGGCGATCGCGGTTTCTCTGGCCAATGCAGGTAATAACCACTATGCAACTGCCGCCAGGGTAGTTAAAAATCTGATCATCAACGACAGCTCATTGAAACTTTCCCCTCGCACAATTCTGAATGTCAATGTGCCGGATGTGCCTTTTGATCAGTTGCGCGGGGTGGAAATTACCCGTTTGGGGCATCGGGCCAGAGGCGGGCATCCTGAGAAAGTTATCGACCCCAGAGGGGTGACCCGTTACTGGATAGGGGCCGCAGGAGAAGGAGACGATGCCGGCCCCGGCACTGATTTCTACGCGATAGGTCAAAACAGGGTTTCTATCACACCAATACAGGCCGATATGACCCGTTATGACGATTTGGCCGACCTGACTGTCTGGAGTGGCGGGGTTTTCTGAATGAACCTTCAAGGTATTGGTATGACATCCAGACGAACCCGGGCCAGGCTGGTGCAAAGCCTGCGGGCAATGGGGATCGTCAATCAGTCCGTGCTGAATGTGCTGGAGGCGACGCCCCGCCATATTTTTCTTGACGAAGCGCTTGCTCATCGAGCCTATGAAAATACAGCCTTGCCCATCGGTTACAACCAAACCCTGTCGCAACCTTACATGGTTGCAAAAATGTCAGAGCTGGTGATTGAACAGAATCCGAGGAGAGTTCTGGAGGTGGGGACCGGGTCAGGCTACCAGACTGCCGTACTGTCGCAACTTGTGTCTGAAGTCTATTCCGTCGAGCGTATTCAGCCGCTGCAAAAAAAGGCCAGAGAGCGTTTTCAGATGATGGGGCTGAACAATATCCGGTTACGTCACGCTGATGGTGGTATGGGATGGCCCGAGATGGCTCCCTTTCAGGCGATCATTGTCACTGCAGCGCCGGATCAGGTGCCGGATGGCCTGCTCAGTCAACTGGCGGACAGGGGGCGACTGGTGATACCTGTAGGCCATGACAACCAGAAATTGATGGTGATAACCCGTCACGGGAAAGAATTTGCCCATCGTGTGGTTGAGAGCGTCAACTTTGTTCCCCTGCTTGGTGGAACTGTCGTGTAAGGGAAACCGGTTCATATTCAACAGATTTTACGGTTAACCATTATGTTAACCACCAGCTTGTCTATCGGGATGAGGACAATCACAAAGGGGGTTCCAGTGGTTACCAGAGATACCATCTTACTTTTTTGTAAAGGCCTTGCGATGGGGGCCGCAGATATTGTTCCGGGCGTATCGGGGGGCACAATCGCGTTTATCTCAGGTATCTACGAGCGGCTTCTGGCTGCCCTTTCGTCGTTTGCCGGCCCTGCGGTGAGGTTGTTGTTGAAAGGGCAGTTCAGGGCCTTCTGGCTGGCTGTGGATGCCAATTTTCTGTGCGTTCTCTTTTCAGGTATTCTCGTATCCATTTTCAGTCTGTCCTCGACAATCAGCTATCTGCTGGCAAACTGGCCTCATCTGGTGTGGGCTTTTTTTCTGGGTCTGGTATTGGCTTCTGTCTGGCATGTGGCCAAAATGATCCGGCAATGGTGCTTCAACCGGTTTGTCGCGCTTGTTGTCGGTGCCGTAGTTGCCTATCTCCTGACCGCCTTGCAGTGGTCACATCTTGCCCCGCTACCGCAAAACATTTTCCTTGCGGGCTTCATTGCGATCAGTGCCATGATCTTGCCTGGTATTTCGGGCAGTTTTATCCTGTTGATCCTCGGCCTTTACCAGCATGTACTGGGGGCAATCAAATCCCTTGACGTTACGACCATTGGCCTCTTTGCCTGCGGGTGCGCGACGGGGTTGCTGGTGATGGCCAAATTTCTTACCTGGGCTTTCAGGCACTTTCACGACATCACCATGGCGTTGTTAACAGGCTTTTTGATTGGTGCAATGAACAAGCTTTGGCCCTGGAAGGAAACGGTTTCATGGAGGACTGACAGCCACGGAGAGAAAATACCGTTTGAACAAATTCCTGTCAGCCCGCTACACTTTGAACAAATAAACGGCACCTCTCCCGATTTGGCGTTCGCCCTGTTACTGCTCGTTGCGGGTATAGGTGTGGTGGTCGTGGTAGAGGTTTTGGGAAGGGAGAAAAGGTAAGGTAAAAAGGTAAGCCAAATCCGGAACGCGGTAACTGCTTCGGGTGTTTGCGACGGTAACGATTGGCAGGCAGTAGCAAATCACTTGCGTCAAAGCCGATGATAAATAACGAATTAAAAAAACAGCTCGGGAGATATTCTTCCTCCCGGGTAAAGTGTGTCAGAAGAAATAGAAAAAAACAGATCAAATAGCAATCCTGAAAGAAATACATGGGCCTGAATACATTTTTTCGTGCACGCAAGGATTTGGTCGATAGCTGTTCAGCGTTTTGGGCCGGGCACTATGATGGTGTTCGTCTGCTTGCCTGCCTGCTCCTCACCTCCATCCTTTTTTCAGGCTGTACTTCAAAAAAAATTTACCAGGACGAAACATTCAATCCTCCCGTGTATTTTGGCGTTCATGTGGTTCGAAAAGGGGAGACTCTTTACGCCATAGCATGGCGCTATGGCAGGAATTACAAAGAGCTTGCTGCAGCGAATGACATTCCGCCACCGTACCGGTTAATCGAGGGTCAAAAGATACAACTGGAACTTAAAGCGAGTCCTGAAGATATAGCAGCTAACTACAGGGTTACAAAGCAAAAACCAAATATTACAAAAAAAAACAAACAAACCGGGGTCAACAAGGGCAGAATATCAGATGCGGGTAGTTCGACAGGAAATAATGTTGGAAGATCGGCAGATGCAGAAAGACTGACAAGAATGGCATCACGAATCAATTGGATATGGCCTCACCCGGGTACGGTTATTGCGAAATTTTCCGTTACCGGAAGTATTAACAAGGGGATTGATATCAGGGGGGAATCCGGAGATTCGGTAGTGGCAGCGGCGGATGGTGAAGTGGTTTATGCGGGAAGTGGACTTCGTGGTTACGGCAAATTGATTATCCTGAACCATGCGCATGATTTCATCAGTGCCTATGCCCATAACAAGAAAATACTTGTCAGGGAAGGGGAAAAAATTAAAGCCGGCGAGCGTATTGCGGAGTTGGGAGTGACCGGGGTAAACAAACCAAAACTTCATTTTGAAATCAGGAAAAATGGCAGACCCGCAAATCCACTGAATTACCTGCCCAAGAGATGACTTGAGGGGGTAGTCCAAATTTCATTTCAAACTGCTTGAAAACGGATGGAAATTTTTCCGGTGGAATGCAGACAACCAAATTTTAATGCAGGGCTATGTTATGTCAGCGGAAAGGGAAGAATGTGCAAGATTGGCCTTTGACTCGATTGAAGTCAGTCAAAGTGTTGTGAATACCAATTCCGATCTGGAATTAGACAGCGAAATTGATACGTCTGGCGTGGTCACGCGAATTGACAGTCGTAGAGTTAAGAAAACCGGGGTCGAAAAAACCGCTTATCGTCAACTTGACGCGACTCAAATCTACTTGAACGAGATTGGTTTTTCGCCACTGCTTACACCGGAAGAAGAAATCTATTTTGCGCGCCTGGCGCAACAGGGGGATGAATCCGGGCGCAAGCGAATGATTGAGAGCAATTTGCGATTGGTCGTTAAAATTGCCAGACGTTACGTGAATCGCGGGCTTTCTCTTCTTGATCTGATTGAAGAGGGGAATCTCGGCTTGATTCGTGCCGTTGAAAAGTTTGATCCCGAGAGAGGTTTCCGTTTTTCCACTTACGCAACCTGGTGGATCAGACAAACGATCGAGCGGGCCATAATGAACCAGACCCGCACCATTCGTCTTCCTATCCATGTTGTCAAAGAGTTGAATCTCTATCTTCGAGCTGCGCGTGAATTGACTCAGAAGCTCGATCACGAACCTACCCATGAGGAAATAGCGGATCTTCTTGACAAGCCGGTGGAAGATGTCAAGCGCATGATGGGATTAAATGACAGGGTCACATCCGTTGACTCGCCCATCGGTGGTAATTCAGAAAAATGTCTGCTTGATACGGTTGCTGATGAATCTGCCAGCGATCCGGCCGAAGTGTTGCAGGATAACGATCTTCGAGGCAGCATCGACGGCTGGCTGGATCAGTTGTCTGACAAGCAGCAAGAGGTACTGGCGCGTCGTTTTGGGCTGCGCGGTTATCAAATGAGCACGCTTGAAGAAGTCGGCAGGGAAATCGGTTTGACCAGAGAGCGTGTTCGTCAGATTCAGGTGGAAGCGCTGAAGCGCTTGCGAGACATTCTGGAAAAGCAGGGTCTGAGCGGAGAAACGCTGTTTAATAGCGCTTTTTAACAAAATCTGTCTTACACTTCTCTTTCAAACGCCGCCTTCACTTGTGTTGGTGGCGTTTTCTACCTTTGGTTCCCCTCGCGTTGCCCTGGCAAAATCAGGCAACTTTTCGAAAAATTGTCAAAAATATCGTTTCGTATGAGAACTGTTGAACATTATAATGCGTGCTTCCTTGCTACCATGCCTTTGCACCGTAGAATATGCTTTTGCACTATAAAACGTGCCTTCGCGTTATAAAACGTGCCTTCGCACTATAAAAGGATAACCGGCTTATCGGATGCCAACCTGTCGGTTGGCTGTGATCCGGCGGATGGTAGGGCCGGGAAATCAACTTACAATAATATTATAGGGATGATATGACAATGAAACGAATAATTACTGCCTTGGTTTTCGCGCTTGTAGTGGCTCCGCTTTCTTACGCCAAAGAAGTTGCCGGGGTTAAAATAGAGGATTCCATCTCTGCAGGTGGTACTGACTTGCAACTTAACGGTGCCGGTGTGCGTACCAAGTGGTTTATGGATATCTATATAGGGGCACTGTACCTGCCGGCGAGCAGTTCTGACCAGAAAGCTATCATCAATGCGGATGAGCCCCAGGCGATCAAGCTTCACATGGTTTCCGGCCTGATTACCAGCGAAAAAATGGTCAAGGCGACCACTGAAGGTTTCAACAATGCCACGGGTGGCAATGTTGCACCAATTCAGGACGATGTCGACGCGTTCATGGATGTGTTCAAATCCAAAGAAATCAAGGAGAACGACGACTTCGACCTGATCTACATTCCTGGTACGGGTGTAGAAATCTATAAAAACGGTGAGAAGCAGGATACACTTGGCGATCTCGCCTTCAAGAAAGCCATGTTTGGTATCTGGTTGTCTGACAAGCCTGCTCAGGAAGAATTGAAAGAGTCAATGCTTGGAAAATAACCGGTAATCACCTGCTGCAGTCTTTTGCAGCCCTGAAAAGAGCCGACTCGTCGGCTTTTTTTGGTTTCCGGCTGTAAACGTGAATCATTCACTATCCAGCAGCAATCCGGCATCCAGCAGTAACCCGGTTTCAGGTATGGCTTTGTTTTCAAACAAAATGGTATTGTTGGTAATATCGAGTTTTTCCTGTGCCATCCAGGCTATCACTTTCGGGAAGATAATGTGCTCTTTTTCCAGAACCCTGGCAGCCAGGGACTGAGCTGTTTCATTTTCGGATAGTCGAACCTTCGCCTGAAGAATGGGGGGGCCGCCATCCAGTTCGGCTGTGACAAGGTGTACTGTTGCACCATGTTCGCTGGCACCATCGTCGATAGCTCTTTGATGTGTATTCAGCCCCTGGTATTTGGGAAGCAGTGACGGGTGGATATTGATCATTTTTCCCGGGTATCTGTTAACAAACCTGCTGGTAAGGATTCTCATAAAGCCGGCAAGGACAATAATGTCAGGTGAGTAGCTGTCTATTATGCCGGCCAGGTTGTCATCAAATTCTTCCCTGGAGTCAAAGGCAGTATGGCTGATCACTCTGGTCTCGATACCTGCCTTTCTCGCTCGTTCCAGCCCGAATGCGTCAGCCTTGTTGGATATGACGGCGGCAATTCTGGCAGGTATTTCGCCATTTGCCACGCCGTCTATGATGGCCTGAAGGTTTGACCCCGAGCCGGAGATCAGAACGACGATAGTTTTCAGTTGATTTGAGTGGTTGCTGTCAGACATTGTCTAGCCTATTTCTACCAGAGCCTGTTGTGCCGTATTTTTGGCAATGGAGCCTTCGGTAATGGAACCGGAACCTTCGGTAATGGAACCGATAGTCACAGCCAGAGGTTCACCGTTACCCTGAGGTTCACCGTTATTAAGCATATCGAGCGCCGCCTGCTCATTTTCTCTGGATACACAGATAACCATGCCAATTCCGCAATTAAATGTGCGATACATTTCGTCCTGTGTCACGTTGCCCGCTTTTTGAAGCCATCGGAACACCTCCGGCATTTCCCAGCTTGAGGAATCGATGACCGCTTTGGTATTTTCGGGAAGCACGCGGGGCAGGTTTTCCGGCAGGCCTCCACCGGTAATATGAGCCAGGGCATGAACAGGCAATTTCTTCATTAACTCCAACAGGGGTTTGACATAGATACGCGTAGGCTCCAGCAATGCATTGGCCAGCGTGGAGTTACCGATCGGGGTATCGAGGTCAGCTTCAGATACCTCGATAATCTTGCGTATCAACGAGTAGCCATTTGAGTGAGGCCCCGAGGATTTGAGCCCGATCAGTACGTCACCTGCCTTTACCCTGCTGCCGTCAATGATATTGGTTTTTTCAACAACGCCAACGCAAAAGCCGGCGAGGTCGTAGTCTTCTCCGCTGTACATTCCCGGCATTTCGGCAGTTTCACCGCCGATGAGTGCGCAGCCGGATTGCTCGCACCCGAGGCCTATACCGCTAACGACAGCGGCAGCAGTGTCAACATTCAGTTTTCCCGTCGCATAATAGTCCAGAAAAAACAATGGCTCTGCCCCTGCCACAATCAGGTCGTTCACGCACATGGCCACGAGATCAATACCAATAAAATCGTGACGATCCAGATCCATGGCAAGCTTCAGTTTGGTGCCGACCCCGTCTGTGCCGGAAACCAGAACCGGTTGTCTGTATCCTTCGGGTATCTCGAAAAGTGCCCCAAACCCTCCCAGGCCGCCCAGTACGCCGGGTCGGTGTGTGCGTTTTGCCACATCCCCTATCCGGTGAACCAGCTCGTTACCTGCGTCAATATCGACACCTGCGTCTTTATAGCTGAGCGACTTTCTGTTTTCTGTCATAGGGCCTGTCCACCTTTGGTTGTTTTGGACCTGATTGATCCGGTTTTGATTGTCAGGGTTGCAGTCAGGCAATAATTGCTACGACCACTGCCGGTGTGCGGGATTCTACCAAAGGCTGCGCCCCAACAAAATAGAAGGAGCGGGTTCGTTACAACATTATACGAATCATGTATTATGCAAGCTGCTTCCAAATGACAGGATATTCAGGGCAGTTTATGAAGAGAGTGTTCGTCTTATACTTTTTGTTGCTCGGTATGAGCATATCGGTCAGCGCAGTTCAAATAAAAGACCTGTATGTTGCCTCTGTTCCGGTTGAGTCTCAGGATACTTCGATCCTGTCGTCTTCTTTTCGTGTTGCCCTGGAAAAAGTCCTGATGAAAATGTCCGGCAGCCGGGCTTCTCTGGAAAACAGGCAGATTCAGAAATCGTTGAGTCGCGCATCACGCTTCGTTCAGCAATACGCATTTGTGGAAAATGTTAGCTATGATGCCAATGCCCCGATTGGCCCTGCCAATTCACCGTATTATTTAAAAGTCAGTTTTTTGGAGAAAGCCTTGTTGACGCTTTTTGCCAAAAGCAACGAAGCAATATGGGGGCGCAACAGACCATCGGTCATTGTATGGGCTGTATATGAAAAACGCGGGCGCAGAAAGATTGTCTCTGCCGGTGAACGAAACCCGATTGTATCCGAAGCAGGTAAATCAGCCAGTCAGTGGGGTTTGCCGATTTTTTTTCCTGTTATGGATATGGAAGACGAAAACGCGATTTCTGCCAGCGATTTGTGGGGAGGTTTTGTCGATCCGATTGTATTCGCCTCCGAGCGTTACACTCCGGATTTGATTGCCGTGTTGCGTATCCGCAAGAACTCGAACAGGGCATGGCGAGGGCACTGGACACTGATTCAGGGGCAGGCCGCCATGGGGGAGGTTTCTGCCGGGCTGGACGAGTCTGCCAATTCTCGTGCGGGTCTTGTTGGCAATATGATGGAGTCATTAAGTGCTCACATAGCGGCCCGATATGCAGTTTCCTCCGGGCCAAATGTAACGGGAAACGTGGTTATGAATGTGAGCGGGGTGAGTACCTATAAACAATATGTGGCCTTGATCGGATATCTTTCCGGTCTTACTCCGATAAAAAATACCCGGGTCGCCGGTGTAATGAGTGACAGTGTCAGTCTGGTGCTGGATATACAGGGTTACATTGACAAACTGGAGCAGCACTTGAGTCTTGATTCGGTGTTGATTCCCGAGTTGAGTTCGGTGGGGGAACCCGGTGATACGCTTTCGATTAATTATCGCTGGAACGCATCGGGTAAATCTGAAAAATAATACGGTTACGACATTGTGGCAGCCTTGGTAGAGTGGCGCAATATTCCTAATATACTGACAATCGGGAGAATTATTCTGGTTTTACCCATTGTCGTGTCAATCTGTTTCGAGTCTTTTCGACAAGCCCTTCTTCTGTTTCTCATTGCCGGTGTTTCGGATGGTGTTGATGGCTATCTTGCCAGGCGTTTTGACTGGAAGAGTCGTTTCGGATCCATAGCGGATCCTTTGGCGGACAAGCTGCTGCTCGTTTCATCCTACCTGGCGATCACCGCAGTGGGCCTGGTTGACTGGTGGCTGGCATTGATTGTTTTGGGCAGGGATTTTGTCATATTGGTTGGTGCCGGTTTGTATCATTACTTCTACGGCCGCTATGAAATCACCCCTTCGCTTCTGGGGAAGTCAAGTACCCTGTGTCAGATAGTCTATGTGCTGGTTGTTATCATGTATGCCGCTCAATGGCCGATGCCTGAACTTGCAGTGCAATCAGGCAAGTGGCTGGTTGCCTTTATCTCACTCGCCAGCGGGCTGGCTTATCTTTGGGTGTGGGGGCGCAAAGCCCTGATTGCGCGTGGAGCCTGACATGAGCCTGAAAAATAATCCCCAGTTGGTACTTAATGTCAGGCTGAGAGACGACGACAGTTTTACCAATTTCCTCGGGAATACCAATTCACAGGCCTCGGGGATTTTGCAGAACTCATTGCACAATGATGACTTTTTTATCTTGCTGCATGGTGGTCAGACCTCGGGCAAGTCGCATCTTCTTCATGCCGCATGCCAGTCTTTCCAGTTATCAGGCAAATCTGTGGTGAGCATCCCTCTTGCCGAGCATGCAGATTTGTCTCCTGGCATCCTTGACGGTCTGGACAGTTGCCAACTGGTCTGTCTGGATGACCTGGACACAGTGTTTGGAATAAAAGACTGGGAGCTGGCGGTTTTTGACCTGTATAACCGGGTTCAGTTGTCCGGCGGCAAACTGCTTGCTGCGGTTTCGGTCGCTCCTGCAAATCTTCAATGCCAATTGCCCGATCTGTTGTCAAGGCTTCGTTTTGGCGTTTCCATTGCGCTGAGTGAGTTGTCCGATGCCGAAAAATCCGATGTGCTGATCGCCAGGGCAAAGCAAAGGGGGATTGAGTTACCAGGTGAAGTTGCCAATTACATTATGAATCGAAATGACCGCAATCTTGAGCATTTGCTGGGTGTGCTGCAATTGCTTGATGATGTTTCCCTGTCTGCCAAACGCAAATTGACCATTCCTTTTGTCAAGTCTGTCCTTGGCTGGTAGCCCGGATGTCCCGGTTGGCACGCCAACGCCCTGTTGCCTGTTCGGATGTGGCGCAAAATCCGTTTCTGGTGTCGCATATATTGCAAATACCGGGTGTTGTGTCATTATCTTCATAAAAATTAATGCAGTGTGATCAAGTCGTTTATCGGGGGGGTGTATGAAGCGTGTTATTTTTAACCAGAAGGGCGGGGTGGGTAAATCCAGCATTACTTGTAATCTTGCGGCAATTGCGGCCAGTGAGGGTTTAAAAACCCTGGTAGTCGATCTGGATCCCCAGGGCAACTCGACCGGTTATCTGCTGGGCAAATCGGCCTCGGGCCTCAACGATACCCTGGCAGATTTTTTTGAGCAGACAGTGGCATTTAATCTGTTCAGCAAAGGCCCTGAAGACTTTGTGCATGCAACCCCTTACGAGGGGCTGTTTGTGATGCCATCCAGTCCTGAACTGGATTTTCTTGAAAGGAAGCTTGAGACTCGCCATAAAATCTACAAACTGAGAGAGGCCTTGAAAAAGCTGTCGGAAGAGTTTGATCGTATTTTTATTGATACCGCCCCCGCGTTGAATTTTTATACCCGCTCTGCGCTTATAGCAGCGGATTCCTGCCTGATTCCTTTTGATTGTGACGATTTTTCCAGAAAGGCGCTTTATACCATTATGAACGAGATACAGGATTTACAGGAGGATCACAATCAAGGGTTGAGGGTAGAGGGTATTATCGCCAATCAGTTTTTACCCCAGGCCAGCCTGCCCGGAAAGATTATCTCGGAAATGATTGATGAAGGGTTGCCGGTATTACCCGTCAGGTTATCTTCCTCTGTGAAAATGAAAGAGTCGCATCAGGCCTGCCAGCCTCTCATTGTCATGGCGCCAAAACACAAACTGACCCGACAATTTATTGATTTGCATCGGCTTCTTCAGGGTGAAGAAATCGGGTTGGAAGAAGTGTGACTGAAACGCTTGAAGTCCTGGTGGCCGGGATTTGGCAACGATGACAGGTGCCGTGTGGATGACAGGTGCCGTGCGGCTTGAAGCAGGCTTGCTGTTGTCGGGATGTCGGTTGCTGCCGGGCCGCCAGTTGCGGGTCTGGCCCCCGGCCTGCGAGTGCACGGGGCGGCAAGTTCAACTGATTCTTGCCAACACCTCGTAGTGAGACCCTTCTGGCGTGAGTATGCTGCGAAATACCGCGATTTCAGATAGCGCACAGTCTCCGTCCAGTTTCATTATTTCTCCCAATTCAGGTGGTTTATGTCCAGGTTTCAGCCGTCCCAGGCTGATGTGCGGGCGGAATGCGCCATTTTCAGAGGGTATTCCAAGCTCTTTCAGAACTGTTCCTGTCTGCTCCTGAATTGACTGCAGCACTTCTGTCGCTTCGCATTCTGCAACCAGAAACCTGGCTTTTTCCTTTTCCGGAAAGCCTGTGATTGATTTGAACTGTATCGATGCTCCCGGTTCTACCCTTGGCACAGATTTCAGCTTGTCGATAAGCTTCTGCACCTTTGTCGGATGAAGCTCGCCAATAAAGTGCAGTGTCAGATGGTAATCTTGCCTCTTTACCCACTTGTAGTCGGGGAACTCGTTTGAATCACGCCAAAGCCTGACCTGTTTATTCAATCGGTTGGCCAATTCTTTGGGAGCAGGGATGCCGATAAAACAACGGATCTCTCTAATGGTGTCAATCATAAGTCGTTTGCTTCTTCGGGAGTTGATCTGGGTGGCGCCATTCTCACAGAACCACGCCCTGTGCTCTCAGTGTAGTGCAAAAGAAATGCGGCTGCTAATCGAAACGCATGGAAAGATCGACTGCCTTGCAGTCTTTGGTGAGGGTGCCGATGGAGATATAATCCACGCCGGTTTCGGCAATGGCAACCAGGGTTGTTTCCGTTACATTTCCGGATGCTTCCAGTTTGATATTCGCCGGCTTCATTTTGACGGCCTCTCGCAACTGGTCAAGTGAGAAGTTGTCCAGCATAACAATATCTGCTTGTGCGTCAATAGCCTGCTGTAATTCCTGCATGCTTTCCACTTCTACTTCTACCGGTTTGCCGGGAGCATTCGATCTGGCTTTTTGTACAGCATTTGAAATGGAGCCGCAGGCCATGATGTGATTTTCCTTAATGAGGAATGCATCATACAGGCCAATCCTGTGATTATTGGCGCCGCCACAGTGTACGGCGTATTTTTGGGCAATACGTAAACCGGGAAAGGTCTTGCGAGTATCAAGAATTTTGCAAGAGGTGTGTTTGACCTTGTCTGCATAGTGTCGGCTTTTGGTTGCTGTGGCTGACAGCATTTGCAGGAAGTTAAGGGCCGTTCTCTCTCCGGTCAGCAGGCCTCTGGCCGGGCCACTGAATTCGAAAACGATATCATTCGGTTGCAGGAGGTCGCCATCTTTTGCTTTCCACTGCAGTGTAATGTCGGGATCCACTCTTGCAAAAACCCGGTTGACCCATTCTACCCCGCAGATCACGGCAAGTTCTCGCGTGATCACCCTGCCTGTCGCTCTGCTTTCTTCAGGGATAAGGCGGGCAGTGATATCACCATCGCGGATATCTTCCTCCAATGCGGAGCTGACGTTAATTTCTATGGCTTGTTCAATATGCTGATTCATAAGGTTGATTGCATTCTGGTTGTTTCTCGGGAAGTGACACCGGTCACGGTTTGCCAACTGGCCTTTTTCTGTCTGTCTGCCAGCCTGGCGTTAACCAGTCGGTGTCACGGTTTATTGGTGTTTCGGGTTGGTTATTGGTATTTCGGGCCGGTTATTGGTATTTCGGACTGGTTACAATGCTCCGGTTAACCTGTTCCAGTATAAGTCGATTTCCATCTTGTTTGAAGTTGACCTGTCTGAGAGCGCTCATTCCGAGCAGTACGGGTTCATTAGGCCCCATTGCGGGGTTGATGGAGGCTCGAACATCGTGCAAGGTAATTTTCCCAAGATCGATGGTATCGATTTTTGTCTGAATAATGTTAATTCGGCCATTTGCCGTGAGCGCGACCCCTTGTCCATATTTGGGCAGATTCAGCGACTTTGCAAGTTGCTGTGGAATGACAACATCCGTAGCACCGGTATCAAGCATGAATACCACAGGCGTGTTGTTGATTTTCCCGCCAGCCAGATAGTGGCCGACGTGATTACGCTTCAGTACGGTTTGGGTCACTTCTCCTGATCGGGAGCTTTCGGGATTCTGGTTGGGGTTGACCCGGTTTTTTTCCCAGTAGCCAAAAAATTGTGTGAGCAGCAGCATGCCGGTCACCCAGGCAATAACCAACATGATTTTACCGACTTTTGTGTTCGTTTCCCTGTCTGTGCTGTTTTGTGGTTCTTGTGGGGATGATTCCATAGGAAAAAGAGAGTTGATTGACACCGGTGAATCTTACAATATGGAACGTCTTCACGCCATGGCAATTGTTTATGTGAATTTGTTCGCGTCGTGACAAAATGTGACAGATTATGACTGATTGGCGCCCTATACTATTACTGTAGTTGAACGCAAAAACTACTATAGTTGAACGTAACAACCAAAATGGTTGAGCGTAAAAATGCAGTTGAGCTTGAAAAAGTGGTGCCCGTTCAACCCGTGCATCCGGTTTGACACAGGGTTCTCACAGTCAAGAGGCGGGAAGAGCAATGCGTGGCGACAATAATGTTGTTGATTTGCAAAAAGTAAAATCCGGAGTTGAGTTGGCAAAGGCCAATGAGCTGGCGATTCCCTTGCCCGTGCAAAAAATCACAGGGCTGTTCAGGTCAATGGCGATTACCCGCTTCAAACATATGTTTGAAGAAGCGGATGATATTCTGTTCAAGCGAGCAGACAAGGCGGAATCGAACGCGGAACAGGTTGCCTATTTTGGTGCCATGCGAAATCTTCGATTGAAAAGGAAAAGTATCGAATTGGCTTTTTTGAAGAGTGTGGCTGGCAGCATACAGGATATTGGCAAATCAAAGGGGGCATCTTCTGTTGCTCCCCCCGTTTTGGCTGACGACCTGAGCCTGGTGGAGCTGGATGATATGGAGTCCAGGGTAGCCATTGAAGCCATGGTTACCAAGATTAACGAGCGGGGCGCGGCTTCACTGGAGCATTTGCAAATACGAATACAGACTCTTTTCCCGAATACTGAAATTGCACAGGATGCATTGCCATTTGGCCCGTTCCGGGTGTGTAACGCCTTTTCAGATGCGTTATGTAATATGGATATGGACATTCGAGTCCGATTGATCGTTTTTAAATTGTTTGATCGATTTTTTTCGGATCAGCTTGTTGTGTTTTACCAAAAGGCAAACCAGCTTTTGGCAAGGCTTGGCATTTTGCCGGAAATGGTGTCAGAAAAGCGCGGGGGCGGAAGCCGGCAGGATGGCCACTCTGAGCACCGGGTCGGACAGGAATCTCGGGATACCGGGTTACCGGGCAGTGAAAGCACGGCAAACAGCTCTGCAGATTCCGAATTGGACAAGGCCGGTGTTTCAGATTCCGGGTCTGCCATTACTTTTTCATTGCTTCAACAGGCCTTGAGGCAGGGAGCCTTGACCAATGGCAGTCATTCCGGCCATCAACAAGGGTCGACAGAACTTGTGTTCGGCGGGAACCCTGTCGAAGATGGGCAGCCAGGCCTGAGTGTTGATGAACTTGTGCAGGCAGTAACTGCGGTTCAGGGAGAGTTTTACCAGGAAGGAGACAAAGGGGTTCCCGAAGTTAAAAATAGTGGCAATGTGATCCCTCAGTTATTGAATCTGGTCAGGCAGCAAGCTGCCAATGCTGGTAAAAACGGGTCAATTAGCCAGAGGGATGCCGATATTGCGAGCCTGGTCAGCTTGTTATTCAGCTTTGTCCTGGAAGATGAAAACCTGCCCGAACGGATGAAACAGGTGATTTTGACCTGGCAAATTCCATTTCTCAAGCTGGCTTTGAAGGATGCTTCCTTTTTTGATCGTGAAAGCCACCCTGCGAGACATCTTTTGAATCAGACTTCCAAAGCAGTGATCGGCTGGCAGCCGAAAGAAAGGGGAAGAGACCTTCTGCTGGAAAAAATGGAAAAATTCAGTCGACAGATGGTCTCGGACAGCGACCTGAACACGCAGGTGTTTACTGATATCAATCAGGAAATGTCTTCTTTTCTTGATGCCGAGAGGCGTCGATCCCGTTTGATCGCTCAACGATTGAAGGATGCCGAAGAGGGCCGTGTCAAGGGTGAGATGGCCAGGAAAAAGGTTGAACTGACCATCCGGCAACATCTTGCCGACAGGCAGTTGCCTCGCGTTCTGACAGAAGCGATTGAAAAGGGCTGGTCGAAAAAAATGTTTGTTGCCTGGCTTCAGGGCGGAGAGCAAGGCATTGAATGGCAAAGGTTATCCCGGTTTGTCGGCGACCTTGCATGGAGCGTTGACCCCGATGAAACCGGCGTTGAGGCTCGTGGTCGGTTGCTGCAAATGGTTCCACGTCTGAGGCGGGAATGGCGAGAAGGTTTGAGCGAAATTTCTTATGATTTGACGGCCATAGACAAGTCTCTGGCAACAATGGACATGTGCCACAAGCAGTCCCTGCTCAAGATCGAACAGGTGCAGCAAGAAGAACCGGGCAATGACATCAATAATATCAATAACATCAAGCTGGAAAAACGTCCCAATGCTCCTGTGGCTGGCGATGCGTCCGTTTCTGCAGAAGAAACCGGGCCCGCCAGAGCCAGAACGGAACTTGAAACCATCTGGGATCAACGGGTGGATCAGCTTCGTATTGGCACATGGTTTGAGTTTTTGCCAAAAGACGGCAAGAAGCAGCGATTTAAACTGGCGGCAGCGATAAAACTGAATGGCCGCCATGTATTTGTCAATAGAAACGGTGTGAAGCTGGCTGAATTTGAAAAAGATGAGCTGATCGCCGAGTTGGCATCGGGGCGCTTGATGCCATTGGATGAAAGTCAGATTTTTGATCGTGCGCTGGAGTCTATTATTAGCGGATTACGTCGTTGATATGGTTGAAAATAATGGTTGGTTGTCGGCGGCCCGAAAAGTACCGTCTCCAAACTTTGATGAACGGCCAAATCCTGAAGATGTCAGCCTGCTTGTCATTCACAATATCAGCTTGCCTCCCGGCCGGTTCGGTACCGGCTGTATCGAACAGTTTTTCTGTAATGAACTTGACTTCGAGGGGCACCCGTTTTTTAACCGGATCAGAGGGGTAGAAGTATCAGCCCATTTTCTTATCAAGCGTGATGGCGAGCTTGTCCAGTTTGTTTCGACCTCGAAGCGAGCCTGGCATGCGGGGAGGTCTTTGTTTCAGGGAAGAGAGCGCTGTAATGATTTTTCTATCGGGATAGAGCTGGAGGGGACGGACGATCAACCTTATACCGGGGAGCAATATCATCGCCTGCGAGAGGTGACTGCAGAATTAATGGAACGCTTTCCCGCAATCAACCCTGATCGAATTGTCGGGCATAGTGACATCGCTCCCGATAGAAAGACCGACCCTGGGCCGGCATTTGACTGGTTCAGATATAAAAGTTCTCTTTGAGTTATACCAATCTTGTCTGTTCCCGTATGCTGTCTGTTCGGGTATATTGTTATTTAGCTCGAGAATGCCAATAATAAAGCTGTCTTGATCCTGAGCCAGGCATGGAATGTCAGCAATGTCTGGAAAATAGCTCGCCGGGTACCTTCGGTCAGAATAACTATGAACCTCATACTTTTCCTTTTCGCATTTGTCATCCAGAGAAAGACCCGCATTTCTTTCAGCTATGCCTTTGATCGCTGGTCAAAGCTTGTCGTTACCGGTATCTCTGCCCGTTTTGCCCGGTTGCCAGAGTGGTGCGGGGCGCTGGTCACTTCCATTGTGTTTCTGTCAGTGATTGCAGGGTTATGGGGAGTTCTGTCTTTACTTCAGGGAATAGCATACGACGTGTTTTATTTTTTTGTTGTGTTCCTTGTTATTCTGTCGCTTATTGGAGACGCGGATTCCGCAGGAAAGCTGGATGAATTTTTAACCCATTGGCGCCAGCGTGACAGCCAGGGAGCGTTATTGTCCTTGCTCAGCAATAATATTGTACCTGGGCAAGAAGCAGATTCTTCCCGGCTGTTATTGCGAGAGGTTGCAAACTGGTTGTTGCTGGATACTTTTCAGCGCTATTTTCTGATTTTATTCTGGTTTGCGGTTGCGGGGCCGACAGGCGCACTGGCTGCCCGAATCGTTGAACAGGTTTGTCGTACAGATTCCAATGCCTGTTTGGTAAAGGTATTTAACCCGATTTTATTTGTGCTGGAGGCTGTTCCCTGTCGAATTGTCGCCATAGCAATGGTCTTTTTGTCAGATCAATCGCCATTGAACTGGCAGTTTTTTCGCCAGGTTATTTTTGGAAGGTTTTCTTCAGATCGTCTATTGCTTGTTTCTGCCCAGGTTGCCTTGCCGGAACACAATCTGGGCAAGCGGGACAGGCTGGTGAAAATGGTGGTGTCCGAGGAGGTTCTGTTGCAGGAAGACTTTGACGATTTCTATCTGGCAGGAGACACGGGGATCAAGGCGCTAAGGGTGCTGTTGACACAGGTTGTCTGGGGGTGCTTTTTTGTCTGGGCGCTGGTGCAGCTCGGAGTATATTACTTTCCTGGCTGACTCCTCTCGTCCGGTTCGCCAACACTTTATACCTCAATTCGCTAACGCTCCATACCTGAAAAATACATGTGCACTTTATATTGTCATATCGTCGAAGGTTGGGATTTCGTCGAAGGTCTTGATGTCATTGAAGGTTGTGATTGTTCAAAGGTCGTGGCGGTGGCCCGATATTTTGGTTAGAATCTTTCCATGACTATAAAAAAAATAAACGATATTGTCAGTTTGATTGTGCAATCCAGGCGTATTCTGTTTATCACCGGGGCAGGTATTTCTGCCGAATCCGGGCTGCCAACCTATCGTGGTGTTGGTGGTCTTTATGATAATCAGAACACGGCGGATGGCTATCGAATCGAAGAAGCGCTTAGTGCCCCTATGCTTCGCCTGCGACCGGAAATTACCTGGAAATACCTTTGGCAAATCGGTTCTGCCCGTATCCACGCCCGGCCAAACAGAGCCCACGAGGTGATTGCAGCGATTGAAAACAGCTCGAAAGATGTTTGGACATTAACCCAGAATGTCGATGGATTTCATCGGGCCGCAGGCAGTAACCAGGTGATTGAAATACATGGTGATGCGTTCGATCTGTTTTGTACCGGATGTTATGCACCTTACGATGCTGAAAAGGTTTTTCGTTCTGCCAGTGGTGGTGATTATGTCTTGCCTGATATTGAACTTCCTCCAAAGTGCGAAAGGTGCGGGGCTATTGTCAGGCCCAATGTGGTGCTGTTTGGTGAAATGTTGCCCCAGGGCCCTATTATTGAACTGGTTCATCAGTTGAACAGCGGGTTTGATCTGGTTTTCTCAATTGGTACATCCAATGCGTTTCCGTACATATCCGAACCGGTAATTCAGGCGATACAGCTGGGGATTCCTACTGTAGAAATCAATCCATCGGAAACGAGTTTGTCGTCTATGGTTGATATCAGGCTTTCTTCGACCGCCGCTGCAGTAATGGACGAGGTCTGGCAAAAGCTGCATGGCTGCCTGTAAACCATGGCCGCCTGCAAATAATGGAACGGCGAAGTACCAGTAAAAGAAGTACCGGTAAAAACTGCCCTGTAAACTTCACAGAGAAACCAAATTTGTGTATTCTACGCTCAGTATTTTACCAATACCTATATCTTTTCAGGAGGGTTACATGCTCAAAAACAAGGTGCTGCTTGCTGTGGCTGTTCTGGCCTCATCTGCCGCGATAGCCGATGGTGAACCGGACAGGTTTTATATTTCAGGGGGCTGGAATAAGTTTTTGTATGACAGTGACCGGTTTATCAAGGATCAAAATGACGTTTACCTGGGGATGGGTTACCATTTCAACCCGCAAACTGCGGTTGAGCTCATGGTGAACCGGGGTAATACGACAGATCGCGCTTCCCTGGGTAATGAAACCGATGTTACGCTGGCCTCTCTGAATCTGGTGCAGCGCATGACTCCTGTTGGAGAGAGTGGCTTGTTTGGTCGTCTGGGAGTCGGTTTTGACAAAATGACACCGAAAACCGATCACATCAAGAAAGAAGCGGCTGGCAGACTGGGTTTTGGCTATGAATACCATGTAACAGATTACATGGCGCTTACTGCGGCCATGGATGTGGTTTATGGCATTGAAACAGAAATGGCCGATTTTATACCTTCAGCGGGTATCACTCTCTTTTTTGGCGCATCTGCTCCGGCGCCGGTACCGGTGGCACCTGCACCGGTAGAAGTGTATAAAGACACTGACGGTGATGGTATTGCTGACAATAATGATGTGTGCCCGAATACACCGGCCGGAGATGAAGTCGATGCCAAAGGCTGTTCGTTGCCGAAAGATGCCGATGGTGACGGTGTGCTGGATAAAGATGATGCGTGTCCGAATACACCGGCCGGGGATGCAGTCGACGCCAAAGGCTGTTCATTGCCCAAAGACGCCGATGGTGATGGTGTTGTTGACTCACGTGATGACTGCCCTGATACCGCGGCCGGTGCGAGAGTTGATGAACATGGCTGTGCACTGGTACTGACAGAAGTGGTTGAAATTGACCTCTATGTCAGTTTCGGGCTCAACAGTTCCAAATTGAGTTCATCCGACAGGAAGGCGGTTGCCGATGTTGCGGCGTTCCTGAAAGCATATCCTGATACTCAATGCCACCTGGCAGGTTATACCGACTCAACCGGACCCGCAGCATACAATCTGGTGTTGTCGAAAAAGCGGGCGGAAGCGGTCAAGCGTTATCTGGTTGAAGAGTTCGGAGTGAGTGCTGATCGTGTCAGCGCCGAGGGCTTCGGGGAAAGTCAGCCTGTTGCCGATAACAGCACGAAAGCCGGTCAGGCTAAAAATCGCAGAGTGACTGCAACCATTAAAGCGACAGTTAACAAGTACCAGTGATGGTTAAGGGTGCTATGTGATATTGATAAGACTGCGTGACAGGCAACCTGTTGCGTAGTGTTATCAGTCAGTTGATCCGTTTGTCAATTTTGTCAATCAGTCAATAAAGCGGGCAGTGTGTTACTGTCCGCTTTTCTTTTCAGGGTGGGTAAAATCATCAAGAAGACAGGCAAAGCCGGAAATCAGCGCAGTTTGTCTATGATACTTTTGGTTTGCCTTGCCAGCTCTTTATTTGACGCGAAAATCAGGCCCTTGTGGTTCATATAGGTAGACTCTTTTCGGTTCAACTCAAAAGGTTCTCCTGCTATGTCAGTAGCAGGTAGCCCCAATTCATTATATATGCAAGCTGTGGCTGCATAGTCCCAAATGCTTCCCCCCTTGTCTTTGGGAAACTTGAAATAGACAGCAGGTGCATTTTCGAGTACCCAGCAGGCATTGAGTACCGCTCCCCCTTGCGCTGTAATTTTGACATCGGATAAAAAGCCGGAAGTCTGAACCAGAAAATCAATAACCGAGCCGTAACGGTGATCATTGGCGTAGCTACGATCAAAAAAACAGTTAAGAGTTGTACCCTTTGTAATAACAGAACGGGTTTGCTGCCCATTGATACGGGCACCCAGGCCCCTGGTTGCGTGGTAGAGTTTGCCACTGATCGGGTCATAGACGACACCGATGACAGGTGAACCGTCCGATTGAACCAAAGCAATGGAAACCGAGTAACCCTTGCGTTTTTCACAGAAACTCAGGGTTCCATCGATAGGGTCAACCAGCCAGAAACAGCTTTTTTGAAAACGGCTGCCATCATCCTGACTTTCTTCCCCCAAAAACGCGATGTCGTGCTGCTCGCAGCTCTCTTTGAGGGCCGTTTTAATAATGGCCTGAGCTTCGAGATCGACCCTGGTGACGACTTCTGCCGCAAGGCTGCCCCCTTTTCCCTTGTGATGAACCTCAATTTCCACGTCATCATAGGAATTGATCAACTCGCCTGCAGATTTGGCTGCTTCTATCGCAACCAGGGTAAGTTCCTGCAGTTGATCTGTCTGTAGCCGATTGTTATGTAATTGATTTTGTCTCATGAGCTCAGGTTTTCCATTGTTTTTATTGGCCAATTGCTCGCTATGGTTGTGTTTCTTCCAATGGGTGGGCCGGTTTTTTTACCCGGCGACCCGGCAGACCCGTAGATATGGCGATGGTTAATGCGAGGAAAAGACTGGATACAATAAGGCAGGCCTCCAGTCCTGCATATTGATAGGTGGCACCGGATAAAACTGTGCCGATCAATCTGCCCATTGCATTGGCCATGTAATAGAAGCCAACATCGAGTGATACGCCTTCCTGTTTGGAGTAGGCAAGAATAAGGAAAGAGTGGATTGAAGAGTTTATCGCAAACAGGCCACCAAAGATCAGCAGGCCTCCCACCAGGACTATTTCAGAATACCCGGATTCTGTATAGAGACTGACCGCGATCAGAGCAGGAATCAATGAAAGTGGTACGGCCCAGGCCATGGCTGATCTGCCATCGGGAACCTTGCCTTTGTTAAGCCCGGTCAAAGCCGGAGCCAATCCCTGTACAAACCCGTAACCAATAATCCAGAGTGCCATAAAAATGCCCACCTGGGTGTGTGACCAGTGCAGGGCAACTTCAAAGTAAACGGGCAGGGCGACAACAAACCAGACATCCCTGGCGCCGAACAGGAATAATCTGGCCGCAGAAAGAATGTTGACAGAATGGCTTTTTGAGAATATCTCAGTAAATCTGGGTTTGTATTTTGTTTTGCCCAGGTCGTTCCTGAGTAACAGCACGCTAATAATAAAAACGACCGCGAGTGCGCCGGACATGGTAATCAGTGATGATTGAAACCCGATGGTGGCAAGCAACCAGGCTCCGATAAAAAAGCCCGCTCCTTTCAGCGCGTTTTTTGAGCCGGTCAGCAGGGCAACCCACTTATACAGTTTTCCGTGTTGCTGTTCGCCGGGCATCAGAATCTTGATCGAGCTTTTGGCGCTCATTTTGTTCAGGTCTTTTGCGATGCCCGATAGCGCCTGGGCTGCCATAACGTAAGGTACGCTTAACCAGCTGCTATCAACAGCCAGCATGAGCAACGCAATGCTTTGAATTAACACACCCAGATGCATGGTTTTATTCAAACCGAGCCGCGCTCCGAGCCAACCGCCCACAAGATTGGTTACCACCCCGAAAAACTCATAGAGAAGGAACAGCATTGCTATTTGCAATGCGGAATAGCCCAGTTGATAAAAATACAAAACGACCAACATTCGCAAAGCGCCATCAGTGATGGTAAACGCCCAGTAGGTGCCCGTCACCACGAGGTATTGTCGAAGACCCTGATTCATCATCGGTTGTCCATTCGTATGCAATTGTATTCGATATCTGCCACACCACCGTCAGCAGACTGCCCGCGGTGGCCTGGTGCTGTGCGGGTGAGCAGTGACCGTATCGGTTTTCAGAACCGGTTTTCAGAACGACAGTTCGCTGGCGACCTTGTCTGTCAGTTCCATCATGCGGTTAACATAACCAGTTTCATTGTCGTACCAGACCAGCATTTTCACTTGTCTGTTATCGATAACCATAGTGGAGAGGGCATCAACAATGCCTGATCTTCTATCACCGCGATAATCGACAGAAACCAGTGGAGTTTCCTCGTAACCCAACACACCCTTCAAGGCGTGTTCCGCTGCGTTTTTTATCTGTCGATTGACTTCTTCAACCGAGGTGTCCCTTGCGACCTCAAACACGCAATCGGTCAGCGAGGCATTGGCCAGAGGCACCCTTACTGCCACACCATTCAGTTTGCCCTGAAGCTCTGGGAATATCAGGCCAATGGCCGTGGCTGAACCTGTTGTGGTCGGGATCAGGGACATGCCACAGGCTCTGGCTCTTCTGAGATCCTTGTGGGGTTGATCAAGAATGCTCTGGGTGTTGGTGATGTCATGGATAGTGGTCATGGAGCCATGAACAATGCCGAACGCCTCGTGAATCACCTTGACAACCGGTGCCAGGCAGTTGGTGGTGCAGGATGCTGCGGTAACGATGTTGTGTTTGTCGGCCTGGTACAGGTAGTCATTTACGCCCATGACTATATTCAATGGGCCATCTTTTACCGGAGCGGATACAATGACTTTTTTTACACCCTGCTGTAAATAGGTGTCGAGTTTTTCCCGGTTTTTATGTACTCCTGTACAATCGACGACAATATCCACACCCATGTCTGCCCAGGGAGTGTCTTCCAGTGCCCTGTTGCTGGTAAAACCCGTTTTCACGCCATTGACCGAGAAACTCTTGTTATCAATGACTTCAACTGTGGCCGGCCAGGTACCGTGCACCGAGTCGTACTTGACAAGGTGGGCGGCGGTGTGGACATCACACCCGACCTCATTGATGTGAGTCACTTGATAGTGTTGTCCGGTCATGGCTTCTCTCAGGGCCAATCGGCCCATCCTGCCAAAACCGTTGATTGCTACATTGGATTTTGCCATCGTCATATCTCACCGTTTTCAGGTTGAATTTCAGGTTAAAAGGCGGGCTTTTTACCGGTTTATATGCCGCAGGTGATTCTCTCAGATGCAGGTGTGTTTTACAGGTTTATTATATTGGTTTTGGTAAATATAATAAGTGGAATTTCATCATTAAACCAAAATTGTCCATTTTGAAGGGGGGTGGACTCGCTGCGTGTGAACTTATAAATTATTTTCAGGCATTTATGATCTGTTCATCTTACTCATAATTATTATTAAATAGCGATATCATTTATGGCAAAATTCAAAGCGTTACTTCAACCTTCATTGCTGGAAGCCGGTTTGGTTTCTGTTACGACCATTGCGTCGCTTTCCTTTTTGATTATTGGTACAGGGTGGGTGCCTCACATTGGTATCGTTTTCGTGATGCTGTGCCTGCTGATTTATGGGCGATTACGCGGTATTCAGTACAGTCAAATGCAGCACGCAATGGCCGACTCCCTGATGTCCAGTGTCGGTGCGCTGTATTTGTTTTTCTTTATCGGCTTGTTGGTGACGGCGTTATTGATGAGCGGCTCGATTCCCAGCCTGATTTACTACGGCACAGCAATGATGAGCGCGGATTACTTTTATGTCTCCGTGTTTCTGATTACCGGTGTTATCGGTATTGCCCTGGGCAGCAGTCTAACCACTGTGGCAACCCTGGGCGTTGCTTTCATGGGGATTGGTGAAGCCTTTGATGCCAGTGCCATGATTACCGCAGGCGCTGTCGTTTCCGGAGCGTTTCTGGGTGATAAAATGTCGCCCCTTTCTGACACCACAACCATTGCAGCGGCAACGGTGGATGTTGATTTGTTCGAGCATATTAAAAATATGATGCGGACGACCTTGCCCGCTCTGGTTATTTGCTGTGGTCTGTATGTTTACCTGTCAGTAACGGGGCAAAATACCATCGGCAATGTGGAACGCATCAACACCTTTCGATTGGCCCTGGAGCAAACAGGTTTGATCCATCTGGCTGCCTTGCTGCCGTTCATTTTGCTGGTTGTTTTGGCTGTTTTCCGTATTCCGGCAGTGATGGCGATGATTTATACCTCTCTGCTGGCGGTAATTATTGCCCAATTCACGGGGTATAACGAGTTTTCCCGATATGGTTCGTTTTTCTTTTCAGGTTTTGTGCCTGATCCGCAGTGGGCTCCTGACCTGGTTCGCATGTTCAGTCGTGGCGGGTTGCAAAACATGTTCTTTACCCTGACCATTGTTTTGTTAGCTGTCAGCATGGGAGGGTTACTTTTCGCTCTGGGTGTGATTCCCCGGTTATTGAACTCCATTGCAGCATGGTTAACCAGCCGTATACGGGCAACCGGTGCGGTTGCAACAACCAGTGTCGGAGTAAATGTTCTGATTGGAGAGCAGTATCTGAGTATCCTGCTCTCGGGTGAAACCTTTAAACCCGTTTATGATCGCCTGGGCCTGGAGAGAAAGCATTTATCGCGTACCCTGGAAGATGCGGGTACTGTGGTCAACCCGCTGGTACCGTGGAGCGTTTGTGGAGTCTTCATTGCCGGTCAGCTTGGTGTAAGTGTGATTGACTATCTGCCTTATGCTTTCTTTTGCTATTTCAGTGTGATCATCACCCTGATTATCCCGAGCAAAATGCGCTAGCCAATACTCCTGTCCATCAGTGATCGGATCATTGATCCGGTCTGGAATGGACGATCAATGCTTTCAGTTCCCTGATTTCCTTTTGCAGGTCCTCAATAGTGGGCGCACCTGCATTTTCTTGCGCTCTGGCTTTTGAATGTTCTTCTTCCATAACGTTGACCACGATGCCTATGACCATATTCAAAAAAGCAAAGGCCGTGAAAAAGATAAAGGTCAGGTAGAATATCCAGCTCATGGGATACACTTCCATGGTTTCGTATTGAATATCAGTCCAGTCTTCGAATGTCATGACCCGAAACAGCGTCAGCATGGAGATAGCTATGTTTCCCCATAAACCGGGATTAATCTGCTCAAACATGAAACTGCCGACAGCGGCATAGATATAGAAAATGATAAACATCAGCAGCATGACATAACCGAGTTGCGGCATTGCTTTCAGCAGTGAGTTAATCAGTATGCGCAACTCGGGGATGATGGATACCATTCGAAGTACCCTGAATACGCGAACCAGTCGAGCCAGCAGAGCCATTTCGGTGTCACTGACAGGTATCAGGCTGACCAGTACAACCAGGGTGTCGAAGATGTTCCAGCCACTTTTAAAAAAATCTTTCTTTTTTGGTTCTGCGATGAACCGAATGATGATTTCGACCAGAAAAAACAGGGTGATAAACAAATCCAGAAATCGCGTCAGATAAAGTGCTCTTTCGGAAAGGGGGTAAGTTTTTGCTCCAATTTCCAGCGCGGAAACGATAATGACGAAGATAACAAAGAGCTCGAAAGTTCTATTGCTTCGCAATTTAAGAAATGCGTTTTGCAGTTGTGCGTAATTCAATCGTAAACGTTCCATCGGGCGAGACCTTTTACTGATCAGGTACCAAAAAACAGGGTGTTGCCAATATCAAGAGAAAATGAGGCGGGGTATTCTAACCGAATTTCATCTGGCAATTGTATTACTTTTTGGAAAATACAGAATGCAGGCAAGACGGGCCTGGCGTGTCAATCGATGCGTGGGGCGGGTCATTCCTGTGCTTTGATTTCGTTACTCCTTTTTGTCGCGTTTGATCATCGATTTCCACAACTCCAGGTGTTTTTCCATTCGCTGGCCGATGGTTTTCAGTGATTCTTTGGGGTTCATCAATTCTTTAAAAATAGATTGCAAGGTGTCCTGCTGATCCATGAATATGGCAAGACTTTGCTCGATATACTGCCGCAATACTCCTTGCATGTCATTCCCGTAAAAACGGATTAACTGTTTCAGAACTGTATTGGTCAGCAAGGATTGTTGTTCGGTGGTTTCCTGTTCGGTAATGATTTGCAGCAGCATGCTTTTCGTCAAATCTTCATTGGATTTTGAATCGACTATCTGAAACTCTTCGTGCCGGAGCACGAGCTTTCTGACATACTCAAGGTTGACATATTGACTGGATGAGGTGTCGTAAAGCCGTCTGTTCGGGTATTTTTTTATTATAATCAATTGGGTTGCTCTTAGCTGATTGGGGTATTGTTGGATTTGGTGCCTAATACGCCACGGATTGCAAGTCAATGACAACATCACCGACATAATCGGCTTTGCCTGACAGTCTCAGTGCAATATTTTCCTGTGTGTCAATATACAGCCTGATGTTGTCCTTGTAGCCAAGAAATTTGAAGTCCGGGTTGGGTTTGTTATCAAGATAGGAAGACGCCCACAGGTTTGTTTTCAGTGCACTTACCGTTTTTTTTAGCGTGGACTTTTCTCCATTTCTGCTTACCGAGTAGTCCACCGGAATGCTCTCCACAGATTCCGCTTCCAGTGTTGCCCTGATGATGCCATCCCGGTCATAAATAAACAACTCTGCAGTGTCTCCGGGTTTCTTTAAATGACCCTGGGCGATCAGGTCAAAAATCGCTTCCGATTCGCTTACAACGATTTTTTCGGCCTCTTCCGGAATACGGTAGATACTTTCTGATCGCTTGCTCCAGGATTGCCACGGCAGGCCATCTTCACCCGGTCGGGGTTTGATTTTGATGGAGTAAACGCCGGAATCCAAATGGCGATAGGTTCTAAACCAGTCTTTCAATCCGGTATAGAGAGAATTACGCTGCAAAATACCCAGGTCGGGATTTTGCCAAATGGTGAATGTTGATTCGTTGCCCAGAACCCTGGTCCGTACCCGGGTTTTTAGCACTTCGTTTTTTGCGGGCAGTCTGGCTGTTTGACCGGCTACCGGAATAAGCTCATTCATGGCCTCCTGTCGGGTGAGGGTTTCCCTGGCAACCTGTGACAGGAGAGTGATAAACATCTTGCTGCCCTGGTAACTCAACTCTTTCCATTCTGGTGAAGGAGCTTCGGAGGCGTGTGCAGCAGGTAAAAAAGCAATCATCATCAGTATAAGCCTTATCGGAGAAACGTTTGAAAACAGCGTGTAGTTGACAAGATGATTTATTGTGAGGTTCATAGTTTTCTCCCGATACTGATTCTGAAGCCGGCCTCCGTTCCGGAACCGGTTTTCTCCCTTGTTTTCTCTCTTCAAGACAACACACAAGATAGCATGGTGACCTGTCGTTTTGGTCAGCATGACAGTTCAACCCTGAACGGATACTGAACACTTTCAGACAGCGGTATCTGATCAGTCTGCCAGTTTATTTGCTTTACATCTCTTTGAATTTATGAACGGCACTCGCGAAATCAGTATGTTACCGTTACCAACGTAGCATATTACTTCTCTCCGCCCAGACTGTATACTCTATTCAATATATTGTTGAAGCGAACTATTTGCTGGAGCGAACTGTTTATACCGGATAAAACAAACGAAAATGATGAGGGGTGCCGAGGTGGTGTTTGAAGTTGTAATTATAGGGGGTGGTTTTTCAGGGCTGTGTCTTGCCCATCAGTTGACCAGAAAGGGAATCCTGGATTTTGTGATTCTGGAGAAAGCAAATGAAGTTGGTGGAACCTGGCGTGACAATACCTACCCGGGTTGCGCCTGTGATGTGCAATCCCATTTGTATTCCTATTCGTTTGCAGGCAATCCCGACTGGACAAAAACCTACGCTGGCTGGAGGGAGATTCAGGACTATATCCTGTCCTTCACCGAGAAAGAGGGGTTGCGGAACAATATCCGCTTTAACCAGGAAGTGGTTTCTGCCGATTTTGATGAAAGCCGGGGAAAGTGGGTCATAGTCAGTCAAACGGGCGAGCGTTATGAATCCCGTTTTTTGGTGAATGGAATTGGCCTGCTGCACCAGCCTGCCTTACCGGCGATTCCCGGCCTCGACACCTTTCAAGGGCCTGTATTCCACTCGGCGAGGTGGCGGCATGATATTGATCTGACGGACAAATCGGTGGTATCCATTGGTACCGGCGGCAGTGCGATTCAATACATTCCCGAAGTGGCCGAACAAGCCGGGAAGCTGAGTGTATTTCAGAGAACCCCGGCGTGGGTGATTCCGCGACGAGAACGTAAATACGGTCGTTTTGAACGCCGATTGTATAGAGCCTTTCCGCTGTTAAGAAAGCTGCACCGTCTAAGGTTTTATTTGACCAACGAGTTTCGGATTCTTGCCGTATGGAACCCGTGGATTGCGGGCCTGGTTGCGATGGTTGCCAGGTCACATATTCGCCGCTCGGTAGCCGACCCGGAAATTGCTGAAAAGCTGACGCCGAATTATACGGTTGGCTGTAAACGTGTTCTGGTGTCAAATAAATTCTACCCGGCCTTTAACCAGCCTCATGTGCACCTTGTGACCAAAAAAATTGACAAAATAGTACCCGAAGGTGTTCTCACCGAAGATGGTGAAATCCATGACGCCGATGTGATTGTGCTTGGAACGGGCTTTCTTGCTGACCCGCGGGAGTATATGCAGGGCCTGACGATAAAGGGGCTGGGAGGAAGGGAATTGCTGAACGAGTGGAAAAACGGCCCTGAGAGTTATTACGGAATGACCACACACGGGTTTCCAAACATGTTTCAGATGACCGGGCCGAATACCGCGCTGGGTCACAGTTCAGTGATCTATATGATCGAAAGCCAGGTTAACTATATTGTGGATGGTATTACCAGACTGCGTCAAACGGGTGCCGACTATCTGGATGTCAAGGCTGATGTTCTGAAAGCATTCAATCAGAAGCTCCAGGACAAGCTGGCCGGTACGGTATGGACTACAGGCTGTACCAGTTGGTATCAGCAAAAGGAAGGCAAGAATATTGCCATTTGGCCCGGCACCACATTCAGTTACCGATCGCAAACCAGAACCTTCAATCTGGCGGACTATGATATTGTGAGCCGTTCTCGCGCGGAAAAAGAATCTGGTTTCACGGTAACTGAGCCGGTTTCGTAACCGGGCTTCTGAATAAAGGGAATGTGACACCCGCCATAAGGCATTTGATATGAGGCACCTGATATGAAAAAGTGGAAAAAAAGTCTGGCCGCAGTGGTTGTGTTGTTTGCTGTTGTTGCTCTGTTCCTTGCGGGCGGAGCAATGTATAAACAGGACATCTATGATGCCGCCATGAGTATGGAACGCGACAGAGCGGGCCTGGAAGCGAAACGGATGAAAATCGGCAAATACCGTATTGCCTGGCTTGAGAGTAAAAAAGGTGAGGGCCGTGAAACGCTTGTTCTGGTACACGGCTTTGGTGCAATGAAAGAAAACTGGCTGCGGTTTGCGGGTCACCTGGCTGAGGATTATCATGTTATTGCTGTGGATTTGCCCGGTCATGGTGAAAGCTCGAAAGAGCTGACCCATGACTATGGCATAGAAAGCCAGGCTGATTTCCTGTTCCGATTTGCCAACACACTGAAGCTGGAATCATTTCATCTTGCCGGTAATTCAATGGGTGGGGCGATTTCTGTTGTGTTTGCGGTTGCGCACCCGGAATTGGTGAAATCACTGGTGCTTTACGATCCTGCGGGGGTTTTTGATGTGGTCTCACCCTTTATTACCCTGCTGGAAGAAGGTAAAAACCCGCTGATTGCAAACTCGGAAGAGGAATTTGATTCCCTGATCCACTTCGTCATGGAAAAGCCTCCCTTCATACCCTGGCCTGTATCCGAAGTGGCGGCGGAAAAGGTGATAGCCAATGCCGAAATCAACCGGCTTGTTTTTTCCCGGATTTCAAGCAAAACCGGTATCGACTTCAAATCACTATTGAAGCAGCTCAAGGTGCCTGTTTTCGTGGTTTGGGGTGCCGAAGATCAAGTGATCAATGCAGGAAATGCCGATATATTTGTGGAGCTGATTCCGAACTCGTCAAAACTGATCTACCCGGGTATCGGGCATCTGCCCATGCTGGAAATTCCCAAACAGGCAGCAACAGATTTTCGCCGATTTGTTTCAGGGATCGAAAAATAGGGCGCAGAGCTGATTTGAAAGGTCAGAGCCGGTTTGAAAGGTCAGAGCTGGTTTTAACGGGTTGAATCGATGGCGAGGTTAACAGGAGCAGAGAACAGTTTGGCGAGTCCTGGATACGGCGCTTTGAACCCGGCTATATTATCCCCGCATCCAGGCTCGCAGCCATTGCAAGACCCAGTTCTTCGCACTGTGCAATAAACCCGGGTTGAAATTCACCACGGCACACAAGCGGTTCCTGCACCAGTTTCCAGCGTAACCCGGTGGTAATGCTCTCAATGGCTCTTCGCGTTCCGGTGCCGTCATGCCCGGCTCGAATATAAAAGGCAAAAGGCATCGCTTCTGTCTGTTCCAGACATTCATAGAAACACCGGTCAAATACGTCCTTGACCAGACCCGCCATGTATCCCAGGTTTTCAGTTGTGCCGATAATGATTGCATTGGCCGAGTTTATATCAGCAGGTGTGGTGTCGAGCGGAGCCAGGCAGCAGACATCAACGTTTTCGATATCAGGGTTACGAGCGCCTTTTAATACGGCAGTAGCCATCTGTCTGGTATTGGCAGACGGAGCATGGGCGATGATCAGGAGTTTTTTTTTATTCATCAAAACAGTACCTGCCAAATATCCTTTGAAGCAAAGTTGATTCCGAACGGAATTTGTTTCCAACCGGGTTTGTTTCCAGAAAAACACAGGTGGTGGCCAGGTTATTATGCCTGGCTGGCCATGATGCAGGCTGCACATGACAAAGAATTTCACGACCTATGATAGCCTCCTGTAAAACCGGGTGCCACATAAATCCGCAAAAAACCGGACATAACTCTCCATGCGCTTGACAGGTTACATGCTAACGCGCCCCGCTTGCTGGCTGCCCCCTCGTACACGAGGCAAGCTCGCGCACAAAACAGCAGCTTCCGTCTTCATCAGGAACCGTACCGGATTTTTCTTCATCCGGCGCTGTAATTGTGCATCTTTTTCATTCTGGCCGGTTCGTGCGCCCATGTTTTTTCCAAAGGCAGTCGTATGCGGGCCCTGGCAGTGTCTGTTCAGGTTGTATTTGTAGCCAAATGCGGGTTTAATCTAGCAAATCATTCAATCCGTCATTGCTGCGCGCTGCGGCTTGATTCAGGCGATAGCCCGTACCTTGTTTGGCTGTTTCCTGAGCTATTGCGAAAAAAGTGTGGTTTTTCCCGGGGGCAGTCTTCCATTTTGCTATGCCGGTCAATGTATTGTTGGCCCTGGTTCTGTAAATTGTGCAGCCTGCTGATTGAGTGACGGCTTGCCATCGGCCCGGTGCGGAATACTCAACCAGACATCGAATAACAAGTGTGAAAGCTCGACTATGAACAAGCATTTTTTCTACGGATTTTTAGTGTTGTGCACGGCTTTTCTATCGGCCTGTGATTCCAGTACCTCGGACATAATGGAAATTGACAGGGCATTGAACAACGAGCCGGATAACCACAATTATGACAGTTATTCTGGCAGGGCAGCAGAGGCTCATTACCTTCAAAACGCACTGGTTTGGCTTGATCTGAATGATAACAAGCTGGTTGATGAAGATGAGCCCGCAACCAGGACGGCAGAAGAAGGCCGATTTGATCTTGATATATCAAAGATCAATGACGAACGACGGGATAGCCTGCAACCCGCTCTGGATCCTCGAAATTACCCGCTGATGTTGATTGCGATTCCCGGTGAAACGCTCAGAGAACTCAAGGTCGGCAGTGAGACCCGGCTGGCCCCCGTTGACGAAGGCTTTTTTTTGATGGCACCGGCAGGAACGAATTTTATTTCACCACTTTCGACACTGCTCAAGATTCAGCGTGATTACAGTTTCGCTTCGACTAACAGGCAAGACCCGGTCGATGTAGAGCAAAAGCTGTCTGTTGCTCACAATACTGTTCGATCCAACACGGGTGCCTACGACAACTTGCTGCTCGATTTTATCAAAACTGAAAACGAAAAAATGGCAGTATATTCTGCCGTAGTTGCGAAATTTATCGAAAAAAACATCCCCGCCGATATTGATGAAAGGCTGATTTCCGGGAATATCGGATCGATCAGCGAGAGTTTGACCAGGCAAGTGGGGCGATTGGTATTGTCCAGGATAAAAGGTTTATGGTCGCAGGCGGATGCCGTTGCACGGGTTTCTGATGCAATGGATTACTCCAGGGTAAATGCCGATACAGATATAACTTACCCGATAGTTCCGCTTGATTTTGATGATCCAATGCTGCTGGTCGGAGAAACAACCTACAAAAAGCACACTCTGGTTGACGGTGAAGTGTTTGAAGAGCTGGGCGGATATATAACAGATGCCAATATCTCATCGGAAATGCAGTATATTTACAATGAAAATGCTGATCTGCTGAGTATTATTGTTGATGGTTACAAGGAGTTCAATGCCCTGATCTATGGTGGCTATGCGCCTTATTCCTTTTTGCTCGGTACCGAGCTTTTTCAGTTCTGGGGAAGAGACCAGATTGCAGACCAGATTTTCAGCTATGGTCTGGACGGTGATCGTTTTAAAAGAATCGAGCTTGATAGCAGGCACGTGCTTGATTTTAATGCTTTTATGCCCGGGGCTTTGGCAAAGGAACAGATGCTGGATAACCCTGATGCCTATGTGTTGGACGGAGTTCCGGATAACAGCGTGATTTTTTCCCTGCTCAATACCGCCAGCGGCCCGGATTCTGCGACGGGCGAGGGTGCGTTGGGCGATTATAGTCTCAAATATGCCTATTTGCCTGCCGGTAAACTTGAAACAATAGAGAAACTGGTTGATGGAGAAGTGGTCACCAGATGGAAATACACCCACGACTATGTCAAGACCACCCGGGGTGGTGAATATAATGTACTTGTAAGGATAGACGAGTACAGCCTCGATTCCGGTATGGAAGAATTAACCAGAAGCACAGAACTCTATTATACGCTGGCAGACGTGTTCGGGGAGCCTGTGAGGCAAGTCAGCCAAATATATATTTATCATCCTGCCAGAGAGACCGAGACCCGGAACCTGATATGGACACTGGAATACTATAATCCCATTACCATTGCTCGTACCCGTCGCATTGATCTTCCGTCAGGGTTATCAGAAGCCGACCCGGCAGACCTGGCCACGGCAAGGGCTGCCCTGGCTGATCATCCTGAACGAGAACTGGAAGGAAGAATCAGGCAAGCCCGCCTGAGCCGGGCAAGCAATGATGGTTTCAAGCCTGATACATTTGGAGCGTCTACGTTTTTGGTGCACAAATACGATTACGACCAGTTATCAAACTTTATTTTCTCGCTGGAGAAGTAACAATGTCTGACGGGCTGTGCGACAATACGCCCGTTCGGGCAGGCCGGGCTTACCCCGCTTTTGAGTAGCCCATGTGCGTGGCATGCTCGATCATCAGGTTCCACGCTCTTATTGCGTCACTTTTGCTTGGGTGATTGGTACTCTGTTTGCCACAGTTAAAACAAAACACATCCCAATGGTTAAACCGGCCAGGGTTGGTTTCGATAGTTGGATTCGCTCCACATTGGCATTTTGCAATATTCATAACGACTACCTCCTGTTACAAATAAGTAGTGAAATAAACAACCTGCTCCCACGTTAGCTTATTGCATTAGGCAGTGCACCCTAATTATCGAGAGCGCGTAAAACCCCGTACTTCCAGTGCGGGGATGTAAGCGCGTCGGCGATAGCCGACTGATTTGGCGTTCTCTGCTGCTGAACGTACTGCTTGATGATATTGATTGGTGCTCCGCCACAACTGGCAGCAAAGTAACTTGGGCTCCATAGTGCTGATTTGTAGTACCTGTTTGCCACTTCTGGATGAAACAGTTTCAGCCTTCGGCTGGATACCCCCTTCAAGCTGTTAACCAGCTTCGACAAAGCGATCTTTGGAGGATAGTTTACCAACAGGTGTACATGGTCTTCCTCCCCGTTGAACTCAACCAGCTCTGCCTCGAAATCCTCACAGACCTTTCTGAACAGGGTCTCAAGCGTTGGAAACATATAGTCTTCCAGTACCTGGTATCGGTACTTTGTGACAAAGACCAAATGGCAGTGCATTTTAAAAACACAATGCCTGCCAGTACGATATTCGTTTGTTTTACTCATAGGCCGATTGTATACTGAGCTCATGCAGAAGACAAAAACACTGAAGGTTCGCGTTAGGGACAAACACGCCAGTCAGCTTGAAAATATGGCTCGTGCTGTGAATTTTGTCTGGAATTACATTAACGAACTCAGTACCCGATCTATCAAGGAGCGGGGACAGTTTTTGTCAGCCTACGATATTCACCCGTACACCAAAGGTGCCGGTAAAGAGCTTGGCCTGCATAGCCAGACTGTAGTGTATCGCCTCTGAGTACGTCACTCGCAGAAAGCAATTCAGGAAAGCCCGGCTCAACTGGCGCAAATCTCATGGTGTTCGCCGGTCACTTGGCTGGATTCCCGTTAACACGGGTCAAGCCAGGTGGAAAAATGGTCAGATATTCCATAATGGCATGTACTTTTCAGTATGGGACTCTTTCGGATTGCATGATTACAGGTTCCGATCAGCCAGCTTCAATGAAGATGCCAGGGGACGCTGGTATTTCAATGTCGTTGTGACAGTGGAAACAGAACTCTCTCGGGGGCAGGCTTCAGTCGGCATTGACCTTGGCTGCAAGGAATCTGCTACTGACTCCACCGGTTTCAGCATCAAAGGTCGTGAATACCGTCGTCTGGAAGCCAGCCTGGGAATTGCTCAACGAGCCGGACACAAAAAACGTGTGCAGGCGATACACGCAAAAATCAGAAATCGCAGGCAGGACGCCCTGCATAAATACAGTCGTAAACTCGTTAATGAGAATGCGGCAATCTTCGTTGGTAACGTATCGGGCAAAGCCCTGGTCAGGACAAAAATGGCAAAATCAGTCTTGGATGCAGGGTGGCACTCACTCAAAACCATGCTGGAATACAAATGCGATCACGCAGGCGTGGTTTTTGAAGAAATCGACGAAGCTTACTCCACCCAAACCTGTTCGTGCTGTGGCGCAATCCCGTCCAGTAGTCCGAAAGGTAGGACAGGTTTGCGAATAAGAGAATGGATCTGCTCAGAGTGCGGAGCTGAGCATCACCGTTATCTACTACACAATATATTTAATCCACAAAGTATACAAAGAAGTCTTTACTGTTAATTAATAACGCTGTAGATTTATTATCAACTACATTTCTACAGCGTATATTTGATAGTGAAAGTACAGAAGATAAGAATCAATCATGATACTCAAGACTTTTGGTTAGTTATTGGTAGTGACTTCCTTCCTATCCCTGAAATAGATTCATACCTTAAGTATCTTCACTCCGTTGGTAAGTCACCTAACACTATCCGATCTTATGCCTACCATCTTAAAGAGTTCTGGTTGTTCCTGGATAACATGAATTATGAGTGGAGCCAGATAACTCTTAATGAGATGTCGCAATTCATTAATTTTCTGAAGAGAGGTGCAGTTGATAATGTTGTGCCTTTAAATCAATCAGAATCAAAACGAACAGCCAAAACAATCAATGCCATCGTTACCGCCGTATCATCGTTCTATGATTACAGCTCAAGGTTAAATGATTCTAAAGGCCCTAACGTAAAGAAGTTGGTCAAGGGCAAGAAAGCCAGCTATAAGCCATTTCTCCACCATATCAGCAAGTCAGAAACATCAACCCAAAACATCTTGAAACTTAAAGAACCTAAGCGTTTACCTGAGATATTGACGACCAAGCAGGTTAAGCAATTGTCTGGGGGCTGCAAGTCTCTTCGAGACAAGCTGCTTGTTTCAATGCTGTATGAGACGGGTATGCGCATTGGTGAATGTCTTGGCTTAAGGCATGAAGATATCAAAAGCTGGGATAAGACAATTCACGTTGTACCGAGAGGCGATAACGCTAATGCAGCTAGGGCTAAGAGCAATGAAAGTAGAATCATTGATATAGGCTCCGACCTCATAAAGCTATACACAGACTATGTTGTTAATGAGTTTGATGACATCGACTCAGACTATGTGTTTATCAATATCTGGGGTGCTGATGTTGGTAAGCCATTGGCATATTCAACAGTGTACACAAAGTTCAAACGGCTATCTAAAAAGCTTGATATACCGTTTACACCGCACATCTTCAGACATACCCATGCTACTGAATTATTAAGAAGTGGCTGGGATGCATCGTATGTTCAAAAGCGCCTTGGTCATAAGGACATACAAACAACAATCAACACCTATGCACACCTTAATGAGAAGGATCTAAAGAAAGCATTCAGTAAATTTAAGCGGGAGTCCACGAGTGTCGAGTAGTCTCAACATTGTACCGATCACATTAAAACAAGAGCCTCTTCCAAAACAGAAAAGTGTTGTTCACTGCGACTACAAAGGACAAGGCTCAAGGGAAAACCATGAAAAGCTGATTAACGCCCTAAATCAGATGATTCAAGAAGACTCCGAGATTATGGTGAAAGGTGTTTGTATTCAGGCTGGTATGCGTATTGGTTTCGACAACAATATCAGGAAGTCCTACAAAGACCTCCATAGAATTGTCTTGGAGCAAATGGATATCCAGACCAGGGATCGTCGCAATACCGAACGCAGAGGGCTTCTAAGCGCATTGGAGAGGCTTCGCAACAATGTGCCAGTCAACACCGATCCAGTGCGAGCAGGCGGATATATAAGCATAAAGAAGCTTATGCATGAGTCCGGTATTCACGAATCGACAATCAATCGGTATCACAAAGATATCTGTAAAGAGTGTACTGAAAATAAGCGCATAAACACTGACGATGTATGGTTCTTCGGTAGCGAAGAATTAACGCTACAAGGTGGATCAGACGCAATTAAAGTCAATTTTAGCGAGATTAACCCAGCGTGGTTAAAGCAATCGGCAAAGGACTTTATTAAGGCATGTAGCGCCACGAAATCCAGCGCCACCCTAGTGGCTAACGTGCATGCCATCAGGATGTTTGGACAGGATATATCCGCATCAAAGTCTGAGCTAAAACCGTCCGATATTGATCGCACTTTCATTGAAAATATACTCTACCGATGGTCAAACAAAAAGCTTAAATGGAGTACACGAAAGCGGAGACTTGCGTCTTTACGACAGTATATAGAGTGGTGCGAAGACACTGGCTCTCTTGTGTTTGGAGCTGTAAGGCTAATCAGAGATTCCGACTACCCCAAGCCCGAAGACAAGCTGCCAAGGTTCATACCTGAAACCGTAATGACCCAGCTTAATCAGCACATCGATCTGCTTCACCCTCACGTTATGCGGTTCTTTTTGGTGTTGCAAGAAGTTGGCATGCGGATTGGTGAATGCTGCGCCTTACCGTTTGACTGCATTTACCCAGATGACCAGGGCGATTACTTCATCAGGTACTATCAGTTCAAGATGAAGAAAGACCATGTTGTTCCTATTAGCAAAGAACTAACTGCGGTCATCCAAGAGCAGCAGCAAGCCGTAAGGGAAGAGTTCGGCTCACCAAAAGAGTTGTTATTCCCAACACCAAAAATGCAACTGGGAGGCAAGAGAGCTTACCCAAGAGCAGGGTTGGCGTGGTCGAGGGGAACTCTGATCAAGAATCTCAATGCACTTGCTGAAAGCGCAAACATCCTTGGGCCTGATGGTAGCGTTTATCACTTTACCTACCATCAGTTCCGGCATACGACAGCTACGCGCATGATTAATAACGGCGTGCCTCAGCATATCGTTCAACGCTATCTGGGGCATGAGACTCCAGCCATGACTAGCACCTATGCTCACATTATGGATGAGACACTTAAGAAGGAGTTTGCGGCCTTTCAGGGGAAGATGGTCGATATAAACGGAAAGATATATGAGCCTGAAGATGTAGCCAGCACGCTGGTAGAAGGTTCAGATCCTGATGATATTGACGCGCAATGGCTTAAGAAAAACATTGCCGTTCAAAGCCTTCCAAACGGGTTATGTTCACTACCAGTCGTACAAGGGAGCTGCCCTCACGCGAACGCTTGTCTGAGCTGCCCCAACTTCAGGACAGACCATAGATACTTGCCTCAACACCGTGAACAGCTCGCTAAAACGGAGAAGATCATAGCAACCTGTAAAGCAAATGGCTGGCAGAGACAGCTAGAAATGAATGAGTCTGTTAAGTCATCTCTTATTAGGATAATCGAACCGCTGGAGGTATCCGGCCATGACGCATAAGCGAAACACAACTGGCCTTGCTTCTTCGGCTGCAAGCAAGAAGGAATCTACACTCAAGAAGACCCAAACGGCCATATCTGAGCTTCTTAAGGCCAATGATATGATTAACTTCAATACTGTTGCCGAAAAGGCTGGAGTCTCTAAAGCTTGGCTTTATCGCGAGACAGATATTGCAGATCGTATTAAGCGATTAAGAGATCAGCAGGCAAATAAAGAGCCGAAGGTATACAAGGAAACACAACGCGCTTCCGATGCCTCGAAATCAGCCTTGGTGACGACACTTAAGGCAAGAGTTAAAGAGCTTGAGGTGGAGAATCGAGAGCTAAAAAAACAGCTAGAGGTTGTGTATGGAAAGCTGCATGACGCTTCAATGTAGAATGTTCTACAACGTAGTAAGCTGCATGAATAAAGGCACTCACTCACTTATAGGGCTAGGGTGTTTAGATAGTCACCGCGATATAAACGCGGCCAGAAACATTCTTGCGGCGGGGCATCGCCGTCTGGCAGCAGGAATCGCCGTCCTTTAGGGCGGGGAGGATGTCAAAATCTTTCAAGCGAGAAACAAGACCAGATTACATTGGTGAAATGTAAAATCCTCGTAAAATTGCGGTGATATCAACGCGCTCCCGATTGATATGCCCCCCTGTTTCCCTGCGCCACCGGGTAAAGCCCGCCGCTTGTTTCAGGTCTCGATCAAACCGGTCTTGATCCGGGAGTACAAAGGCTTTTTTCTGATGGCCGGGGTTATCCGCCGAGTTCCCTGAATTGTTTTTGCAAAAACATCAGCCTTTTGAATTCCCTGTGGTGTTTGGGCATGTGACGGATGTGTCTGAAGCGTTGTTGGCATTCGTTACGGTCCGAATTGAAAACGGCTTTGCTGGCGGTGGCTGTATTTTTCATTCGTTTGAGTAATACCTGAATGAGGTTGAGATTCAGTGAAATATGTCTGGGAGTCAGAGAGATAGCCTTTCTCAGTTCCTCGATCGCCTGATCAACATCGCCAGTATTGTACAGCTTGATGCCCCGTTTATTCAGGTCGGCAGCTTTTTGTCTGTCTTCCAGGCTGATTTGCTCCTTGAGCAGATTGTATATGTCCGAAATTGCTTTCGGGTCACCCCTGGCATTGTCTGCAGCGTCTTCCAGAATTTTTTCTGCTTCGCTTTGACGGTGTAACGATATCAGTGTCTGTGCAGCGAGTTTTGCTGTTGAAGAGGACAGCTTTTCCTGTCGTTTTTCGAGTTTTTTATTGACCTGTTCCAGAATCTCTTCCGCTTTTTCGGTATCTCCCATCTTTGCGTGAAGCGTTGCTTTTGAAAAATCAACCTGTTGCTCGATCTGACTGTCTTCAGAGAAGCGTTTCTGAGCCTTGCCTAACAGTTCGAAGGCCTCTTTGATATGCTTTTTCCCCGAGACCGAGTGATCATCCTTGTAGGTGTTCGCAAGATGATTGGCGAACTCGAAATACTGCTCGGGCCTGGCGTAAATGGACTGATCCCCCAGCTTTATTACCTTGCGAAACGCATTTATTGCTCCTTCAGGCTGGTTGTTCTTAATGCACAAGTCGGCCATTTTTTTTTGACGCAGCAGAGAGTTTGGCGAGGTTTTGATCGCTGACTCGATAAATTCCTGGGCTTTTCCTGTTTCGTTTTTCTTCTGGCACATATCTGCGAGCAGGTCGAGCGCTTCTACCCGGTTGCTGTCTGTGCTGATGATTTGGTTGAGCAGGCTCTCGGCCTGATCAAACTCCTTGTCGTCAATGTATAGTTTGGCCAGTGCAAACTCTGCCCAGATCAACCTGTTCCGGCTCAGTATATCTTGATACAGTTTTTTTGCTTCATTGAATCTTTCCAGCCTGGTTAAAAGCCATGCTTTGGTTTTCAGGCAGGTTGGCCTGTATTTTGTGTTGGCATGCAGCTTTTCATCACATGCTTGCAAAGCCTTCTCGAAATCGCCATCGTCTATTGCATGGTTAATGGCTCGCAGGTCTTCCTTTGCATCCAGTAACCTGACGAGCCGATTCATCAGTTCGGCGGGTGTAATCGGTTTGACAAGATAGCCGTCCGGCTCGTTTTCGATGGTGCCCATCACATTGGCCTTGGCCACTTCACCGGTTACTATAAAGAACAGGCTTCGAAACTTGAGCAGTTTTCTGTATCTCAGTTCTTCCAGTAGCTCCTGACCATTCTTACCTTTGCCAAGCTCGAAGTTACAGAGAATGACATCATAGTCTACATTTTGCAGGGACGATAGCACGTTGGAAGCGGTGCTTGCAGTGTCTACCAGTTTAATCCCCAGGGAAAGCAGGGTTTTTTTGGTGGAAAACCTGAATGTGTCGAGCTCGTCGACAATCAGGAAGCGTTTTTTAGAGTAGGCATCCAGAGACATAGGTTGGGACGTCGTTATTGGTTTGTGAGCTATTGGCCTGTGAACATCTGTTTGTTGTTTTTAGTGTAGACAGGATACAGAAAATTTCGAGAATTGACCCGGGTTGCTGACAGGTTTGTCACACGGTTACTGGTAAAAGCAACGGTTTATGGTATAAAGCGTCTTATCCGTTTTATCTGTTTTGTCTGTCGGTCAGGGCTTCGTTCCTTGTTCCCTGAAAATATCACTTGTTTCCTGAAAATATCAAAAGCAGGCCAGGCTAAATTCATGTTCAGAATTCCGATTACCCGGGAGACCTTTGATCGTGTGTTGTCAGTAACGTCTTTGGAGTCGATTGGCAAGGGCCTTTCCGTGCCTGAACTGGCGTCTTTGCTGTTTGTGCAAAAGCTGGCTGATTGCCAGGGCGGGAAAGATGACCAGGTGCAGCGAACACTGTCCGGATTGATTGAAGCATTGAAGCCACTGACTCCCGATCAACTGGCAAGGCTGGCAGTATCCAGGCTGGCTCCTGATCAGTTGCAGCGCGGGCAATCCCTGCTCAGGGAAGCATCTATTGCGACAATGTCAGCAGAAGAGGTAAAGAGTCGGCATTACCTTGACCGGGAGGGGGGCTGGAACTGGTCATACCAGGCGTCGCATTCAGACCTGGTTGAGCGAGATGACCTTCAGCGACACTTTTCCCGACAAAAACGATTTACCCCTGATCAGGGGAGGTTGTTCGCAGAGTTTGTGGCTAACCCCGGTGAGTCGTTAGATCTATACGGTTATGCGGGCACCGGGAAAACCCTGACAATCAGCAATATGATCGAAACACTGGATACCGGTAAAGTCCTGCTTTGCGCCATGAATCGTATGCAGCTGCAAAGCCTGGCTGCCAGGGTCAACGCCAGCGTTTATCGGTGCACTTTTGGTCAACTGGCTATCAGCATACTTGAATCGAATCGCCTCGACCGATCTCGTCGAGGCGGAAGCCGATATAAAAAATTCTATATGCTGAGTTACGATGAAATCGCAAATAAAATGGGGTATCCGAAAATTGGTTCTTGTGCGCCAAAATGGGTTGCCTTCAATGTAGTAAAAACAGTGAATCGATTTTGCTATTCCAGTGACAGTCAGATTTGTGACAAACACATACCAACTGAAAGCTATATCACACAACCGGCAGATCGCGCTGCAATCAGGGAGCTTGCGGAGCAATTCTGGCGAGAAACCATTACTCCTCGCCCGAATGACAGCAGGCCTTTGCCAGTTCGCGAGTACCATCGAATCAAGCATCTGTCGCTGCTGGAAGATACAATACCTGACCACTTTACGCATGTTTTCTTTGATGAGGCCCATGACCTGAGCCAGCCCGTACTTCAAATACTGGATCGAAGCCCTCAGGCTGTCATTACCATGGGAGACAAATATCAGGCACTGGGCTCATTCACCGTACCACCCGGGCGCAGTGATAAAATCAGAAAGCGACATATGGGTTATTCCTTCAGGGCGGGTGACAATGCAAGTGATTTGTACAACGGCGTTTTGAAGCATCACCCTGTACAACTCCGGGTTCCCTTTGAAGGAGCCAGAACCAAAAAGACAGAAATTGTCAGATACGATACATTCAGTTTTCCCGATGACTATTGTACAGTGCTGGCCAACTCCAGTTGGCAGGCTTTTGCAATGATGCAAAGGCTTGCCCACGCGAGTGCACCGTTCGCAGTTTTGCCTCGCACGCTGCAAGATATCAAATACCTGATTGGTGAAGCGATCGAGCTGTTTTACCGGCGAAGCAGCAGATCAACACATCCCGAGTTGAGAGAGTTCAAAAGCTGGAAACAGTTTATGAAAAAGCATCCCGAAGACCCTTATGGCAAACTGGATACCCTGTTTCGGAAAGGGTATGACGTGAGTGATTTTGAACGCACGGTAAACCAGGCTCGTGCGTCTGGTGACAATGTCTATATTGTCGGGCGTATAGAAGACGCAAAAAACATGGAATTTGACCGGGTTGCTCTACTACCCGATATCCTGGTATTGCCGGACAATACCAGGGGGGGAAGGGTTGGTTTGATTAACAGGCTGTATACCGGACTTTCCCGAGCCAAACGGCAACTTGTCATTCCTGGATATATCGAGGATTGGCTGGCAGATGCTTGTCCGAAAACCGGCAAACTGCCTGAAAACCGATAAAAAACTAAAGCCTTACAGGATGGGTGAAATCCGGTTTTTGGGAGAAAGGGCAGTAGACTCGTGTTATTACCTGTCGATTCTGTTTGTTCCAACACAATTCGTAAAGGTCAAATTCATTTGCCGGTTGCCTGTCTTGTTCAGACAGTTTGATTCCCAGTTTGCTGATTTTGAGAGGGGATTTTTCTATTCGCAAGTGCCCGGCAGCAGTCTTCAGGTAATTGATCAGGGCTTCCAGATAGACTTCCGGATTATTCAGGCTTTTTATGTAAGCCTCGGGAGTCTGTTTATCTTTTCGAATTGACTCTTTCCGCTTTTGGTTTCTCATTTCCTGCCTTGCGTGTTGAAGCACGAGGTTAAACATAAAATGTTTTAGATTGGATAAATCGTCTTCCCTGGATGAGCAGGGTGAATTCAGGCTATGTCCGGAAAAATTTACGGTTACCTGAACCACATCTCTTACTACCCTGTCATCCACTATCCCCGTTCCCAGTCTTTTTTTCTCTTGCTTGTCTGCCGTTAAAAATCCAAAGACTGTCAGCGGGAAATCGTGATGCCTGTTTTGAAAATAGTCCCTGAGTGTTGACTGGTTGCCGAGAAATCGGGTGATATCGTGCTGATTGACGAACAGGGAGTTGATCAAGGGTTCGTGGTTAAAGGCGTCTTCATTCAAACATATGGGAGCAGGGAGTCGTTCTGCCAGTTGACAGACATAGTGGAAAAGTGAACATGAGCAGGTTCTAAGCTTGTCTGCATATCCGGATACAGCTCGTATTCGTTTATCAGACCCTTCTACCACTTCTTCAATGAGCTTTTTTTCTTCTTCCTGTTGACTCTTTTTGTTCTCTCGTTTTGCTTCCCAGCTCAAAAAAAGATCGCCAAGGTGATCAAGGTGATCGTCAATAAATTTCCTCAGGCCGGAAGCCTCTTTGGTACGCCGTTCAATTCTCATCGTTGACTTCTTATAGGGAGTTGGAATCGTCAGACAACCATGCCGTTAAAAATGAAATTCATCAAATCTTTTCCAATCCTCAAAAGATTAGTCTGGCTGCGAACCGTACCACTCGACCCATCGGCTCCTGGCATGCTGATTGTCGGGAGCAAGAGCCAATGCTTTTTCCAGCATATTTCTCGCTTCATGCTCAATTCCGCGAGCGTGAGCCGCTGCCGCTTTTTCAGTCAGCAGTTGGGCACAGATTTCCAGCAGTGATTTTGCCAGTTGATTGTCCGGGTAGTCCTCTAACAGGCTGCCAAGGTATGCGACGGCACTTTTGCCTGGGGGGGTTATGATTTCATTGGCATGAATTCTTTTAATGGCGTAACTGAACCGAGAGTCCTCGTAGACTGACGAGGAAGGCAGTGTGACCAGTTTATTGGGAAGCAAAGGAGTTGCAGCTTGCGCGTCACTCCGGTTTGCTTTGGAAATGGCCAGTCCCTGGAGGCTGGCCAGGGTGTCAGCCAATTTTTGTGAATCTGTGGCTGTAACTGGTGCCGGTGCTGGCGTCGGCGCCGGGTCGTAACTGATTATTGTAACAACAAAGAAGAAGACAGTAGCGATTATTGCAAAAGTGGCAAGCGCCCCTGCCAGCAGTTTTCTGAGGAAACCCCGGAAAGAAGAGGCTGTATTTTTTTTTACATTACGGTAAGCGGTTTTGCGCGAGACATTGGCGGAAGCGATCAAATTGATCTTTGAATCCTGTTTGCCTCGGCCTGAGCGCTTCAGAACCGGAGTGGAAGAGATCATATTGACCTTTGAGTCCTGTTTTCTTCGGTTTGAGTGCTTCAGGGGCGGAGCGGAAGATATCTTTTTTCCGGCAATCTCACCAAATCTGGCTGTTGTTCGGGGGGTGGCCTTTGATAACCTGTTTGTCGGGCGTCCGATTGTGGCTTTTTTCCTGATGGTTTTTTCAGGAGCGCTCCCGGAGATTTGATGTGTCCGGACTTGTCGGGGCCTGTTTGAAGCAGCACTTTTTGCAGTGGGCGCGGCCGGCTGCGAGTCAGGTGATTTGGGTACGATGGTATATCTGACCAGTCTGACTATCAGGTTGGTTTGCTCAAGGCCGAACAGGCTGTCGCTAACATAAAACCTGTTGTGAGGAAGTGCTATAAGTGTACCGGGTATCAGATTGACTGTTTGTTTGAGACCACTCGTGACTTTCAGGTGGCACTGATCATTCACAATATTGACTGAGAGCCCGCCATTGTTATCAAGCCTGAATTCTACCCATTGGTGGTCAGGAGTTATATCGTTAAAAGTGAGTGTGCCATCGGCCGACTCCCCTACCTTGAGGCCATTTCTGATTCGAATGGCAGAGTCGCCATTCGGGCTTGAAAAATACCAATGGCGAGGTGTTAAACTTTGTTGTGTGATATCCTGACTTGCATTCAGCATGGCGTTATCCGTATGACCATTGCACTTGATTAACATGCCACCAAAAAAAGGCGGTACAATACGCCTGACGGTACAATACGCCTGTTAATTAGTGCATTCAGTGCATCATTTCATAAAAAAACACGAAATGAGTATAAGTTTTTCGATTGTTGCGACAAAAATAACAAAAAATGAGCGTTGGTTCACTTCTTTTATGCAGAAATCCGGATTTACTTGTTGGCCTGGATGGCCTCGGCGATCCGACAGAGGCGATCCTGCCCCCAGACACTGAGGTCATTATAACGGAAACCGGGGACACCCCAAATACCCAGTTCCAATAATTCATCCAGGTTTTTTTGTGCCCAGGTACGCCATTGTGCATCGGGGTCGCCTGCCTTTAAAAGCAGGGGGCGGGCGCTTTCCCAGTTCAGCCCCGCACGTTTGACGATAATCTTCATGCCGGACTCTGTCTCCGAGCGAATGCCCTCTGCGTTTACACCGCGTGCATAGCTGAGCAGATACGCCAGTTCCTTCCCTTCCTGTTGAGCCATCTCATAAAGGGCATAGCAGCGTTCAACACCGGCTCCCAAAGGGTCAGCCACCTTGCCATAGGGAATACCCAGCGTTTCGGCTTCCCGTTTGGTATCAGAAAAAATATACATCTTTTTGGCGTGAGGTACCGCCATGCCTCGCATAACCATTGGCAACACAGGTTTAATGGTCAAGGGAACAGCAAATGTTCTGGCCAGGTGAGCGGCCTGTTCCAGTCCCAGGTAAGAGTAAGGGCTTCTGGCTGAAAAAAACAGTTCCAGACTGTTCCCTGTCGATGGTGACAGTTCAGGTGCCTCCACTCTTTTTCCAGGTGTTTTAACGCTATGATTAGGTTCCTCAAAGCGATTGTCGGATTTCTTTACGCCATTCCGGGGCGTGCTGGCAGAAAACAGTGTATTTCGGGTTTTATTGTATCGTATCTGACTTTTTTCTTCCCTCGAAGCGTTCAAGGTAATTAACCGGGATTCCAGATGGTCGAGACGGTCAAGTCCTCTGTACCATTCACCGGCATAGTAAATCATCGCACTGTAATAATGGCCAAGTTTTTCGAGCAGCCTCTCGTTAGTCTGCAATCTGATTTGATTGGCGGTAGTGTCTGGCAAGTTTTTCCATGGTGGTGAATCCGGGTCTTTGCTATCCGACCAATAGTGCCGAAAAACAGTCAGCACTGTTCCGGTAGCCTGTTTTTCTGTCTCTGCTGCCAGCAAGGCGTGCAAGAAGGGGGTCGGGTCTTTCGCTGATGGCTCGTTTGCGGGGAAGTCCAGCTGGTACAATTCGGCGAGCCATCTGGCATCTTTCAGCGCATTCATGTCCCACATTTCTCTTTTTGGAAATGCCTCTTCCGGCAGGTGCATCACTGTATGAATGGCAATGTCAACGGTGAAGCGATTCAGCAAGTCATCCAATACCTGCACCAGAAGGTAGCTGTATGGATCGTCCGGTTTGATGAAAACATCCAGTGTGTGCGTCTGCCCGGTGATTCTTCTTCGGAGTTCATGGGCGTGTCGTTTGATACGCTTCAGCTTCGAACTCGAAATAACACTCGCCACATGGGGCATAATCAGGTTTTTTATCGACAAGGGGGTCTTCGTCCTTAGAGTTTTTGCCAACTATCGTACCATCGGTGAGCTTGTGGAAGCCATTGGTATTTCAGTTTGTTTCAGGGCAATCGGGCTTAATACCTCCTGAATTTAGAAACGAATTGAGGTAATCAGTCTATCTTTATGATTTATAATAAAGGATTGATTTCATCGAATGAGCAAGCCCACAGCATCAATTATTCAC
>PDPE01000043.1 GCA_002747395.1 Pseudomonadota bacterium
AAACGCGATGTTTGTACCGACACTGACATACCGGCCTTCGTGAGTGAAGCCTGTGTTTATCCCCTGAAAGTAATACTTGTCAAACAGGTTCGTGGATTTAAGGAATACACTCATGTTTTCATAGCTGTAGTCTATCATTGCGTTCACAAAGTAGGCACTTTTCTTTTCGCTATCAACGGAATTCAGATCATCGTTATAAAAGCTGCTGAAACCGTGAACGTCAAGGGCAACGGTCAATGAATCATAGGGAGTGTTTTCAAATGGATGGATGTCAATTCCTGCAGTGTATTCGTAGTCGGGGATACCTTTTACCTGTTTCCCCTTCAGATCCTGCCAGTTGCCATCGCTGTCCTTTCGCTTGCCATTTTGCCACTCGGCACTGATTGTTGAGTAGCTTAACCTGTACCCCAGTTTTCTGTTCAAAAGCATTCCGCTCAATCCAAGCTCGATTCCCTGGTTCAGCGTATCGCCGGCGTTGTACTTGCCCGCAGATTCGTAATTATTGTTACCCTCCGGTATGTAATAGGTTACAACCTTCCCGTCAACCTCTGATCTGTAGTAAACCAGGCTATAGTTCAGCATTTCATTGAACTGATGCTTAAAGCCTATTTCAAGTGTGCTGTACTCCTCCGGCTTCAGATCATCGAGTGTGGGAAATTCGGTTCTGGTTGCGTTATCAGATGAAAAACCGGACTCATATCCCTTGGAATGATTGTAGCTTGCAAAGAGATTGCTGTTTTTTACGGGTACCACTGAACCTGACAGGCTCCAGTCCAGATCGTTGTCGAATTTCTGCTCGAAATCGTTCTTCGTGGAATCGGTATGATAATCGACATCGTATTTCAAATGGTTCCATCTCAGCCCCCCGGAGATATTGAAAATTCCGTAGTCAATTCTGTCATTGATGCTGAGACCTACGGCTGTTTTGGTGGCGAAATAATCGCTGGACTGGTTACGCGACGGATCATTGGGATAATTCTTGTCTTGATCAAAGTTGCGATAACGGTAATCGGCACCGATGGTCAGGGTGTTTACCATGTTCTCCCCGAGATGCATTTTTCGCCCGCCACTTATCGCTACTGTATAATCGTTTCCGGGACGATCCTGTGTATAGTGTTTCGGGCTGTCCATGCCTTTTATCCGATACTCATATTGTTCCACTGCCCGTATATAATTGGCCGTGAAGCTACCCAGCCAGTCACTTTTGGCATAGTTCACATTAAGCCCTGAAGTGAATACGTTATTCTCGACGTAGTTATGGCCACTATCCTTGCCGGGCTGATAGGTGGCTCTGGGGTTTTCCTTCGCATAATCACTGTACAGCTTTCGTCTGACATTACGTTCGTTGTAAATATGACCGAAGTTGAACTGGGCACGACCGCCGTCAAAATCATGGCCCAGGGCGCCATAGACGCTTCTCTCCCTGTTGTCGTAGTGACTCCAGCCGTCACTGTTCAGGCCCGTGCCCGTCAGGCTATAGTCAAAAAGGTCTGTTTTGCCCAGAACCTGTGCGCTTGCCTTATAGGTATCCCAGCTTCCATACTCCAGAGATACATTTGTAGCAAAGTCCTTTTTCGCCCGGCTTCCGTTTTTGGTGGTGATCAGGATAACCCCGCGTCCTGCATTCATACCATAAATGGAAGAAGAGGGGGATCTCAACACTTCCAGTTTTTCAATGACATCAACGGGAATGAGATTGAACTGGGAATATCCACTGCCTGTATTAAGGGGAATGCCGTCAACGTATACTGCAGGCCCGGCAGCGCGGCCGTTAGAGGGTGCCGTGCCTCTTACGCTCAGTTTGAATACCTGGCCCCAGCCGCTTGACACATCGGTAACGCCCGGAATGGAAGATAACAGATCCTTAACCGTGCGGTGCCCGCTGTTTTTGATATTCTTCTCCGTAATGACGACGATAGAAGCATTGGTGTTGAGAATCTTTGCCTTCTTTTCGGAAGCAGTGACAACAACTTCTTCAAGATGAACGATGTTATCGGAACTTTCTTCCTGAGAAAATGCCGCCCGGGTTGGAGCCAGGCACAGTATTACTGCCGGGATAATCAGCTTCCCGGTGAATTTGACACCTGATTTTTTCATTTTTTTCTCCCTGGAGTGAGTCATGGAAGGCGAACGCCCACGCGTCAGCCGCAGACCTGACTTTTCTGTATGTGAGTGTGCATGGAGCAAACGAGGATACAAAACTTGAATGCGATGTGCAAACACCCCCGTTCGAAGGGTTTTTGTCTTCCCGGAACGGGTGGACTGCCATCACGGTGCTGCCTTTCTCAGGCCTGGCTTTTCTCGGATCAGGCTTTTTTCAGACCAGATTACAGCTTCTTGCCTTTGCCAGTGCCTCGGTTCTGCTTTTTACATCGAGCTTGCCATAAATATTTCTGATATGTGCTTTTATCGTAGCCGGGGACAAAAACAGTTTGCTGGCGATCTGCTTGTTTGCATGGCCTTCATAAATCAGGTGTAACACTTCCAGTTCACGCTGGCTCAGTGGCTCGATCAGGGACTGATTTTCAGCTGACGAGGCGTTGGAGGGTGACGAAGGCTGGCCTGAACGTGCGCCATTTGGTGTGTCCGGGCCGGACTTGCCCTTGCTCTCGTCTTTGCCGGTTTCGCTGAGGCAGCGCAGTACCTCGGAATGGAAACTGACCGGCACTGAAACGTCGCTGCATCGCGTAATCAAATCGATCAATAATGAGCCGTTTTCCTTAAACAGGGCGATAAACCGGTCTTTACTCGCCAGGTGAAGAGCCTGTGTCATATTTTCCTGTGCTTCGGCGACCTTGCCCGACTTTTGGTGGCCAATGGCCCGAAGTATATGCAGCTCGATCCGGTGTTTGATGTGATGGCGTTCTGGCAAGCCCCGGTTCATTTTTTCCAGAATGGCCAGCCCTTTTTCAATGAGTTCCGGCGGGCTTTCCTGAGGGCAGATGAATATGTGTGCCACAGCGAGAAGCTGCTCTTCCTGGTTAAGCTGGCTTACACACCTGGGTGTGTCTCTATAATTGGCTTCTGCCCAGCCAAGCGCCTGCCTGTATTGACCGATGTTCAGCAGGCATTTTGCTTTCAACGCGGAAAGGCCGGGTGGTTCATACAAAATTGCTTCTTTTTTGTGCTCGTAAATGCGTTGTGCATCCTCGATGCAGGCAATAGCCTGTGAGAATTTTCGTTGGGTATACAGCAATTGGGCCTGTACAAACTGAATAATTACATGCTGGCCAGGCTCGGTACCGGATTCAAGGTGATCCAGCAGGGGGGCCAGATAGCTGGCGGCAATGGTATCTTCGTTTTTTTCGAGGTAAATGCGCGCCATCGCGCTGTTTTGCCAGCAAGAGATCATTTTCGGTTGGCCGGGGTCGTTGATGTGGCTATCCAGCCAGGCCTGTGTGCGGGTGCTTGTATCACAGGCCTTGTCCAGTTCACCCTTATAATAAAGAATCCAGGTGAGAAGCCCTGAACTGGAAATAACGGCAGAGGGTTTATGTTCGAATTTTCCGTACTGAATGGCAGAGGAGAGTGCCCTCTCCGCATCGTCCAGCTCTCCGTTGTTGAAGCAATCTATTCCGATACCATAATAGGTCACCGACTTGAGGGGCATATTGGCGTGGTCGATGTTTTCCAGTACCTGCCTGGTCAGGTCGCTGGCGCTTTTGGTGTCTGCCTTTGCCCTCGCAAGGTAGGATCTGATCAGCGAAATTTCACTGGTGAGTGCCAGTGCATCATCGGCATTCGCGTGCACTTTGGCTGTCTGACAGTCCAGCATCTCTTCCAGCGATTCCAGCAGTGGCGGAATGGTGTCCAGCCGGTTGCTGAAAAACAGGCTCCAGATTTTCAGCATCTGCAATTGTGGTGACTCCGCCACCTTGTCTGCGGGAAGCAGGTTGATCCATTCCAGCATCGGAAGGTGATGGCCGTCGTGAATCAGTGTATTGCCGTGATCCTGCAATATTTCCTTCAGCCAGTTCCAGTCCTGCAACTGAACGAGCTGATCAATGGCTTCATGCACCTGGTCATGGTCCAAAAGCCAGTCAATGGCTTTTCGTTGGATATCGGCGACCTGCTCCGGGTTTTCCAGTTCAATCCTGTGAAACAGGGATTCGCGGAACAGGTCGTGATAGCGATACCAGCTATGGCTGGTATCAAGAGGGATGATAAAAAGGTTGGACTGTTCCAGGTTTTCGAGAGTCTCCTGTGATGAGGACAGATTCAAAACGGTATCACATAATTGCCCGTTTAACCTGACCAGGCAGGACGAGCGCAACAGGAAGGTTTTCAGATTTTCCGGTTGCTTTTCAAGTATCTCGCTCAGCACATAGTCATTGATCAGCCGGTCAGTACCATGATAATTGCCCAAAGACTTGTCGATACCCGTATTCGTTTGCAGGTTTTCCTTTGAAATGGCGGCAAGTTGCATGGCAGCCACCCAGCCCTCTGTTTTGTCTCTGATTTGTCTGGCCTCATCCTTGCTGATTTCCAGCGCCATAAATTCGCGGAAAAACCGGTAACACTCCTCATCAGAAAATGCCAGGTCTGCTGCGTAGATTTCATTCAGATAGTTTTTTACCCGCCACCGTGAGAGAGGCAAAACCGGCTCCGTGCGAGAGGTCAGAATAATGTGTACATTTGGTGGCAGATAGTCAATGAAGAACACCAGATTCCGCAAAACATCAAAATCCTGTATATGGTGAAAATCATCGAAAGCGAGAACAAGCTGCGGGTAGTGAGTGCCGAGATCGCTCAGTGAATTGGCCAGCATGATAATCACGGCTTCCATATGCTCGAACCCGGTTTTTGCCAGCAGCTCGTTGGCTTCCCGGGCGATGGACGGGTCTATGCGCTGAAGTGCGCCGATCACATATTGCCAGAATCGTCGGGGGTCGTTGTCTGATTCATCAAGTGACAACCAGGCGAAGGTCGCTCCGGTTGAGTGAAGCCACTGGCCGACCAGCGTGGTTTTGCCATACCCGGCGGGAGCAATGACCAGTGACAGTTTTTTACCCTCGCCCGGCGTGATCAGGCCAAGCAACCTGTCTCGTTGTATGGTTTTCGGGTTACTTGCTGGTGCGAAAAATTTAGTTTGTAACAACATCTTCCAGGGATTCCGCAATCCGGTCAATTGAATGGGGCCGCGTCTGTTCCGGTCGAGTTTGTTTCAGTTGTGTGCGTTGCAGTTGTTTTTGTCGTCCAAATAGTGCAGCCTTGTCCGAATGATATCAGAATAACTCCAGGCAATGGCAACTAATAGTTAATAGTGACTGTGGTAGTGTAATAGCGATTGTGGTAGCGATTGCGGCCCGGTATATCGGGTCAAGAGTGGAGCGCCGGGAAATGGCCAGCGGAAATATCGTATCATTTCCGCAATTTGGTCTAAACTTGGTAATTCAGACCCGGTAAATGAGTCTAATGACCAGTCAGGCATGGCAGCACCAGGCCTTCAGCGGAGACGAGATGAAATTACAACAACTACGATACATCTGGGAAGTCGCCCATCACGACCTGAATGTTTCTGCAACGGCGCAAAGCCTCTATACCTCCCAGCCAGGTATAAGCAAACAGATAAGGCTGTTGGAAGACGAGCTTGGTGTGGAGGTGTTTGCCCGCAGTGGCAAGCATCTTACCAGGGTGACTCCGGCAGGAGAGACCATTATCAAGGTTGCCGGCGAGATACTGAAAAAGGTCGATGGTATCAAACAGATTGCCCAGGAATTCAGTAATGAAAAAAAGGGTGACCTGACTATCGCAACCACACACACCCAGGCCCGCTACGCGCTGCCGGATATTATTCAGAGCTTTATTGGCGAATATCCTGATGTGTCTCTGCATATGCACCAGGGCACACCCATGCAGATAGCGGAAATGGCAGCTGACGGTACGGCTGATTTCGCTATTGCGACTGAAGCGATGGAACTGTTTTCCGACCTGATAATGATGCCCTGTTACCGCTGGAATCGCTGTGTGGTGGTGACCAAAAACCATCCCCTGGCGCAGTCGGGTGAACTGACCCTGGAAGAACTGGCCAGGTACCCCATTGTGACCTATGTTTTCGGCTTTACCGGTCGTTCCAGGCTGGATGATGCCTTCCGGTCAAAAGGGCTGGAGCCGAAAGTGGTATTTACCGCCGCCGATGCGGACGTAATAAAAACCTACGTCAAATTGGGGCTGGGCGTGGGTATTTTGGCCAAAATGGCGTTCAGCGAAGAAACCGACACAGATTTGGTTGCCCTGGACGCAAGCCGGTTATTCCAGTCAAGCGTGACCAAAATCGGATTTCGCAAGGGCACCTTTATCCGGGGGTATATGTATGACTTTATTCAAAAGTTTGCCCCTCATCTGACCAGAGAGGTGGTCAGTGAAGCCTGCCAACTGCAAAACCGCAGTGAACTGGAAGGGTTGTTTGAAAGAATCGAATTGCCGGTTTATTGAACCGGCTCGAACAGTAACGAAAGACAATCTCGCCCTGATCACCATACAGCCCATTGATTAACCGGGTCGGTTGTAGCCGTCTTTCACTGCCTGTTCCATGGCCGATACTTCTTCATCAGTCAGAAAGTCAAAGTGGGAGGCTCTCTTCCTTGAGGAAAGGCTGCCGTTGTTTTGCAGGCACAACTGGATGAACAGGTCGATCAGGTCTTGCAGGTCATCAGGTTTTGGACAAATGAAATGTATGTTATGTTCATCCGGGTCGAAATTTCCACGTTGACTGTTAGGTATAACCATGGTTATACTTTGAAAATGAAGACAGCAATTTCAATACCAGATAAAATTTTTAATTCAGCTGAGGCGCTCGCGCATCGGCTAAGGGTCAGTAGAAGCGAGTTATACGCAAAGGCGGTAGAGGACTACCTGAGACGAAATAAAAATCGAGGGGTTACAGAAATTCTTAATGATGTTTACAGAGAGGATTCTAATAGCCTGGACGATGAACTTTATAGCATTCAGGCTCAATCCACAGGCAAGGATAAGTGGTAATGAAAAGAGGGGAAATCTGGTGGGTTACCCTCGGAGAGCCACGAGGTTCTGAGCCTGGCTTCAGACGTCCCATTGTAATCGTATCGTCAGATGCTTTTAATGACAGCGCTATAAATACTGTTTTAGCTGCTGTAATCACTTCTAATACTCGATTGGCTGATGCGCCAGGAAATATAAGGTTACCAAAGCGTACGTCTAAATTATCCAAAGAATCTGTAATAAATATCAGCCAAATTATTACTATAGATAAAGCCTGTCTGGACGAACGAGTATCTAAATTAAACCAACAATTTCTTGGTTCTCTTAATGAGGGTTTAGCGTTGGTAATGGGTCTTTAACTTGATAAAAGCCTGCACTCCTTAATTACGTTTCCCCTTCCCACCAGCGTCGAAGCGTCATGTCCTGGATGTTTATACTAATTTCTATTATTATTGGGCCCCTGGTCAGCATACCAAACCGGTCTGATACAACACAGCCGATACCCTGCTTTGTTGCGACGAGACCTGTTGGTTATTGAATTGAATCGTCTACCTTGATAATGAAGGAGTTTTCTGTGGAACTGGCATGTCTGGATCTGGAAGGAGTATTGATCCCTGAAGTATGGATCGCCTTTGCCGAAAAAACCGGAATAGAAGAGTTGAAAGCAACAACACGGGATATTCCTGATTACGATGTATTAATGAAGCAGAGACTTCGTATTCTTGACGAGCATGGTTACGGCCTGCCTGCGATCCAGGAGGTGATTGGCACACTGGAGCCCCTTGAGGGAGCGGCAGATTTTCTCAACTGGCTAAGGCAGCATTTTCAGGTGGTTATCCTGTCTGACACCTTTTACGAGTTTGCCATGCCCCTGATGGCGAAGCTGGGCTACCCCACCTTGCTGTGTCACAAACTGGAAGTGGCGGAGTCCGGCCGGATTACCAACTACCTGCTACGCCAGAAAGACCCGAAAAGACAGTCAGTGCGGGCGTTTCAACTGTTGAATTATCGGGTGATTGCCACAGGGGATTCCTATAACGACACCACCATGCTGGCTCAGGCTGAAAAAGGCATTCTTTTTCACTCGCCACAGAATGTGATTGACGAGTTTCCACAGTACCCGGCAGTGCATACCTTTGAAGAATTGAAGGAAGAGTTCAGGAAAGCCAGTCTGAAAACCTCATGGTAGGGAGGGGCAGGCAGATATAAACCGCTCAGGTTTAAACGGAAGCCTGTTGTGGGCAAACAGGATGTGTGTGCATTGCGAGTTAAAAAACAACTTGCGTACTGTTATTACCAGGCGATATGAATTTGCCAGGATTGTTTTTGCACCCTCTAATCCGGTAATAGAGCGGATCTATGGTCTGTTCGTGTTAGCGGTAACTGGAGAGTTACTTTTCGCTTTTTTGAAATTGCGGCAACACTTTTGACCCTTGGATTCATAACTGTTACTTACCTCAAAGGATCAATTCCCGAAAGAAATTCGCGCTCAAGCGTCGTCAGGAATACCTGGATTTTATCCAGGGATTCCTGGTATTCACTCAGGGCGTCGGAGTCTGCCACAATGCCGCCGCCGCCAAAGCCATAGATGGAGCCGGCCTCACAATAAAAGGTGCGAATGGCAATATTGGAAAAGAAAGTCCCGTCAGGCAGGGCGTAGAAAAACGAGCCGCAGTACGGCCCCCGCTGGTGTTTTTCCAGTTCATTGATGATTTCCATCGCTTTTATTTTGGGGGCACCGGTAATCGACCCGCCGGGAAATGCGCTTTCAAATGCGCTGAACTGGGAGACGCCTTTTTTCAATGTGCCGGTAACGGTCGAGACCAGGTGGTGAACATTGCTGTAGGTTTCCAGTTGGAATAACGCATCTGCCCTGACTGAGCCGGTTTCACAGAATCGCCCCAGGTCATTGCGCAACAAATCCACAATCATCAGGTTTTCTGCCCGGTCTTTCTCGCTGGTTAACAGGTCTTCCATCAGTGCGAGGTCTTCTGCTTTGGTTCGGCCTCTCGGGCGGGTGCCTTTAATGGGCCTGGTTTTTACCTTGCGCCGGTCAAATTCAATAAACATTTCCGGTGAAAAACACAGCACCTGCCTTGCCCCCGAATTGCTGAAAATGCAATACGGCGCATCGGTATGGCGGCACAGGGCCTTAAACGCAACCCAGGGGGAGCCTGAGCAGCTCGCGGCAAAGCGCTGGGCATAGTTGATCTGGTAGCAGGTGCCGGAGAGCAAATGGTTATGGATTCTGGCAATATCGTCCAGATACTCCTGTTTGCCGGTAGAATGGGTAAAGGGGGTTTCCAGGCTAAAGTGCCTGTTATGCCGGCGTTTGGCATCGCTGCTTTCAGAGTGCTCACCCCGGCTGCAATAACTGGCCAGCGCCTCCACGGTGGGCTGCGGGCAGTCGGAGTTAAAATAGAGGGTGGCCGTGTTCTGCTCTTTGTCCAGGCAGGCAAACCAGGTGTAACGATTGGCCGGCCGGCTGTTCCGTTCTGTTCCGTAGTCCAGCAAGCCAACAAGAATGTCATTCCCAAAGTTGGTGGAAGGCTCCCTCAGGGTGCTGGCATTCACTGTCTGGCGCGGATAACAGGTCAGCCAGCAAACCCCCTCGGGTAAAGACAGATTACCAAAAAAGAAAAAACCCTCTTCGGTAGATAGCCGGTCACTCAGGTGGTAAAAGCCTTGTGCAGAGATAGCCTGGCTGAGGGTAAACCGGGAAAAGGCGTTCTTTATGTCTGAAAAGGGTGCCGGGTCGATTTCTGCATTCCTCAGGTCAGGTGGAGTCAAGGTGTGGAGTCAAGAGTCTGATGCTGCGGTAGTTCTGATGCTGCGGTAGTATAGCGTTGCCGGAGCCATCCTTTATTACGTTTTTATCATATTACCTTTTTATCATATTACGTTTTTATCATGTACGGCAGGTACAGGCTCTGGCCGACCTGCATGGAGTGGGATTTTCTCTTTTGTTGCGCCAATGGCAGTTTATTTTGTGAGCTTGTTATCATTTGTTAGCCAATGTAACCCCGTGATGGCAAATTGTGATCCCTATCTCAGAATAAAATCTTCAGTTGCATAGAATAACAATCAACCGGGAACAAGAAAAAACCGGTAAAACCTAAAAACAAAACCATAACAATTCTTTTAAGGAGAATGTCATGAAAGGTCTGAATAAAGTCGCATTGGTAGCAGCAATCGCAGCAGCCTCTACAGCCCAGGCAGAATTGGTAGCAATGGACGACGCAGCAATGAGTGCTGCAACTGGTCAAGCCGGTTTGACTATCGATATCAATAGTGCCACATTGGATATCGGCCAGATTGCATACCAGGATCAGGGTTTCCTGAATATTAATGGTCTGTCTCTCTCTGGTGCGGGAACTAACAATCTTGACGATATTCGCATGACTGTTGACGTCGCTGGTGATGCCTCCAATCTGGATTTGGGTATGCCTGCGTTGGGTAGTTCTTATCTGACAGCTGGTGGTGCTACTGTTGCCAATTTGACTGAGACGCTGCCTACTATCGGTGATGGTGATCTGGTGATCACCTTGCGTTCGCAGTCCGGTTTACCAATTGATTACGGTTTGTCTATCGGTGACGTGCAGTTGGCTGAGAGTGGATATGCCAGTGAAATCGGTGGGCCTGCTTCAGGTACAACTACTACCCTGTTGTCAGCGGCTACCTTTGAAGGTAACCTGGGGCCAATTGATATCGTTATTCATAACGATGGTGGTACTGCAAATACTATGGAAATCAGTGCGTTCTTCAACGTCTCTGATATGGGTAACGGTAAGGGAACCCTGACTCTTCCATTTATGAATACGCATATTGGTGGTTTCTCCTTGCATAACCTCCGTGGTCCTTCTGTTGTGGCTGCGGGCACAACTCAGGATCTTACTTTTGCGCACGCCCAAATGATTATCGGTCAGTCTGCAAATGGTTTGGCGCTGAACCTGGTTGACTTCTCCGGTGATATGGATATCGAAGGAATCAGCCTGAATGGTGCTGGCGGTACTTCTATCGGTAACCTGTATATTACTGATCTTAAAGTATCTGCTAATATGGAAGTCTACGGTCACTAGGATCGATTCGTCCTGACAAGTATAAAAAAGGCTGCCTGCGGGTGGCCTTTTTTTATTAAATAAGAGTAATTTATTGGTGTGGCCAATATGATTTTGATGGTGATACGGGTAAGCTTCCGAATGGATCATCCGGGGCACAAATTCATTATGAGGACGGCGAGTACAATGACTGATAAAAAACTGTTATTTCCGATTTTTCTGGCGGTTACGCTTATTGCTTCCTTTTCATATGCTGAAGAAAAGGGTGCAGAAAAAAAGACCAAAGAGTCTGTGGAGCTGACCGAGGAGCAGGCTCAGGCCATCATTCAAAAGGAGCAGGATACTAACACCAGGTATTTGCTGTCAAAGGTGATTCTCAAGGCCAAAGCGCTTCGGGAAACCTATGGTATGTTTTCTCCCTTTGCGGCCGGGTTGTTTCCCAATGGGAAAGTCAAGTTTGTCTGGCTGGCGAAACCCGGCGAAGTAGTGAAGGACCCGATGCAGGCGCTGTCGGTGTTACGTTCGTCATTGCGCAGTCAGGCGTTGGCGGGTCGCCTGATGTCTTCGGCCGTTGCCTATGATTTTAAAACACCGGGCAGTGGTGTTACACGAATTAATGTCGAGGTGGAATATAAAACAGGCTATGCCAGGCTGGTTTCCACCACTTACACTGTTGACAAAGACAAAAAAGTGGTGCTGGGCAAAGTGACGGAAGCAGAGTATGATCCATTTGTTTTCTCTGAGCCGACGGAAGAAGAGAAAAGGGTGATTGAACAGCGCCTTAAAGAGCTCGAAGAAGAAAAAAGCAAGAAAGACAAGGCAAACTAACCCGGGTACCTGCTTGTAATGATTATTGTCAAACGAATAATGCCGGCATTTTGGGTCTGTTTCCTTTCCATCTGGTTTGCCGGATGCTCCTCCGAAGGGGATTCCCGGGATGTCAGGCTGCTGGGCTTTGCTCCGGTCAAGGCCTGGCTGGGAGTGGAATACTATTATAATTATGGTGGAGAGGGTGGCCAGGTGCCGCTTGATTATTCGCTTTCCAACAACCCTTCCTGGTTGAGCATCGAGAAGGACAATAATCTGGCCCGCCAGGGGGTTGTGCTGAGAGGCGTTCCGGGTGTAACCGGAGGTAATAACGGGGCAGGCGATCTGGGTTCGAACAAGGGGGTTGTCCTGATGGCCACCGATGGCAAGGATTCCGATACCTACTCCTTTGATCTGAAAGTGTGGGAAAACGAACTCACGCTTTCCCCGGCCAGTGTTCGGGAAGGGGAGATAGATGATAATGGTGCGAAAAAAAACCAGGATTCCCCTGATGCGCTGGCTTCCTGTGCGATACCAGACCTCGATGTCAGAAAGTTCCGGGTTGATGATGACTATATCACTGCATACCCGGTTTTGGTGAAGGTTGAACTGGGGCAGGCCTCGGTGCAAACAACCAGGGTGAAATATCGACTCTCTTCAAACTACAGGGAAGACTTCGAGGAGACGGATGAGGTTAACCGGAAGTTGGCAAGACCAAACAGGGATTTTTTTATTGATTATGATTCCGGAACCGGGGAAAAAACAGCTTTCCAGAAGGGTCTTTACCCTATGCCTGGAGACAGCTTTGTTCCGGGGGTGGTTACCTTCCCGCCTGGAGCCAGGCTTTGTTACATCCGCGTTTATATCAATGAAGACAAAGTGGGCGAGTCTGACGAGAGTTTTTCCGTTGCCCTGACCGAAGTCATCCAGGGTCTGGCTAGCATTGGCCCTGCAAAAAGAGCCAATGTGGCGATTCTCGATAACGAGCCGGTAGCCAGTTTCAGGGATGCCAATGTCGTCATTCAAAACGAGGGTACGGAAGCGCTGTATACCATTGAGCTGGATAAACCTCCCGGCAGGGTGTTTGATCACTTTGATGACCAGGGGGAGCCGGTTTTTGTCGATAATGTCATCAGGGTCAAGGTCAGATTACAGGAAAAAAATGATGGCCGAAACAACAGGGTGACAGCTGAAATGTCTGATTTCGTCCTTGCGCCCTCCCTGGACGATACTCCTGGCACTGATGTAACTCCTGGCACCTATGTAACCTTCACCGGTGACCAGACAGAAGCGACGTTTTCAATTCGCCTGCCTGATGATGGTGACAAGGAGTCTGGCCCGGATGAGAAGGTGATTCTCCATCTGGTTGACGAACCTGGTGCATCCGGAGCGGTTGCGCTGACAGAAAGGAAACTGATTCTTCGTATTAATGAATGGCCGCAGGATCTGTCTGTCGGGTCGGGTGCCTCTATGGTGAAATCCATCACCACAGACCGGCAGGGCAATGTGATGTTACTGGTAGTCGAGCCATCGGAATCGGGGCAATCCGGGAAAATACGGGTGTATAACCGGTTTGGGGAACTCACCAGGGAGTATCTGGCGGTATCAGGAACCTCGGTTATTCCCGTGGGCATCGTGTTTGACGCTGTATTTAACAGTGAACAGGATGAAAAGGACGAAACGGATGACTATATCAATCAGCTCACTGCTGCTTTCAATGTTGCATCAGACCAGGAGGGGAGCAGGCACGATATTGTTACCCTGAGGTATTCCAAATTACATGATTTTGCCGAGTATTCATCAGGCTGGCGTTATCAGTTCGGCTCGGCGGGTGACGACAGGGCGACAGTGATGATGGTCAGAGGTGCGTCAATTTATTTTGCTGGCGATACCGACGGAGACTGGCAGGACGTGACATTGCCGAGCGGTGCAGATCGTTCCAATCTGGAGAACAAGGGGAACGGGGATGTGTTTGTTGCCAGTCTGATTGACCAGAATGACTCCCGCTATCTGAAATGGGTGGTACTGGAGGGGAGTGAGCAGGAGGATAAAGCTATGGATATGTCCTATCTGGGGCAGATCAATGTGCTTGGCTCAACAAAAGGTCAGGTTGGCAGTAAGGCTTTTGGTGGAACAGACGGTTTTATTGGTCAGGTCGAATACTGGAGTGGGCAAAAGCGGAAGGTAATCCAGATTGGCTCGCCGGATAATGATCGGTTTTCGTTTTTGCACTTTAACCTGGGTTACTGGATTGGCGGTTCGTCTACCCGGGAAATCAGGATGGAAACCAGAGACGATGACAAAAAGCAATACGGTGTCGATGAGGTCGGGCCGATTTATGAGGCTCCCCGTGCTCAAACCCTTTTTCTGGATAACAAGCTGGAAGAACCGAAAACTGTCGTCTGGGGGCTGGATGGTCAATCCGGCCTGGCAACAGGGATAAAGCTGGATAGTGCAACCAATCTTCTGTCCGGCTCGACCAGCGGCAGAATTGCCGAATCAGCAGTCAACCTGGGCGGCAAGGATGCCTTTATACTGGCTTATGGCGTTAAGGAGCCTGAAGATGGCAAGTTGGAAACGCGGTGGGCCAGGCAGTTTGGTACGGTGGCAGATGATGAAGTCATTGACCTGCACCTGCACGATGGGTACAAACTGTTTTACCTGTGGAAAAGTGATCAGGCAGGCTATACATTGGGGGCTATGGATAAAAAAGGGGAGTTTTTGGGTTATCCTTAGCAAACAGGTTGCTGCCATATTGCCCCATGGCAAAACAGCACAAGCCTGGCAAAGTAACATAGGCTTCGCAAAACAATCCAGGCTCCGCAAACCAATACAAGCTTCGCAAAACAATACAAGCCCCGGATTGATAAGAAGTCGGGGCTTGTGTTGTTTTTACCTTTTGCGAACCGGCCAGGCCGCCTCGCCTATTGGGGAATATCAATCACCAGATCAAACCCCCCGCCAGGCCGGGGTGTCAACTGTACCGGCCCTTCGTTAATCGCCTGCGGCGCCTGAATGGTATCTACTCCCTTCAAGTCACCAAAGCCCATAATCAACTGATTATCAACCCGCTCGATCTTGACTCCCGAGCCACCCAGTAAAGGGGTGTAGTCAAAGTCGCGACTGGCGACACCGGATTCAAGAAATTCCTTGAAGCCGGGAATATCCGGCGTGGCTCGCTCCGGCATAATCAGGTCTACATCCGGGGCCGGCATCACGGCAATTTGCTGTTGCCTGAAAAGGCTCTGTTTTTCTGCTTCTACGTTCGAGGAAGACAATGCACTATTGATCTGGTCAGCTTGCCGGGCATTGATCTGCTCAAACTCGGCCTGTTCTTCCGCTTCGGTTTTTTCTGCTTCACCGGGAGAGATGGTCAAAGTGGCCAGCTTCCGCTTTCTTTCTTCCGCTGTGGCGGTATGGCGTTTTCCTGGTGTGACAATGATGGTGGAGTCTTTGATATAGGTCTGCGTCATTTCATCACTGGTCAGGGATTTGACTTCCGCAGTGGTGCCAGTGGACAGTGCCATAGCTGCTGCGGCTGTTATGACCAGAGAGACCTGGGGCGGGGCCAAAGAGGCTTGTTTGCCTGTTTTCCCCGGTGTTGGATTGAGTGCGTTCCGAGTAGTCAAAGTCACGGCAATTTTTCCCATGCGTTGCGGAGGTATTCGGGAGTCAGGCGAGTGTCATACCGTTATGCCGAATGCCAATAAATTCGAACTGATTGTTTTATATGCGATTCCCTGTTTCTCCAGTATCTGGTTATTGCTCCCCGTTTGCAAGTTTTACATGGGGGTTTTTTGCTGGCAGGGTGCATAAATCGATATCGGCTGGCAAAAATGTGCGGGTTTTCATGTTTAAGCCGCTTACTCTATGATTTTAATCCGGTTTTTTCTCGATTCTTTCTATTTTTCAAGCAGCCTGTTTTTGTCAAGCAGTTTCCCGATGAGCAAGGGGACTTTGACAGGTAGTATTTCCCGCATTACTTTATACAGGTAGACAATCAAATTGCTTCTCTTGTACCAGAGAAGCCGGTTTATCTTGTGTTTCATGGGCCGGTAGCCCTCCATCACCAGCTGTTCAGCCCGGTCGTTATTGCCAATGCGGTTGTAGGAGCTCAGGTCGAGTGACAGGGTGATGTCGGCTTTCTTGAGCTGTTCCTGAGTGGTCAAATCCATACTGATATCAATCGCGTTGCTGATTACGTCGAGCATGTCGTCCGGATCGGGGTAGTTTTTTACCCCGTTCAGGTCGATCGCGACGATAATGCCTGCTCCCATGGCTTCCAGAGGGGAAATGGGCACATTTTCAACTATCCCGCCGTCAACGAGCAGGTGGTCATCAATTTCCACGGGTACGAACAGGCCGGGAACCGCAACCGAGGCACAAACCGCATCGGCGAGGTTTCCCTCACGAAAAACAACCTGTTTTCCGCTGATAATATCTGTGGTGCAAATGGCCAGAGGCATACGTGCATCTTCAATACGCACATCACCCAGGTCTCGCTCGATTAATTCTCTGATTCCTTCCGTCGAAAATACGCCCCGTTTTTTAAAGGTGAAATTGATCACCTTTCTCAGATGCAGCCGGGAGCCGATGTTCGCTATTTCATCAATGGATTTTCCGAAAGCATAGTAACTGGCGACGAGGGCACCAATACTGGTGCCGGATATGCAGGAAATGGTCACACCCTCTTCTTCAAATGCCTTGAGCACTCCGATATGGGCAAGCCCTCTGGCTGCACCACCGCCAAGAGCGAGACCAATTGATGTGTTCAGCGGGTTCCATTTCATTGTGTTGATCCGTGCCAGACGAGTGATCCGGGTGTTAAAATCTGGTTTGGGTGTTATAAAATACGGGTGTTATAAGAGCGTTATAACGGGTGTCGGGTGTTATATGCCGTTGAGATGGTGCCCAGAGGCGGACTTGAACCGCCACGGCCCGAAGGCCACTAGCACCTGAAGCTAGCGTGTCTACCAATTTCACCACCTGGGCAGGTCGGAAATCACTACGCCGCGAACTTTACTGGCTTCGTTTCGTTTTGTCAATAATGAATTTGAAATTTTCATTCTGCGGGTTCTCGTATTCTGCAAGCTCCCGGATTGCAGGCCGGAACCCTTGTTCGGAATCCATTTCCGCCCTGTCTGCTCTGCCCCTGTTTTCTGGCGGGTTGAGCCTGTTAGCCATCACAAAAATCCTGCTTGACAAAATACGAGATAAACATCATATTGGAGTCGGAATGCAACTCGGGTTGAAGTGAGAGTACGCCCGGTATCACAGTCAGAAATATCCCCGAATCCGCTTGCGAAACATTGAAGCAAATTGCAGCAGCCGATCAACACCAGGCTAATCAACATTAAGCCAATTAACACCAGGCAGGCCGTGATTGTTCTTGATACAATGCCTTTCTTGCAGAACAGGTTTTTCCAAAAGATTCTGTCCCTGATAAGCAGCTCCTGATAAATAACCCCTGATTAATAACCCGCTACGGAAACCGAATGCCAAAAAGAACCAGAACATCCTCCCGACCCTCAGATCCTTTTCAGAAGCGTGAGGCTGAAAATTACGATAATCCCATTCACAGTCGCGAATACATACTTGAATTTCTTGAAGACAGGAGTTCGGCAGCGAATCATCCCGAGCTTTGTCGCCTGTTTGGCTACGAAGACGAAAAAAGCATCGAGGCATTGCGCCGGCGGCTGATTGCCATGACGCGAGATGGCCAGTTGATATGCAATCGCCGCGGTTCCTATGTGCCTGCGAGCAGCATAAATCTGATAAAGGGTCGTATTATCGGGCATCGGGACGGGTTCGGCTTTATCGTTCCGGAAGATGGCTCGGGAGACCTGTTTTTAACTGCCCGCCAGATGCAGTGTGTGTTTCATGGTGATGTGGTGTTGGCCCGTGTTGATGATGTGGATCAAAAGGGGCGGCGCGTTGCGACCGTGGTGGAGGTGTTGGAGCACAATACCACGCAGGTGGTAGGGCGATTTTACAATGAAGACGGGATTGCCTTTGTTACGCCGGAGAACAGGCGCCTGGGGCAGGATGTGTTGATCTCTCAGGGTGGTTATGGCGGGGCAAGCCACGGTCAGTATGTGGTGGTGAGCATTACCAGGCAGCCCACTGTTCGAACCAGGCCGGTTGGCGAAGTGATTGAAATTATTGGTGAGCATCTCGCGCCGGGCATGGAGATAGAGGTGGCTATCCGGTCTTATGGCATTCCATTCCTCTGGAGTGAGGAACTGAAAGCGGAAATCGCCGACCTGACTGTTGATGTCAGCGAAAAAGACAAGCAGGGCCGGGTGGATGTTCGGGATCTGCCTCTGGTGACAATAGATGGTGAAGATGCCAAAGACTTTGATGATGCCGTGTACTGTGAACGAAAAAAGAGTGGCGGCTGGCGGCTGTATGTGGCCATAGCGGATGTCTCGCATTATGTAAAAAGAGGGACTGAACTGGATGAGGAAGCCAGAAAGAGAGGCACCTCTGTTTACTTTCCCGGCCACGTTGTTCCGATGCTGCCCAGGTTGCTGTCCAATGGCTTGTGTTCCCTGAATCCTGACGTAGACCGTTTGTGCATGGTATGCGAGATGACTATCAGCGAGAAAGGCACCCTGAGTGGTTACAAGTTTTATGAGGGGGTGATGCACTCGAAGGCGAGGCTGACCTACAGCAAGGTGGGCAGGATGCTGGAAACCCCGGACAGCCCGGAAGGTGCCGCCTTGAGAGAGCAGTATCAGCCTGTTCTGAACAATCTGGATTGCCTTTATTCGCTGTACAAGTGCCTGGTTGCGGCACGACGCAAGCGTGGTGCAATAGATTTTGAAACCGTGGAAACCGTTATCGAGTTTGGTGAAGGCCGGAAAATTGAGAGAATTACCCCGGTTAAACGTAATGACGCGCACAAGCTGATTGAAGAGTGTATGTTATGTGCGAATGTGGCCACAGCCAGATTTATCAACAAACACAAACTGAACGGCCTGTTGCGTATCCACGAAGGCCCCGGCGAGGAAAAGCTGGCCAACTTGCGTTCATTTCTTGGCGAACTGGGATTGCAGTTGGGAGGAGGGGATGAGCCTGCACCCGCCGACTATCAGGCCTTGATTGCTCAAATTAAGGAAAGGCCGGACTTCAGTGTCATTCAAACTGTCATGCTGCGTTCTCTCAGCCAGGCTTACTACGGGATTGAAAAGAAAGGCCACTTTGGTCTGGGCTACAGTGCGTATACGCATTTCACCTCGCCAATTCGCCGATATCCGGATTTGACCATCCACCGTATGATCAAGTCGGTGATCTATAGTGAAAAGGAAACCAAGGATGTGATGCGCCCCTTTGTTCTGGCAGAACAAAGTCTCAAAGCCAGGGGTTATCATGGTGTTGATGATGCTCACATGATCCGGTTGGGTGAGCACAGTTCGATGACTGAACGGCGTGCGGATGACGCAACCCGTGACGTGACAGATTGGCTGAAGTGTGAGTATTTGCAGGAGCATGTTGGTGAAAGGTACGAAGGAGTGATTGCCGCTGTTACCTCTTTTGGTATTTTTGTCGAGCTGAAAGACCTGTATGTTGAAGGATTGGTTCATGTGACATCGCTACATGATGATTATTACCGGTTCGATGCAATTCACCATCGTTTGGTGGGAGAGCGAACAGGTTACACCTATCGGCTCGGTGACCTGGTTGAAGTGATTGTGGCGCGTGTTGATCTGGAAGATCGAAAAATCGATTTTGAACTGAGCGGTCAGCCCCGGCGCACCGGAGCCGGGAGCAAAAGATCGAGAGGCGGCAATGACAGGCGCGAGCGATCACTGGGCAAGGTGGCCAGGCTCAGGCAGAAGCTGGGTGAGTTTTCCTCAAAGGCAAATAAAAAAGAGGGAGCCGCCGAGGATGGAAAACCGGGTGGAAAGGCAAAGTCGGGAAGAAATGGAAAGTCGGGCAGAAATGAAAAGCCGGGAAGAAATGAAAAGCAGAAAGGCCGAGCCGGGCATAAGGAGCAGGTGAAAAAGAAAACCGGCAAGCCTGGCAAGAAGTCACGGGGCAAAAAAGTCAAATCAAAACCGAAAGGAAAAGAGTAAGTGGCCAGTGATTGGGTGTTTGGAATTCATGCGGTTCAGTCTGTACTCGAATCCAGAGCAGACTCTGTTGAAGTGCTGTATATCCAGAAAGGACGAAATGACCAGAAATTGCAGGTGATACTGAACGCAGCAAACAGCTGCGCAGTAAAAGTGCAGGCTCGGCCAAGGCATGAGCTGGATAAGCTGGTAAAAGGTAACCATCAGGGTGTTGTGGCGAAAGTTCTGATGGCTCGTGAGCGCGATGAGGGTGACCTTGAGGAGCTGATTCATGCCCTGAAGGCAAGGGGGGAGGCGCCGTTTTTTCTGGTGCTGGATGGTGTGACCGACCCGCACAATCTGGGTGCCTGCATTCGTACCGCAAACGGGGCCGGTGTTCATGCGGTTATCTTCCCCAGGGACAAGTCGGCACACCTGAATGCAACGGTAAGAAAAGTGGCGTGCGGGGCATCGGAGTTTACCCCTGTTATCGCGGTGACCAATCTTGCCAGAACCATGAAATGGTTGCAGCAAAACGGAATCTGGCTGGCAGGTGCCGCCGGGGAAGCTGAAAGCGTCCAGTCCGATGTAAATCTGACCGGCCCGATTGCGATTGTGATGGGGAGTGAAGGCAAGGGGCTTCGGCGGCTGACGAAAGAGAACTGCGATGTATTGGCGAAAATTCCCATGTCGGGGCAAGTGGACAGCCTGAATGTGTCTGTTGCCACGGGTATCTTTCTTTATGAGGCGGTTCGCCAGCGTACCGCCGGTTGATATTCCTGACATCCGGCCATACCGGCAGTTTTTGGAATAATCGCTTGCAACGGCACTGATATGTCTCTAAAATTCGCCCTTCGAAAATTACTTGCCTGGTTGACAGGCTTTTCTCCTTGCTTTCTGTCAGTTCTGCCGGTGTCTGTTTTTGATAGGGCCGCATGAGCGTCAGGGGGCTGGTAAACCGTAAGGAGCGTTTATGCGTCATTATGAAATACTTCTGCTTGTTCACCCGGATCAGAGTGAGCAGGTTAACTCTATGGTAGAGCGTTACACGTCCTCGATTCAGGCTGGCGGTGGCACCGTGCACAGACTGGAAGACTGGGGCCGAAGACACCTGGCTTACCCGATCAACAAGATTCACAAGGCACACTATATTCTTATGAATATCGAGTGCAGCAATGAAACTCTGGATGAGTTGTCTCACAACTTTCGCTTTAACGATGCCATCCTGCGTGAATTGACTATCCGAAGAAAAGAAGCCATTACTGAAGCTTCACCAATGAAAAACACCGAGAACAAAGAGCGCTATTCCAGAAATACCGAGAGTTCCGGAGGAAGTGAGGAAGCCGGAACAACTGTTGAAGCATCAGCAGAAGGCGGCGCAGCTGAAAATACTGCAGAATCTGGCGAAGAGTGATAAAACTGCCTGTCATGGGCCGGTATTGACCTTTCACAGACTTAACTGATTTTTTATTGGAGAATAAAATGGCTCGATTTTTTCGTCGTCGCAAGTTTTGCAGATTCACTGCAGAGGGTGTTACCGAGATTGATTACAAGGATCTCGATACACTGAAAAGCTACATTACCGAGACTGGCAAGATAGTGCCAAGTCGCATAACCGGAACAAAGGCGCGTTACCAGCGTCAATTGGCAACCGCTATCAAGCGTGCCCGTTTTGCAGCCTTGTTGCCATACACTGACAATCACGAGGGGTAATTCTTCCCGGTATTGTCCGAATCTGCGTTTTGTTCTGATTTTCAGGCTGTTCTGATTGACAGATATGGTTATTTGCGTGGCCAACCTGTCTTGCAGACAGATGATGCAAAAAAGCAGGTGTGTTGGAATGGATGCTGACAGAGAAGAGAGAGGATAAGCATGCGGGCCTTGGCTGAATTTGTAATGAAAGGGCGTGTGCAGGCTATTCTGGTCGCCGCATTGGCCTCCGCTGTGCCTCTGTTGTTTTGGCTGAGTGGTGCAGTGGTCGGGCTTGTTTCCTTGAGGAAAGGGGTTCAGGAAGGTTTTCTGATCCTGGTATTCGCGCTGATTGCCCCCGTTTTCTGGTGGGATACAGCGCAAGAGCCGACTCCATTGATAGTGATAGGTATCACCTGTTTGATGGCTTTGGTGCTCAGGGAAACGGTTTCCTGGGAAAAGGCAATGCTGGCGGGAGTCGCCAGTGCGTTTCTGGTTGGCTATCTTCTGCCGGTGATCAGTCCGGATCTGGTCAGGTTGCTGGTAGATTTTGGTACGCAAGTGCTCCAGCAGCTGAACTCCCGGGATTTGCCAGAGCTGAAGGGTGACATGCGGAAGATGTTGTCGGGAGCCCTGATTGGAAGTCTGTGTGCTTTTTATCTGGCAATTTCTTTTGGTTCGCTTATGCTGGCAAGGAGTTGGCAGTCGGCTCTGTTTAATCCGGGTGGATACAGGCAGGAGTTTTACAGCTTTCGCTTGTCCAGGCTCACCTGCCTGGGGCTTGTGGCCCTGATGGTGTTGGCGTCTTTTATCGAGTCGATGTCGGGCATTGCTGTAACGGTTTTGATAGTGCCATTTGTTTTTGCCGGAATTGCGTTGGCACACGGTTATGTGGCCAAAAAGAATTTGGGTGGAGTCTGGCTTCTGTGTTTTTACATATTGGTGTTGATCATGGGGCCCAGTCTTTTATTTTTATTGGTTTTTCTTGCAATACTTGATTCCTGGATTGACATACGCGGCCGGGTCGGGCCTGCGCAAGAAAAATGAAATCGCGAAAGAAATGAGGATAACGAGATGGAAGTGATTCTGCTCGAAAAAGTAGGTAAGTTGGGAGCCCTGGGTGACAAAGTTTCAGTCAAGGCGGGTTTTGGCAGGAATTTTTTGATTCCCTATGGTAAGGCCGTTCCGGCAACCAGGGCGAACGTAGAAGAGTTTGAAGCGCGTCGTGCCGAGCTTGAAAAAGTGGCTGCCGAGAAACTGGCTTCAGCGAACAAGCGAGCTGAAGAGCTGGAAGGCAAGTCTGTAACTATCGTTGCCAAAGCGGGTGACGAGGGCAAGCTGTTCGGTTCCATTGGTGTTCGTGATGTCGCTGATGCGGTATCCGAGGCGGGAATCGCCGTAGAGAAAAGTGAAATTCGTTTACCCGAAGGCCCGATCCGAACGGTTGGTGAGTTTGATGTTACGGTTCACCTCCACTCTGATGTTGATTCGGCAATCAAGGTTATTGTTGTCAGCCAGTAAATTGTTGTCAGCCAGTAAATTGTTGCCAGCCGGTAATTGGAAGGTCGAATAATGAACCTGTGCACTGTACCGGCCTTGGTGCGTGCCGGTTTGTCCGGCTGATCTGGCTCTTGTACGTTCGGAAAGCCTGCGCTGATTCGGGTTCGGACTGATAAAAAACCCCGGTTTTTGACCGGGGTTTTTTTGTGCGCCAGGCATGGCGCGTAGCGCGGTGGGGTAACAGGCGTATAAAACAAAACCCCCGGCTTTCAGGCCAGGGGTCTTGTATTATTTCGAGCCGACTTTAAGGTCGGCTGTTCTGTTTTCCGGTTGCGGCACTTCCTGTGGCTTGCTATCTCCTGAAAGAGTCGCGTTACCGGATGCCTATTCCGAAGGTTGCTCAATGATCGCAGTGTTATTTACAATCACCTGGGCACCATCAGTGGCGATCAGGTAGGCGCTTTGACTGAGCATTTCCTGGAACACGGCGGCCGCTTCGGGATCATTGGGTGTCGGCAATACCCCGCTGCCGTGGCTGCCAGCGGTATAGCGAACGATTGCGGTGCCGCTCAGATTGTTGGTGCCAGAGCTGATGGTGGTGGCATTGGTCAGCCTGGCCAGCGGTTCCGTGCCGGACAGCGGTGCCGGGGTTGCCAGACCGGAAGCATTCTCTGCCGGATAGGCCGAGTTGGGTATGACTGTGTCTCCGATTACCATGCTGAGCAGGGTGGGTGTGTCGCCCAGATCCTGTACAAAGTTAACGGCATCACCGGAATCAAGGCTTGCCTGCAAGGTATTGATGAAAGCCTCCAATGATGCGTCACCCTGGGTGATGCCGGCGGAGGCCTGAAGGGCGGCCAGTATGCGGGGCGCAAAAGTGGGAGAGTGTTCGTATAGTCTGGCGATGCCACCTCCCGGTACTCTCATATTGGCTGCGACAATATTATCGGCGGCAGTGGCGGTGTTATTCACGGTTGCAACAAACGGAATGCCGTCAATAGTCCCCAGTGACTGGCCGATGTAGTAGACCGATGAGCCGGATAAATCCGCAATGCCATTACCGTTCAGGTCAATCCCGCCGATGGAGTGTCTCAGCTGTTGCAGGTCATTGACCATCTGGCGAAGCAGGTCACGCGAGTTGATGAAGTTTTTCAGGTTGGCAAACAGGGAGCCTGACGTACCGACTGCGTTGTCGTGGTCAAAATTCATCGGGGTCGGGTTTGCTGCAGCGTCAGCGGTAAAGTTGAAATGGCGCTCGAAATCCGTTCCCGGCAACCCTGGAATGGTGCTGGCTCCGTTGGCTACGGTGTTTTCCAGCACCAGTGCGCCACCTAACCGGGTTGCTGCTCCTGTACCGCATGTGCCGGCAAGCACCAGTTGAGTCGCTGCCCCGATTTGTTCCGCATTGGTCGGATCGGTAATGTTCGTCGGGCATCCTGCTGCCTGTATCTGCATGAGAACACCAACATTGAATGTGCCCGCAAGCACCGCTGCGACGGTTTCATCCGAAGGATCAATACCGGCTCCGGCCAGCAAACCGGTTGCCAGTTCTTGTTGGCTTGCCGTCGAAATGGCAGCTACACCGTGCAGGGGTTGGTCAATCGCAAGTACGACGACACCGGCTGTTTTGGCCAGAAGGCTGCCGGTTGCCAGCGCAGAGCTTCTGTCGGTAGTAATTCCGTGCTGGAATATCACTACCGGAAGGTCGCCGTTATCCAGCTCTGCTCCGGTCGGGTAGATTGCCAGCACGGGGATTTTTACATCGGCTGTTTTTTGCGGGAAAGGGAACAGGTAATTGACGATGTTTGAAACCGAAGGGTCCGCCTGCGGCAGGTTCATCCCAATCCCCCCGAATTGCGCGTTAAGCGCCTGGGCCAGTGGCTGGTTTGCGGTAAACTGACTGTTCAGCGCCGAGCCATCGGTTTCTGTCGGGATGCCCAGATAGTAGGGGATTTCCATCGACCCCATCGCCACACTGACTTCTCCGGGGTCTACCCCTACCACTTTCATCAATGCGGATAACCGTGCGGCATCGGTGGTGGCGTAGAAAGTGACGTCTCGCGCTTTCGGGCGAGTGTTTATCAAACCCGTATTTTCAAACGACCTGGAAAAAACAGACCCCAGGCAACCCATTGCCGGTTCACCTGCAGTTGCTCCCTGGCTGGCGCAAAATGCGTATGCATCGCCAAGGGCTGCCTGTGTGTCTGCATCGGGCCAGCTTGCAATGGCATTGTCAACCACGGCCTTTATTCCGTCGTAGTCCGTGGCTCCGCCAGCCATTGCGGCGGTGCGCGCTGCTGTCGAGACTGCTGTACGCAGCGTGTCATGGAACCAGGTATCGGGCTCCGCCATATAGCCAAGCACCTTTTTGTCGTTGGAGGTGGTAAAGCTGTAGGAGATGGCGATATCTTCCTGATTCAGTGCGGGCAGGCCCATCCCGGTGCGTACCTGGTTGGGGAGGCGGAAATATTTTGCGGCAATCGGTTCCCAAAACCTGTTGATCAGGGTCTGGAGCGGAATCAGTTTGCTTGAGCCCGGCGGGCCGAGTCGTTCGTTTTCTGTACCCTCGTCAAGCACTTGCGTCAAATTCTGGTAGGCGGGCGAGGCGGTAATGTGATGGCCCGAGGTGTCCTTTACTTCTTTGGTGATCGCAACCACGTAACGCTTTCGGGGGTCAAGCGGTTTCAGCGGGTTGATTCGGATCAGTGATGTGCCATCATTCAGGTTGACCACACTGGCTTCATATCGCGGGTTCCTTGCCAGGTCAAACAGTGTTGCGCCGGCAGTCTGAACGGCAGCAATCAGGCCCGGGTCCGAGTCTGCGTTTAGCGGTGTGGCTGCGGTGAGTGCGGTGACTGCGACCGGAATGGTCGGTGGCTCGGCTGATTTCAGGGCGGTAATTGGCTCGCCACTGGCGTAGTCCAGCTCGATCAGAAATACGGTCTGTTCCGGGTTGGGAATAACCCGCGGGTTGCCCTCGGCATCCCGGGTAATGATGAAGGAATCACCATTCACTGTCGCCGGGTCGACGGCTCCGTTCATCGCAATGTCAATCGGGGAGACGGTCGATGCACCACTCAGGCTGTTCAGTGCCGTTGTTACCGGTGGTTTGGCGTCTGGCACCTTGAAGGTCCCATCTCCTGCATCAGTATCCCAAATCAGGTCGTTCGGGATGGGAAGCTCGCTGGTTATCGGGTTAAAGAGCGGGTAGGTTTTGTTGTCAAACGCAGGGTTCTGTATTTGATAGTCGATACTGTTGTTTTCGCTATTGTTGCCGTCGTCAAGACAGCCCGTCAGCACCACGGAAGAGGTAACCGCGATGCCTAATAAGGTTTTCTTAAGCATAAGATAGGACCTTCTTTTTCCTTTTATTATTAATCGGGAACAAAAAATGGATTAAGAGTACCTTGCTGTTTTTTCAGACTGGCTCAAACTCGGCTCGATCCAAAACAGAAGCTATTCGTTTTATTTTCTGCAAGCAGGCTTTCGCTTCATTGAAGACCGGATTCAGCCCTTCTGTCAGTCCGGTTTCGTCTCTCGAATACTAGGCGAAAAAGAAAAAAAATCAACCCCCCTGAATCTTTATCCTTATTGGGAAGTCATGTAACATGGGCAAGTTGTCAAGGTGCCTGTTTTAATGTCATTGCAGGTGGCAGGTTGTCGGATCGGGTGCTTTTCATTCCGTGTGCCAGATACGCTGCTATTGGTATGTTGATCCGATGGTATGTTGATCCGACGATTGAACAGGCAGCTCCACAAAGGTAGCTCCATAATATGTGGGATGTGGGTGCGGCATGGTGTGGCATGTGGCTCCACAAATAAAAACACACGCAAAAAAGAGAATTCCTATGACTGTGATTCGCCAGGACGATTTGATTGATAGTGTAGCTGATGCCCTCCAGTTTATTTCCTATTACCATCCCGTTGATTTTATCAGGGCGGTTCACGAGGCTTACCGGAAAGAGGAATCGCCGGCGGCCAGGGATGCGATGGCCCAGATACTGATAAATTCCCGCATGTGTGCGGAAGGGCACCGCCCGATTTGCCAGGATACCGGTATCGTAACCGCCTTTGTCAAGGTGGGGATGGATGTACGGTGGGATGCCGATATGGGGCTGTCCGATATGATCAATGAAGGTGTCCGGCGAGCCTATACGCACCCGGACAACGTGCTGCGTGCTTCCATCCTGGCCGATCCGGCGGGCGCACGGGTGAATACGAAGGACAACACACCGGCTGTGATTCACTACGAAATTGTACCGGGCAATACCGTGGAGGTGCACGTCGCGGCAAAAGGTGGCGGGTCGGAAAACAAGTCGAAAATGGTTATGCTGAACCCCAGCGACAGCATTGTTGACTGGGTAGTGAAAACCGTTCCGACAATGGGGGCAGGATGGTGTCCTCCGGGTATGCTCGGGATTGGTATCGGTGGTACGGCTGAAAAGGCAGCCGTAATGGCAAAGGAAGTGCTGATGGATCCCATTGATATTCACGATTTGCGTGAACGGGGCCCGCAAAACCGGATTGAGGAATTGCGGCTGGAAATTATGGACAAGGTCAATGAATTGGGTATTGGCGCTCAGGGGCTGGGTGGTTTGACGACGGTTCTCGATGTAAAGATCAAGGATTGCCCCACGCACGCTGCGTCCTTGCCGGTAGCCATGATTCCAAACTGTGCGGCAACGCGCCATGCTCATTTTGTTCTGGATGGCAGTGGTGCCTCGTTGCAGAAAGCGCCCCGACTGGAGGATTGGCCGGAGATTACCCTCGATATCGGCGCAGGTGCAAGACGCATTGACCTGAATACGGTGACCGCCGAAGAGGTGGCGACGCTAAAGCCGGGTGATACTGTGCTGTTGTCAGGCAAAATGCTGACAGGCAGAGATGCGGCGCACAAAAAAATGGTGGATATGATCGGTCGTGGTGAACCGTTACCGGTTGATCTGAAGGGGCGTTTTATTTACTACGTCGGCCCGGTAGACCCGGTCAGGGGAGAAGTGGTCGGCCCGGCAGGCCCGACGACTGCAACCAGAATGGACAAGTTTACCCACACCATGCTGAAGGAAACCGGGCTGCTTGGAATGATTGGCAAGGCCGAACGCGGCCAGGTGGCCATCGACGCCATCAAGGAATTTGGAGCGGTCTACCTGATGGCGGTGGGCGGTGCTGCCTATCTGGTTTCCAGGGCAGTAAAGGAGGCGAAGGTTGTTGCCTTCCCGGAAATGGGAATGGAAGCGATCTATGAGTTTGATGTTCAGGATATGCCTGTGTCTGTTGCTGTGGATGCGAAGGGTGTGTCTGTTCACCAAACCGCGCCTCAAGTCTGGCACGATAAAATCATTGCTGCAAAAAAGGCATAATCGCTGTCAGGGTATAAGCATTAACCAAAGTATAAGTATTAACCAAAGTGTAACCACTGCCTGTAAATCGCCTTTGGCAGGCGCCTGCGTCAGCAGGTCGCCTGGCTGGCCGAGCTTGTTATGTTCACTCGTATGCCTCATAATGTGTACAATTTAACGCCAGGTACACAATGGTGCAGCATAATGAGAACCAATATTGTAATAGATGATAATTTAATGGAAAGTGCTCTCAGAGCCAGCGGGCTAAGCACTAAAAAAGACGTGGTAGAACAAGGTCTCAAGCTCATTATCAAGAGAAAACAACAACAAGACATTCGCAAACTCAGGGGCAAGGTAAAATGGGAAGGTGACCTTGATGAAATGCGGGGACGTAAATGATTCTGGTAGATACCAGTGTCTGGGTCAACTATTTAAATGGAGCACTCTCTCACGAATGCGATCTCCTGGATAAGGCTTTGGAAGAAGGCACTGTGGCAATCGGAGACATTGTATTTTTAGAGATTCTTCAAGGCTTCAGAAGCGAAAAAGATTATAGAGACGCTAAAACACAGCTCTCGAAACTGGATCAGTACGAATTGTTCGGTCGTCACATGGTTGAGAAATGTGCAGGCAACTATCGAAAATTAAGAAAGAAGGGAATAACAATCAGAAGCACTACCGATGTAATCATTGCTACTTTTTGCATTGAAAACAGGTTGCCTCTTTTATTTTCAGATAAAGATTTTTTGCCTTTCGTTGAACATTTAAAACTTCACTCTGTCGTGCCAAAAACATAACAGGCAGCTCTCTTTATGTGAGCGGCCCAACCTGTCGGGATTTTTTATGGAACATACCTATCGCCTCATTATTTCCTGCCCTGACAGGGTGGGGATTGTCGCCAAGGTCAGTAATTTTCTGGCCACCTACAACGGGTGGATTACAGAGGCAAACCACCACTCTGACCCTCAGGAAGGGTACTTTTTTATGCGAAACGAGATCAAGGCGAGCTCGATCCCGTTTGATCTCGATGCATTTCGCATTGCTTTTGGGCCTATTGCCAAAGAGTTTGACATGCAGTGGCGAGTGACGGACTCGGCGGTGAAAAAGAAAGTGATCCTTATGGTCAGCAAGGAGTCGCACTGTCTTGCCGATTTGCTTCATCGCCATCAGGACGGGGAAATAAACAGCGAAGTGGTGGCCGTGATTTCCAACCATGAAGAGTTGCGGCGCATGGTCGAGTGGTATGATATTCCGTTCCACTCGATTCCCGTGTCGAAAGACAATAAAGAGGAGGCTTTTGGTGAAATCGAGTCGCTGTTTGACACCTATGCGGTCGATCTGGTGGTGTTGGCTCGTTATATGCAGATTTTGCCTCCGGCTATCTGCGCCAGGTATTCAGGCCGGATCATAAACATTCATCACAGCTTTCTCCCGTCCTTTGCCGGAGCGCGACCCTATCACCAGGCGTACAACAGGGGAGTCAAGCTTATCGGGGCTACCTGCCATTATGTAACGCAGGATCTGGATGAGGGGCCAATCATTGACCAGGATGTTATGCGCGTGGGTCACAATCACACCACACATGATATGGTTCGATTGGGCAGGGATGTGGAGAAAAACGTCCTGGCCCGGGGGCTCAGGTATCATATTGAAGACCGGGTGATTATCCATAAAAACAAAACGGTTGTTTTCGGGTGACGGTTCATCCGTCCGGACAGGCCTCGGTGGGCGGATGGCTCGCGGAGGTGTTTGATTTTATGGCGTCTTGCGTTTTGCGGGCGTTTTGGTAAAAACCGTATTTATTAGCCACGAACAGAGGAATATGTGGTATCCTTCGCAACGCCATGTTTCTTGCTTTTGCCTGCCAAAGGTTGCTGAAAAACGCACAATTAAAATGTAAAAAAATGTAAACCAGCCGATAGGAATACCGTAACATATGGGTAATGAATTAGCGAAAGAAATTCTCCCCGTTAATATCGAAGACGAACTCAAACAATCCTACCTTGACTACGCAATGAGCGTGATAGTGGGCCGAGCCCTGCCAGATGTAAGGGACGGCCTCAAGCCCGTGCATCGTCGAGTCCTGTTCGCCATGAGTGAGTTGAGCAACGACTGGAACAAGGCGTACAAAAAATCAGCCCGTGTGGTCGGGGATGTGATTGGTAAATACCATCCGCATGGTGATTCGGCGGTTTACGACACTATCGTTCGTATGGCTCAGCCATTCTCATTGCGCTATACCCTGATAGACGGGCAAGGGAACTTCGGTTCGGTGGACGGTGATAGCGCGGCGGCGATGCGATATACCGAAATTCGGATGAACAAAATATCCCACTCGCTGCTGGCTGATCTGGAAAAGGAAACGGTTGACTTTGTGCCCAATTACGATGGCACCGAGCAAATTCCGGAGGTTCTGCCTACCCGTGTACCCAATCTGCTTGTCAATGGCTCATCCGGTATTGCCGTGGGCATGGCTACCAATATCCCCCCTCACAACCTGAACGAGGTCGTGAATGCTACTTTGGCCGTGCTCGACAACCCTGACATTGATATCGATGCGCTGATGGAGTACATACCCGGGCCGGATTTTCCCACTGCGGGCATTATCAATGGTCGTGCCGGTATTCTGCAGGCCTATCGCACGGGGCGTGGCAGGATTTATCTGCGGGCTCGCTATGAAGTGGAAACCAACTCGAAAAACCGGGATTCCATTATCGTCACCGAGATTCCCTACCAGGTCAACAAAGCGAAACTGATCGAAAAAATTGCTGAATTGGTAAAAGAAAAAAAGATTGAGGGAATCTCGGAGTTAAGGGACGAGTCCAGCAAGGAGGGGATGAGAATCGTGCTCGAATTGCGTCGGGGTGAAATGCCCGATGTCATTATGAATAACCTGTATGCCCAGACCCAGATGGAAAATGTGTTTGGCATTAATATGGTTGCCCTGTCCAACGGTGAGCCGAGGACGCTCAACCTGAAGGAAGTGCTGGTTGCATTTGTGCGTCATCGCCGGGAAGTGGTTACCCGTCGAACTATTTACGAGTTGCGCAAGGCGAGAGAAAAGGGCCATATTCTGGAAGGCCTGGCAGTGGCACTGTCAAACATTGATCCGGTGATTGAACTGATCAAGGCGTCTCCCAATGCTGCGGAGGCGAAGGTGCGGTTGCTTGAGCGCGCCTGGGAGCCGGGTTCGGTGGTGCCCATGCTGGAGCGGGCCGGTACGGATGCCTGTCGTCCGGATGATCTGGATGCCAGGTATGGAATGAGAGATGGCAAGTATTACCTGTCTCCGGTTCAGGCCCAGGAAATACTCAATATGCGTTTGCAGAAACTCACCAGTCTTGAAACCGAGAAGTTGCTGGAGGAGTTCAAGGAAATCATCGGGCAGATCGCCGGGTTGCTGGAAATTCTCAACGAGCCGGATCGCTTGCTGGAGGTGATCCGCGACGAACTGATTGCGGTCAGGGAGGAGTTTGGCGACGAGCGTGTGACTGAAATACAAAACTCGAAAAGGGATTTGACTGTTGCCGACCTCATTACCGAAGAAACCCTGGTGGTCACCATTTCTCATGGCGGGTATGCCAAGACACAACCCCTGGTAGACTACCAGGCCCAGCGCCGCGGTGGCCGGGGCAAGTCTGCAACAAGTATGAAAGAAGAGGATTTTGTTGAAAAACTGCTCGTTGCCAACTCGCATGATACCATCCTCTGCTTTACCAATTTCGGCAAGGTGTTCTGGCTGCGTGTATTTGAAATTCCCCAGGCAAGCCGTTCTTCGCGTGGTCGCCCGATGGTGAATATTTTGCCCTTGTCAGAGGGGGAAAGAGTGACCACCTTCCTGCCTGTTCAGGGGTATGAAGATGGCCATTTTGTCTTTATGGCGACCAGCAAGGGCACAGTGAAGAAAACTGCATTGACCCATTTTTCCCGTCCAAGATCGTCCGGCCTGATTGCTCTGGATCTCGAAGAGGGAGATACCCTGATAGGAGCGGCGATCACAGACGGGGATGCCGAAGTGATGCTGTTCAGCAGTTCCGGCAAGGTCGTGCGTTTTGCCGAGTCAGAAGTCAGGGCCTTGAGCCGAACCGCACGAGGGGTTCGCGGAATCAGATTGAAGCCTGAGCAATATGTGGTGTCTCTGATTATCCCGGCCGCTGAAGGAGTTATTTTGCTGGCCAGTGAAAACGGTTACGGCAAGCGTACCGCCCTGGAAGACTTCCCGGCCTACAGTCGAGGCACCCAGGGTGTGATAGGTATGCAGTGTTCCGACAGAAACGGTGCTCTGGTCAGTGCGCTCCAGGTATTTGAAGGTGATGAAATGATGCTCATCAGCGACAAGGGTACCCTGGTCAGAACCCGTACAGAAGAAGTCTCTGTTCTGGGCAGAAATACCCAGGGGGTCAGGTTGATCAAACTGACCGGAGATGATGAAAAACTGGTTGGTGTCGAGCGTATTGAAGAAGGTGATGCGCAGTCTGATGCAGATTTTGATGATGCGGGTGATGACAGTATGCAATCCACCGATGAGCCTGGCCGGTCGGATCAGTCTGCCGATGAATCGGACGGCCGGAAAAGCGATCAGGATCAGGGTGAGTAATTGGCAATGTCGTCCGAGTCGGAAAAAAAAGCCTTATCTGAAATAAGAGATCAAATTGATGCCATTGATCAGGAAATCCAGAACCTGATCAATCGTCGCGCTGCCTGTGCCCAGAAAGTCGCGGAGATCAAAACCAGGTCACTGGCTGATGCCAGTCAGGCCGTGTTTTATCGGCCGGAACGTGAAGCCCGGGTGTTGAGGAAGGTAAAGGAAAGAAATCAGGGGCCGCTGGACTCTGAAGAAATGGCACGGCTGTTTCGGGAAATCATGTCCGCCTGCCTGGCGCACGAAAAACCCATGCACATCGCATTTCTCGGGCCGGAGGGCACTTTTACCCAGGCGGCAGTGTTAAAACACTTTGGCCACTCGGTAGTCAGCGTGCCCCTGGAGGCGATTGACGACGTGTTTCGGGAAGTTGAATCCGGTGGCGCGCACTATGGAGTGGTTCCGGTAGAAAACTCGACCGAGGGGATGATCAACCGGACTCTCGATATGTTTATCTCATCGCCCGTGAAAATCTGTGGTGAGGTGAAACTGCGTATTCACCATCATTTGTTGGCATCCGGAAATACCAAAGCCGATAACATCACGCGAATTTACTCGCACCAGCAGTCATTTGCCCAGTGTCGCCGGTGGCTCGATGCCAACTGGCGAAGCGTGGAAAGGGTCACCGTTAGCAGTAATGCCGAAGCTGCAAGGAAAGCCCGGTCAGAGTCCGGTGCGGCGGCCATCGCCGGAGCCATGTCTGCGGAGATTTACGGTTTGCAGGTGGTGGCTGAAAATATTGAAGATCAGCCTGATAACACCACCCGCTTTCTCATTATCGGTCGTGAAAATGTGCCCCCGAGTGGCCATGACAAATCATCCATTCTTGTTTCGATGCGTAACCGGCCCGGGGCGCTTTATCAAACCCTGGAACCCTTTCATCGTCATGGAATCAGTTTGACCCGCATAGAAACCAGGCCCTCACCGAATGGCACCTGGGCGTATGTGTTTTATATCGATTTCGAGGGCCATGTTGAAGATGAAAAAATGCAGGGAGTGCTGGATGAAATTGCCTCCGAGGCGGTGGAATTGAAGATTCTGGGGTCTTATCCGGTCGGCGTTTTATAAACTCGCCTGTTCACTGACAGTAACCCGATCGATCTGATCGGGAAAACAAAAAAGGCAAACCTATGTCATGCGATTTTCTCGCCCTGGCCAACGCGGGCGTTCAAAGGATCAGCCCCTATGTGCCGGGCAAACCTGAAGATGAGTTGCAGCGAGAGCTTGGTCTGGAGCGGGTAGTCAAACTGGCCAGCAACGAGAATCCGCTGGGGCCGAGCCAGAAAGTTATCGAGGCCGTTTCGGCAAAACCCGGTGCCATCTCGCGTTACCCGGATGGAAACGGCTTTGAGCTGAAACAGGCATTGACCAGCTACCTGGGTATTGAGGAAAATCAGGTCACGCTCGGCAATGGCTCCAATGATGTTCTGGAACTTGTCGCCAGGGCCTATAGCGGCCCCGGCGACGAGGTCGTTTTTTCCGAGCATGCCTTTGCTGTTTACCCTCTGGCAACATTGTCGGCGGGTGCCACTCCTGTCGCTGCCAGGGCTGACAACTGGGCGCATGACCTTGACCGGATAGCAGCCTGCCTGTCGGAAAAAACCCGGCTGATTTTTCTTGCCAACCCAAATAACCCGACCGGTACCTGGTTCCACAAAGATGAACTGGAAGCATTTCTGAATCGTGTACCGGAGCATATTGTTGTTGTTCTGGATGAGGCCTATTTTGAGTATGTCTCTGAAAGTGGTTACCCGGACGGTATCAGCTTGCTGAAAAAACACGACAACCTGATCGTAACCCGTACTTTTTCGAAAGCCTGGGGGCTGGCCTCGTTGAGGGTTGGTTTTGCAGTGAGCAGCCCTGCGATAGCGGATGTGTTGAACAGGGTAAGGCAGCCCTTTAACGTCAATACAATGGCGCAGGTGGCTGCGGTTGCCGTATTGGGGGATGCCGCGTACCTGCAAAAATCCGTTGAAACCAATGATGCCGGGTTGCGGCAGCTGGAAAGCGGCTTTTCTGCCCTCGGCCTTGACTATATTCCGTCGGTGGGCAACTTTATTGCGGTCGATGTTGGCGCTCGTGCCGGTGAGGTGTATCAGTCTCTGTTACAACAGGGCGTCATTGTTCGGCCGGTGGCAAACTATCAAATGCCTCGCCATCTCAGGGTCAGTGTCGGGTTGAAGGAAGAAAACAGCATTATGCTTGAGGCACTTGAAAAGTCGCTGAAAACCGGAGCCTGATCTTCAGTTCCCTGATTTTCAGTTCAATGAAACAGGGGAAAGTTTCATCATTATCTGTCACTATTGTGGCGTTTACCTCTTGGAGTTAGAAGCAGCAGGCCTTGGAATATGCCAGAAATTAAAGTGATATCGGTCATCGGGCTGGGCTTGATCGGTGGCTCCCTGGCCAGGGGGCTTCGTGAAAAAAGATTTGCGGAGCAGATTATCGGGTTCGATGTGCGCCCGGGCGAAGCGGAGCTGGGCCTGCAGCTTGGTGTGATAGACAGGGTGGCAACCAGTTGTGAGGAGGCGATTCGGGCAGCTGACCTGGTTGTTCTTGCCGTGCCGGTACGAGCCGTAGAGCCTTTGCTTCGGGAAGTATACCAATGGCTGAATGATGCTACGGTATTTACCGATGTGGGCAGTGTCAAGGGTTCTGTGATCAGGTCTATCGAATCGATTTGGGGCAGTGTGCCCGAGACATTTATACCCGGCCACCCGATTGCCGGTTCAGAAAAAAGCGGGGTTTTGGCTGCCGACGCCTCGCTGTTCGAAAACCACAAGACCATTCTGACGCCGCTGGCTTCTGCCTCATCCCGTGCCTGTAACCTGGTTGCAGGTATGTGGGAGACGGTCGGTGCGGAAGTGGTAAAAATGGACTTTTTGAAGCATGATGAGGTGCTTGCCGCGACCAGCCATCTGCCTCATTTGCTGGCCTTCTCGCTGGTTGACACCCTGGCAGGAGAAGATGATAACAAGGAGATATTCCGTTACGCGGCAGGCGGATTTCGAGACTTTACACGAATCGCCGCCAGTGACCCTGTCATGTGGCACGACATTTTTCTATCCAATCGCGACTCTGTGTTACAGGTCTTGTCTCATTTCAGCAAGGACCTGGATAAACTGAGAGATTCGATAGAAAAGGGAGACGGTCAGATGCTTATGGGTGTATTCACCCGGGCCAAGGCCGCGCGAGAACATTTTACCAAACTTCTGGAAAAGAAATCCTACACCACCATGAATACTGATGAAACCACCTTTATTAGCAGCTCTTCTGATGGCCTGTCCGGCGATATCCGGGTTCCTGGCGACAAGTCTGTTTCCCATCGCTCGATTATGCTGGGCGCACTGTCTGAAGGAAAAACGGAGGTATCCGGTTTTCTTGAGGGTGAAGATGCACTGGCGACCTTGCAGGCCTTTCGTGATATGGGGGTGGTAATCGAGGGGCCGGTCGATGGAGAAGTAAAAATATATGGTGTTGGAATGAACGGCCTGAAACGGCCGCCCGGCCCCTTGTATCTTGGAAATTCCGGTACGTCAATGCGCTTGCTGGCGGGGTTGATGGCGGCCCAGAATTTTGACAGTGAACTCTGTGGCGATGAGTCGCTGACCAGACGGCCAATGGAGCGTGTCGCCAGGCCCTTGCGCGAGATGGGGGCGCATATCGAAACGGCCGGGAATGGCTGTCCTCCGATAAAAATAAAAGGTGGCTGTCAGTTACACGGGGTGCACTATGACATGCCGGTAGCCAGTGCCCAGGTCAAATCCTGTCTTCTGCTGGCCGGGCTTTATGCAGAGGGTGAAACCTCGGTGACGGAGCCGGCGCCAACCCGGGATCATACCGAACGAATGCTGGAGGGCTTTGGTTATCCGGTCAAAAAACAGGGTGACAGGGTGTCGGTGAAAAGTGGAGGCGCATTGAAAGGAACCAGAATTGATATTCCGGCGGATATATCTTCTGCCGCGTTTTTCCTGGTCGCCGCCTCCATCACTCCGGGGTCTGATCTGACCCTGCGTCATGTCGGTATCAATCCCACCCGTACTGGCGTGATAGATATTCTCAAGCTGATGGGTGGCCGTATTGACATACTGAATGAAAGGGAAGCAGGTGGTGAACCGGTGGCAGATATTCGGGTTCGCTATGCTCCCCTGAAGGGCATTGTTATTCCTCAACACCTTGTTCCGCTTGCCATTGATGAATTTCCGGTTTTATTTATCGCAGCCTGTTGTGCCACAGGTACGACTGTGTTGACTGGCGCGGAAGAGTTGCGAGTCAAGGAAAGTGACCGCATTCAGGTGATGGCAGACGGGTTGAGAAATATTGGCGTAACTACTCAGGTAAAACCGGACGGTATCGTTATCGAGGGCGGGCAGAAATTCAAGGGCGGTGAGGTGGCCAGTGTCGGTGATCATCGCATTGCCATGGCCTTTGCCGTCGCCGGATTGCGTTGCGATGGCGAGATTGTGATTCAGGATTGTGCGAATGTCGCCACCTCTTTTCCAAACTTTGTCAGCCTTGCCAATGGCGCAGGCTTCGCTATCAGGTCGGGGGCTTGATTATGGTTGCTCAGGATATGGTGACCAGGGCCGGGGTTGCTCAGGATTGTTCCGCACCGGTGGTAACGATTGATGGGCCAGGCGGTGCGGGAAAGGGCACTATCGCACAAATGCTGTCCAGGAAGCTGGGCTGGCACTTGCTGGACAGCGGTGCCCTGTATCGACTGACCGGGCTGACCGCGCTCAAAAAAGGGGTTGCACTGGACGATGTGGCCGCACTGACCGAACTCTGCCTGCATCTGGATGTCGAGTTTGTTCCCGGTCAGGCGGGTGAGCCGACACGGGTTCTGCTGGCTGGCGATGATGTGACTGGCGAATTGCGCACCGAGGTCAGTGGCGAAAGAGCATCTGTTGTGGCAGCCATACCTGAAGTACGGGATGCCCTGTTGCAAAGGCAGAGAGATTTTCAGCAGCAGCCGGGACTGGTGGCAGATGGCAGGGATATGGGCACGGTTGTTTTCCCTGGCGCAAAGATAAAATTGTATTTGACCGCATCGGTGCAGGAACGTGCAGAGCGAAGATTTAACCAGTTGAAAGCCAGGGGGGAGAGTGTTAAAATGCCCGCCCTTTTAAAGGACATCCAGGCTCGTGACGAGCGGGATATGAATCGTTCTACTTCGCCCTTGAGGCCCGCAAAGGATGCGATAGAAATAGATACGACCGGAATGCCGATAGGCGCTGTGTTCGACAAGGTACTGGAAATAACAGGCAGAACCTGAAGCAGGCACGGCTGACCCGGATATCAAGAGCCCGGATATTAACAGATTGTTGCAGACATAGAATGTTGCAGGCAATCACATGCACTTTGCCCTGGAATGGAAAAGCCAGATAAGTCAGGGCAATTACATTTAATTACCCCGTTTCTTCTGGCAGACGGTTAGTAAAATTTGTTTAACAGGATAAATAATGAGCGAGAGCTTTGCAGAACTTTTTGAAGAAAGCCTGAAAGAACTGGATATGAAACCCGGTTCAATTATCACCGGTGAAATTGTCGATATCGACAACGACTGGGTAACAGTCAACGCCGGTTTGAAGTCAGAGGGTGTAATCCCTGTCGAGCAGTTTTACAACGATGCGGGTGAGATCACTCTTAAAGTCGGCGATGAAGTCCAGGTCGCACTGGATGCAGTAGAAGACGGCTTTGGTGAAACCCGGCTTTCCCGTGAAAAGGCAAAAAGAGCGGAAGCCTGGAAAGAGCTTGAAAAGGCATGCGAAGCAGAAGAAATTGTTCACGGTGTTATTAATGGCAAGGTCAAGGGTGGATTCACTGTTGATGTTGCAGGAATCAGGGCCTTCTTGCCTGGTTCCCTGGTAGATGTACGGCCGGTGCGCGATACGGCTCATCTGGAAGGCAAGGACCTTGAGTTCAAGGTAATCAAGCTGGATCAAAAGCGTAATAATGTGGTTGTTTCCAGACGTTCTGTACTTGAAGCGGAGAACAGTGCCGAGCGTGATGCACTGTTGGCAGCCCTGACCGAGGGTATGGAAGTGAAAGGTATCGTCAAGAACCTGACTGACTACGGTGCCTTTGTCGATCTGGGTGGTGTTGACGGATTGTTGCACATTACCGATATGGCGTGGAAGCGCATCAAGCATCCGAGTGAAATTGTCAGTGTTGGTGACGAGATCAACGTCAAGGTTCTCAAGTTTGATCGTGAAAGAAACCGTGTTTCCCTCGGCCTCAAGCAGTTGGGCGAAGATCCGTGGGTACAAATCAAGACTCGTTATCCGGAGAACACCAGGGTTACTGCCCGTGTTACCAATCTGACAGACTATGGCTGTTTTGCCGAGCTGGAAGAAGGTGTGGAAGGTCTGGTTCACGTTTCGGAAATGGATTGGACGAACAAGAATATTCACCCGTCCAAGGTTGTTCAGGTTGGTGATGAAATTGAAGTGATGGTGCTGGATATCGACGAAGAGAGAAGAAGAATTTCTCTGGGTATCAAGCAATGCCAGGTCAACCCCTGGGAAGAGTTCTCTTCAAGATTCAACAAGAGCGACAAAATTTCCGGCAAGATCAAGTCCATTACCGATTTTGGTATCTTTATCGGTCTGGACGGTGGTATCGACGGACTGGTTCATTTGTCTGATATTTCCTGGAATGAAACCGGTGAAGAAGCGGTCAGGAAGTACAAGAAAGGTGATGAAATCGATACTGTGATTCTTTCCGTTGACCCGGAAAGGGAGCGTATTTCCCTTGGTATCAAGCAACTGGATCGTGACCCGTTCGCAGAATTCGTTCAGGAGAATGACAAGGGAGCGGTTGTAACCGGCAAGGTGTCTGCAGTTGATGCCAAGTCTGCGACTGTCACCCTGGCTGAAGATGTCGAGGCTGTACTCAGGGCTTCGGAAATCAGTCGGGATCGGGTAGAGGATGCGCGCAACGTGTTGAAAGAAGGTGATGAGGTTGAAGCAAAAATCATCAGCATTGATCGCAAAAATCGCGTTATCAGTCTGTCAGTAAAATCCAAGGATGTGGACGATGAAAAGCAGGCGATGAAAGATGTGAAAGACAAGCAGGTTGAGTCTGCCGGGCCTACTACCATCGGTGACCTGATCAAGGAGCAAATGCAAAACCGGTAACCCCGGACATGCATCAGGTGCTTTCGACATTCTCTTGTTGATAAAAAACGGGTGATTCTCACCCGTTTTTTTTTGTACTTTTTTTATATATTGTCTAAACTCCTGATAATAAAAAACAAAAAGGGTTTTTACATGACCAGGTCAGAGTTGGTTGAGATCATCGCGGCGAAACAGTCTCAATTGAATATCAAGGATATAGAGCTTGCGGTGAAAACGGTTATCGAGCAAATGTCCAAGGCCCTTTCTCAGGGGCACCGCATTGAAATCAGGGGTTTTGGCAGCTTCTCCCTGCATTACCGTGCCCCCAGAACGGGCAGGAACCCGAAGACGGGTGATGCGGTTCAGCTAAGCGCCAAGTACGTGCCACATTTCAAGCCAGGCAAGGAATTGCGGGAGCAAGTGAACGACAGTCTGAAAAAAGGCTACTAGCAGTTAAAAAAGTTGCCGACTGTTAAAAATTCCTGCTAACTGACAGGTGGTGCTGCATCGGGTATTCATTTATTCTGTGTGCCATTGTATTATGGCATGGCATTTCCCAATCCCGGCTTGTACTGAAACGCTTATTTCTTGAGAAGGTGGTCTACATGGCATTGCTGAAACGTCTGATACTGGCGGCTCTGATTCTGGTTGTTCTTGTTTATGGTGTTATGTTTGCGCTCAATAATAGCGAAACAGTGGTTTTGGACTTGTGGCTGATAAAGTTGCCTCCTATCTGGGTTTCTTTCCTGATTATCGGTTCTTTTGTCATAGGTGGCGTACTCGGTGTCTTTATTTCCCTGTTCAGTATTCTTAAATCTGATACGCAAAAGCGTATGCTTAAAAGAAAAATCAACAAAATCGAGAAAAATTTACAGGGCAGCAAGGAGCTTGCTTCCGGAACATAAAGGAGCCTGCTTCCGGAGCGTATAGTATAGGAGCCTGCTTCCGGAACATATAGGAGCCTGGCTCCGGAACACAAAGAAGCTTCTTTTCGCTCTTTTTGTATTGTCTTTTGGTATTCTCCGCCTTTTTGCAGGTCATCAGTTTCGCCATCGGTTTCATTGTCGCGAGGGTGATGACACCGGTGACCTGCCGGTTTTCCCGCCTTCTGCCCCCGAGTGAGAGGAATGTGCCCGGTTGATGCGGGCCAGGCTGACCTCTCCCGTTCTGCGGGTTCCCCCACCCGATGCTGTCAATATCCCGATGCTGTCAATATCCCGATCTGTCAGCGGGTGCCCGCGGAGGCTTGTACTGAGCGAGCGGTTACTATATTTTTGTCTCTTTAGCAGTTAAACAGTCAATACATTCAGGTGACAAAATGCGAGAAAAGGATCACAAGCGTGTCATAGTCGCGCTCGATTTTGATGATAGTGAAAAAGCCTGTGCCATGGCGGACAGGCTTGATCCGTCTCTTTGCCGGGTCAAGGTAGGTAAGGAGCTGTATACCCGTTGTGGCCCTGTTATTGTGGAGCGGCTGCTTGAAAAAGGCTTTGAAATCTTTCTGGATCTGAAGTTTCACGATATTCCCAATACTGCGGCTTCTGCCGTCATGGTGGCCGCCGGGCTGGGTGTCTGGATGGTCAATGTCCATGCTGGTGGTGGCGGCGAAATGATGCAAGAGTGTGCGCGCCGGTTGTCTGAAAGGCGATCGGTCGGTTTGCCTGTACCTTTGCTCATCGGGGTGACTGTATTGACCAGTATGGACGCGCAGGGGTTGGCCCAGGTGGGTGTGCCCGGGAATGTTGACCAACAGGTATTGAGGCTGGCCGGTCTCGCCCAAAAATCCGGGATGGACGGGGTTGTGTGTTCGGCGCAGGAATCGGCGCTCCTCAAGCAGGCGTTGGGTGATGATTTTATACTGGTGACCCCGGGGATAAGGCCTGCCTGTGCAGCAACGAATGACCAGAAGCGTATCGTGACACCCTCCGATGCGATCAGGGATGGCAGTGATTACCTGGTGATAGGCCGGCCTGTTACGGCTGCAGACGATCCCCTGGAGGCGCTGAATCGCATTCAGGCAGAAATATCGGCAAGCTGATGGCGACTGTACTTTGCGTTCGAAGCGGGTATAATCCGTCCGCATCCATTCTGTTTTTTCCGATTTGTTAATAGACCACTTTGATTTGTTAATAGACCACTTTGATTTGTTAATAGACCACTTTGAGAGTATTTTGAGAGTATTATGAAAAAGAAATTAATCGCAGCCAGTTTGCTTTTCAGTTTTGCCTCCTTTTCACATGCCGGTTTTTTTGACTCGCTCTTCGGTGGTGGTGAAGAAAAGGCAGCCAAAGAGGAAGCTGAAAGGGTAGCTGTTGAACAGATTCAGCAGAAGCAGTCCAAAAGCGGCGCCAGCTCCATCAAGAATGGCACCAGCTCCATGATGGATACCGCAGGAAGCGTTGCCATGGGCTTGCTGCCGGCCCTGACCAGCCAGCTGGGAGTGACCGAGACCCAGGCGAAAGGCGGGATGGGTTCCCTGATGCAGATGGCAAAGGGAGCCCTGTCCTCCGGTGAGTTCAGCCAGCTCAGTCAGGGTATTCCGGGTATGGATACGTTACTGGCTGCGGCTCCGGTACTTTCCAACAGTGGCCTGGGCAAGGCGCTGTCCAGTGCGGGCGGCCTGGCTTCCAGCCTGGGCAGTCTGGGCCAGGTGACCAAACAGTTCGAGGCACTGGGTCTGAGTTCAGATATGATAGCCAAATTTGCGACTATTGCCGTTAGCTACTTTTCAGGAGGCAACGCTGCTTCCGGAAGCGGCTCGTCAGGCACTGCCGGTTTGCTTAAAAAAGGATTGTCTGCGGTTTTGGGGCAATAAGCGCTCGTTCGTTTTCGCCTGATCAGGCTATAACCGGTTGTTCGGGGCATGGAATTTCTGCCTCTTGTGCCTGATCGGGTTACGCCTTGCCATTAGTTGAACTTTGCCATTAGAAAGGTGCTCTATCTTATGTTTTCACAGTTGCAGCGACCACCAGCGGACCCTATTTTGGGGTTGTCGATAAAGTTTAAGGCGGATACCAACCCGGACAAAATTGATCTTGGTGCCGGTGTTTTCAAAGATGAAGCAGGTGTGACACCTGTTCTGGCCTGTGTGAAAGCAGCCGAAAAATTCCTCGTTGAAAACGAGACAACCAAGGTTTACCTCGGGTCGGCGGGCTCTGCGCTGTTTAATGAAAGAATGACCCGGCTGGCCTTTGGTGATGACCACAAGGTGATTGACGAGAATCGTGTTCGCACGGTTTCAACACCAGGGGGAACCGGCGCCCTGCGTATTGCGGGGGAGTTTGTCAATCGCTGCAAGCCGGGCGCAAACATATGGGTGAGTGACCCGACCTGGGCGAATCATCAGGGGGTATTCAAAGCCGCCGGTCTCACTATCAAGGTCTACCCCTACTACGACGCTGAAAACAGGTGCCTGAATTTTGATGCCATGCTTGGTGCGTTGAGGCAGGTTGAAAAGGACGATGTGGTTTTGCTTCATGCTTGCTGTCATAACCCGTCGGGTGTGGATTTGAATCAGGAGCAATGGCGGCAGGTTGCCGGGTTGGCCAGGGAAATCGGCTTTCTGCCCCTTGTAGATATGGCTTACCTGGGCTTTGGCAAAGGTCTGGATGTTGACGGGTACGGCGTGAGAGTGATGGCCGAGACCGTGGATCAGATGATTCTGTGCAGCTCCTGTTCCAAAAACTTCGGGCTTTACCGGGAACGAATTGGTGCCTGTTCCATTATTGGCGCAAACGCGGCCTCTGCGGATATTATTCATTCTGTCCTGCTCAATGTTGTTCGTGTGAATTATTCCATGCCACCTGCTCATGGCGCGGCCATTGTGGAAACGGTACTGGGTTCCGATGAGCTCACCAGTCAATGGCACAGTGAGTTGGCCGGTATGCGTGATCGCATCAGTGGTATGCGGCAATTGCTGGTAGACAAGCTGGCAGAAAACGGTGTAACCCGCGATTTCAGCTTTATCACGAAACAAAATGGCATGTTTTCGTTCATGGGCTTTAACAAGGAGCAGATACAGCGCTTGCAAGACGAGTTTGGTATTTACATCGTTGGTTCCAGCCGCATTAATGTGGCCGGTATTACGCCGGATAATGTCGGCTATCTGACCGGGTCTATTGCCAGGGTGCTTTAGCAAAAATCCGCGTAAATCCTTCTGTAATTCTTACGCAAAACCGGGTAATCGGGCTTGTGCAGGAATTACAGAACGGCATTTCTAGTTTTCTGTTTTGTCGCCTCCATCAAACCCCTTTGGCACCTTGCCCTGCAAATAAAAAGCAAAAGCGATCACCTCTGCGACAATACGATACAGGGTGTCCGGTATTTCCTCTCCCAGATCCAGCGTGGATAGCGCTTTTACCAATTCGGCATTTTCATACAGGGGCACATTGTGCTCCCTGGCAATACGGATAATCTCTTCGGCTATTTCATGCTCGCCTTTGGCGCTGACCCTGGGTGCCGAGGTTTCATCGTAAACCAGCGCAACGGCAGCCCTGGGGGCAGGGCCGGGTTCGTTATTGTAATCAGTCATTGTTGTATGTGTTCATGCCTGTTCAGGTTCTGATATCAACCAGACGGTGTTCTATCGGGGCAGATTTCCGTCTGGGGATGCCGTGTTTGCATTCAATGTCCCTGACCTTGATGCCGAGGTTTGTGAGTTGCTCCCGGAAGTGCCTGAGTTCCTGATTGATCAGTTTCAAAGTGTTGGCCGAGTGTGCCCGGATGATAGAATCGAGCTCGTTTTGACGGTAACGAAGTTCGATCTGGATGGCACCCAGGCTGTCAAAATCAAAACCCAGGGTGATTTTCCATTGGCTGCCCAGCTTCTTTCGGGTTGTTTCGTCTTTCGGGGTTCCCTTGTCCAGTCTCAGTTGCAGCAAGTCGGTTTTTTGTGAGTCGGAGAGCACGGGCAGATCAAACAGCCAGGTCTGTACCTGTTGGGTATCTGTGGTCTGGGTCTGGCTCTGGTAAAGGCTGTTGAGCTGGTTGAACTGGATGCGGTTAATGGCTCCTGCCAGTTGTCGCAAGGCTTCAGCGACCGTCAGCTCCACCTTGTAATGCTGTTGTTCCCTGCCGGCGTGGGGCTGAACAAAGCGGGGAAAGTCAAACGGGTTGACCAGCAGTTCTTCAGACGTACCGGCATTAAGCAGCGCGTTGACCGGGGTGCCGGGCGGGCGGAGTGGTTCGTTGTCCCTGGTCATAGAGTCAAGCAAAGCAAGCAGGCTGGTTTTGATATCCTGATTAAACAGCGCGCCGGTGACCGGCTGATTGGTATGAGACCTCTGTGCCAGTTTGCCCATGCCGGATTCCAGCGTGGTTCCCGAGCGGGTCAGCAGTGATTTGGTGGCCTCGCTGACGATCATCTTTTCAAGCTGGTTGCCGACTTGCCGGCTCAGGCTCTCCACCTTCGCCATTTGAGCGGCAATATTGGCCGGAACAGCGCTTCCCGGTGGCTGGCTGCCCGGTGACGGGGTTTCGGTTGAAGAGGTTGAAATCCTGCCTATCATGCTATCCATCAGCCTTGCCGTCTGTGCGGAAACGGGAGCACCGGCCGGTGTTCCGGGGCGACCGGTCGCGGACTGCGTCATTTCCGCCAGGGATTTGACTGCGTTTTCAAGCTGTCCTAACTGGCGTGTCAATTCCGGCCATCGGGATAGCGTCTCGCCAGACGGTAGCGGAATCGAGCCGGGGGTGCCTGTTGCCGGACTTTTTATTGCCGGTGCCGGGGTTGCAATGGCAGTCAGTGCATTGCGCGTATCCATGGTGAGCCCGACCACCTTGCCCCGGGATTCGGCTGCATTGACGCTCTTTAGCACACTGTTGATTGCAGACTTCAGGCTGTTGTGCAGCCGGTTTATCCTGTCTGCTGACAATGAGTTGACGCTGCCCGGTGTCGAATCGGGGGAGAGCGTTTCATGCTGACCTGGCCGTGCCAATGACAGTGGCACCAGGGTGCCTTTTAACAAGGTGTTGACAATCAGGCTGGCTGCGTCTGCCGCCTGTCGGGCTCCCAGCTTCAGGTTTGGCAGGGCCAGGGCAATGTGTAACGCCTGGTTCAGGCTGTTCGGGGTGATGCCGGGTGTCCCTTTTGTGGACAGACTGCCAATGATTGAGTCCATTGCCCGGGTGATCTGCTGTTGCCTGGGCATATGCTGGCTGAGCAGGGCTGCCAGCGCGGTATTGCCGACCCGGTCAGACGGTTGAATGCGGGCCGGTGCAACTGTCAGCCGGTTGCCGTCTGCCGCCTTCACCCACAGGGTATCACCGGCAGAGAGTGCAATCCTTGTTTCGATCAACAGGCGGGTGGAAGCAATGCGTACAATGGCCTGTATCATTTCATTTCCTGACGTGGCCTTTTCCTGCAGGATGGACTCTGCCGTCACCACCCTCTCTACCTGGGCCAGGTAAGACTTGCCCGCTTCCAGGTTGGCCTGTTGCAGGGTTTTTGCCAGTGAGTCCAGACCGGTTCGAGGTTGGGCCTGGCTCGAACCGGTGTCGGCTGGCCTGGCCGTTTCCTTCACGGGTACTGCTTCTTTTGCGGGTGGTCGGGGGGTGTTGGACGGGGTTTTATTGGCTGACTGTTCGGCGGGGTCAGGCTGGCCCGTCCCGGAGCGATGTCCTGGCCGGTTCGCAGCAGGAGGCACTGTTCTGATGGATTTGGAGTCGATTTCGCCCGCCATTATTTCGCCAGCCATTTATTTCGCCAGCCATTTATTTCGCCAGCCATATATGTCGCCTGACATGTTGGTAAAGACCGGTTTCCGTCCGGGTAGCCAGGTTACTATCTATAAGGATAGCACTTGTGCAGGTTTGCATGTTTTCAGACCGGTAATCTGTACAATTTCACAATTAAATCCAAATTCTTCGGTGAATTTGATTATAATGGCGCATTTTGTGTGTGGAGAAACGGGAAAAACTGTGGTCAGTAATGCCGAGCTACTCCAGGCGAGAGACCTTTTTTGTGAACGGGATGACCGGATTTTGTTTGAGAATCTGAGTTTTTCAGTCAACAAAGGGGAGATCATCCAGGTTAAAGGCCCGAACGGGGCGGGTAAAACGACCTTGTTGCGCATTATCAGTGGTATTTCGGCTGCATTTGAGGGCGAAGTGTACTGGCTGGGCAGTGATATCAATCGTTGTCGGCCGGATTTTTTGTCCAATTTGCTTTACCTTGGTCATAAATCGGCAGTCAAACTCACCCTCAATCCGCTGGAAAACCTGCGGATTCTGGTGGGAATGCATCGAGCCGTGTCTGACCGGGATATTTTCAACGCGTTAGACAAGGTCGGGCTTGCCGGTTATGAGGATGTCCCCTGCCACAGCCTGTCCGCAGGACAACAAAGACGGGTCGGTTTGGCCAGGCTGTATCTGTCTGATGAGCTATTATGGATACTGGATGAGGCCTTTACCGCAATTGACAGGCAAGGTGTGGCGGAATTGGAGAGTTTGATTGCAGAGCGTGCCAGGTCGGGGGGAGCGATTGTGTTGACCACGCACCACGAGTTTGATCCCGGCCAGCGCCAACCGGACGGGCTCGCCCCGGTCGCCTTTCGTACCCTTGAGTTGGCGGGAGTGGAGCATGGCTGATACCCTGACCATTCGAACCGGGCCGGATAACAGCATGGCAGGTGTTTTCTGGCTTGTGTTAGCGCGTGACCTGCTGCTGGCCTTTCGGCGCCGGCAGGATCTGGCGAACCCGCTGCTGTTTTTTGTGATTGTGGTCAGCCTGTTTCCCCTTGGCGTCAGCCCGGATAAGGCCTTCTTGCAGGAAGCCGGAGCCGGGGTGGTGTGGGTTGCCGCGCTGCTGTCGACCCTGTTGTCTCTGGACGGGTTGTTTCGTGCCGATTATGAGGATGGTTCACTGGAGCAGATCGTGCTTTCTCCCCAGCCCCTGTTTCTGATTGTACTGGCCAAGGTGTTGGCGCACTGGCTGGTTTCCGGTGTGCCTCTGATTTTTTTGGCTCCCGTGCTGGGAATCATGCTTCATCTTGACGGTGATCAAATAGCAATCTTGTGTTTGACGCTATTAATAGGCACCCCTGTTCTGAGCTTTATCGGGGCCATTGGTGCCGCACTGACTGTAGGTTTGCGAGTGGGTGGCGTGTTGATTTCCCTGCTTGTGTTGCCCTTGTATATTCCCGTGCTGATATTTGGCACCGGAACCGTTCAGGCGGTAACAGACAGCATTTCGGTTTCGGGCTATCTTGCCATTATGGGAGCCATGCTGGTGTTGGCGTTAACGCTCTCTCCCGTCGCCGCCGCCGCCGGGTTGAAAATCAGTTTGAGCAGTTAGTTTTCTGTACGGGATTTTGGGTGTGCAGGGGTGTGTACAGGGCTTTATGTCTATAGGATTGGTAAGCAGTGGGTTATAAGTGGACTTTTTTTCATAAGCTCGGTTCTCCCAGGTGGTTTTATGAAATCAGTGGCAAGTGGTTACCCTGGTTGGCTGTAATTTCCGCCGTGTTGCTGGTTTTGGGTACTATTTGGGGGTTGCTGTACGCTCCGGCTGATTTTCGCCAGGGGAACAGTTATCGTATTATTTTTATTCATGTTCCATCGGCATTTCTGGCGCAGTCGGTGTTTTTCTCCATGGCGGTGGCCGGTGGCATCAGCCTGATATGGAGAATGAAAATCGCAGATATGTTCCTGAAAGCGGCGGCCCCCATCGGTGCCACCTTTACCTTTTTGGCACTGGTGACCGGGGCTGTGTGGGCAAAGCCGACCTGGGGAACCTGGTGGGTGTGGGACGCACGGCTGACGTCCATGCTTATTCTGTTATTTCTTTACTTTGGTGTGATTGCGCTGCAGGCAGCCATTGATGATCTGAATGTGTCTGACAAGGCATGTGCCGTGTTGAGCCTGGTCGGTGTGGTCAATATCCCTGTCATTAAATATTCGGTGGAATGGTGGAATACCCTCCACCAGCCTGCTTCATTAAAATTGACGGAGAAATCGAATATGCACCCCGACATGCTGATTCCCCTGTTGATTATGATTGCCGGTTTTTATGTGTTTTTCGGTGTAACGGCAATTTTACGAACCCGTAATGAAATTCTGGAAAGAGAGCGTCGAACCCGTTGGGTAAAAGCACTGTTTGACAAGCAGTAACGGGTTTGACAAGCAGTAACGGGGAGACAGTCGGTCGCCAGTCCTGTTTTATCAGGGCCGGTTTTTATCGGGAACTGTTTTTATCAAGAACCGTTTTTATCAGGAGACGCAGCTTGCAGTTTGCAAATTTGTCAGAGTTTATCCACATGGGGGGCCACGGCTTGTACGTGTGGTTTTGCTATGCGCTTGCTTTTGTGGTGGTGGTTTACAATATCTGGTCACCCTTTTACAAAAGAAGTGCCATTGGTAAAAAAATCGCCAGGCAGTCAAGGCGTGAAAGGGCAGGTGCCCAATGAATCCCAAAAGAAAACAGCGTCTGATTCTGATTATATTTCTGGTTACGGGAGTGTCGGTTGCCCTTGGCCTGGTGTTGTTTGCCCTGCAGAAAAATATCAATCTGTTTTACAGCCCGAAACAGATTGCAGCGGGCGAGGCACCTCTGGATGCGCGAATCCGGGCCGGTGGTATGGTTGTGAAAGGGAGTATCAAAAGAGACCCTGCCTCATTGAGAGTGGATTTTGAAATAACCGATTACGAAAGCGTGGTGAAAATGACCTATACCGGCATATTGCCTGATCTGTTTGCTGAAGAACAGGGGGTGGTGGCGACCGGCCGCCTGAACGCGGAGGGTGTGTTTGTGGCGGAAGAAGTGCTGGCCAAGCATGATGAGAACTATATGCCTCCGGAGGTGGCAGAAGCCCTTGAGGAAGTCGGGCACATGCCGGTTCCGAGTGATCAGGGAAAGTATTATCAGGGTGAGAAGTAAAGCGGGTTATTATCGAACCGGCGCAGGGTAAACAAACGAATGGCACGATGACAGTAAATAACGCAGTGATAACAAATAACGCAGTGACAATAAATAACGCGGTGATAATAAATAACACAATGACAATAAGAGGAATAACAAGAGGAATAACAAGAGGAATAACAAGAGGAATAACAAGAGGAATAACCAATGCTTCCTGAACTCGGCCATTTCGCTTTGGTCATTGCTTTGGTCATTGCCATTGTGCAGGCCGTGGTTCCCCTGTGGGGGACATTCAACAATAATGTCACGCTTATGTCCTACGCACGGCCTATGGCGGCAGGTCAGTTTGTGTTTTTGCTGTTGAGTTTTATTTGCCTGTGTTATGCCTTTCTTACCGATGATTTCAGTGTCCAGTATGTTGCCAATCACTCCAACAGTCTGCTTCCCGACCAGTACAAGCTGAGCGCAGTCTGGGGTGGCCATGAAGGCTCTCTCCTGCTTTGGGTTCTGCTGTTGTCTGTCTGGACGCTTGCCGTTGCCCTGTTCAGCCGTTCCCTGCCGCTGGATATGCTGGCTCGCGTGCTTTCCGTGATGGCCATGATCAGTATCGGCTTTTTGTTGTTTGTCATTATGACATCCAACCCCTTTGACCGTTACCTCCCCCTGTTTCCCCAGGATGGGGCGGACTTGAACCCGCTGTTGCAGGATATCGGCCTGATTCTTCACCCGCCCATGCTCTATATGGGCTATGTCGGGTTTTCTGTTGCCTTTGCCTTTGCCATTGCCGCTCTGATCAGTGGCCATCTCGATGCGGTGTGGGCGCGTTGGTCACGACCCTGGACGACGGTTGCCTGGGCGTTTTTAACCCTCGGAATTTCATTGGGAAGCTGGTGGGCCTATTATGAGCTGGGCTGGGGCGGCTGGTGGTTTTGGGATCCGGTCGAAAACGCCTCGCTTATGCCCTGGCTGGTGGGAACTGCCCTGATGCATTCACTGGCAGTGACCGAAAAGCGCGGCATGTTCAAAAGCTGGACTGTGCTGCTGGCCATCTTTGCTTTTTCACTCAGCCTGCTCGGCACCTTCCTGGTCAGATCCGGCGTACTGACTTCAGTCCATGCCTTTGCATCAGACCCGGAAAGGGGAACGTTTATTCTGATGCTGCTGGCCATTACGGTATTGGGTGCGCTCCTCCTGTACGCGTTTCGTGTGCCAACCGTACACTCTCGTGCCCGCCACGGCCTGCTTTCCCGTGAAACTTTCCTGATGCTGAATAATGTGCTGCTGATTGTCGCCATGATGACGGTGTTCCTGGGAACCCTTTACCCTCTTGTACTCGACTTTCTCGGAATGGGCAAAATCTCGGTTGGCGCTCCCTACTTCAACGCTATTTTCGTTCCCATTGTGGCCGTACTGGTTCTGGTGATGGGGGCAGGCCAGTTTGCAAACTGGAAAGACACCAGGCCGGAAAGGTTCAGGACAGAGCTCCGGTTGCCCGGTGTGATCAGCCTGGTGGTTGCGCTGGCCATACCCTTCGCCACCGATGGCAAGTTCAATGGCTATGTGGCTGTCGGTATTTTCATCGCCATGTGGTTGACCCTCAGCATGTTCAAAGACCTGTTCAATAAAATCAGAAATCAGTCCAACCGGTGGTCTGCCATTGTCAAATTGCCGCGAAGCTACAAGGGGATGTTTTTGGGTCACATTGGTCTGGCTGTCTCCATTGTCGGGGCGACCATGGTCAGTAACTATACCGTCGAAAGAGATGTCAGAATGTCAGCGGGCGATTTTCTCGAAGTGGCGGGATATCGCTTTGTTGTGGAAGGGTTTGAGCCGGCAGAGGGCCCCAACTATGAGGGTGAACGGGCGATTGTCCAGGTTTTTTCCGGTGCTGACAATATTGCCAGGTTGATACCTGAAAAACGATCTTACACCGTTTCACGCAATGTGATGACAGAGGCGGGTATCGACGCCGGCCTGTTCAGAGATATTTACGTGGCGATGGGAGAACAGTTGAATGGTGCCTGGTCCATGCGCGTGCAGATCAAACCCTTTGTCAGATGGTTATGGATTGGCTCCCTGTTTATGGCTTTCGGCGGGTTTTTGGCTATAGCAGACAAACGCTACAGAGTCTTGTCCCGGCGTCGTGCTCCAGTCAATCGCGAGGCCGTTGTCGATGGCAAAGGGGTTGACAGTGGGGCAGATAGCGCGGGTTCAAAGGCATAGCCGGTTTCAACAGGTATGGCAGGTTGGATTTCAAGTGATTAAAGCGGGTTGAGGAATGAAACGGGCAGTTTATTTTATCCCATTGCTACTGGCATTTGCCGGGGTCACCCTTTTTGCCTTGCAGCTACAGGATATTCGTGAAGGAAAGGATGTCAATGCGCTGGAAACAGGCATGACGGGCAAGCCGTTTCCAGAGTTTCGGTTGCCGGCATTGTCGGATGCAAACCGGATGGTGACAGTCACTGACTTTCCAGAAGGGCCATTTTTGTTGAATGTCTGGGCGACATGGTGCCCATCCTGTCAGGAGGAGCATCCCTATCTGAATCAACTGGCGCAATCCCGGGATGTTCCCATAGTGGGGCTGAATTACAAGGATCAGCGCCAGGCAGCCCGGGCCTGGCTGAGCAGACTGGGTAATCCCTATCGGCTCAATGTGTTTGATCAGGAAGGCGTGCTCGGGTTTGATCTGGGAGTCTATGGTGCACCTGAAACCTTTGTCATCAGTGCTGATCGCAAGGTGGTCTATCGCCATGTCGGGGTGGTGAATGAGAAAGTCTGGCAGCAGACGTTAAAACCCCTGATGAACCCGTCCGGTCAGGCCCGGTAGTTTTCAATGAGGCTTTTTATGTGTAATGTCGAGATTTTCAGCCACATTTCGTATTGGTTTCGTACGGGAATGAGTCGCGCCGCGTCAGCGTCAGTCGGTATTGTACTATTCGGTATTGCGCTAATCGGTGTCTTGCTGGTGTGGAGCAGTACAACCCTGGCAATCGTGGAAACCCGGGAATTTGACAACGATGAGCAACGCTCCCGGTATCTTGAACTGGTGGAGACCTTGCGTTGTCCCAAGTGTCAAAATCAGAATATCGCCGATTCCAATGCGCCCATTTCTGCCGATATGCGAAAAGCGGTGCACAAGCTGGTGTTACAGGGCAGGCAGTCCGATGAAGTGGTGGAGTATATGGTAAACCGGTTCGGCGAATTTGTCGTGTACAAGCCCAGACTCGATCCGAGCACCTATTTGCTCTGGTTTGGCCCGTTTCTGATTGGTATCGTCGGTTTTATTTTTGTTGTTATGATGGCGAGGAAGTCCCGAAACAGGAGCACGGAAACGCCTGTATTGAGCTCTTCTGACAAGAGCACGTTAAATAACCTGTTGAAAGAAGAAAAGTAAATGGTAGATTTTTGGGCAGGCGCCCTGATAATGCTGGCGCTGGCAATTGCGCTGCTGATTTATCCTCTGGTTCGAAAACATCCCGGGAATTTGCTGCCGGACTCGGAAAAAACGCAGACTGTCCGTATTTTTAAAGACCGTCTGGCAGAACTGGAAGCCGAGAAAGCGGCGGGCCTGATCAGTGAAGACAGGTTCACTGTGCTTAAAACCGAGCTTGAAGCCTCGCTGGTTGATGATGTCGGGAATGAAGCCGATAGCGGCACAGACAGCAACAGCACAGACAGCAATAGCGCAGAGAGCGATAGCACAGAGAGCAATAGCACAGAGAGCAATAGCACAGAAAGCAACAGCACGGGTAGCAATAACGCAGACAGTAAAAACACCCTTCACAGTGCCCGCCAGAAATACGTGTTTGCCGCCGCTCTGGTGGTGTTTGCGATTGCGGTGAGTGGCTTCTTTTATGGCCAGTATGGCTTCTATGGTGCCCTGCAGGAGGCGCGGGAATTCGAGAGGCTGGAATCCGCTGGCAGTGACCATGACAGTGTCACCTCGATAGCAGCCATGATCACCTCCCTGGAAGGAAAGATGAAAGATGATCCGACCAATATGGATGGCTGGTTCTTGCTGGGCAAAAGTTATATGAACATCGGCCAGTATCACAAGGCTGTCGAGGCGTTTGACAGGTTGATACCGCTTGCGGAAGCGCAGGGTGGGAGTCCGGCATCCCTGTATGGAATCAAGGCCCAGGCTCTGTACTTTGCCAGCAATGGCCGGTTTACCGAAGACGTGAAAAAGGCCATTGATCACGCACTTCGCCTGAACCCGGACGAAACCAATACACTGGGTTTGCTGGGGATTATGTCGATGCAGGCAGGGCAATATGAGGCTGCCATTCAGTATTGGAGCAAAATTCTGGAGTTGAATCCCGAGCATCCGGGCAAGGAATCCATCCAGGCCGGAATTGATGAGGCTCGCAAGAGAATGGAGGCTACTCTGGCATCACGGGCAGAAGCAACAAATCACAGCACAGATGCCCCTGAAGCGGAAGCGGTTGGCAGCGAAAAAGCGGTCACTCCGGTCAGCCTGAATATTCGTGTGGAGCTGGACAGCACCTTGGCAGAAAAAGTGGCTCCTTCCGACACCCTTTATATTTACGCCAGGGCGCTCAAGGGTTCAAAAATGCCGTTGGCGATAGTGCGTAAAAGTGCGGCAGACCTGCCGTTGCAGGTCACTCTTGATGATTCACAGACCATGATGCCGTCGGCACGCCTGAGTAACTTCGATCAGGTGGAAGTGATTGCGCGGATTTCAAAACAGGGCACACCGCAAGTCAACCCGGGCGACCTTGAGGGCAGGGCATCCCCGGTTGACACTGGCTCAGGTGAGGGCAAGGTGTATTCCATCCTGATCAATCAGGAAATTCCGGATGCTGAACCAGGACAATAAACCGGGACCGGCTGCATGGATTGCATTATCAACCTGACAGTTTTCTGCCGGTAACAGGTGAAAAAGGAAGCGGGCTTTGCTCCCTTTTTCACGGATTTGCTCCCTTTTTCACGGATTTGTTCCCTTTTTCACAGAAAGGAACGAGGCCATGCTTCCATGACCCTGCAGATGCAACGCTACCGGCTCGTTGCTACCCTCAGATTTTCAGGTAAGGCTTCATTTCCCTGAGGATTTTTTCACCAATCCCCGGTATATTCAGGAGATCGTCTGCTTTTTTGAATTTGCCATTTTTCTTCCGGTAATCAACGATGGCCCTGGCCCTTTTCTCACCAATTCCAGGTAACGACTGAGCAAGTTCTTGCCAGGTTGCCTGGTTCACTTTTACCGCTTTAAGTGTTTTTTTGGTCGGTGCCTTGTTCGTGGTTGATGTTTTTTCTCTGGTTGATGCTCTTTCCCTGGTCGAAGCCATTGACTTGTCTTTTGTCGATTTGCTTCTGGAAGCAGAGCGGGTATCTTTGTTGCCCGAAGACTTTTGGGAAGCGGCTTTCTGCTTTGATTTTCCCGGTTTTTTCAGTTTGTCGGTGCATTTTTTGAGGGCTGTCTTGTCGGATTTGTACTTCTTCTGGCAGAGCTTCAAGCCTTTTTTATAATCGGTTGTTGCCTTGTCCGTGGTTTTGGCTTTGGTTTTTTTCGACTCTCTTGCAGTTTTTGTTGCTTTTTTTGTTGTTGTTTTGGCACCTGTTTTTGTTGCTGTTGCTTTTTTTGCTGCTGATGTTTTTTTCTCTGCCTTTTTACCGGGCCTGGTGATCTTCTTTTTGCAATTTTTAATGGCGGTCGAGTTACCCTTGTATTTCACTTCACATTTCTTGACCGCTTTATCGTAGGCGGCGGTACTGCCTGCAGCCATGGTTACTCCCGGAAGAAACAGCATAACTATCAGAAAAAGTCTAAAAATCATTTTATTTTGGCCTCATTGGTGGGCGTGGATGTTCCAGTTGCTACTGGTTCGAGTGGCTATGGTAAAAGCCTTGGCGAGCAAAAGAAAGGAGATTTGCCTTTATCCGGCTTAAAGTTTACCGTGAGTGCCTTACCATCCCGACGCTGGATATAATCGACAAGATAATAAAGAAATAGTAGCCGGTGAAAAAAGAGATAACAGTGCTTGTTCATGGTTTCAATAAAGATAAATCTGATATGGTTTATCTTGAGTCCGGTTTGAAATCTGCCGGTTTCGACGTTTTGTCAGTCAACCTGCCCACCACCTTTGGCAGTTTGGAGCAATGTCGAAACTCGCTTTTTCTGCAAACAAGGGAAATTCTGAATGGTGTCGAGCTGGTAAACTATGTGGCGCACAGTATGGGGGGGCTTATTACAAGGTCTTTCATTGATTTTATCGGGCAAGAAAATGTGGGGAAGTGTGTATTTATCGCAACTCCCCACGGGGGGAGCAGGCTGGCATTGATGGCAGATTGTATTCCACTGTACTCGACGCTGTTTAAACCTGTTAAAAATCTCCTTCCAAATTTATCATACCGGTCTTTCGGGTCAGACAAAAAATTCAGGATCGGTGTAATTGCCGGTTGCCGAAATGACGGATTGATCGGAAAGCTGTTTATGCCTGAAGAAAGTGACGGTCGAGTGGAAGTTTCATCGGCGAAAGCAAGCGACATGGATGATTTTGTCATAGTTCCCTATGGGCACGCCAGCATCCACCATGAGAGGCAGACTCTCGGGTTGGTAAAAAGGTTTCTCCTGACTGGCAGTTTTTAGCCAATATCCGTTCTGACAGGTTGAGGCACTTGTTATTTTTCGTCAGAGTGTGAAATATTCTCGCTGACCGGTACTTCGTCGACCAAATGCAGGTTTTCAAGCCAGTCAGGTTGGGCCAGATTTGACCGCAGTTTTGCCGATATTTCTTCAGCGGATAGCGGTCGGCTGAACAGGAATCCCTGAAACTCGTCGCAGCTGTGCTGACGAAGAAAAGTGGCCTGATCCAGTGTTTCAATACCTTCTGCTGTGACTAGCAGATTTAACTGTTTGGCCATATCCAGAATGGAAATGGTAATTTCAGTTCCCTTTCTGCTTTGGCCAATTTCCCGTGTAAAGGTTCGGTCTATTTTCAGTCGGTCAAAAGGAAAGTGGCGCAGGTTGTTCAATGAAGAAAACCCGGTACCAAAATCATCAATTGCCAGCTCGACGCCTATTGCCTTGATCCTCTCCAGAGCCTCCTTCGCGCTGCCAAGGTTTGTCATCAAGGTGCTTTCCGTAATCTCAAGTTCAAGATAGGCAGGCTCCATATCGAGATGGTTCAGTATTGAGGTAATTTTCCTGCAGAACTCCTTGTCGACAAACTGCAGCGGAGAGACGTTCACCGCCATCCGGATTCTGCCCAGGCCTTCCTGTTCCCACGCCTTTTGCTGTTTGCAGGCATTTTCAATCACCCATTGCCCGATCATCTCTATGAGGCCTGTCTCCTCGGCAACGGGAATGAATGATTCAGGGTTGATTACCCCGTGTTCTTTGTTGCGCCATCGCAATAGCGCTTCTACACCCACTATTTTGCCCTGTATGGTGTCGAGTTGCGGTTGATAGTGCAGCTCGAGTTCGTTATTCCTGAGTGCCATATACAGAGCCTGTTTCAGTTGTGTGCGCCTCAGCAATTGTTGGGTAATATTGACCGAGTAAACGCATACCTGGTTCTTCGCGATTGGTCTGACCTGGGAAATGGCAGGGCTCTCTGCCAGAAGCCTTGCCTGAAGCAGTGCGGCCCGGGCGTTTCTCAGCAGCTGATTCGGAGTGCTGGATCCGTCGGACCAGGTGCTTATGCCTATGGTTGTGCATGTTCCGGTTCGGCCATAAAAATCATCCGCATCCCGGTTGAGCTTTGGCGGCAGATGGTCTGCCCAGGCTTTCACATCGTCGACAGAGGCATGGCCTTCACTGAGCAAGGCCAGATGCCCGCTGTTTAAATGGGCGACAAAGATATCTTTTCTCGCCAGTTTTTGGCAGGTAGTGGCGAGTACCTTTATCAGCTTTGCCTCAAACAACCCGTCGGATATGGCCGAGTTGGCCACGGGCCACTCCAGGTGGATGATCATTATCGCAGAGATACTGTTTGCATTGGCGTGCAGGATAGAGTGATCCAGTTTCCTTTCCAGCATTAACTGGTTGGGAAGGCCGCTGTAAGGTTCGTGTAAGGCATAGAATTCAACCTGGGACTTCAGTTCGTCGTTAATACGTTTTTCGACTTTATTCTGTCGTAATAACCATAGTGGCCAGATTAATACGATGGATAACATGGCCTGCACAGGAGGGTACCATTGTTGGGTCAGGCTGATCATCACGAAGGGTAAAACCAGCGCAACTGCCAGGCCAGCCGTTGTTGTGGCGATACCAAAGCGACCGGGTAGAAGTACAATGAGTGGCAGAATGACCAGCACCTGCAGAAAAGTCAGAGCGGATGCCCAGGTCGTTGCCATGTCTGTTCTGATGATGCCGGCAAGCAGTCCACTCAGTATGTTGGCGTTGAGCTCAATTCCCGGCATCAGTTGGTGTGACGGTGAAGCCGGGGTGGATACTGCATCGCTCAGGCCTGTTGCTGTTACTCCCACCAGTACATACTTGTCATCGAAAGTGGATGCCGGAACCCTGTTTTCCAATACATCAACATAAGAATAGGTTGTCGGGTGAGTTCCACTCCGGGCAAAGGGAATGAGCATCTCGTGCTGGCGTGTCCACTTTTCTGTGGCCGACACGGGTCTGGGGGCCAGGTCGAGCGGCGCTTGTCCGGTGGCTCCTACCTGCAGCATTGCCAGAGAAAATGCCGGCCAGCGAGGTGTGCCCAGGCCCGCGAACAGGTAGATGCATCGAATCAATCCGTCAATATCGAGCTCCAGATCGACATGACCCAGAGCGGCCGCGGCCAGTGTAAAATCGGTCAAGGGCAGAATTTCACCGACAGGGAGCCCCCGGATCGGGGGTTCAGGTGCGAAAACCAGTACGGTACGTCCATTGTTTTCAATTGCCTTCGCCAGTGCCGGGTCCGCTGCAGGGTCGTCTGTTTGTGGCTCGGAAAGCAGAAGGTCAAGCCCGACTGCCCTGGTCTTTGAGTCTGATAGCCTGTCGAGCAGCTGCGCATGGTATTTGCGGGACCAGGGCCAGCGACCGAGCTTGTCCAGGCTCAGTTCGTCGATGGCGATAACGACCACTTTATCGCTTATCGTGTGGCTTATCAGTGGCAGGGTCAGGTCATAAAACATATGGTCCAGACGGTCAAATACGCGGAAGTGCTTCATGGCAAGGTTGACAATCAGTAATATCAACGCCAGTAAAACGACATCCCTCAGGAACGTCCTGTCCCGGATTGGCTCTGGTATCAGGTCAGTCACATCAACGCCAGAAACAGTGGCAGAAGCAGCAGCAGCCAGCTGTCATCAGTGGTTCCTGCTATCTTGTGTACTGTGCTCCACGGGCCGACATGCCCGTCTTCTTCGATAATCCTTACCCTGAGGTATCTGTTTTGCCAGGCCACAGGTTCGAAAGTGAATTCCGCCGCCTCCGTTATCCGGTCAATTTGCAGGTCGGTAAAGTCTTCAACAGTTGCGATTTGCACCTGATATTTCCGGTCAGCCTGGTCTTTCGTCCATTTGGCCACCAATTGATTGTCTTCCCGGATGCCAATGGTGGCCTCCACTGCCCCGGTTTCGGGCTTTATCTGAAATTGTCTGCTGACCCCTCGGGGCCCCGTTTTGCCTTCCCTGTCTATACTGGTCAGGCGCCAGTAGTAGGTGCCAGGATTCGTTAAGGTGTCCCCCTGGTAATGTGGCCGGGTCAGGGACGTTTCGTTGACTGCCAATTCATCGAATGAAGCGGTACGGGAAATTTCCAGACGGTACGAGTTGGCCTGCTTGCTGTCCGTCCATTTGAACTCGGGGGAGGTGCCCCGAAAAACGGCCTTGTCCCAAGGTTGCAGTTGCACGGGTGGTTGGGGTTGAGTATCCATATTGAGCCGGGCGGTAGCATTTAACCCTTCAAGATTTAATTCATCAATAGCTCGTGTTCGCAGGAAATAGTTGCCATCTTCAAGTTTCGGCAATGCCACTTCGGGGCGCTCACCCAGATGCTCCCACAGTACCGTGTAAAAGGCCTTGTCGGCGGAGATTTCTGTTCTATAGGAGCTGGCTCCCCTTACATGATCCCAGTGAATCACATAACCGGTTTCCCTGATAGAAGCCGGAATCGGCCTGTAGGCGGGTGTGGGAAGCAGGCGCAGAGGGGGCAGGGGGGGGCGGCTTTTTTCCGTACGGGTTCCAAACCCGCCTGGTACCAGTTCTTTGGAGTCGGCTGCTTCTACTGCCACGCTGCCATGAATGACTTCTATGGCAGAAGCGTTTCCCTGGTCAAGTACCGAAGCCCGGTATCTGGTTCCCCTGACGGCACTGATCGCCGAGGGAGTTTTGATTTCGAAGCGGGAGCCCGGCCCGCTGGCGGGGGTGGTTCTGGTCTCTACCCTTCCTCTGACCAGCCTGAGTCTGGTGTCTACCATGCCCGTCGTGCCATGCGCGCTGAGGTGGTCGAATCTCACCATACTGTCAGCATGCAGCGTAAGAACGCTGTCGTCAGCAAACTGAACGGCCACAGTGGAGTGCTTTAATGTCTGCAGCGTGTCGCCCATGTTTACCTGGTCACCCGAGGATACGCGGGTTGTCTTGCCAAGAAAACCGGTCAGAATCGCCTTGCCTTCAACGGCCATGATTTTTGCCGGAACCACATTACTTCGAATCCACTTCAGGGGAATCCTGATCTTGGCGCCAGGCAAGAGATTGTTCGGGTTTTTGATACCGTTCAATTTAACCAGCTGACGGTATCTTTCGGTACTGTCCAGGTACTGTTTGCTGATGCTCCACAAGTTGTCACCCTTAACGGTGGCATAAACCCAGTCTTGTCCCTGAGCCAGAGAAGAAAGTGCAAATAAAAGGCACAGAACCCACCATTTATGGAGGATTTTCTGGTGTCTCAACCTTGTCATGTATTCAGTCTCTTCTGAAGTGGAGTGATGATAGTAATTATTAAAGGCCATTACTGCAAACCGCCAATCCATGCAATGTGAAATAATTGCTGAAATATTGACCCAGACAGGGTTTTCGCGCCGGAAAACTGTCAATAAAAACCCTGAGAAGAACAAACAGGTAGAAAATCCGGTGCTTTTCAGCAAGAGCTGACCGGTCGGTTGACAGTCAACAACCCGGCCCGATGCGGTAAATGTGGCTTGTTACCTGTCAGTGCTGACAGGAAAAAAACTGCTGTGATTTGTTTTGCCGCAAAGACGCCGGGGTTGCCCGTTCAGGGCTGTGGCAGCCCTGACTGATAATAGTTGATTCGATAGTTGATCGAATCTGCTATTGATACTCACCTGCATCCAGCAGGGAATCGTTGATAGATTGGGTGAGCGCGATGTTTTCTCGTATACGATTTAACTTGTTCTGATTCTGTTTCACTTCGTCCCGGGCTGTTTCCGCTATCTCTACCGTTTTTTTGGACTCTGATTCCATCAGGGTAATGGACTGACTCAGCTTTTTCAGTGTGTTGTCATTGCTCTCGGTGGAGGCCAGTACCTTGTCTGACGAGCTTTCGAGCGTTCTTACTATCTCGTCCATGGATGAAAAGGTCGTGTCGATTTCACTCAGGCTGGATTTTACATCATTTGCCAGCGTTCTGACCTCGTCGGCGACCACGGCAAAGCCTCTTCCTGCGTCTCCGGCACGAGCTGCCTCTATACTGGCGTTCAAGGCCAACAGATTGGTTTTATCAGATATATCGTATATCTTTTGCAATACAGCGGAGACTTGTGAAGTGCTTTCCCGTATGGTTTCAACAGAATCGGTCAAATGTATCGACAACGCTTTCAGGTTGCTCATCGATTCCTCAAATGTTTCCACACCCTCTTTGACACTGCTGGCATGAGCGTCATTGTGAGCTGCCTTTTCAGAAATATGAGCAAGATTTGAGCTGCTGCTGCTGGCTATATGGTCGTATTTCTTATACTCGTCAATGAGAGCATCCTTAATGAATATCGTTTTCTCCAATTGTGCTTTTTCAATCTCTTCATAGTGCTCAAGAGTCGTTTTCAGGGTGTCAAGAAAGCCGATGTACATACTGGATACCGGATCGCCCTGAAAGAAACACAATGCCGTCAGTGTCTGGTTTTGGTGAAGATTTCGGGAAACCTCGCCAAAAGAA
>PDPE01000052.1 GCA_002747395.1 Pseudomonadota bacterium
TAAAACTCGCAAAAACAAACGTACTGATAAGATGATTATACGTCGTCGATCAGCTAAATAAGAGGAATAGGCTGTGCCACGTTCACTAAAGAAAGGTCCCTTTATCGATCTTCATTTATTGAAAAAGGTAGAGGCCGCTCTGGAAAAAAAGGACAAGAAGCCAATCAAGACCTGGTCTCGACGTTCAACGATTTTTCCCGAGATGGTCGGTTTGACTATAGCTGTACACAACGGCAGGCAGCACGTGCCCGTGTTTGTTACAGAAGATATGGTTGGCCATAAGTTGGGCGAATTTGCGGCAACCAGGACTTATCGCGGTCATGCCGCTGATAAGAAAGCCAAACGGTAATCTGAGGAGAGAAAGATGGAAGAAGTATCTGCGAAGCTGAAAGGCGCTCGTATGTCTGCTCAGAAAGCCAGGCTGGTTGCAGACCAAATTCGCGGCAAGTCCGTTGAAGAGGCGTTGAATACGCTGGCGTATAGTGGCAAAAAAGCGGCTGCTATCATGAAAAAAGTGCTGGATTCTGCCATTGCGAATGCTGAGCACAACGATGGCCTTGATGTGGATGAGTTGAAAGTTTCTACAGTGTTTGTCGATGAAGGTGCCACGATGAAGCGCATCAGGCCGCGTGCCAAGGGGCGTGCTGACCGTATCTTCAAGCGTACATGCCACATCACAGTCAAAGTTGCTGAACAATAGGAGATGCTCAGATGGGTCAGAAGGTACATCCAACAGGTATCAGATTGGGAGTGATCAAGGATCACAACTCGGTTTGGTACGCAGAAAAAGATGCCTACTCCAAAAATCTTCTTAATGATATCGAGGTTCGTGAGTACCTCATTAAGAAGCTGGAAAAGGCATCGGTGAGTAAAGTTGTCATAGAGCGTCCCGCGCAAAATGCCAGAATTACCATACATACTGCCAGACCGGGAATTGTTATCGGTAAGAAAGGCGAAGATGTTGAAAAATTGAGAAAAGAGATCAGTGGTATGATGGGGGTGCCCGTCCATATCAATATCGAAGAAATTCGCAAGCCTGATCTTGATGCGAAACTCGTTGCAGCGGGCGTCGCGAGTCAGCTTGAGCGTCGCGTTATGTTTCGTCGAGCCATGAAGCGAGCGGTTCAAAACGCGATGCGTCAGGGCGCGAAAGGGATCAAAATTCAGGTCGGTGGTCGACTGGGTGGAGCAGAGATTGCGCGTACAGAGTGGTATCGTGAAGGTCGCGTGCCATTGCACACGTTACGAGCAGATATCGACTATGCAACCCACGAGGCTTTGACCACGTATGGCATCATTGGCGTAAAAGTCTGGATCTTCAAAGGTGAGATTCTTGGAGGCATGGAGCAAGTGCGTGCTGACAAGCAGAACACCAAGAAGAAAGGAACCAGGTAAGGGGCTCGGTTATGTTGCAACCTAAACGAACTAAATTTAGAAAAGCCCAAAAAGGGCGAAATCGCGGTCTCGCCCTGAGAGGAAGCAAAGTCAGCTTCGGTGAGTTCGGATTGAAAGCAGTGGGTCGAGGCAGAATCACTTCTCGCCAGATTGAGGCTGCTCGTAGAACAATGACCCGTAAGATAAAACGGGGCGGAAAGATATGGATACGGATTTTTCCGGACAAGCCTATTACTCAAAAGCCATTGGAAGTGCGGCAGGGTAAGGGTAAGGGGTCTGTTGAATATTGGGTCGCTCAAATTCAGCCAGGTAGAGTGTTGTATGAAATGGAAGGTGTGTCTGAAGAAGTGGCACGCGAAGCCTTTGCGTTGGCAGCTGCCAAATTACCTGTCGCGACTACCTTTGTAACGAGGACGGTGATGTAATGAAAGCAAGTGAACTGAGAGAAAAAACAGCGGAAGAGCTGAACAAAGAGCTGATTGAGTTGCTTAAAGAGCAGTTCAATTTACGCATGCGTAAAGCGACTGGCCAGCTGAGTCAAAACCACTTGCCGGGTCAGACCAGACGTAACATCGCTCGAGTTAAAACAGTGTTAAGTGAAAAAGCGGGTAATGAATGATGACCGAAACTGCTAAAAGTGTACGAACAGTGAGCGGTAAAGTTGTCAGCAACAAAATGGACAAGTCCATTACTGTTCTGATCGAGCGGCGCGTAAAGCATCCCATCTATGGGAAATACGTCAAGCGCTCTACAAAACTTCACGCTCATGATGAAAAAAACGAGTGCAACATCGGTGATACAGTGACAATTGCAGAGTCGCGCCCAATTTCCAAAACCAAATCCTGGAGATTGGTCAACATTGATGAGCATGCCAATAAGGTATAACCACCCGGTGGTGGATGTGTCATTTGACAGATATATAGTTGGAGAACAGCCATGATTCAGACACAATCTATGCTTGATGTCGCCGATAACAGCGGCGCTCGCAGAGTCATGTGCATCAAAGTCCTGGGTGGATCACATCGACGATATGCGAACATTGGTGACGTAATTAAGGTTACGGTGAAGGAAGCAATTCCTCGCGGTAAGGTTAAGAAAGGTCAGGTTTTAAACGCTGTAGTTGTCAGAACTCGTAAAGGCGTAAGAAGACCCGATGGTTCGTTGATTCGTTTTGATGGTAATGCTGCGGTATTGTTGAATACTCAACAAGCACCTATCGGCACCCGGATCTTTGGTCCCGTGACTCGTGAACTTCGTAATGACAAGTTCATGAAGATAATTTCGTTAGCTCCAGAAGTGCTTTGAGGACGAGAGGCCAGATATGAAAAAACTAAAACGTGACGATGAAGTCGTTGTCATTGCCGGTAGAGATAAAGGCAAGCGAGGCAAGATTACTCGTGTATTGTCTGACGGTCGTCTTATCGTATCAGGTATTAATATGATTAAACGTCATACTAAGCCTAATCCGATGCAAGGCGGGCCTGGAGGAATCGTTGAAAAAGAGGCCCCGATTCAGGTTTCAAATGTTGCTATTTATAACAGTGCAACCAGTAAAGCTGACAGAGTGGGTTTTAAAATTCTTGAAGACGGCTCCAAAGTTAGAATATTCAAATCAAATAGCGAAGCTATTGATAATTAATAGCGGTGGGTTAAGCCATGTCAAGAATGAAAGAACTCTATAAAAAAGAGATTGTGCCCGCGTTGATGAAGGAGCTTGGCTGCCGGAACGTCATGCAGGTGCCCAGGCTGGAAAAAATCACGCTCAATATGGGTGTGGGTGAAGCGCTTGGAGACAAAAAACAAATCGAGCACGCAGTTGCCGATATGACGCTGCTTTCCGGTCAAAAGCCGGTCGTCACCAAAGCAAAAAAATCGGTGGCCGGGTTCAAAATCCGGGAGGGATACCCGATTGGTTGCAAGGTTACGTTACGCGGTGAAAGAATGTGGGAATTCATGGAGAGACTGGTAGATATTTCTATCCCTCGTATCCGGGATTTTCGTGGGCTGAACGGTAAGTCTTTTGATGGTCGTGGCAATTACAGCATGGGTATCAAGGAGCAGATTATCTTCCCTGAAATCGAGTATGACAAGGTAGACAAGTTGCGTGGAATGGATATTACCGTTACCACTTCGGCAAGAACGGATGACGAAGGTCGAGCGTTATTAAAAGCCTTCAATTTCCCCTTTAGAAAGTAAGGTCTGAAATTATGGCAAAGATCAGCATGAAAGAGCGCGAGCTCAAAAGAATCAAGACTGTAGAAAAATACGCAGAGAAACGTGCCGCGCTGAAAGCTAAAATCAGCGACGTTAATATCACCGAAGACGAGCGTTGGGAAGCACAGCAGCAGTTGCAGAAACTGCCTCGAAATGCCAGCCCGGTCAGGTTGCGCAGACGATGCCAGGTGACTGGGCGGCCTCACGGGGTATTTCGCAAGTTCAAGCTGTCACGTATAAAGCTGCGTGAATACGGTATGCTTGGTGATGTTCCGGGATTAAAGAAAGCGTCCTGGTAATAAGCGGTGTTGGTAAGCGAGAGTTTGCGCTGCACAACTGAAAAGATTATAGGAGCCTCATAACAGATGAGTATGCAAGATACATTAGCGGATATGTTTACCCGTATTCGTAATGCCCAGATGGCAGAAAAGAAATCGGTCGATATGCCTTCATCAAAAATGAAAGTATCAGTCGCCAGGGTGTTACAGGAAGAAGGGTATATCGAAAACTACAGGGTTTCAGAGGATGCCAGGCCGTCATTATCGATAGAGCTTAGATACTTTGAAGGTAAGCCTGTCATCGAGCAGATCAAGCGTGTCAGTCGTCCCGGGCTAAGACAATATAAAAGCTCGGATGATCTGCCTAAAGTGTCCAATGGCCTCGGTGTTGCCATCGTGTCAACATCGAAAGGTGTTATGACGGATCGGGCAGCCAGAAAAGCCGGTGTCGGCGGCGAAGTAATCTGCACAGTATTCTAGGAGTTCAAGATGTCCAGAGTTGCTAATAATCCTGTTGCTTTACCGTCTGGCGTTGAGGTGAAGTTGCAGGGTGGCGAAATTGAAGTCAAGGGTGGTAAAGGTACCCTTAAGATGGCCATCAACGAGATGGTTGAAGTAAAGCAAGAAGAAAATCAGCTCAGATTTGCAGCCAAAAATGGCGGCAAGCAGGCAAAAGCAATGTCCGGTACTACGCGAGCGTTAGTGAACAATATGGTTATTGGTGTCACTCAGGGGTTCGAGAAGAAATTGCAGTTGATTGGTGTCGGGTACAGAGCGCAAGCAAAAGGTTCGAATCTGAATCTTACCCTGGGTTTTTCTCACCCGGTAGAGTATGCCTTGCCAGCGGGTGTTACCTGTGAGACTCCCTCGCAGACAGAAGTGGTTCTGAAGGGAATTGACAAGCAGGTAATTGGTCAAGCAGCAGCTGAAATACGCGCATTCAGGCCACCTGAGCCATATAAGGGTAAAGGTGTGAGGTATGCTGATGAGTATGTGCGTCGTAAAGAAGCCAAGAAAAAGTAGGGTAAGTCGATGAATGTTAAAAAACAATCCAGAATGCGTAGAGCGCGCAAAACCAGATTGAACATGAGAGAGGCTGGCAGCACTCGTCTGTGCGTACACAGAACTCCTCGTCATATTTATGCTCAGATTATTTCTGGTGACGGCTCACAGATACTTGCTTCAGCTTCTACAGTTGAAAAAGAGCTGAGACAGGGAAGTACAGGTAATATTGAAGCTGCGACAAAGGTGGGCAAAGCGATAGCGGAAAAAGCGAAGAAAGCAGGTGTTACCGCTGTTGCATTTGACCGATCCGGCTTTAGATATCATGGTCGTGTAAAAGCTTTGGCAGATGCTGCACGTGAAGCCGGACTGGAATTCTAAGGGGTATGAACATGAGTGTTAATGATCAAAAAACACCTGATTTACAGGAAAAGCTGGTACAGGTGAATCGTGTAGCCAAGGTGGTCAAGGGTGGACGAATCTTCGGCTTTACCGCGCTGACAGTGGTAGGTGACGGGAATGGCCGTGTCGGCTTTGGTCGAGGCAAGGCTCGTGAAGTGCCGGTTGCCATTCAGAAAGCGATGGAATCAGCGAAAAAAAATATGATTAATGTGGCTCTGAATGGAACTACATTGCAGTATCCGGTAAATGCCAGGCATGGCGCTTCCAAGGTATATATGCAGCCTGCCTCGGATGGTACCGGTATCATCGCAGGTGGTGCAATGCGTGCCGTACTGGAAGTGGCCGGAGTGCAAAATGTTTTGGCCAAGTGTTATGGGTCGACGAATCCGGTCAATGTTGTCAGAGCAACGTTTGAAGGATTAAAAGCCATGACTTCACCGGAAGCAGTTGCCGCAAAGCGCGGTAAAACTGTGGAAGAGATCACGGAGTAATTACGATGACTGACAAGAAAACTGTCAAGGTTACCCTGACCAAAAGCACCATCGGGCGTTTGCCCAGGCACAAGGCCAGTGTGCGAGGTTTGGGACTGAGGAAAATTGGTCACACTGTGGAAGTTGAGGATACCCCGTCAGTGCGCGGTATGATCAATCAGGTTAATTATATGGTAAGGGTTGAAGGTGAGTAATATGAAACTGAATTCTCTAAGCCCTGCTCCGGGATCAAAGAAGGCTGCCAAACGTGTTGGCCGAGGCATTGGTAGCGGTCTGGGTAAAACCTGTGGTCGAGGTCACAAAGGTTTGAAATCTCGTTCAGGCGGGTCTGTCAAGCCGGGTTTCGAAGGCGGACAACAGCCTTTGCAGAGACGTCTGCCAAAATTTGGTTTTACGTCCAGAACAAGCCGTTTTTCAGAACAGGTTCGATTGAATGAATTGGCTACCCTTGATGCGGAAGTGATTGACCTGGATACGCTCAAAAAGGCAAATCTGGTTGGAGCTGACGCAAAAACAGTCAAGGTAATCAAGTCTGGAGAGCTTGCAAAAGCTGTAACCCTGAAGGGTCTTAAAGTGACCAAAGGTGCCCTTGAAGTGATTCAGGCCGCCGGAGGCAAAGTAGAGGACTAAATGGCTAAATCACCATTACCGTCAGCAGGAAAGGGATTTGCCGAGCTGAAAAGCCGGCTCTGGTTTGTTTTTCTGGCAATCATTGTGTATAGAATTGGTGCGCATATACCTGTCCCGGGGATCAATCCGGACAGGCTGGCCGCATTGTTTGAGCAAAACCAGGGGACAATATTGAGTCTGTTCAATATGTTTTCTGGTGGAGCGCTGGAAAGAATGAGTATATTTGCTCTGGGCATAATGCCTTACATTTCCGCCTCTATCATAATGCAGTTGATGACGGTAGTCAGCCCTCAGCTGGAGCAATTGAAGAAAGAAGGTGAGTCAGGACGTCGGAAAATCAGTCAAATGACTCGGTATGCGACAGTGGTGCTGGCTACCGTGCAGGCGACGGGGATCTCTGTCGGCCTGGCATCCCAGGGTGTGACATTTGTGGATAATTACAGCTTCTATTTTGTAGCCGTTATTACCTTCGTTTGTGGTGCCGTTTTTTTGATGTGGCTGGGCGAGCAAATTACAGAGAGGGGTATCGGTAATGGAATATCGCTATTGATATTTGCCGGTATTGTTGCGGGTTTGCCTGCAGCCTTTGGTCAGTCTCTGGAACAGGCCAGGCAGGGCGAGATCAACATACTTGCATTGTTGGCAATTGCATTTTTTGCAGTTGTTATCGTCGGTTTTGTCGTTTTCATGGAGCGTGGCCAGCGGCGTATCACTGTGAATTACGCCAAGCGTCAGCAAGGGCGCAAAGTGTACGCGCAGCAGAGCAGTCATTTGCCTCTGAAAGTAAACATGGCGGGTGTAATTCCTCCTATATTCGCATCCAGTATCTTGTTGTTTCCTGCCTCACTCGGCCAATGGTTTGGTCAGAAGGAAGGTATGCAGTGGCTGGCTGATATTTCCCAGGCTCTCGCGCCCAGCCAGCCTTTATACATCATATTGTTTGCCGCTGCGGTCATCTTCTTTTGCTTCTTTTATACGGCATTGATGTACAACCCGAAAGAAGTCGCAGACAACCTTAAAAAATCCGGTGCGTTCGTTCCGGGTATCAGGCCGGGTGATCACACAGCCAAATACATAGATGGCGTTTTGACAAAGCTTACCATTTTTGGTGCCTTGTATATTACGGCAGTGTCTCTGTTGCCACAATTTATGGTTGTAGCCTGGAATGTCCCCTTTTACTTTGGTGGTACATCGCTACTGATCGTGGTGGTAGTGGTTATGGATTTTATGGCCCAGGTGCAGTCTCATTTGATGTCACATCAGTATGAGTCCTTGATGAAAAAGTCGAATTTGAAAAACTATGGCCGTAGTTGAGTTGTTCGTTAACTCTTAATCGGCATAAAACGGTGGAGATCAGTCACGATGAAAGTGCGTGCGTCAGTCAAGAAAATTTGCAGAAACTGCAAAATTATACGTCGCAATGGCTCGGTACGGGTTATTTGCAAAGAACCTCGCCATAAACAACGACAGGGCTAGTAAAGGCCAGAGCTGGTTGTGGCCAGGAGAGTGTGGAAATAGCGCTTGATTTATGTTTGATCAGGCGCTATTATTTTGCGCCCTTTTAGCCAAGGCGGATAATATTAATAGCGGAGTTTAACCGGAGTAACACATCATGGCACGTATTGCTGGTGTAAATATACCCGACAATAAACATGCTGTGATTTCTTTGACCTATATATATGGGATAGGGAAAACATCAGCATATAAACTTTGCGAGGCAACGAGTATTGAGCCAACGCGTCGGATTAAGGACTTGTCCGAAGAGCAGTTGGACTCTTTACGTGCAGAAATCACCAATCTCACAGTAGAGGGTGATTTGCGTCGTGAGGTTCAAATGAACATCAAACGGTTGAAGGATCTGGGTTGTTACAGAGGATTGCGTCATCGTCACAGTTTGCCTGTGCGTGGACAGCGATCCAAAACTAACGCAAGAACCCGAAAAGGTCCACGTAAACCAATCAGAAAATAGGAAATTAACGAATGGCCAAGCCAGGACAACGTACCCGTAAAAAGGTGAAAAAGACGGTTGTTGACGGAGTCGCGCATATTCATGCTTCGTTCAACAATACGATAGTGACCATCACTGATCGTCAGGGCAACGCGCTAAGTTGGGCAACTGCCGGCGGATCAGGTTTCAGAGGGTCGCGGAAGAGTACACCTTTTGCTGCGCAGGTAGCAGCTGAAAGAGCCGGTAATGCGGCTGCTGATTACGGCCTGAAAAATCTGGATGTACTCGTCAAGGGGCCCGGCCCCGGACGTGAGTCGGCTGTGCGCGCTCTCAACGCCTGCGGATACAAGATCACTAATATTACAGACGTCACACCTATCCCACACAATGGGTGTCGTCCACCCAAGAAACGTCGAGTATAAGGAGACATATAGATGGCTAGATATATTGGTCCAAAGTGTAAGTTGTCTCGACGTGAAGGCACTGATCTTTTTCTAAAGAGTGGCGTGCGGGCATTAGACTCAAAATGTAACGTCGAAACAGCACCAGGCCAGCATGGCGCCAGGAGAGGCAGACTGTCTGATTACGGTCTTCAGCTTCGGGAAAAGCAGAAAGTTCGCCGCATTTATGGTGTGCTTGAGAAACAATTCAGAAACTACTACAAGGAAGCGGCTCGACTGAAGGGTGCAACAGGTGAAAACCTGCTGCAACTGTTGGAGCGCCGACTGGACAATGTGGTTTACAGAATGGGATTCGGTGCAACCCGCTCGGAAGCTCGCCAGCTTGTTTCTCACAAGGCAGTTCTCGTCAATGATCGTGTCTTGAATATTGCGTCGTACCAGGTGAAACCCGGGGATGTTATTTCCATAAGAGAGAAAGCAAAAAATCAACTGCGGATTAAAAACGCTTTGGAAATAGCGTCGAACAGAGCTTCAATCGAATGGGTAGACGTTGATAACGCCAAGCTGTCAGGAGTATTTAAAGCTGCCCCTGAAAGAAGCGAGCTGTCAGCAGACATTAACGAAAACCTGATAGTTGAACTTTACTCCAAGTAATCTAAACACCCATATATTATATCGCAGGGGAAACAATGCAGCGTTCAGTTAATGAATTTCTAAATCCTCGTCATATCGATGTACAGGAAATCAGTACAACTCATGCAAAGGTAACTTTGGAGCCGTTGGAACGAGGGTTTGGTCATACTCTGGGAAGTGCGCTTCGTCGCATTCTCCTCTCTTCAATGCCAGGTTGTGCGGTTGTTGAGGTCGAGATAGATGGTGTTTTACATGAGTACAGTGCGATTGAAGGTGTTCAGGAAGATGTAATTGAAATACTGCTGAACCTGAAAGGTTTGGCTATCAAAATGCACAATAGAGATGAAGTTGTATTGACCCTGTCTCACACCGGCCCTGGAGCGGTAACGGCCGGAGACATTCAGCTTGATCACGATGTCGAGATTCTTAATCCCGAACAGGTTATCTGTAACCTGAGTGGTACAGCCAGTATTACTATGAGATTAAAAATCACCAGGGGTCGCGGCTACGAGCCTGCTGACCAACGTTTCTCTGCTGACGACGAAACCCGGGCGATCGGGCGGTTGCAACTTGATGCCTCGTTCAGCCCGGTTCGCAGGGTAGCGTATTCTGTCGAGAATGCACGTGTCGAGCAACGTACAGATTTGGACAAGCTGGTAATTGATCTTGAAACCAACGGAACCATTGATCCGGAGGAATCAATTCGAAGAGCGGCTACCATTCTGCAACAGCAGCTTTCCGTATTTGTGGATTTTGATAACGAAAAGGAACCGGAACTGGTTGAGGAAGAGGAAGAGGTCGATCCAATTTTGTTGAGACCTGTTGATGACCTCGAATTGACGGTTCGTTCAGCAAACTGTTTGAAAGCAGAAAACATATATTACATTGGTGACCTGATTCAGCGTACTGAAGTTGAGCTGCTTAAAACCCCCAATCTGGGTAAAAAGTCACTGACTGAAATAAAAGATGTGTTGGCATCAAGAGGTCTGTCACTGGGTATGAGACTTGAGAATTGGCCGCCCGCCAGTTTGAAAGGAGATGACCGAGTGCTGGGTGGTTAGTACCAGATTGTAGTAGATAAAGGATCAGAAATATGCGTCATCGTAAAAGTGGTCGTAAATTCAATAGAAACAGCTCTCACCGCAAGGCGATGTTCAAGAATATGACATCATCTCTTGTCGAGCATGAGTTAATAAAAACAACATTGCCAAAAGCCAAAGAACTCCGCCGTGTCGCAGAGCCTTTGATTACCCTGGCAAAGAAAGACAGTGTTGCCAATCGCCGTCTGGCGTTCGCACGTTTAAGAAACAGAGATACCGTAACCAAGCTGTTTAACGAGCTTGGCCCCCGGTACGAAAGTCGCCCCGGTGGCTACATTCGTATTCTGAAATGCGGTGTGCGTGCCGGTGACAATGCGCCTATGGCCTATGTGGAATTGGTCGATAGACCTGTTGAAGCGGAAGCAGTAGACGAAGATTAGGCGGTCAGGCGCTTTGTGAGCCTTGTCTGTTTGAATCAAACAAAAAAGCCCGTGAATTGTCACGGGCTTTTTTGTTTTGGGCATAATGGTTTTGCTGTCCCCAAAAGTCGTTCTGAAATATGCCCAATCAGTTCTTTGTAGAATACTTTAGTTAAAAACAGGATGCCAGAGCGTATTACCAGATGCTGTCGGAATTCCAGCAGGAGAGTATCTTGTTTGGGCTGGCAGGCGAACGGTAATTTTCGTTGTTCTCTTACATAACAGAGCTTCCAGGTTCAGGTGATAATCGGCTTTGCATTGTCACGCCAGCCAACCCTGACCCTGATTACTGCTGTCGAAGTATTTTGGCGAGATAGTTGCCGGTATAGGATTGTTCGATGGTTGCGATTTCCTCCGGAGTACCTTCCGCCACCACATTGCCGCCTTTTGTGCCACCTTCCGGGCCGAGGTCGATTATCCAGTCTGCGGTTTTGATGACATCCAGGTTGTGTTCGATAACGACAATGGTGTTGCCCTGTTCCTTTAATGCCAGAAGGACATTGAGTAACTGTTGTATATCGAAGAAATGGAGACCGGTCGTTGGTTCATCGAGTATGTAAATGGTTTTGCCGGTTGACCTTTTGGATAGTTCTTTGGCCAGTTTGACGCGCTGGGCTTCACCTCCGGACAAGGTAACCGCGTTTTGTCCCAACCGAAGATAGCTTAACCCTACATCCATCAGCGTTTTCAGTTTTCTCGCGATAAAGGGAACCGCTGAAAAAAATTCGTGGGCATCTTCCACTGTCATGTTTAGCACCTGGTTGATGTTTTTACCCTTGTACAGGATATCAAGGGTTTCCCTGTTGTACCTTTTCCCCTTGCACTCATCACAGGGCACGTAAATATCCGGCAGGAAATGCATTTCTACCTTGATTACACCATCACCCTGACAGGCCTCGCACCTTCCACCCTTTACATTGAAGCTGAATCGACCTGCCTTGTAACCTCTGGAACGTGCTTCCTGAGTGCCTGCAAAAAGGTCTCTTATCGGCGTGAAAAGGCCGGTATAGGTGGCGGGGTTTGATCTGGGAGTGCGACCTATCGGGCTTTGGTCTATGTCGATAACCTTGTCAAAGTGATTCAGCCCCTGAATGTCTTTGCAGGGAGAATGGGACAGGGATTTTGCACCATTCAAATGTTGGGCAAGGATGGGGTAGAGGGTGGAGTTGACCAGGGTTGACTTTCCTGACCCCGATACGCCTGTAATACAGGTAAACAGCCCGGCAGGAATGGCAAGTGTGACATCGTTGAGATTGTTGCCACTGGCACCGGTCAATACCAGGAGTCGGCTCTTGTCCGGAGGCGTTCGCTGCTCGGGAATGCCAATCTTTTTGCGCCCTGACAGGTAGGCTGCGGTCAGGGAATCAGGATGGTTTTGAATTTCTTCCGGGGTGCCCTGAGCGACGATATGGCCGCCATGAACACCGGCTCCCGGCCCGATATCAATCACACAGTCGGCAGCACGAATGGCATCTTCATCGTGCTCGACCACAATAAGTGTATTGCCCAGATCCCTCAAATGAGCCAGTGTGGCGAGCAGCCGGTCATTATCACGCTGGTGAAGGCCGATGGATGGCTCATCGAGAATATACATCACGCCAACCAGACCGGCTCCGATCTGGCTTGCCAGGCGGATGCGCTGGGCTTCTCCGCCCGAAAGCGTGTCAGCACTGCGGTCCAGGGTCAGGTATTCCAATCCCACGTTGACCAGAAACTGAAGCCTCAAGGTGATCTCCTTGACGATCTTTTCTGCTATTTCCCCCTTTCTTCCTGTCAGTTTCAGGGATTCAAAATAGTTTAATGAGGCTTCTATCGATAAACAGGAGACGCTTGGCAGATTGGAGTTTCCGATAAAAATATTGCGTGCCGCCTGATTTAACCGTGAGCCGTTACAGGCCTGGCAGCTTCGGTTGGTGAGCAGTTTCGACAGTTCTTCCCTTACGCTGTGAGACTCTGTTTCCCTGTATCGCCGCTCCAGGTTTGGTATGACACCTTCAAAGGGGTGAGCCCGTTTTATACTGTCACCTTTTGTATTGATGTAGTGAAAATCGATAGCCTGTTCACCACTGCCAAAGAGTATGGTATTTCTGGTTTCCTCCGGTAGCGCGTTGAATGGTTGTCTGATATCGACATCATAGTGCCGACAGACACTCTCCAGCATTTGATAGTAATAGACGGTTCGTCGATCCCAGCCTTTTATGGCGCCTTCCGCCAGGTTCAGTGAAGCATCCTGAACGATTTTGCCGGGATCAAAAAACTGTTTTACGCCCAATCCGTCACAATCCGGGCAGGCGCCGGAGGGGTTGTTGAAGGAGAATAGTCTGGGCTCCGGTTCACTGATGGCATAGCCGCATTTCGGGCAGGAGAACCTGGAGGAGAAAATGGTTTCATTGCCAGAGCCGGAAAATGGAGCAATGATAGCGAGTCCGTCAGACAGTTCGAGGCAGGTTTCAAACGACTCGGAAAGCCTGAGTTGAATATCGTCTTTCACCTTGAATCTGTCGATGACGACTTCGATCGTGTGTTTTTTCTTCTTGTCCAGAGCGGGTATGTCATCCAGTTCGGTGACAATGCCGTCTATTCTGACCCGTATAAAGCCTTGCCTTTTCAGGTTGTCGAACACATGCTGGTGCTCCCCCTTTCTGGACTGTATGACGGGGGCAAGCATCAGCAGTTTGCTGCCCGCCTCCATTTCAAGTACCTGGTCTACCATCTGGCTGATGGTTTGTGCCTGGAGGGGCAGGCCATGAGAGGGGCAGCGGGGGTCTCCTACCCGTGCGAACAGTAACCTGAGGTAATCGTAGATTTCAGTGATGGTTCCTACAGTGGATCTCGGGTTGTGGGATGTTGACTTCTGTTCTATGGATATGGCCGGAGACAAGCCCTCTATGTGGTCAACATCAGGCTTCTCCATCATGGACAAAAACTGTCTTGCATAGGTTGAAAGTGACTCGACGTATCGGCGTTGACCCTCGGCGTATAGCGTATCAAAAGCCAGAGAGGATTTGCCGGAACCGCTCAACCCGGTTATCACGATCATTTTGTCTCTGGGAATTTCAATGTCGATATTTTTAAGATTGTGCGTTCGCGCACCCTGAACCAGAATGTTTTCCATGAGATTGTCCCAAGCGCACCATTCCTGACCCGCTCAACCTGTCGGATTGACCGGCTGGCTGGAAAAGCTGGAATGGTGAATTAAAACCGGATTGAAAAAACTAATACCGACAAGTCGGGAATACTTTTGGTAAAATGTTTTTTGTTAAGTGAAACCAGGCGGTAAAGGCTACCATAAAACCCGGTCTCGGGGCATGGAAATTCAGGTTGAATTGAATGAAGTTCGGTGAAACGCAGTCAGTAATTTCATTGGCGTTGCTATACGCAATGCGGATGTTGGGATTGTTTATGATGTTGCCTGTGTTCAGCATTCTCGGGCAATCCCTGACCGGGGCAAACGGCTTTCTTATCGGGCTGGCCATTGGTGCCTATGGATTGAGCCAGGCGGTATTGCAAGTTCCTTTCGGCCTTTTATCTGATCGCTATGGTCGAAAAAACCTGCTTGTTATCGGCCTGTTGATTTTTGTCGCAGGCAGTGTCGTGGCAGCGGTATCGGAATCCATTTATGGTGTGATCGCTGGCCGGTTTCTCCAGGGGGCGGGTGCAATTGCAAGCGTATTGATGGCGCTGCTCAGTGATCTTACCAGGGAAGAAAACCGGACCAGGGCCATGGCGGTGATCGGTCTGTCCATTGGTATTTCATTTTCAGTCGCCCTGGTTCTTGGGCCGTTGGTCAGCAGCTGGTTCGGTTTGTCCGGGATTTTCTGGTTAACGGCCTGTATGGCCGCATCGGGCATTCTCATTGTTGTTTTCCTGATTCCGACTCCTGTGTCCGGTGTTCGGCACAGAGATTCCCAGCTTGTAAAAGAAATGATGCACCTGGCTTTGCAAAACCCGGAACTGCGCAGGCTGGACTTTGGTATTTTTGCCCTTCATCTTTGTTTGACGGCGCTGTTTATCGTGGTTCCTTTGGAATTGGTCGGAAAATTCCAGCTGAATCAATCCGGGCATTGGTGGGTCTATCTCTCCGTTACCGGTCTTTCCTTCGTTACGATGGTGCCTTTCATTATTCTGGGTGAGAAAAAACGGAAAATGAAGCCGGTGTTTCTGGGGGCGATTGCACTCCTTTTCTCATCTTCCCTGTTGCTTGCATTTCTGGATGGTTCGCTTGCTGAAATGTGGGCCGGGTTATTTGGTTTTTTTGTGGCTTTCAATTTGCTGGAGGCTTCGCTGCCTTCCCTGGTCAGCAAAATTTCGCCAGCCGGTATGAAGGGCACGGCGATGGGCTTTTATGCAAGCAGTCAGTTTTTGGGTGCGTTTCTCGGTGGCGTATGCGGGGGAATGATCTATCAACTGTGGGGAGGGAAGGTGGTTTACATTTTCTGCTCGGTGACGGCAGGCCTGTGGTTTTTTTATGCCCTTTCGATGAAGCGGCCCGGCTATACATCGAGCTTGATGGTCAGGCTGGATGGCGACCTGAATCAGCATGATGCCTTGCGCATTTCAGGCGAATTGGCCGGTATACAGGGGGTTGAGGATGTGGTGGTGGTGATTGAAGAGCGCTCTGCCTATTTGAAAATAGATCGCGCAAAGATCGATATGGATGAAATCAGGCATTACTCGCCCCTGGTATCGGGCAAGCGTGCTGTCGAATGACCTTTCGGTGAGTGAATCTCGCGTACGGGGTTTTACCAGGTGTCAGTGCCATGAAAATTTGTTACGATCACGCAAACGAGACGCAGAGTCTGAAATGTTGTTGGATTAGCCGGAGATAAAAATGGCCCGTGGAGTCAATAAAGTCATATTAATAGGGAATCTTGGTTCTGACCCGGATACCAGATATACCGCCCAAGGGTCTGCCGTGACCAATCTCAGTATTGCCACTGATGAGAGTTACAAGGACAGGAATACCGGGCAACTGGTACCCAGAACCGAGTGGCATCGTGTTGTGCTCTTTAATCGCCTGGCAGAAATTGCGAAAGAATATCTGCATAAAGGATCCAAGGTTTATCTGGAAGGTCGCCTTCAGACGCGCAAGTGGCAGGATCAGAGTGGCCAGGACAAGTATACGACCGAAATCATCGGCAATGAGATGCAAATGCTGGACAGTCGATCATCAGCCGGGGATGGCGGCATGGGTCGGGGAGCCCAGGCTTATGGCCAACAGGGTGGTGGCTACCAGCAGGGTGGAAATCCACAAGGTGGGCAGGCTGCCCAGGGAGGACAGTCGGCACCGGCTCCCGGAAATGCACAGCAGGGTAGTGGGTATGGCTCTGGTACCGGCCAACCGGCACCGATGCCGGAACCAATGAATGATATGGATGACGACATCCCGTTCTGAGTGCGATGTTTTGCTTTATAGATCAAGCGATTACGGCTATTTGCATGTCGCAGGTACGGGCTGTTGGAAATCCTGTTGCAAGTCTGACTTATCCTTGTCTGGTAATAGACTTGCACCTCGAAAGAGTGTAGTGGTCTAATGACACCGGACATATTAATAAGAGAGAATATCCACTGACTATTAAGGTGTCCCTACGAGTACCAAACAAACGAGAAAAAGCTACCCGAAGGTCTTCAAGGAAGAGGCGGTAGCACTAATGACAGAACAAGGTTATAGCGCCACCAAAGCAGCCGA
>PDPE01000044.1 GCA_002747395.1 Pseudomonadota bacterium
CATGTTGAACGTTGCCGGTGGGGCGACCTGGGTGTCCCTGCATCATGGTGGTGGTGTCGGTATGGGTTATTCGCAACACTCCGGTATGGTGATTGTCGCCGATGGTACCGATGCGGCCGAAAAACGCCTTGCCCGCGTATTGGTCAATGATTGTGGCTCAGGGGTGATGCGGCACGCCGATGCCGGTTACGAGCTGGCGATTAAAACCGCGCAGGAATACGGGTTAAATTTGCCGATGATAAAATAACGGCATCTGTTCACGCCCCTGTGAGCAGTCTGCGCCTCCAGGAACAGTCTGCCCACGAGGGCGTATACCGGGCCCACCCCCACCCCACCCCACCCTTTTTTGTCAAGGGGCATAATAATAAATGGCACAGGGAACAACCAATGAAAACGCTATCTGTTTCACCAAGAGAGTTAACCTTTGAACAACTGCGCGAAGTGTACGACAAGCCGGTAAAAATCATCCTCGATGACCAGGCTTACCAGCAAATTGAGCAAAGCCGGCAAGCGGTAAAGGCGATTGTCGCCGAACATAAAAGTGCTTACGGTATCAACACCGGTTTTGGACTGCTGGCCAGAACGCGTATCGACGATGACGAACTGGAGTTATTGCAACACAACCTGATTGTTTCGCATTCGGTCGGCACCGGCAAGCGTTTACCGGACGGCGTGGTACGTCTGGTCTTGCTGACCAAACTGGCCAGTCTTGCCCAGGGGGTGTCGGGTGTTCGACGCGTGATCGTTGACGGTTTGCTGAATTTGATCAACCACAATATTATTCCGCATATCCCCGAAAAAGGCTCGGTTGGTGCATCGGGCGATCTGGCTCCGCTATCGCATATGACGCTGACCTTGCTGGGCGAGGGGGTTTGTTACGTCGATGGCCAGCAATTGCCAGCCAGAGAAGCGCTGAAAAACGCCGGGTTATCCCCCATCACTCTGGCAGCCAAAGAAGGCCTGGCACTAATTAACGGCACACAGGTTGCCACTGCACTGGCCTTGCGCGCCTATTTTCACGCCTGTGATTTGCTGGCATCGGCGACAATTACCGGTTCGCTATCCATTGATGCAGCAAAGGGTTCATCGGCCCCCTTTGACCCGCGCATCCATGCGGTGCGCGGACACCACGGGCAAATTCAGATTGCGCAGGCCCACCGCAACCTGATTGAGGGCAGTGAAATCATCGAGTCCCATCGCCACGGTGATTGCGATAAAGTCCAGGATCCCTATTGTTTGCGCTGTCAGCCACAGGTGATGGGGGCATGCCTGGATATGATCAACCAGGCTGGTAAAACCCTGTTAATCGAAGCCAACGCAGTGACCGATAACCCGCTGATTTTTGACGATGGAGAAATGCCGGTCGCCCTGTCAGGCGGGAACTTCCACGCCGAGCCGGTCGCCTTTGCTGCTGACACCCTGGCGCTGGCGATTGCCGAAATCGGCTCGATGTCCGAACGTCGGGTGGCCCTGCTTATCGATGCGAATCTATCAGGGTTACCGCCATTTCTGGTCAACAACCCCGGGGTCAATTCGGGCTTTATGGTTGCTCATGTCACCGCAGCCGCACTGGTTTCGGAAAACAAGGGCATTGCCCACCCGTCGAGCGTGGACAGCATTCCCACCTCTGCCAACCAGGAAGACCACGTTTCTATGGCCACCCACGGAGCGAGGAGACTGTTCGATATGATACAAAACACGGCAACCGTTGTCGGTATCGAATTGTTGGCCGCAGCCCAGGGCATTGATTTTCATCAGGGCCTGTCAACCTCGCGACTTTTGTCCACCGCTCATCAAAAATTGCGTAGCCGGGTGGAGTTTTATGACAGGGACCGCTACCTTGCCCCCGACATCGAGGCAGCCAAACAACTGGTTTTATCCGGCGAGCTGAATGACCACTGGACGGATCTGCGTGCCGAGTGGTTTCTGTAATCGTGCGGCCTGCCGGGCGTACCAATGAGAATGGCAATAGAGACAGAGTGATAATAAAAAATGAACCACACCCGATACCATCCATTCAATCCAGACCTGTATAGTGGCCGGGATGAGCCATTTGAAAGTGACAGGGCATGTTATTGGCATGAACTGATGCACACTTACACCGATCAGAAAATCGGACTGGTCGGCTTTGCCTGTGATCAGGGTGTGCGGCGTAACCAGGGCCGGGTCGGGGCAAAAACTGCTCCCGATCTGATTCGTCAGGCTTTGGCCAGACTACCCTGTTCGGTGGCCTTGCTGGATCACTATGGCACCGATAGAACTGCGGCACTGGCGAGGCTGATTGGTGATGCCGGTTCCATCGAGTGTGTGGATAACGATCAATGGCAGGCAAACGCACTGGAAGCGACGCAACAGGCCTATGCCGATACAATCACGACCGTACTCGATCGAGGTGGCCTCGCCATTGGTCTGGGCGGTGGCCACGCCATCGCTTACGCCAGCTTTTTGGGGCTTTGGCAAAGCCTGAGCGATGCCGACAAGGCCGGCCAGCGCATCGGGGTGGTCAATTTTGACGCCCATCTGGATATTCGGCAATCGGATGTCGCTACCTCCGGCACACCCTTTCGGCAGATTGCCGAACATTTGCAGGCCAGCCACCGCCCCTTTCATTACCTGTGCATCGGGGTCAGTGAATACAGCAACACGGCGGCACTGTTTGACCGTGCGGAAACCCTGGGCATTCAGATGATTAGCGATAATGACTGCTACCGGCAGCCGTTTGAGCGAATTGCCCAAACACTCGACGCCTTTGGCCAGCAAGTGGACATCCTCTATCTGACCATCGATATGGATTGTTTTGCCGCCGGACTGGTACCGGGCGTCAGTGCCACTGCAGCGAAAGGATTGACCCTGGATTTTGTCGAACGCTGTATCGACCGCCTGATGGCGACCGGCAAGGTCAAGGTCGCCGATCTTGCCGAAATCAACCCCGGGTTTGATCGTGATGGTATCAGTAGCAAGGTCGCGGCAAGGCTGCTGGCTGACATTGGCAATCACCATCTTTTACAGGAAATTACAGTATGAATGGACAAACTGGCGACAACCCCTTCGCTGACCGGCAGAACACATTCCCTGACCAACTGGACAAACTGATCATCAATGCCAGTATCGCAACCTTTAGCGAAGACTCCGGTTATCGACCGGGCAGCGACAGGCACAATGAATACGGCAGTATCGAGCACGCAGCCATCGCTATTCACGATGGTAAGATTGTCTGGCTGGGCACCAGTGACCAGGCTGCCGAGGCAATCCGTTCAGGTCGGCATGCCGGTGCAGAAGTCCTGGACATTCAGCAACAATGGATCACACCGGGCCTGATCGATTGTCATACTCATCTGGTCTATGGCGGCAATCGCAGTAATGAATTCGAAGCCCGGTTAAAAGGGGCAACCTATACCGAAATTGCCCAGGCTGGCGGTGGAATTTTGGCCACGGTACAAGCCACTCGACATGCCGATGAAACCGAATTATACCGGCAAAGTGAAAAACGCCTGCAAGCCTTGCTGGCAGAAGGCGTAACCAGTGTCGAAATCAAATCGGGGTACGGGCTGGATCTGGCCAGCGAAGAAAAAATGCTGCGAGTTGCCCGAAAACTGGGCGAAGATTATGGCATCACGGTGAAAAAAACCTGTCTGGCCGCACACGCCCTGCCGCCCGAATACCAGGACAATGCGGATGCCTATATCGACAAGGTCTGTGAGTGGCTACCGATTTTATACGAAAAAGGGCTGGTCGATGCTGTCGATGGTTTTATCGAAGCCATTGCTTTCGATCTGGCACAAATCACCAGGGTTTTTGCTACCGCCAAAGCACTGGGCATCCCGGTCAAGCTGCATTCGGAACAGTTGACCAATATGGGTGGAAGTCGGCTGGTCAGCGAGTATCGAGGGCTATCCAGTGATCATTTGGAACAGTTGCAGGAAGAGGATATCGAGCAAATGGCAAAAAGTGATACGGTTGCCGTATTGCTGCCCGGCGCATTTTATATGTTGCGAGATGAAACCGTGCCACCGATTTCCCTATTGCGCAAACACCGTGTGCCAATGGCGGTAGCCACAGACTGTAACCCCGGCACCTCACCGGTGACCTCGTTATTGTTGATGATGAATATGGCCTGTACCCTGTTTGATTTAACGCCTGAAGAGGCACTCGCCGGCACCACCCGTAACGGTGCCAAAGCCCTGGGTATGACAAACAAGGGGCAAATCAGCGTCGGTATGGATGCCGACCTGGCAGTTTGGGATATCGAGCGCCCGGCTGACCTGAGCTACCTGGTCGGTTTGAATCCGTTGACCAGAACCATAATAAATGGCCGGTAAATCAGTGTCCGTGAGGCTTCTGCCAATAGCAGGGCAAACTCAGAATAAATGACGGCAGAGCGACATGTTCTGCCGCTCCACCGAAACCCTTGTCTACCCTGTCCGGCAGGGTATGTTGAACACCAAGGCTACAGAACCATCGCTGCAATCCACCCGCCCGCGATCAGCGGAAGATTGAAGTGTATAAAGGTGGGAACCACCGTATCCCACATATGATCATGCTGACCGTCGGCGTTGAGACCGGCGGTTGGCCCAAGGGTGGAGTCCGAGGCCGGAGAACCGGCATCACCCAGGGCACCGGCAGTTCCGATCAGCGCCACCGTGGCCAGGGGCGAAAAGCCGAAGCCGAGGCACAGTGGCACATAGATAACGGCAATGATTGGAACCGTTGAAAATGACGAACCGATACCCATGGTAATCAATAGCCCGACCAAAAGCATCATAAAGGCGGCAAGCCCTTTGCTGTCACCGATTAACGCGGACGAGGATTCGACCAGCGCCGGAACTTCACCGGTCTGGTTCATCACTGCCGAGAAACCTTGTGCGGTAACCATAATAAAGCCGATCAGCGCCATCATTCGCAGGCCCAGCACAAACACACCATCAACCTCGTTCCACTTGTAGGCACCGGTAAAACTGAGTATCGCGAACCCGATCAGACCGGATAGAATCATTGATCCGGAGTACAGCTGTACACCCAGTACCACAAAGATGGCCACTACGCTAAGCACGATCTGGAATGGCTTGAACTCACGCCCTTCCGGCTCTCTGTCACCCTGTGCGGCTACCGCTCGTAATTTGTACTCACGGGGTTTGCGATAGCTGAATCCAATCGCAATCAGCAATCCCAGGAACATAAATAGCGCAGGAATTGACATGGCCATGGGTATTGACGCGGCATCGACCGAAAATCCGAGATCCGCACCGGCGAGATTGATGTTTTCAGCCAGCACGTTTTGTTGATAGACGGCACCAAACCCTACCGGAAACAGCATATAGGCCAGAATCAAACCGCAAGTCAGTGCGCAGGCAGCGGCGCGGCGATCCAGTTTCAGCATATCCATGACGGCCATTAGTGGCGGCACCAGAATCGGGATAAAGGCGATGTGGACGGGAACCAGGGTTTCAGCCAGGCTCGCACAGATTAAAAATGCGCTGTACAGCACCAGTTGGGCAAAAAGAACACTGGATTCACTGCCTTTGGCACCCACCACGGAGACGATTTTTTCCCCAAGAAAATGGGTGATCCCCGAGCGTGACAATGCCACCGCAAAGGCACCCAGCAAACCATAGGACAGAGCGATTGTCGCACCGTTGCCGAGACCACCTTCAAACAGGGTTACAATTTCGGTGATGCTCAGGCCGGCATTCATGCCGCCGACGAAGGTCGCGATAATCAGCGCCAGAATCACCGGTACTCGCATCAGACTCAGGCCCATCATAACGATGACCGCCAATACGATTGAGTTCATACTCGTTCTCCTCATTAGTCATAATTTGTTTTTTTTATTCTACCGGTCGCCTCTGGAGGTTCCCGACCAGTGATTCTTCTTTTTGGTCTTCTCCTTACGGGTGTGATGTCTCTACCGTTGTGCATTGCGACACAGCAACGAGAGGAATGCCCGGACAGCTTACAGCCTGTGGCAGCTGAAAATTCACCTCATCCTAGCAGGAGCACGGGTGTTTGGGAAGTGTGGCGCACGGCATTTCAGGAAACAGGCAGTGATCCCCCCGCCACCATAATTGTCGGGCGGTACCTGGCAGGCATTCAGGATTTTATCATTTCATCGATTTGCTTGATGGCATCGCCGGTTTTGGCAGCGAGATTGCGCACTTCGTCGGCAACGACGGAGAAGCCGCGACCATGTTCTCCGGCGCGGGCGGCTTCGATGGCGGCATTGAGTGCCAGCAGATTGGTTTGCTGGGATATCTCGTCAATGGTTTTGACGATGCCGGCAATCTGGCTGATGTTGTCTTGAATGCGTGCGTTATTGACTTTTTCCAATTCGCGTAATTTCTCGCCTTGCTTCGAGGCGTTAATATTGCTGATTACACCAACGGTGCGGATGGCCTGGCCCTGGGGGTTACGCCTGGTTTGGCAACGACCGCGAAACCAGGCGTAGTCAGTCTGGCCTTTGATTTGAAGGCGAAGTTCCATATCAAAATCGACACCCTGGTCAATATGTTTGCCAAATTGTTCTTTGAACACTTCTTTATCATCCCTGTGCATTCGACTTACAAGAGCGTTAAGAGAGTTCTCCAGCTTCTCGGTAGCGGGCTCACCCAGCAATATCTTAAAGCGATCGGAGTACCAAAACCGGTTATTTGCCGATTGCAGTTGGCCGTTGTCAAACCTGATATCCCAGATTCCGTCACTAATGATGTTACTGGACAGTTCAAAGCGGTCACTGGTGTTTTCCAGGTCTTGCCTATTGATGACTTCTTCGTGAATGTCGGTTAGCGAACCTGCAATCAACAGGGGCTTGCCGTCAGCATCCCGTTTGATCAAACCGTCGGCCTTGAACCAGCGATAACTGCCGCCTTTGAGTCGCAAACGATAGGTCGGTTGGTAGGCGGTCTGGTTGGTTTTGTCTTCAAGGGCCCGGCTAAACAGGGCGAATGTCGGGGTACTGTCGTCCGGGTGTAACCTGGAACCCCAGCTGTCCAGCACATTGGGAAAATCCTGTTCGTTGTGATAACCCAGCATTTGTCTGAAATTGTTAGACCAGATAAAGGGGGTATCGCCGGTAATCCTGCCCGTTTCGGGGTATTCCATGTACCAAAGACCGTCCTGAGAGGTGGCCATCATCAACTCGTCTCGCTCGGCGCGTTGCTGTGCAGCTTTTTCAATGCGACCCTTCGGCATCAAGCTGTCTGATCGTTGCGTTCAGATCACCAAGCTGTTGCCGATGCTGGCGGATGAGTGTTTGCAGTCGAGATGCAAAGGGTTGCAACGCTTTGACGGGGATGTCCACACCATAGTGCTGGCCATCGCTGCGAAGAAGGTGTTCCAGGTTGGCTATGGTTTCTTCCAGTTGTTTTTTTGGAATGCCGAACATAGGGAGCCTCATTTGGGTCGTTGGTCTGTTATCGGTGGGTCAGGTTTTACCTCAAGTATAGTCAGGGCTGATCAGCATTGCTAACCGGGTTATTTTAGGGAGGATGAGTCTGGAGGCCGGAATGACGGCCTCCATTTTCGTTTGATTTGCCAATATATCCGGGCGACTTTGCAGATTGCCCGGATATATTGGCAGGTTGGCAGGTATGGATCGATCAGGTGAAGAACACGAAAGTTCCAACCACAATCAAAATGATGATGCCACCCTGTATTTTGGCTGCGCCATAGGGAGTCATATCAACAGGGCTTGGAACAGATTTTTTGGTCATATCCCTTTCCATCGGCCAGCGTTTGCCAATATACAGCATGATGCAAATATTAAGCACGAACAGGATAAACATCACATGCAGGAAGTGCGGATATTCGGCACCCACCAATGGCTTGATAACAAACTGGCTCAGAATATAGAGCCCCACGCCTGACGCCAAAGCGATTTTCGCCGCAATGGGTGATGCCGTGCGAGAGAAAATACCGACCAGAATAATGGTCAAAATGGGAATACTGTAACAACCATTTACTTCCTGAAGGTAGCCGAACAAGCCTTGTGGTGCATTGGCGATAAAGGGAGCGATGGTCATCGAAGCAATGGCCAACACAATACCAAACTTCTTGCCAGCGGAAACCACCTGTTCATCCGACGCACCTTTGGCGAAGTATTGTCGATAAATATCGACACCAAAGAGGGTAACCGAGCTGTTCAGTGCCGAGTTAAACGAACTCAAAATTGCGCCAAACAAAACAGCAGCAAAAAAACCGCGAGCCCACAATGGCAGAACCGCGTTGACCAGTTCAGGATACGCCTGGTCGGCAACGTCCAGGCCACCTTCGAAGAGGTGATAGGCGATAATACCGGGCAATACGACGATCGCCGGGCCAAAGATTTTGAGTACGGCAGCCAGGAGCAGACCTTTTTGCCCTTCCTTCAGGTTCTTTGCCCCCAAAGCTCGCTGGATAATGGCCTGATTCGTGCCCCAGTAGAACAATTGAACCAGCATCATCCCGGTTAAAATGGTAGCGAAAGGAACGGAAGAATCCGACGAACCAATGGAATCAAATTTCTCCGGATTTTCTGAGTAAAGCGTCGAAATACCGTCCATGATACTGCCATCACCAATCGCAGCCAAACCAAACAATGGCACCAGCAAGCCACCGGCGAACAAACCGACCGCGTTAATCGTATCGGATACCGCAACCGCCTTGAGTCCACCGAAAATCGCATAGATCGAACCGATAATACCGATAGCCCAAACTGTCAGCCATAAGGCTTTTGTGTCTGAAACTCCCAACAGTGCGGGTACATCAAACATGGTTGACAGTGCCAGGGCACCGGAATACAGAACTATCGGTAGCAATACGACAACATAACCGGATAAAAACAGAATCGAGGTCACAGTCTTGGTTTGCGCATCATAGCGTTCTTCGAGAAAACTCGGGATTGTGCTGATTCCTGTATTCAGATAGCGAGGTAAGAGTACCAGTGCCGTTACCACCATAGCGATTGCCGCCAGGGTTTCCCAGGCCATGACAAGAATACCTTCAGAATAGGCTTGCCCGGTCAGGCCAACGATTTGTTCCGTAGACAGGTTGGTTAACAACAAAGAGCCGGCAATCACCGGTGCGGTTAACGATCTTCCTCCCAGAAAATAACCATCGGAATGCTCTTCATCTGTCCCTCTGGTCATGTAATAAGATATCACGGCAACCATAGCCGTGAAGCCGACAAAACTCAAAACACCAAATACGCCCATAGTGATTTCTTCTTCTAATTGGATTGATAGTGGATTTCAGTTTGTTTGTGCAAGGCACTCAGTTTGTTTGTGCAAGGCACAAAGCAAGTGTCCACGCTATCCTGGAGTGAAGTCAAGCCTGTTTAGCAATTACTGCTTATAAAAATCGCTGCAGACGATCTTTCGTGGCTTCCACGCCGGCCGGGGGGGGGGGGGGGGGGTATCTGGCGGGTTGCGCAGAAAGGATTCCGTTGCCTCTGCGGTGAGGGGTTTGCTGTAGAGGTATCCCTGAATATACTGACAGCCGATGGAACGCAAGTATTTTATCTGCGCCGGGGTTTCAATACCTTCTGAAATAACATTGAGATTGAGACATTTCGACAGGGCGAGGATACCCCTGATCAAATCCCGGGCGCTGCTGCTGGTTTCAATTTCACGGATAAAGGAGCGATCTATTTTCAGGAAATCAACCTGAATATTCCGAAACCGGCTCAAGCCGGCGTAGCCGGTACCGAAATCATCAATTGCTATGCTGACCCCGATTCTCCTGAGCTGCTGCACCACCACCCCGAGATCGACGACGTTATCTTCAAACAGGGTTTCCGTAATTTCAATTTCAAGCACTTCGGGGTCGAGGCCGGTGTCGGCCAGGATCTGTTTCACGTCCGAAACAAAATCAGGATGGCAAAATTGCTTGATGGAGACATTGACCGCAATGCGCGGCAAGAACAGCCCCTGGTCTATCCACATCCTGGCCTGGGCACAGGCCGCTCGCAACACCCAGGCTCCCACCTCGATGATCAGACCGAGTTCTTCCGCTATTGGAATAAAGTCAAACGGTGACACCTGTCCAAGGGTGGGGTTGTGCCAGCGTAACAGTGCTTCCAGACCGCTGATTTTGCCGGATTCCAGCTCCATTTGGGGTTGGTAGTGAAGAAAAAACTCGTTTCGGGCAGGCGCATTTCGCAATGCATTTTCCACGGCCAACCGCTTCACGGCTCGCGTATTCATGGATTCCTGGTAGTAGGCGATGGTGTTCTTGCCGGTTCGCTTGGCAGTGTACATGGCCATATCCGCGTTTTTCAGCAGGTCTTCGCTGGTTTCTCCATCCTGGGGGCAAATGGCAATACCAATACTCAGCGAAGCCTGAATCTGGTGCCCACCCAGCATAAACGGCTCGACAACGGTATCGGTGATGCGCTGTGCCACGCCCGCGCAGACACGCTCTGATGTGATGTTTGGCAGTACGACGATAAACTCATCACCGCCAAGCCTGGCTGCGACCCATCGACCAACGATGTCCGAGGCACGCAGACAGGAAACAATCTTTTCGGCAATGATTTTCAGCAACTTGTCACCAAAACCGTGCCCCAGAGAATCATTGAACCGCTTGAAATTATCCACATCGATAAACAGCAGGGCCACCTGTGACTGATTCGCTTTGGCATGTTTCAACGCGCTGGCAAGCCGCTCTGACAGCATGGTTCTGTTTGGCAGGCCGGTCAACCTGTCATAGAACGCAAGTTGATGCAAGCGCCCTTTCGCATCTTTGGCGAGTTGCCATTTGCGGGTTAATGCATGCACCATTTGCAGCACTTCCATGTTGTCAAACGGTTTTTTGAGAACCAGCAAATTGTCCGTTTCACCCAGAATATCGCGTATCTCCTGCCACGAATAATCTGCATAGGCCGTGCAGAATACGACTTGCAATTCCGGGTCTTTTTGCCAAAGCCTCTGAATGGTTTCTACGCCGTCTATTCCGGGAGGCATGCGGCTATCCACAAAGGCCAGGGTATATGGCTGACCGTCTGCCAGCGCCTGCTCAACCATGGCCACCCCTTCCAGGCCCTGAGTCGCACAATCGAGCCTGAAATCTGACGCTTCGCTCTTTGCCTTTTCAGTACCGAAAAGTACCGCTTCCAGATCGTCCAGATCAGACTCTTCGTTCGATTCCCTGATCAGAATTTTGGCAAAATCCTGATGAATGGCCTGATTGTCATCGATGATGAGAATACGGTAGGAATGGTTGTTTTCGGCATCCGTCATGCGTTCTCTCCGGAACGAACAGGTACTTCCAGGGTAAAGGTGGCACCACATCCCGGGCCGTCGCTGGCGACGCCAATTTCGCCTCCCAGGGTACGGGCAGCCAGTGCCCCGCTGTGCAAGCCAAAACCGTGGCCTTTTTTACGCGTGGTAAAACCGTGCTGAAAGATACGATCCATATTTTCCGGCAGGATGCCTACGCCGGTATCCTGCACCTGAAAAGCCACCCGATCCGGAGCGGGACTGAACACACGCAAAGTCACCTTTTTTTCAGGGCCGTCACTTTCCGAACAAGCGTATTTGGCATTGGTAATGAAGTTCAGCAAAATCTGCATGATGGTATGCTTGTCTGCAACGATGGCAGGGGCTTCCTGATAGTCACGGACAACGTCAACCTGATGCCGGGCCATTCCTCCCTTGTTCAAGGTCAGTGCATCTTCCATCAGTTCTTGAGGGTCGATGGTTTCAACCACTCCGAGAACGCGCCCGTAGGTTTGCTGCATACTGACAATTTCCTTGATATGATCAATTTTCCGGCGCAACGCTTCGACTTCATCCGCTATTTGCCTGTGCTCTTTTTGCAGCGCTGCCGCCAGTGTGTCCAGATAGGCCGGGATCTGTTTGCCACGCGAGTCTTCTGTCAGGAAACGGGCGAGGCCACCCTCGGGATTCTTCAGGAGTTCCGCGACCTTGCTGACATTGCCGATCCGGGACTGACGCACCTGTTCCCAAACCAGATTGCTGGAGACGTTAACGCTGTTCAATACATTGCCAACGTTATGGAGCACGCCCGTTGCCACTTCAGCCATGCCGGCAGCACGGGACATTTCAAGCAGTGAACTCTGGGTTTCTGCCAACTCACGCATAGCCTGCTCTTTGGCCGTTACCTGATCCCGGAGTTCCCTGGTTCGTTTTTCAACCCGCTCTTCCAGCGTGGCGTTGGCCTCCAGCAAGGATTGCTGAGCCTGCTGCAGGCCTATGGCTGTACCCAGCATATCTGCGATGGCACAGATGCTGTCCTGCCCGCTTTCAAGCCAGACGCGTTCGCGAATACAATCATCCAGGCCAATGAAGCCCCACCATTCTTTTCCTACCATAATTGGCACAAGGATAACGGAACAGATTCCCAAGGGTTCCACTATGGCCCGGGTTTCATCACTCATCTCGGATAACAGCATGGAGACGGCCTCGTTCTGACCAAGCCGGGAGAGTATTTCTTCACCCAAACCGGTTACCGCGTAGGGCAGATTTTGCAACTCGGGATTGGCCATCTGGGAAGTGGTGTTTTCGGCCACCCATTCACAACGCCGGGACATACATAGTTGACCCTTGTCGTTTCTGGTGTTTTCAAAGACATAAACCCTGGAGGCATTAATCGACTGCCCCATTTTTTCCAGGACGGGCGAGATAGCGGCCTGCCAATCCACGCCTTGCAGAAAATGTTGGGCGGCATAGCGGACACTGTCTATAATCATTTCTCGATACAGCAGTCCTTCGGTCATATCATTGACCGAGTCAGCCAAACTGCCGATCTCATCCTTGCGGGAGCTTTCCGCACGCACATTGAGGTTTCCATTGGCAATCTGGTAGACAATATTACGCAGCCGGGTAATCGGTTTCACCAACTGACGAGCATAGCCCAGACAAAGTAACAGGCTGATAACCGCACAACTCAGGCTCAACAGGAAGGTCTGATGATAGAAGTGTTGCAGACGCTGATTATAATTATCGAGGCTCAAGCCAATATGAAGCCATCCCCATTTGACACCGGAATATTCAAATTTGGCACCCGGGTACTCGATCGGGTGGGCATGATGAAAAACCGGTCTGTCCAGAATGGGCGTGGTATCGATGGCACTGGCATAGTGTAGCGCCTCGGGAACCCAGAACTTATCGATGGTTTTCTCGATCTCCCACCCGTTGCGCCGAATGATCAAGACAAAATCATTCCCTTTTACGATAACCAGGAATTCCAGGTCGGAATCACCTTCCAGCAAAGCCCGGCTGGTTTTGACCAGGCTGGAAACATCCTCTGAAATCACTTCTCTTTCGATGGCATGATGCACGGAAGCTTCCAGACTTCGGCTCTTGGATTCCATATCCTCAAAAAATATGGCTTTTTGCTGGGGAATGATAACGACAACAAAAATTGCCAGAGTACCAATAGACACCAGCCAGGAAATCAGCGCAATGCGGAAACCTATGCCGGAAGAAATCGGAATTTTATTCGAGTTTTTCATAGCGACCTTCTTCACTACGGGCTTCTTTTTTACCACAACATCTTCTTGCCACCACGGGGCCAGAGGAATGCGTTAGAGGAATACATGCCAGAAATGGTCTTGCCAAACATAGAAGATACCTCTGCCCCTTTCCATCAGCATAGACCGGGTTTCCGGATTCGCCAGTATTTACAGCGACAATTGCTCCTGCAGACTCGCCAATGGCAAGATGGCCGGAATATTGATGCTTCGCGAGCAAAGCCTCTTGTCACCTCCTGTCAATGGGTGTTTTAATCAGGCTTGCCGGGAAACTGGAAGAGTTTGACGGGATGGAATACGGTGAGCCAACAGCCGCTTCGGACCGTTGCTGTCTTTCTGTCGTTACTGACTTTCTGTCGTTACTGACTTTCTCGAATCAGGAGTCGGGAATCGGAACGGTGCAACCTGTCGGCTGCCGCCCCCTTACTGTGCCATCAGCTGTATAATCAGCTTCCTGCTCTCATCATCGCATTGCCTGAATCGTCTGAGCAACTCAAGCTCGTCTTCTGTCGGGATCAGCTTGTCAATTTCATATTGAAGAAAATCCAGGCTTCTGGATAAATCCGCTTCTTCGACAAACCTCAAGCCCGGTAACTCCAACTGAAAGTTGGCTTCGTCTTCCGGGACAGTTAACAGTTCATCCAGAGAAACACTCGCAGACAGGCACAGGTCGATCACATTGTCCAAATCAGGGTAACTTCTCTGTTCATCGGAGGTGTTTTCCCATGCGTTGACAACATCGACATCGACACCCACCAACCGGGCGATATCTTCACAGGAGAACCCTTTGTCATGGCGCAATCGAGACAGTTTTTTGTTAAATCCGGAAAGATATTTCATTACTATTCAGTCTGGTTAATCGGCAACGTGATCATTTTCAGGATTGTTTCGGCAGGGCAGGCTCTATGTGCACTTTATATCCTCACGTGCACTTTCATATCCTCACGTGCACATTTATCCTCAAGTACACTTTTATCTTTCTGTTCAATCCTGAAGTGTACAGAAAGACCTCCCCGCTCACAACAGGGATAGCGGCCTGCGCCCCGACTCCCGACAACCGGTAAACCGGCCTGTCAGTTTTGAATATATTTCCGGCTCAGCTGCATGGCCAGCGCACTCAGCCCGATTAACAATACCCCCATTAGAATCAGCCCGTACGCGCTCGACAGTACCCCCTGAAAATAATAGCCGATAAATGAAATCATCGACAACACGCTGACAAACAACAGTGTCCGGCTTCGCACTACGGTGGCCAGGTACATGATACCGGCAGAAAAACCCAAAAACAGAATTTCGAAAACGCTGTGTTCAATCAGATCAAACACGCCGGACAGAAAAAAAATCGAACCAACCAGATACCAGAATGGCGTAATGGCCTTGTGTATCGACTTGTCTATTACATAGGAGAGACACATCAGAGAAAGACCCGAAGCCATAAAGATCAGATTTCCCTCAATATCAATAATGTCACAGAAAGTACCGAAACCCGCCGCGCCAAAAAAAAGCGAGGTAAAAAGCAATACCGTGTATTCCCTGCGAGCCAGAAAAATGAAAAACTGCTGAATAAACATCACCACACACACAAAGAGTATGGCGTGCTCGGCCTTGCCATAGTCAGAATACTCGGCAAGCATGACCAGAATACCCATTGGCTGAAGCAAGGCAGAAACCAGCAACAAAGGCGTGGTCACCCTGGCAAAGCGCACATCCGTCATTGTCGTCAGAGCGAACAGAAAAACAGCGAACCCTGCCCCCAGAGTCACCAGAACCCGGGTCGCCGGGTTAAAGTCGTCCCACAATACACCGATAAACAACCCGACACCGGCCAGGACGAAAATACTCCCGAGAAACGCCAGCACCCTGGCAAGCACACCAGAGCTTCGAGCAGCCGGGTCTGGCGATGTCGAGCCCGTCAGAGCCTGTGCAATATCATCTATCCCCAGATTATGGCGTTTGGCAATATCGACGATATCGGCCAACGCATCTTCCCTGCCTGTCATACTGCCGGTCACGATGATTTCCTCTCTGAGACAACCCAGCCGATAAAGGACAGGTTATCGCTATAGTAATAACCTGTTTGCACTGCAACCGGGGGAAGCTCGAAACTGGAGCCTTCTTTGCTGAGAATATAGCCATATCGCCGCCCCATACCAAAAATTTCCCCTAACAGCCCACTGCTACTCCGGCGCCCATAATAATCAAACTGAAACCCGTCTGGCGAAATCAAATTGGAGGAAAAAGACAGATTCTGAAGTTTCCTTACCGGGAAGGTCACGCTTTTTTTCAGCTCTTCCAGGTTATCCGGCAAATCATAAGGCACTTCTTCAAATCGCTGCTCGTCCGCCCTGTAAAGAAACAGACTGGCGCGCTGGCGAAAGCGAAAGTCTTCAACCCCCTCCCTTTTCGGTGTCACACGCCCCGTTACCACACCTTCCCTGACCTCAAAACCCACATGGTAGTCACGAACAATCTGGTTGTCATACCGATAACCCACCAGTAAAAAATCATACTGCGGAGGGGGGAACATCGCCTTCGGGACAGCCGACAGGATCAAAAAGCCGATAACAAGCAGAACAGGGAGCACAATCCCTGCGATCAGAACCAGATTGTCCTTCAGGAAATTACCCTTCAGGAAACTGCCCTTTACGGAATTGCCCTTCATAAAAGTACCCCTCACCAATTTGTTCGCAACTCAATCTCAAACAGACTGTCGGGTGGCACCCTGCACCCGGAAAACACCAGGCAAAACGAACAGGCCCCGCCCCGATCACTCACCTTCGGCCAATTCAAAAAGATATCGCCGCTCTTTCTGCAGCGCTTTCTCTTTTTTCGCATCAAAATTATCCAGAATAAACCCGGCCACTCTGGGCTGGATTTCTTCTCTGAACCGGCGACCGCTGAACACACCGTAATGGCCAACGCCCGGCTGGATGTAGTCCTGTTGTCTGGATTGCGGAATATTGCAGCACAGTGTATGTGCTGCCTGGGTCTGGCCAATGCCGGAAATATCGTCGTTTTCACCTTCCACTGTCATCAGGCCGACTTCGGTGATCAATTCCGGTTTGACCAGTTTTCCCCTGTGATAAAACTTGCCATCAGGCAGTTTGTGTTCCTGGAACACATCCTTGATGGTTTGCAGATAAAACTCTGCCGGGAGATCGAGAACAGCCAGGTACTCGTCGTAAAATTCCTTGTGTTTTGCCGTGCTATCCCGGTCACCTTCGACCAGGTGATTGAAATAATCCTTGTGAGCCTGTATGTGGCGGTCACTGTTCATGGTAATAAAGCCGCCCAGTTGCAGAAAACCGGGGTAGACCTTTCTCAACACACCCTTATGAGGCAGGGGAACCGAATAGATCATATTTTTTTTGAACCACTTGTAGCTGTTCTTCCTGGCCAGTTCGTTGGGAACCGTCGGCGACAGCCGGGTATCTATCGGTGAACCCATAATGGTCATGGTTGCCGGTAACGAGGTTGACCGGTTTTCCGACATGACTGAAACCGCCGCCAGTACGGCTGGCCCCGGCTGGCACACGGCGACAATATGTACGCCCGGCCCAAGGGCAAGCAGCATCTCGATCAGGTAATCAATATAGTCGTTCAGATCAAACTTGCCAGCGGTGACCGGAACATCCCTTGCGTCAGTCCATTCAGTCACAAAGACTTCGTGGTCAGGCAGAAAAGCCTCCACAGTTCCCCGTAACAGGGTTGCATAGTGCCCGGATAACGGCGCAACAATCAAAACACGAGGTTGGCCGGAGGTGCTTCTGCGTTTGTCTGCCAGTTTGATGTCGCGCCTGAAGTGAACCAGACGGGCGAACGGTTTCTCCCAGACCACATGCCCGGTAACCGAAACCGTTTTACCCAGATACCGGGTTTCAGGCAGTTTCCACTCGGGTTTGTCATAGCGTTTGGTGACGCGCTCAAACAGGGACAACCCGGCTGACAGGCGCTTTCCCACAAAGGTATGAGACAAGGGGTTTATTTTGGCCCGGTTGGCCTGTTTCACCAGTTTGGCGACTTTCCTTGCGGGAGAAAAGATGGCGTGGCTCAGTTCATAGGCGTGATAAAGCATTGGTATTTTACCTGATTGACAATGATGAAAAGTATCTCGTTATTTTTGGCTATTCATCTGATTTTCAGCCATAAATACTCACAGTTATGCAAACCCGCCATGATCGAACCGGCAAGCGCAACGGCTACAACATAACCCAAATAATTCGAACTAACAATTATTATTGCTGCATAACAGCAAAAAGTCATTGACTCATCCAGGTCCAGGACTATAATGAAATGAGAGGCATGCTGCATGGCAGCACAACGGCCTGACAGTTAACCTGCCTGTTTTTTTGATAAAAGCCGGATTAAACGGAGAATCAGCCATAATGAACACGACTGGCCATACGTTTACTCCCGGAAGCTTGTCCAAAGGCATATTGAGTAGATGCAACCCCCCCTTTACCACTCGTGACTGGTGGTATTCACGGCCCTCTGACTGGATCATGGCCGTTTTTTTTCATGCCATTTTTTCCTGAAAGGATAGAAAAACCGATACACTCCGTTCATCCAAAATAAATTGGATACCACAATAAATCGAATATATGTACTGGAGCCAACATCCATGATCGGAAATATGATGAATTCACCGCTTTTGGTGAGCGATATAATCAAGTCATCCGCAGAGCGCTACCCGGAGCAAAGCATCGTCAGCCGGGTTGGTGAGCACACCATCCACCGCTACTCGTATCAGGACGCTTACAAAAGAACCTGCAAACTGGCCAATGCGCTGGCCGATCTCGGCGTCAGCACCGGGGATCGCGTTGCCACACTGGCCTGGAATAATTACCGACACCTGGAGTTGTATTACGCAATCGGAGGATCGGGCGCAGTCGTTCATACGCTGAATGCACGCCTGTTCACCGAGCAAATTGCATGGATTGCCAACCATGCGGAAGACAAACTGATATTCGTCGACCCCGACCTTGTTCACCTGCTCGAAGAAGTGAAGGATGAGCTGACCACTGTGGAAGCCATTATCATCAACTGCAACGAAGATGAAATGCCGGACACATCACTGCCCCATGTTCTCAACTATGAAACACTGATAAAAAATCAGCCCGATACATTTGCCTGGCCCACGCTGGATGAGAACACGGCCTGCGGCCTGTGTTACACATCAGGTACAACCGGCAATCCCAAAGGCGTGCTGTACAGTAACCGGTCAACCGTACTGCACGCGATGATGAGCGGAAGCTCCCAATACCTCAAACTTGATGAAGCCAGCTCGGTCATGCCCGTTGTGCCCATGTATCACGTCTGCGCCTGGGGTATCCCCTACTCCGGCCTGCTTTATGGCAGCAAACTGGTATTTCCCGGCCCCCGGCTTGATGGAGAGGCGTTACAGGAACTGATCGGGCAGGAAAGGGTTGACAAGGCCTATGGCGTACCTACTGTCTGGCTGAACTTGCACAATTATCTGCAGGAATCCGGCAAAAAAATCCCGTCACTGAAAACCGTTGGTGTGGGTGGTTCTGCGTCCCCGGTCGCCCTGGTGGAAACCTGGGCAAAAACTTACGGTGTCTACTGGATGGGCATCTGGGGCATGACGGAAACCAGCCCGCTTGCCACGGCAGCCATTGAAACCGATGCCATCAAGGCTCTGCCGAAAGAACAGAGATTCAAAATTCAGGCGAGTGCCGGCAAGCCGATGTTCGGCATCGAAATAGAGATTTTTGATACCGACAACAAACCGGTTGCCCATGACGGGGTCACCACTGGCACACTGAAAGCAAGGGGCCCCTGGGTGCTTTCCGGTTACTTCAAGGGAGAAGGTGCAGACAAGTTTGAAGATGGCTGGTTCAACACAGGCGACGTGGCTGTAATCAACCCCGAGGGGTATTTGAAAATCGTTGACCGAAGCAAGGATGTCATTAAATCAGGCGGTGAGTGGATCAGCTCCGTCGATCTTGAAAACGCGGCACTGCATGACCCCACAGTAAACGAAGCCTGCGTCATTGGCGTCGCCCACCCCAAATGGGACGAGCGCCCGGTCATGCTTGTTACCCTGAGAGACGAACGCAGATTCAGCGAAGAAGCCCTGATGAATATTCTCAAGGAGAAAGTGGCAAAATGGTGGCTTCCCGACAAGGTGATTGTGGTTGACTCACTGCCCCATACCGGAACGGGCAAACTTCGCAAGGTTGACCTGAGACATGACTATGCGGATATATTGCAATAGGCCAGGAGGCTGACTTCAGCACCCCCCCTGCAACGATAAATGCCTCACAGTCACATCCCGGTGGCCTCGCCAGCGGGAGCCAAGTGCCTGGTGGCATTTCTTCAGCCAGATTCTATCGTTGGCCTTGCTCTTTGTATGGTAAAGGTTCACCTTGCCCATGATACCCGGCTCGCTGCAATACACAGTCTTTCCCTGCACTTTCAGCAAGTTGACCACTCTGGTTGCAATGGCCTCGCCTGAATCAATCAGGCTGACCCGGGATTTGCCACGCTCGGACACCGATTCTTCCAGGCTGGCCCTGAGAAGCGGAAAGTGTGTACAACCCAGTACGATGCAATCTGTATCGGCATCCAGGGCGAAGATGTTGTCGATGTGATAGTCAATAATGGATTGATTTAATGCTTCCCCTTGCAGGTAGTCTTCTGAAAGCTGAACCAGGTCTGACGCGGCCACGCGAGTCACACGGCAGTCCCTGGCAAAATCAGAGATTAAACGGTCAATATAGGGGCGACGAATGGTGGCGGGGGTGGCCAGCAGGCAGATACTTTTGGTTCTGGAAGCCATTGCCGCCGGTTTTATTGCAGGCACCACACCTACCACGGGTATCGACAGTTTACTGCGAAGCCCTGGCAAAACAATGGTGCTGGCAGTGTTGCAGGCGACAACAAGCAAGTCGGGGGAATTGTGCTCAAAGTGACTCGACAGTTCATCCACCACGCGCATCAGAACCTGTTCATCACCGAGATGGCCATAAGGCAGGAGTGCATCGTCCGCATAATAGCTGAAATGACAGAAGCCGATACTGTCAAGCAGGCATTGCAGTATCGACAGCCCCCCGGAGCCGGAATCAAATATCGCTATGTGGGGCTGCCCTAACGTCAAGAATACAATCCTGCGAGTCTTTTAGCTGTACCTGGCCTTGCCCCGGAAATAGCGTATTCCCAAAACAATCACTGTCAGGAGGAAGGGCACCAGAAGAATATTGATCAGTTTGAGGTTACTTCCGAGTTTTTCAATATCCTGGTCAAGTTGGTGCTGAACATCGCGCAGATCCTTGCGGATTTTGAGTTTTTCCTTTTGAAACTCGACAAGGGTTTTCTCCTGCTCCGGAGATAACAGGCTTTGCTCTTCCACCCCCCTGTTTCCTTCCAGTTCAGCCAGTTTCTTCTCGGTTTGCCGAAGCCGCTCTTGCAGTTCTCGCTGTTGCTCCAGGAATTTTTCTTCCGCCTGCAATCGAATCGATTCCACTTTGGTGAAAGGACGGGAAAAGCGGCCCCGGCTTCTGATACTGATCAGGTCTGAATTCCCTGACAGATTTTCAATCGAGCTAACCAGGAACCCGGCATTGTCCGCCCAGGGCGAGATCACCCGTTGCTGGAAAAACTGGCGTATCTGTACCCAGAGCCGGTCAGAAAGCACATCCGTGTCCGCCACGACAATAAGCTGGATATCATCACTCCGGGTCACCCCGGGCATCACTTTCTTGCTGCTTTTGCCGGGCGTGCTCGCTGCCTTACTGCCCTGGTCGCCAGAATCATCTGCACCCTTTTCACCCGCTGTGTTTGCATCACCCGCTGTATCTGCATCCGCCCCGGTTTCCGACTCAACCTCTATTTCAATACCATCAGGAAAAGCGGTTTGCGCCGGGCCGGTCACCCGGGCAGCCATTACATAGCGTTCACCGGTGGGAGCAAAATCATCCAGTAGCGTGTCTGGCGAATGTAACATTTGGAACAACCCGGCTTTCAAGGGCATTGCTTCATCACTCGACTCCACCAAAGGTGTAAAGGAAGTGGTCGCCCCCGGTTTTTGGCTCAGTATGCCCGCAGAGGAAAAATTGATCATTTCCAGGCCGGATAACACTACATCCTGCTGATTGAATGAATCGGCTCCCAACCCGAGCAGACCAATATGGCGCACCGGCTTCCGGTTTGAGCCCATTGAAACCACCATGGAGTTTTTGTAATCACCGACGACTTTTTCCCTGTCATATTCAACCCCCCAGCTCGACAAAAGGGGGCCGGCATCAGAGGACTGATCTCCCCCACCCATCATGGGCATGGCAGGCCGGTCGGCTTCCGCGAAGGGGTCAACAAACATGACCGCCTTGCCACCTGAAAGAACAAATTGGTCAATGGCCAGCAAGGTAGTATCAGGCAGATTTTTGGGGTGAATCACCAGCAAGATATCTACGTTTTCTGCCGGGATTTGATTCAGATCCTGCTCAAGCCAGTTCAGTTCAAACAACCCCTCAAGTTGCTGAACAATGACCCAGGCAGGCTCATTTTGACGGCTCACAGGGTTGATACCGCCATTCAGCTTCAACCCTGAAATAATTCCCACCACAGGAGGCTCGGGATGCGCGAGACTGTAGACCAGTTTGGCCAGTTCGTATTCCAGGAACTCTTCCTTGTCCAGTTGAAAAAAAGGAATCACCTCCTCCACATCACTTTCTGACCGGGCTTCCTCGCTCCCGGTTTCATCCTCAGCTTCACCTTCACTGCCCACCGCAGCACTGCGTCTGCCAACCAGTCCAAAGTAGATTTCATCACCACGAAGCCCTGCAGGTACTCCCTGGAGTCCGGCGGCAGCGGCTTCGTCCTCTTCTTCTGAAAAGGGTTCCGGGTCAACAATTTTCAGGTGCAGTTTTCCGTTTGAAAAGGATTCAAACTCACGCAGCAATTCCTCGACCCGGTTGGCATAGGTTCGTAATGCCGGCAGCTCCGCAGTTGCCTTGTCCGAGTAAAACAGGGTCAACTTGATATCGGCATCCAGTTCAGACAGGACTTTTCTGGTTCCGTCAGACAGGGTGTACAACCCGTTTTCCGTTAAATCAACCCGAACTCCCTTTAAAAGGATGGAACTTGCCACCAGACAGACAACAAATGCGATAAAAACAACCACCAGCCCGAACCTGGACTTCATTATTCCTTGCATGATCTTCTCCTTATTCTGCTTTTTTCAGGTTGAGCACTATGGTGGTCGCACACAGCCAGGCAACAATCACCAGAACAAAATACGCCAAATCCCGAAAGTCGATCACGCCACGGGCAATGGCATCAAAGTGCGACAGAAAACTCAGTTGCGATATCCCGTCAATAAGCCAGAGTGGAGCCCAACCGATAAAGGCATCCTGAACCAGAGGAAAACCGCTGGCGACAAAAACGAAACAGACCACCAGCGTCAGTATAAAAGCGACCACCTGGCTTTTGGTTGAAGCAGAGATACAGGAACCCACGGCCAAAAATCCACCCGCCATCAGCCAGCTACCCAGATAGCCGGTCAGAATCACGCCGTTATCAGGCTCGCCAAGATAATTCACCGTCAACCAGACCGGGAAGGTAAGCGCCAGAGCAACGCCGACAAACAGCCATGCAGCCAGAAATTTGCCGGCAACAGCAGCACCGGTTCGGATTGGCAGGGTCATCAGCAATTCGATGGTGCCGGTTTTCCTCTCTTCCGACCACAAACGCATGGCTATTGCCGGCGCAAGAACCAGGTAAAGCCAGGGAATAAAGCTGAAAAACGCGGCCAGATCCGCCTGCCCTCGCTCATAAAAACGCCCCAGGTAGAAGGTAAACACGCCGCTCAGAACAAGAAAAATAACGATAAATATGTACGCCAGCGGGGTGGTGAAATAGCTGACCAGCTCCCTTTTCAGCACAACTCCCAAATTGTTCATTGCTTCGCCTCCACAGTCACTTTTCTGAACACATCGTCCAGTCGGCCCTTTTCGACCTGAAACTCGGTCACCGGCCAGTTGTTCTCATAAATCAGCCGGTTAACAGGCTTGAAAACCCTTTGCCCCTGAACAGGCAAAATGGTGAACTCCAGCCCGGATGCATCGACAAGCACCCTTGAAACTTCAGGTATGGCCTCAAACCGTGATTTCGCTTCGCAGTTTTCTGCCAGCTTGACCCTTACCGACCGGTGATAGTCAGACAGTGCCGCCAGTTCATCGGGCGTGCCGTCTGCCACCAGTTGCCCCGCTGCAATAATCATTGCCCGTGTACAAACCGCATGAACTTCTTCCAGAATATGTGTCGATACAATCACGATTTTGTCTTTTGAAAAGTCTTTGATCAGTTGCCTGACCTGGTGTTTCTGATTCGGATCGAGACCATCTGTCGGCTCATCCATAATCAACACCTGCGGATCGTGAATCATTGCCTGGGCGAGGCCGACTCTTCGCCTGAAGCCCTTTGACAGTGTTTCAATACGTTGCTGAAGCACAGCCTGCAACTCCACCTGCTGCACCACGGAGTCAACTCTGGAGGCCAGCTCCCGCCCCCTGAACCCCCTGACTTCACCGATAAACTTCAAAAAGGCCAGAACAGTCATATCACCCCAGGCTGGAGCACCTTCCGGCAAATAGCCTGTTTGCCGCTGAGCCTCCAGGGGTGAGGTCACAACATCGATTCCCAGAACGGAGATACTGCCGGAGGTGGGCGCCAAAAAGCCGGTCAGCATTTTCATCGTTGTTGACTTGCCCGCACCATTTGGCCCGAGAAATCCCAACACTTCACCCGGCCCCACCTCGAAAGACAAACCATCCACGGCTCTGAGGGAACCAAAGTTTTTTCTTAGATCCTGTATTTTGATCATAGGGATCAAAAACCTCCAACATGATATTGTTATCTGACCTGACTGACTTTCGTTCAATCAGCGCGGTATTATATACGAATCGGCCAGCTTTATTTCAACGGATCAGGCCAATCATTACAGACGATTCATTCAAACATTACAGGCTGTTCATTCAAGGCAGAACCGGTGTCACCTTTGGTGCAATAAAAACAGTGAGTTATGCCATAAGTGATACCATGAGTCACGCGACAGAAACAGCGCAACAGGGACGACGCAATACTTTTGCCGTTATCCGTGATTCGATATACACTATTGACCAGTGCCAGGCCGGGAAGTCATTTGTTACCCTTCCTTCCGAATTGAAGTCAAATCAGCAGGAGTTGTTATGTTTGGACCGGGATCAGTTTTCTTTACCCTTTTGAGAAAAATTCTGTTTCTCTGGGTTCGAACGAGCGTCAACGGACACGAAAAACTGGAACTGGATCCGGAAAAACCCATTTGTTATGTCCTGCAATACAGCTCTCTCTCGGGTCGACTGGTTCTTGAGCAGGTTTGCATCGACACCGGTCTTCCTTCTTCCAAAATGCCCTTGATAATAGGCGAAAAGAAAATCCCCCGCTCTTTCTTCTTCTTGAACCGAACCAGGGGACAATGGTTTCGTCGCCGGCAAAGCCCGGTTCTGACAAGGAATTTGAGAGAGATTGTCAATGGGGTTATTGCCGATGATACCGCCCGATCCGAGGGGGGGCTGGATGTTCAGATCGTTCCCGTCTCCCTGTTCTGGGGGCGATCTCCGCAAAAAGAAAAGTCGCTGTTTAAAATTATGTTTTCGGATACCTGGTCGACAGCCGGTGTGTTTAAAAAAATGCTGATTATACTGCTGCAGGGAAGAAACACCTTTGTGCAGTTCAGCAAGCCTTTTTCCCTCAGACAACTGATTGATGACCAGACCACCAATGAAGAACTGGCCATCAGAAAGACAGCACGAATACTGCGTGCCCACTTCAGGCGTGTTCGACAGACCGTACTTGGCCCGGATTTATCCCATCGCCGCACCCTGGTCTCATCCCTGATACGCACCAAAAGTGTCAAGTCCGCCATCGAGGAAACGGCCAAAAGTGAAGGCACAGGAAAGGAAAAGGTCAGGACAAGAGCCCTGAAATACGGGGACGAAATTGCTTCCAATATGTCCATTGCCACGGTTCGATTTATGGATGTCGTCCTTTCGTGGGTATGGAACAAAATCTATAACGGTGTCTCGATTAACAATATCGAAGCCGTTCAGGAAGCTGCCAGGGAAAATGCCGTCATCTACGTACCCTGCCACCGTTCCCATATTGATTACCTTCTGCTTTCCTATGTTCTCTATAACAATGGTGTCATGGTTCCGCACATTGCTGCCGGAATCAATCTGAACATGCCGGTAATCGGCCCGATTCTCCGTCGTGGCGGAGCCTTTTTCATGCGCAGAAGCTTCCGGGACAACCCGCTGTATTCAGCCGTCTTTAACGAATATATGCACTCGATGCTGACCAAGGGCCATTCTATCGAATACTTTGTGGAAGGTGGTCGAAGTCGCACAGGCAGGACACTGACCCCCAAGGCGGGAATGGTTGCAATGACCGTAAGAAGCTTTCTGAAAAATCACCAGAAACCGATTGCCTTTATACCTGTCTATGTCGGTTATGAAAAAGTGATTGAAGGAAGAACCTACCTTGGAGAATTGCGAGGCAAGAAAAAGGAGAAAGAATCCATTTTCGGCATCATTAAAACGCTCAGAAATTTCAGAAATTCCTTTGGTCGTGTCAGCGTTAATTTTGGTGACCCCATTCACCTTGACAGCGAGCTGAACAGACACCACCCCGGCTGGCAAAACGAGAACTATGGCGATGACTGCAAGCCTCTGTGGCTGAACGATACGGTAACCGGCATTGCCAACACCATTGCCGTTCATATCAATAACGCGGTTGCCATCAATCCGGTCAATATCGTCGCCACCATACTGCTATCAACTGCCCGGCAATCCATGGACAAGGTTCTGCTGGCCGACACCATGCGATCACTGATCCAGCTCCTGCAAGACTGCGGTTACAGCGATCAAATGAGTTTGCCGGAAGGCACACCGGAAGACTGGATAAAGTATGTGGAATCCATGGGGCTGGTTTTCACCAACGAACAGGAATTGGGTGATATCGTCAGTACCGAGGGCAACAACGCGATACTGCTTACCTATTACAGAAACAACAGCCTTCACGTCTTTGCACTCCCCGCCCTGATCGCCTGCTTTTTCCAAAACACCGAGTCAATCCCCAGGAGTCGCCTGATACGGCTTGTCCAGTATATTTACCCTTACCTGAAATCGGAACTGTTTATTCGCTGGAGTGAGGACGAGCTGGAGGGCGTGGTAAATCGGTACCTCGACCAGATGATAGCCAACCACTGGCTGGTTCAGTACGGGGAAGCGATTGTACGCCCCACGCTGGGCAGCAGCCGATTCGTGATGCTGAACATTCTTTCAAAAATTGTCGTACAAACCCTTGAACGCTACTTTATCGCTGTCGCCGTGCTCCGAAAGCGCGGCAACGGTGGCCTGACAGCGAGTGAGCTTGAGTTTCAAAGTTCACAAATGGCCCAGCGAATGTCCATTCTGTACGGACTCAACGCACCCGAGTTTTTCGACAAGACCCTGTTCAGGAACTTTATTGGCACACTGAAAAACAACAAGGTCGTCACAACCGACGAGGAAGGGTTGCTCTACTTTACCGATGAACTGGATAAAATAGCCGAAGATGCCCCCATCATTCTCAATGCAGAGCTGAGACAGGGGATTATTCAGGTAACCAATTTAAAGGAATAACCGGCATAGAGAAGTAATACGTCAGGTGTGGCAGCATTTGGAGATATAGCAGATGCGCTATGAGTGGGACGACGAAAAAGACAAACAGAACCGAAGTAAACACAAAATGTCGCTGATCCTTACCGGATCGAAGCCTATGATGGTAGAGAGGCTTACGGGGAAGATCGGTACGTTACCATTGGCATGGATAAGGAGTCAGATACACTTTATGTATGTTACACAATGAGAAGTAGCGAAAGTTCAACCAGGCTGATTTCAGTGAGATGTGCTGAAAGGCACGAGTGCCAATTGTACGAACAGCAGAAATTATGGTGATCACTATGGGTAAAACAGTCACTGTAGACTATGTAAAAGGGCAGAAGCTCGACGTTTACAAAGACAGGGAAGCTCTCGACAAAATGACCGAGGAGGAGCTTCACGAGGCAGCACTGAACGATCCTGATGCGCAACCGTTGTCGGAAGAACAGATCAGGCATTTTAAGCGGGTTAACCCAAACCTCCCTGAAAAGGAAGCCTGAAACAGGTAGGAAAATCGTTCTCGAAGAACTCCCTAAAACAGATCACCGGGCTTTTTGCTCATGGAGCGATTCACATAAATATCGTATCGGCTGCTCTTTCCCTTCATTTCATAGGTGGGCTTCAGGTTATCCAGCCAGGGTGACCTTGATGCCCGCTTGACAACGACCCGGTAAATTGCCTTTTCCCTGGCAGAGCGTAACAGCTCACCGCTATCTTCGTCGCTCCCCACCAATTCGTGGAAATATCGCATTTCTTTTTTTACCAGTGCCGTTTTATCCCGACGAGGAAACATCGGATCCAGATAAACCACATCAACACTATCCGAAGGCTGCTGTGCCAGCCACAGTTTTGCATCCGTATGTATCAGGGTCATTCGGTCAAGAACCGGCAGCAAATCCGCTCCACCAACCGAAGCCGCCTGCTCCAGACCCGACAGGAGCAGCTCGTGAACAATGACAGACCGTTCCAGTAACCTGACCTTGCAGCCCAGTGAAGCCAGAACAAATGCATCTCCCCCAAGTCCGGCCGTGGCGTCCAATACATGCAGCCCGGAACGGGAAGAAACCCCCACCGCCTTTGCAATCAATTGCCCCTTGCCACCGCCATATTTTCGACGATGATCATTTTTACCCCCTGAAAAATCACACCTGATTCCATGACCAAGCGACTTGTTTTCGAAAGAAAAGAGCTCGACCCCTTGTGCGGAGTAACACAGGCCGCAAGAGGTTTTGCACCCGGACTTGATACTGTCGGTCAGGGTTGGCTGGATGGAGTCGATCAAAGGGAACCCGTACCGGATTGAAAAGGCCCGGGCACGGCGTGCGTCCCCTCCTTTCAGGCAGACTACTGTGACAGTCAAGGGGGATGTCATAAGTGCGGAGGGTTCCATAGAAGGGTTCAATCAGACAAAAATATCGACACCAACCAGTTCCCCGCCGTTTGAGGAAGAAGAAAGATTGGCCGTTTCGCTGTAGGCTGCCAACGCCTTCTGGTTACGACCGGGAAGCTCCTCAAAGGCTCTCTGGCGCTGAAGATTCACCTCTCGGGTTTCTGATTTGGCCTCAACCTTGCGCTGAATGGCGTTATAGTCTATCCGCTCGGGTACATTCCGATTGTGCTGATCAGCGGCCCGCTGTTCGTCCTGATCCCGACGATCTCGCAACGAATCGGCCACCCGGGCACCAGACGCCGCTCCCTTTTTCCCGGGGGAGTGAATATGGCTGAGTATAACTCCATTGATATCAATCGGCATCATCAGTCAGTCATTCTATAAAAGCTTACCAACGAGTATAGACTATCAAACATATGTCCTGGTTATTTAACAAGCAGGATTGGGCATTTTTTCGACTATTTTTAGCCATTTTCGACTATTCGCAACCACTTCCGGCCATTCGTAATCACTCACAACCACTTACAACTACAAGCTACAACTACAAGCCACCACCAAACATCAAAAAGCCGAACAGTACCAGGCCCAGCACAATCCGATAATAGACAAACGGCATAAAGCCGATTTTTTGCAGGAACTTTAAAAACAGATGAATGCAACAAAACGCACTCACAAAAGAGAGAGCCGCGCCAAGAGCAATATCTCCCCATTGGGTCGCGCCACCTGCTTCCATCAATTCTTTGGTTTTTAATCCGCCAGCGGCGAGAATCAGTGGAATGGAAAGCAAAAAGGAAAACCTTGCCGCGGCATCCCTGCTCCAGCCCAGAGCCAGGGCTGCTGTCATGGTTATGCCACTGCGGGAAGTTCCCGGTATCAGTGCCAGGGCCTGCGCGCAGCCCACGATAAGGGTTTCCAGCAAGGTTACCTGCCAGATTCCTTTCCGCTCGTTGTGGCGCCTGTCTGCAAAACCCAGCATGACTCCGAAAAAAACGGTAGCAACAGCAATCACCAGTGTTGATCGCAAGTGAGCTTCAATGACATCGCCCAGCATCAAACCGGCCAACCCGGCGGGAATTGTGGCGATAATAATAAACCAGGCCAGCCGGGCCTCCAGAGCGCCCTGCTCCTCGCCGTGTACCTTGCCGGGAACCAGACTCACACACCAGGATTTTAAAAGCCCCGTGATATCCTGGCGAAAGTACAGCATAACGGCAAACAGGGTTCCCACATGAACGGCCACATCAAATGCCAGACCCTGGTCTTGCCAACCCAGTACCTGAGCGGGCAGAATCAAATGAGCAGAACTGGATACGGGTAAAAATTCGGTCAGCCCCTGTATCACAGCCAAAACGATAAGTTGAATCAAGTCCATATGTGACAACCAGTTTACACTTCAGTTCAAATAACGACCCGGCTATCAATACGACACCGGAATACAGCATATATTACCGGCCCGGCAGCTTTTTCCAGGTGACTTCGTCGCGCAGATAAACAGGTGATGCCTTTTCCGGCGCTTTGCTGCTGTTTTGCCCCTGCTGACTGTAAGCGAGACAGGCAATCTCGGCGGCACGAGCCACAGTATCAGAAAAAATGGCGTCAACGGGCTGGCGCAACCGGCATTGCAAGCTGTCCCTGTAGTTTTTCCAGCCATCTCCCATCGCAATCAATGGGCAGGATTGCCCGGTTTTGCTTCCTGACAACGAATCAAAAAAAGACTCATCTACGGGAACACTTTCCGGAGAGGTCACAGACGGCCCGGACAATCGGGTCAAGCTGACCCTGTCCAGTCTGCCGGGTGGGCAATCCCTGATGGAAACCTGATAGAGAGACCAATAGACTTCGGACATCCTCGCATCAACAGCAACGGCGGCATACCATTCGAGCGGGTGCGGGGAAAGTCCACCCTGTACCTTTTCGACACTTTGCAAGGCCAGGGCATCAAGGGTAGAGATTTCAATAACAGGCAAATCACTGCCATAGGCCAACCCCTGAGCGACCCCGGCCGCAATCCTCAGGCCAGTAAAGGCCCCGGGGCCACAACCAAATGCAATCGCGTCAATCTCGGTAAGAGAGACTTCGACTTGCGTCAACAGTCGCTTCACCATCGGCAAGAGTTTTCTGGTGTGTTCCCGGGGAGCAATGTCAAATAATGCCGTCACTTCCCCATCAGCATTGAGTGCAACCGAGCACCCGTCTGATGATGTATCCAATGCCAGTATAGTCCGCATAACCTTTGTATTCTTGAATGGAAATGTGCCTGCTCACAGAGACCTGTATCGAGCGAGTGATCACTTATCGAACGAGTGGTCACAAAAAAACATGTGCAAAAAGCCCCACTGAGAACAGGCAACAGCCCTGCCGATCAATCCAGCCGGGCAAATATTGCATCTCTGATTTCTTCCACCGTACCTACACCCTTAACCGCAATGTAACCTGGTGCAGAGTCGGCATCGTTTTTCAACCAGTTCTGGTAGTATTCGACCAGGGGCGCTGTCTGGGAGTGGTATATCTCAAGGCGTTTACGAACCGTCTCTTCCTGGTCATCTGCACGTTGCACCAGATCATCGCCGGTCTCGTCATCCTTACCCGGCACCTTCGGCGGATTGTGAGTCACGTGGTATACCCGTCCGCTGGCCTCATGCACCCGGCGTCCACTCAGGCGACCGATGATTTCCTGGTCTTCCACTTCAATCTCGATGACATAATCAATGGCGACGCCTTCCGATTTCAGTGCTTCAGCCTGGGGAATCGTCCGCGGAAAACCGTCCAGTAAAAAGCCGTTTACACAGTCTGATTCTGTAATACGATCTTTGATCAGGGCAATAATTATCTCATCGGATACCAACCCGCCAGTGGTCATAATTTCCTTGACTTTCAGACCCAGCGGAGTACCGGCCTTCACTGCTGCACGCAGCATATCACCGGTTGAAATCTGGGGAATTGAGTAATGATCAGTGATGTATTGGGCCTGAGTGCCCTTACCTGCGCCAGGTGCGCCTAGCAGGATCGCTCTCATATGGATGCTCCCATTCTTGAATGTAAATCTGAGTATATTTAAATTGAGAACGCTCCGAAGAGGATAAATCACCTCACCCGAAAGCCGCCCCCGCGTTGTTATACGATTTGGTTATAAAAATTGGTTATACGAGCTAAATAAAACCATCAGTATTCTGAAAGTGGTTTGGCATTATACGGAGTAACCGGGCCAACCGGAAGGGGGTAGCCGACCCGTGCCCGGCTATTCTCACCATTTTATCCGCCAAGGGGGCTGTATCCGGGTATCTCCATGCAGCCATCTTTATACAGCATACCTGAGGACAAAGGTTCCCGGATGCAGTGAATCGCAAACACGGCACCCGCGCGTGCACTAGCCGGTATTTCTCATTCCGGCGGCAATTCCGGCCATTGTTACCTTTAGCGCCCGCTCGACCGCTGCCGAGTCGCCTTCAGGGTGATTTCTGTCCCTGTATAGCAACTCGGACTGCAAAAAGTGCAGAGGGTCGGTGTACGGATTTCTTACGCTCATGGATTGACGAAATACCGGTGTTCCTTCGAGTAACTCCGACTGTTTTTTTATTTTATTGACCACGTTACGGGCAACGTTCAACCGGTTTCTTAAATGACCACCTAACAGGTGCAACTCATCTGGCACCAGTTTTTTCTCATAGTATGCCGCGATGTAAGGGTCTGCCTTGGAAAGAACCATTTCCAGCATATCCATATGGGTGCCAAAAAACGGCCAGTCCGCGATCATGGCCTGCAGGGTTTTCTCTCCTTCTCCTGCGCATTCAAGGGCAAGCGCTTCATCGGCACCCAGCCAGGCGGGCAACATCATTCTCATCTGGGTCCATGCAAAAATCCAGGGGATGGCACGCAAACTCTCTATTCCGCCACTCGCTTTTCTTCTTGCGGGTCGGCTTCCCAAAGCCAGTTTACCCAGCTCTTGCTCCGGTGTCGCCATACGGAAATAGCGCACGAAATCGGGGTTTTCCCTTACCGTATCTCTATAGGATTTCAGCGAGACACTGGTCAGGCGATTCATCATTTCCCGCCACTCGGCAGCCGGTGTTGGCGGCGGCAGCAAGGATGCCTCGATCACCGCAGAGGTATACAGTGTCATGCTTTGTATGGCAATTTTGGGCAACCCGAACTTGAAGCGTATCATTTCGCCCTGTTCGGTAATACGAAACGTGCCATTCACCGAACCGGGAGGCTGGGACAGTATCGCCTTGTTTGCAGGGCCACCCCCCCGACCGACAGTACCACCCCGACCATGGAAAAGCGTTAGCCTGATACCCTGCTCCTGCGCCACCCTTACCAATTGCTCCTGGGCCTGATACTGTGCCCAGGCGGCCATCATCTGGCCCGCATCCCTGGCCGAGTCAGAATAGCCGATCATGGCTTCCTGATCGCCATTCGTATAGTTTTTATACCAGTCAAGCGATAGCAGGCGATCGATACAATCAGCGGCACCTTCCAGGTCAGACAGGGTTTCAAACAGGGGAACAACCCGCATCGGATGGCTGACCCCGCTTTCCTGCAACAGCAAAATGACAGATAGCACATCAGAAGGGTTGCTTGCCATTGAGATAACATAAGAGCCCAGCGCCTCACTCGGCTGCATGGCGACGATACCACAGGTATCCAGCACTTCTTTCGATTCAGGACTCACAGGCCACTCCCGTGGCACCAGAGGGCGCTTGCTGGCAAGTTCTCGCAGCAAAAATGCCTGCTTGTCCTCTTCGCTCCAGGCGTCAAACGAACCCAGCCCGAGATACTCTGTCACCTCATTGATTACCTTGCTGTGCCTGCCCGACTCCTGGCGAATATCCAGCTTGACCAGTTCGAGACCAAAACAGCCAACCCGCCGTATGAGATTGAGAAGTTCTCCCTGAGCGACCACTTTCATATTCTGTTCGCAGAGCGAGTCATAGCACAACATCAAGGCAGACATCAGCTCCTGATTATCAACCAGGGCATCCCGGGGCAAGGCCGTCGGTATATTCATGGATTGCTCACACCAGGCCCGCGTGATATGTAATCGGCGACGCAGGTCAGCCAGTACAGCCCGGTACGGCTCATCGGAGTAATCCGCCTTTTCACAGAGTTCACGACTGGCCGCGGACATTGACAGTTCGGCCCGCAAGCGGTCGATGTCCCTGATATACAGGTCGGCAGCCATCCAGCGGCTGAGCAGAAATATCTGCCGTGTCACCTGCGATGTCACATTCGGGTTGCCATCCCGGTCTCCTCCCATCCAGGACGATATAACAACAGGGTGCACGGTCAGCGGAAGCTCGATATCAAACACTGATTGCAGAGCGCTATCCAGTTGTCTTAAAAATTGCGGCAATGCTTCCCAAAGACTGTTTTCAATGACCGCGAACCCCCACTTTGCTTCGTCCTGAGGGGTTGGTCTGTCCTTTCTGATTTCATCAGTATGCCATGCCTGGGCAACAAGTTGTCGGAGTCGGCTAACTATCTGCTCTTTTTCCCGATCGCTCAAGTCGTCGTGATCCAGTTCATCCAGGCACAGGGCCATTTGATCATATTTCATAATCAGGGTACGACGGGTCACTTCAGTCGGGTGTGCGGTAAGCACGAACTCGATACGAAGTTCTGCCAGCAGTTTGTTCAGAGCGTCTCTGGTGATTCCTGCCTCTTTAAGTCGTTTAAAGAGACTTTCCAGTTCTTCAATAGCTCCATCCCGGTCTTCGTCAGCCCTGACTCGCCTGACTCCATGATACTGTTCTGCCAGGTTGGCCATATTCAGGAACTGGTTAAAGGCACGAGTCACGGGCAACAATTCATCTTCAGAGAGAGAAGCGAGCAGACGGAGCAGTTCCTCACTGTTACCTCCGGCCCCGCTCCGCCCGGCCTTCGATGCCTTGCGAATCGCCTCGATTTTCCCCAAAAAATCCTTTCCCAGGTGATTTTCTATGCTTTCCCCGAGCAGGGAACCCAACATTCGTACGTTATCCCGCAATGCAGGATGCAATTCAACCATGCCCAACTCCTCTCAACCCGACTCTGAAAACCAAAATGAAACGTCACTACGCACCCGCCTGGTATAAAACTCCGTCGGCAGTCTGTGCTGCAAGCGTGAATGAGTACCATTTAACAGTAAAGAAAACCTGCCGACTATAACTCCTTTTCTTTCAGAAGCTGTTTTGCTTCTTGCCACCAGGCTTCCATTTCCTCCAGGCTGGCTTGTCCCTTTTGCCCGCCTTGTTCCTGCAAGCGTTTTTCAATATGACCAAATCGCTGCCTGAAACGATGATTGGCCTTTCTCAAGGCCTGATCAGGTTTGACCGACAAGAAACGGGCGATATTGACACAGCAAAACAGAACATCACCCAACTCGTGTTCAATTTCCTTACGATTGGCATCCAGGTATTCCTGACTTACAGGCTCTTGCCCGAGTGCCACCGCTTCCAGCTCATCCAGTTCCTCATCCAGTTTTTCGAAAACAGGATTGATATCGTCCCAGTCAAAACCGAGGCTCGCCGCTTTGTGTTGCATTTTTTCAGCGACTACCAGTGTGGGTAATGCATTGGAGACCTGGTCGAGGATACTTTCGACGCCAGCACCTTCTCCCCGGGTTTCTGCTGCCTTTTCGGCCCGCTCTTCAGCCTTGATACGCTCCCAGTTTTCCCTGATCTTCTGCTCCGTGACTTCCTGCCCGGGTGCCAGACGACTGGCAAGCGTCTTGTCAGGAAATACATGCGGGTGACGCCTGATCAGCTTTTCAACAATGCCATGCACCACAGAAGCAAAATCAAAATGGCCCAGCTCCTGACCGAGCTGACAATAAAAGACTACCTGAAAAAGCAGGTCACCAAGCTCCTCCCTGATATGAGAGTAGTCTTTTTTCTCTATGGCTTCTGCCACTTCACAGGCTTCTTCAATGGTATGGGGCACGATTGAATCGAAATCCTGCCTTTTATCCCAGGGGCAACCATCGACAGGATCTCGCAGCCTGCGCATCAAATACAGCAGTTCTTCCAGTGTATATTGTTTTTCCATTGACCTGTTCCTCCCGGAGGTTGATCAAACCGGGTATTGATTAAACCAAACGCAAGTCAAGCCGACTTTACTCTTTTCGCTTCGACGACATTGGGTATTTGCTTGATTTGTGCCAGCACTTTTCCAAGTTGACCCAATCCGCTGACTTCCAGGGTAATTTTCAGCACAACAGTATTTTCAGCACTATTGGTCTGGGTGTTGACGTCAAGCAGATTGACTTTCTCATTTGCCAGAATAACGGTAATATCGCGCAGCAAGCCCGAACGGTCATAAGAGAGAATACTGATATCAACAGAATAGGAATCCTCCGCCTTCCCTCCCCAACTCACCTCAATAAACCGATTGGGGTCAGAGTCTCGCAGCACCATTGCATTTTGGCAATCCTCCCTGTGTATCGACACCCCCCTGCCAACAGTGATATAGCCGACTATGGGTTCTCCGGGAAGGGGTTTGCAGCAGTTCGCCAATGATGTTTTCAGCTTGCCGACACCACATACCTGAATATCATTTTCCTGATTGTGAGCCGGTGACGGGCGCCGATTCAGTTCCAGGCCGAGCTGTCTTTCCTTTGGTTCCGTGATTTGTTGTGCCTTATTCGCTACATGAGCCGGCTTCAGGTCACCGGCACCTATCGCCGCAAACATATCATCAACAGTATGGTAGTTGACCGCCCGGGCAAGCTCCCGGAGATTCACTTCATCTACTGACAGGCGCTTCATTTCATCTTCAAGAATGGCCCGACCATCAATGATATTTTGCTCCCGATCCTGTTGTTTGAACCAGTGAGTGACTTTCGCCCGGGCCCGGGATGTCTGGATATACCCCAGGCCGGCATTCAACCAGTCCCTGCTGGGAGCCGGGTTATTGGAGGAAAGAATCGTCACCTGGTCACCCGTTTTAAGCGGATAGGTCAAGGGCACGATCCGGCCATTGACCTTGGCACCCCGACAACCGTGACCGACTTCAGTATGCACCCGATAGGCAAAGTCAACAGGCGTTGCCCCCTGAGGCAGATCGACAACATGGCCGTCCGGAGTAAAGACGTACACGCGGTCAGAAGTCACATCAAATTTGATTTGCTCTACCAGACCGGTTAAATCTCCGATTTCTTCCTGCCACTCAAGCACCTGTCTCAACCAGTTGATTTTCTCTTCATAACTGGCCGATTTGTTTTTCCGGTCGGTTCCCTTGTACAACCAGTGGGCACAGACACCAAGCTCGGCCTCTTCGTGCATACCCCTGGTTCGAATCTGTACCTCGATAATTTTCCCACCCGGCCCTATCACGGCTGTGTGCAGGGAGCGATAGCCATTTTCCTTGGGGTTGGCAATATAATCGTCAAACTCATTCGGGATATGACGCCAGACAGAATGTACAATCCCCAGTACGGCGTAGCAGTCCTGCACGGAAGGAACCAGTATTCGAAAGGCACGTATATCGTATATCTGTGAAAAATCGACTCCCTTGCGCTTCATTTTCCGCCAGATGCTGTAAATATGTTTTGAACGCCCGCTTACCTCACCGTCAATGTGGGCATTTTGCAACTCTTTTTTCAGCGTCGCTGCCACATCCTTGATAAACAGGTCGCGATCAACACGCTTCTCGTCCAGTTGTTTGGCTATTTTTTTGTAAGCGGAATCATGCAGATATCGAAACGAAAGGTCTTCCAACTCCCATTTGAGATGCCCGACACCCAATCTGTGAGCCAGCGGTGCATAAATATCAAACACCTCCCTGGCCACACGAAGGCGCCTTTCGGGAGTTGCATTCTTAACGGCACGGATCGCACAGGTTCGCTCTGCCAGTTTGAGCAGCACCACCCTGACATCATCTATCATGGTCACCAGCATCTTGCGAACATTGTCCAGCTGACCGTGACTCTGACCCAGAACATTGCCTTTTAGCGGATGATGTATGGCAGAAATGGCTGCCATTTCAAGCGCACCTGAAATCAGTTTTGCCACTTCCTTGCCATAGTCACTGGCCACGGCAGTCAGAGAAATCCGGCTTTCTCTCACAGAACGATAGAGAATGGCGGCAATGATGACGCTTTCATCCAGGCTTAGTTCGGAGAGTATCTGGGCCATTTCCAGGCCAATAAGGAAACTGTTGGGGCCACTTGCCCAACCGGTACCGTCACTGACTGCGTTCTCAATAATATCACGACTTTGCAGGCAGGCCTGGCGCACCTGTTCAATATCATCAATATTTGATCGGGCCGAGAGTTTTTTTACCCACCGGTCGATATCAATATCGCCTTCCTGACTCATCGGGTGATCTTCTCTCACCTTTACCATATGATTCACCTTTTGCCCGAGTGATGGCGACTTTATCGTTTTTTGACCGTTTCCAGCCGGGAAATGAAAAACCGCATTCTGATTTTGGCATTTTTTCCTGCCATATTATATTGATATCGCTGCTACCGGCAGTCTGTTTCACGTATAGCGCGGCTATCTATCCGGGAACGGAAGCATTATGCTGCATGCAGACCCACAAAGCTACTCCACTGACTGTAATGTCAAGGCTCGTTTCACAGGGAGGATATTCATATCCTGTCTTCTGCGTGTCCTGTCTTCTGCATGCCGATCCCGGTCATAAATAATGGCGACGATTGCAGTATTTTCAACAGATTCCGACAAACATAATGCAACGGCCACCACTCCGTCCGGGAATACACCACAAAAGATTCCTTTTTCTCTATTGATATGGAATACCGTTCAAGTTGGGCCATACTAAACTGAGGCGCCTGGTCACCATTTCAAATCAAAAACAGCGCAAAAGGATAGTCAATGAAAAGCTGGGGAATTAAAAACCGCATTCTGCTTTTGGCATTTCTTCCTGCCATATTGATATCACTGCTGCCGGCAGTCTACTTCACCTATAGCACGGTCACGGACTCCAGACACCTTTTTCAACAAAAGGGTATGGTGCTCGCTGATGTTGCTGCAGAACTGATTAAAACGGCCTCATCAGAAAAAAATGAAAAACAGCGGCTCTACGCACTCCTGAATGCCTGGTTGAGAGACCCGGATATCCGTTCACTGTCGATATTGTCCGGGGACGGCAGCATTATGCTGCATGCAGGCCCGCGAAGCTACTCCACATTTTCGAAGAAGAACCTGTATCATGGTGCGATATTCCATAGCAATCACTCCCATTCCAGAACAGTGGTTTCAGCAATAAGCTCGATCAACCCTGCATTCAACGACTCTGTACCTGACGTCTCTGCACCTGACGTCTCTGCACCTGAGGACTCTGTACCTGAGGACTCTGTACCTGAGGACTCTACATCTAACGACCCTGTATCCAACGAGTCTGTTTCCAGCAATCCTGTGTCCGCCGGACAAACAGAAAACAATCGCTCCGGGGCCGCATGGATCACCGTTGAAGTCAATAACAGTACCGTTCAGGTGGCTGATTATCAACACATTCTGATCAGCATCTTCCTGGCCTTTACAGGCCTGATCGTCAGCACTCTGTTTGCCCTGAAAGTCGGGCGAGACTTTATCAACCCGATTAAAGGCATCACTCAAACCCTGTCCGACCTGCAGGAAGGCAAGCTGGAAACTCGACTGGCCATAGAGTCAGGCCCGGAAATGCAGAACCTGGCCGCAGGGGTGAACTCCCTTGCCGAATCACTAAACAAGGCATACGAGCAGATGAACAAGAATGTCGACCAGGCCACCGAGGAACTGAGACAGACACTGGAAACGAACAAGATTCAGAATATTGAACTGAACCTTGCGCGAAAACAGGCTCTGGAAGCGAGCAGGGTGAAGTCGGAATTTCTCGCCAATATGAGCCACGAAATCCGTACTCCGCTGAATGGTATCATGGGCTTTACCAACCTGCTGCTCAAAGGCTATCTGTCACACACCCAGAGAGATCACCTGTTAACCATTAAAAAGTCCTCGGAAACATTGCTTGTTATTATCAACGACATTTTGGACTTCTCCAAAATAGAAGCTGGCAAACTGCAGCTGGATCACATTCCTCTGGATCTGAAACAGGTCATTGAGGAAACACTGACCATGCTGGCACCCTCGGCTCACCAGAAAGAATTGGAGCTGGTCGCCATGGTATACGAAGACGTGCCGGAGAATGTGTTTGGCGATCCGCTACGACTCAAGCAAATTATTGCAAACCTGGTTAGCAATGCCATCAAGTTTACTCAAAGAGGTGATGTCATTGTCAGAGTGATGATCGAAACGATTACGCGTCAAAAAGCCGATATAAAAATTACTGTAACCGACACTGGCGTTGGCCTGTCACGTATTCAACAGGACTCTCTGTTCAGCGCATTTAGCCAGGCTGATGCCTCTACAGCTCGACGCTACGGGGGAACCGGACTGGGCCTGGTGATTTCCAAGCGACTGATTGAAGAAATGGGGGGTAAAATCGGTGTCGAAAGCACTCTGGGTAGAGGATCGACATTCTGGATTACACTGCCATGCGACGTTGTCACCGGTGCCATGGAAGGGCCAAACCACAGCATGTTATCCGGCGAGCGGATTATTTATTGCGAACCACATGATATTTCCCGGCTTGCCGTTTCCCACATGCTTGAGGCACGGGGAATCACTGTGACCCATGCCGACAGTCTGAACAGGATGCTTGACCAGGTTGCACGAGCTCAGTCCGAACAACAAGGCTATGCGGCAGCGATTATTGGCACCAGCAAACTTGAACTTGACAGCGCCCGGTTAAAATCCGCCGTACACGAACTGGAGTTTAACCATGATTGCCGAACACTGGTTCTCACCCCCACGATTGACGAACTGGGTCACCCGGTATTGGACATAGCTTCAGCACATTTGATAAAACCTCCCCTCCATCAGCGACTCTATGAAAGCCTGGCCACACTGGTTTCGGGAAAACCGGCCGAAATCGAAGAAGAAAACCAGCCACCTGACAGCACTCCGTGCTCCAGTCCCGACAAAAAGCCACTGATTCTGGCGGTCGATGACAACGCTGCCAACCTGAAACTGGTCGAGGCCTTTCTGGACGAGTTTAATATCCAGGTTGACAGGGCGACAAGCGGATTTGAAGCGCTGAGCAAAGTCAAGAAAACCTCTTACGGCCTGATCTTTATGGATGTTCAGATGCCCGGTATGGATGGTATCGAAACGACCCGGAAAATCCGTCAACTGGATTCAAAAAACGAGCGCAAAACACCGATCGTCGCCCTAACCGCGCATGCGTTGAACGAAGAGAAACGAAAGCTTCTGGCATCCGGCTTTGATGACTTTTTAACAAAGCCGATCAGTGAAACCCAACTCCAGGAAGTGATACAGCAAAAAACAGGATACCAGGCGGAAAGCTATCGACGCTTTGACCAGCCTTTGAGCCCAAACCGGGACATTAAACCTTCGACAAAATCAACATCCGGGCCCTGTGTGGACATCCTGGCAAGCATAAGGCTGGCCGCAGGAAAACCGGATCTGGCTGAAGAGCTGTTCAATATGCTTCTTGAACACCTGATTGATGACTATGAGGCGATTCAACACCATTTTGAAAACGATGAAAAAGACCAGCTTATGTATCGGGTACACAAATTACACGGTGCCACCAGATACTGTGGCGTACCGGAATTAATGCACTACACGGAAGCATTTGAAACAGCGCTCAAGCAGGGGCGCACACCCCTTGCCCCTTACTTTAACAATCTCATGTCGGCAATAAGCCGGGTGAGAAACTGGTCAGACCACAATAACTGGCAGGCGATGTTCAGGGGGTCAAGCTAGAACCCGATCAGTCAGGCTGTCTTGCCGATCAGCCTGGCCATATCCACAACTGCATCATGCAACCCGGTAAACAGCGCCCTTGCGATAATACTGTGCCCGATATTCAGCTCATTGATCCCCTTGATCGCCACAATTTGTTCGACATTGTGGTAATGCAGACCATGTCCGGCATTGACGATCAATCCGGCACCGAGTCCTCTCGCCACACCTTCTGCCACTTTTTCAAGTTGCCTTTTTTGCTCAATCACCGTCATGGCATCGGCATAGTGGCCCGTGTGAATTTCAATGGCTTGAGCACCACAACGCTGTGCAGCGTCTATCTGGGCAGGATCAGCATCAATAAACAGGGAGACTTCGATGTTTTGATCTGTCAGGCGCGAACAGGCATCACGAATCTTTGCCTCCTGCCCCACCACGTCAAGCCCTCCCTCGGTTGTCAACTCTTCTCTTTTTTCGGGAACCAGGCAACAGTGTTCCGGCAATACCTTTTCGGCAAAAGCCAGCATGGCGTCTGTTACCGCCATCTCCAGGTTCATGCGTGTTGTCAGCGTTTCTTTGAGCAGGAACACATCCCGATCCTGAATATGCCGTCGATCCTCTCTGGGGTGAATGGTAATGCCGTCAGCACCCGCCTGCTCTGCTATCATTGCAGCCTGAACCGGATCCGGGTAACGCGTCCCCCTCGCTTCACGGAGTGTAGCCACATGGTCGATATTGACACCCAGCAACACCCGTCCCGGAACAACTCCATGCTTATCAGTCTGATTTTCCATTTTTTATCTCTCGCATTTTGATATAAATCTCCCGGCTTTTTAATGGCCGGCCACCAAGATAGTGCTCGATGACATATCGAAACAGCCTTTTCGCCGTGATTCCGGCCTGGCTGGCATACTCCCCTTCCCTGATCGCCAGCAATTCTTCTCCTTTAAACAATTCTCCTTTAAACAATTCACCCTTGGCCAACTCACCTTTAGGCAATTCACCTTTAGGCAATTCACCTTTAAGCAATTCACCTTTTAAAAAACCGGAATTGGCTGGTGCCACATTGCTCTGAACAAACCCGTCAACACCCGACAGGACGTAATATTTGCCTGACTCAATCAACTTTCCGGATACCATGTCAGTATACAGGTTCAGACCATAACCAAGTTCTGATATCAAATGCCACTCAAACTCTCTCAAACAGGGTGCCAACGCCTGATTTTCGTAAAAACGCCCGATGAGTTCATTATAAAAGGCAAACAATGCGGTGTATGGTTCTCCGGGTGGAACCAGCCTGACCAACAGCTCATTGGCATAAAACCCGGCATAAAGGTAATCCCCTTTGAGCCTTGCCTGGAACTGTCCCGACCTGTGAGGACTGGACTCGACAGATGTCAGGTTTTTAAGATCATTCCTCCCTCTCCAACTTGCCTCTATCGGACAAAAGGCCTGCAACAGGGAACGGGTTGTATTTTTGGGGGATTTGGCACCTTTGGCAAGAAGGGAAACGATACCGAAATGAAGGGTTAAAAGCTTTACAATCAGACTGCTTTCCTTGTAGGGCCTGCTCTCCAACACATAGGCAGGCTCCAACTCAACGGCAAACGGAATCATACATCATTGTAGCCCAGACTTTTCAAGGCGCGATCACTGTCAGCCCAGCCACTTTTGACCTTGACCCACAGATTCAACATCACCTTGCAACCAAATATCCGCTCCATGTCAATGCGTGCGTCTCTGCCAATAATCTTCAGCTGTTCACCCTTGTGGCCGATCACGATTTTCTTTTGCCCGGCACGCTCGACCAGAATCAGGGCACTGACAGTAATCAGTTTTTCTGCCACCTTGAATTCTTCAATTTCAACCGCGACAGAATATGGCACTTCTTCACCGAGTTGCCGCATCACTTTTTCTCTGACCAGTTCGGCAGCAAGGAAGCGGGAGGAGCGATCTGTTACCTGATCTTCGGGATAATAGTGGATACTTTCCGGCATACGCCCGGTAATTTCCTTTTCCAGTGCGTCTACATTGTCACCCTTTTCGGCAGAAAGCGGAATAATCTCTGCGAAGTTATATTTTTCAGAAATACTCTGGATAAATGGCAGCAGGGCACTTTTGTCTTTTAGCTGATCAACCTTGTTCACGACCAGAATAACGGGAGATCGGGTTTTCCGGATGTTTTCCAGCACCATCTGATCCTCATCCGTCCACAGGGTACGGTCAATCATAAAAACTACAAGGTCAACATCCTTGAGCGCAGCACCGGCCGCTCGATTCATATATCGGTTGATGGCCCGCTCTTCCTTTTTGTGCATACCAGGCGTGTCCACATAGACAACCTGGGTTTCATCACCGGTTTTTATACCGAGAATCTGATGTCTGGTGGTTTGCGGTTTTTTAGAGGTAATACTGACTTTTTGCCCCAGAATACGGTTAAGCAGGGTCGACTTGCCCACATTGGGCCGCCCTGCAATTGCCACAAATCCGCATTTATTCATCTGCCAATCCTAATGCCAACAAAGCTGAATGCGCGGCCTCTTGTTCCGCAACCCGACGACTCGCTCCCTTGCCTTTGGTTCGATCAGGCAATGAGGGTATAAAACAGTCTACATAAAAAGTCTGGTCATGGGCTTCCCCTTCGATTGCAACAACCTCATAATTCGGTAACTCAAGCTGGCGTGACTGGAGAAACTCTTGCAATCGTGTCTTGGAGTCTTTGGTAATTCCGCTCTCGGGAAGCGAGTTCAAACGTTTTTCAAACCAGGATAAAATGCACGCCTTGCACTGTTCAAAGTCGCTATCAAGATAAATGGCACCGATGATTGCCTCAACCGAGTCAGCCAGTATCGAATCACGCCGAAATCCGCCGCTTTTCAATTCTCCTGCTCCCAACTGGATAAACTCTCCCAGGTTAAACTCCCGTGCAATTTCCGACAGTGTGGTGCCTCGCACAAGCCCTGCCCTGAGTCGGCTCATATGCCCTTCTTTTTGTTTGGGAAAGCGATGAAACAGGTACTCGGCAATCACACAATTAAGCAGGGAATCTCCCAGAAATTCCAGCCGCTCGTTGTTGCGGGAACCCAGGCTTCTGTGCCTCAGGGCCAATTGCAGGCTTTCCCGATTGGTAAAAGTGTAGCCTATCGCTTTTTCAAGCCGAATAATTTGACCGGATTCAAGCATCCCGATTAGACCTAACTGTCATTTGGAAGCCTGGTTTCGTAGTGATTCTCAAAAACGGCAACGGCATCCAGATTCCTGAAAATGTTTTCTCTGACTTCATAGTCCAGGTTTACCTTGAGCAGGCCATCTTCACGCTTGATTACTATCTGCTCCGCCTTAAGAAAGCGAATATTGTTTAGCGTGAGCATTTTCATAACCTTGTTACGTATTTGTTCGTCTGCCATGGTCTTGACCTCCGGATCCGAGTCAAGTGCCACGACAACCGAATTGACCGTTGCATTATCCATGAACATGGGAACCACTTTAATTCCAATAAGAAAAAAAGTCGCCATCGCTACCATAACAAACAGCATTGTAAAAGATGAGAGACCCTTTTGGGACCGACCCGGGCTTGCCTGATTCATACCAATCCTCTGCGAAATAGAGTAATCCGTTAATAAGTTAAGGTTCTACAATTATAACTATAGCTGATAATCAAGGCTCCACCTTATCAATACTGCCCACCCTTGAAAAGCCCGGAATGGAAAACAGTGTTTCCCAGTGCATCCAGATAGCGAAAGCCTTGCCCACTATCATTTCGTCTGGAACCAGACCCCAGAAACGACTGTCATTACTATTGTCCCGATTGTCTCCCATCACAAAGTAATGGCCGTCAGGAATTTTCCACTCTCCCTCTTCCTGAAGGAGCGCCTTGCCATGGCTGTTTTTATAGATAAAGTGTCGGGTGCCTTCCAGGTTCTCCAGATACATATCCATACGATTTATCTGTCCCTCAAATTCTTCAGTAACCATCTTGCCATTGATAATCAGCCGTTTGTTCCTGTATTGAACGATATCTCCCGGAGTGCCTACCACACGCTTGATATAGTTGGTTTTGCCATCTCTGGGAAAGCGAAACACCAGTACATCACCTGCCCGGGGATCGTTCAACTCCACTATTTTGGTACCAAGAACCGGCAGCCTGATACCATAGGTGAACTTGTTAACAAGTATAAAGTCGCCCACTTCAAGCGTTGGCAGCATGGAGCCGGAAGGAATCTGAAAAGGTTCAACAAGAAAAGACCTCAGTATGAGCACAACCAGCAAAACAGGAAAAAATGAACGGCTCATCTCAACGACCGAAGACTCGGCCAGCGCTTCTTTCTGGCTGTCAGTCAAATCTTCCCGGGAATCAATTGTAGCCGGATCATCACCTGTCAAGGCAGCTGCCCTGTTTTTTCTTGATGGATACAAAAACACACGATCAGCCAACCAGATCAACCCCGTACCAAAGGTAAGGAGTACAAGTATCAAAGGAAAATCAATATCCATCATAGTTTTTCTTTCTGCCTTTGCGTAAGTAGTGTTATCTGTATAAGAAGCTTTATTGGTACAAGCAGCTCTATTGGTACAAGCAGCTTTATCGGTACGAGCAGTTTTTATTGATAAAAACCCGGTTAACTGTCGACTTTAAGCACCGCAAGGAAGGCATCCTGGGGAATTTCGACCTTGCCAACCTGCTTCATTCGCTTTTTACCTTCTTTTTGTTTCTGGAGCAGCTTTTTCTTGCGGCTGACATCCCCACCATAGCACTTGGCTGTCACATTTTTTCGCAGGGCCTTGACGGTTTGCCTGGCGATGACATGCCCGCCTATTGCGGCCTGAATCGCCACATCAAACATCTGTCGCGGGATCAGCTCTTTCATTTTTTCAACCGTCTGACGACCCTTGGCCTGCACATTGTCTTTATGCACAATAAGTGCGAGCGCGTCCACTTTTTCACTGTTAATCAAAATATCCAGCTTGACCAGCGATGCCGGCTCAAAACGCACAAAGTGATAGTCCAGAGAGGCAAATCCCTTACTGACAGACTTTATGCGATCAAAAAAGTCCAGAACCACTTCAGCCATTGGCAACTCATAACAGAGCGCGACCTGACCACCAATAAACTTCATATCTTTTTGCACTCCACGCTTTTCAACGCAGAGACTGATCACATTACCAAGGTAATCCTGTGGCACCAGCATGTTGGCTTCAACAATGGGCTCGCGCATTTCATTAATGGAACCCGGATCGGGCATTTTTGACGGGTTATCAACCTTGACAATTTCATCCAGTCGCGTCACCACTTCATAGATAACCGTGGGCGCTGTCGTGATCAGATCAAGATCATACTCTCTTTCCAGCCGCTCCTGAATGATTTCCATATGCAGCATGCCGAGAAATCCGCACCGAAAGCCAAACCCGAGTGCGTCTGAAGTTTCCGGTTCGTAGAATAACGAGGCGTCATTCAGGGTCAACTTTTCCAAGGCATCACGAAAATCTTCATAATCATCCGAGCTCACCGGAAACAGGCCGGCAAATACCTGGGGCCTGACCTTCTTGAACCCTGGCAGCTGCTCTACTTCCGGGGTTTTCGCATGTGTCAGGGTATCACCGACCGGAGCACCATGAATGTCCTTGATCCCGGCAACGACAAACCCGACTTCCCCGGCTTTCAGGATATTGGTTTCTTCTCGCTTGGGAGTAAAGACACCGACAGAATCGACAATTTGCGTTTTTCCTGTCGACTTGATCAGGATTTTATCCCCTTTTCTGAGTATTCCGTGTTTTACCCTGACAAGAGAAACCACCCCCAGATAATTATCAAACCAGGAATCAATAATCAGGGCTTGCAGGTCTGATTCCGTGCTGCCTTCCGGGGGAGGAATTTTTTTGACGATTTCCTCAAGCACATCTTCCACACCCATGCCGCTCTTTGCACTGCAAGACACAGCATCGTGAGCCTCGATCCCGATAATGTCCTCGATTTCAGACTTTACTCTATCCGGCTCTGCCTGGGGCAAGTCAATTTTATTCAGTATCGGCAATACTTCCAGGCCCAATTCAATGGCCGTATAGCAGTTTGCCACCGATTGGGCCTCCACTCCCTGGGCAGCATCAACAACCAGCAGGGCTCCCTCACAGGCTTCCAGTGACCGGGAAACTTCGTAGGAAAAGTCAACATGGCCCGGTGTGTCGATAAAATTAAGCTGATAGGTCTCACCATCTCTGGACTTGTAATCCAAAGTCACGCTTTGCGCTTTTATGGTAATGCCACGCTCCCGCTCGATATCCATCGAGTCCAGAACCTGGTCGGACATTTCACGATCGGTAAGCCCGCCACAGACTTGAATAAACCGATCAGCCAGGGTCGATTTACCGTGGTCGATATGGGCGATAATGGAAAAATTTCTAATGTTCTTCAAACTACTCACAGGCAATAATCACTCAGGCAAAGCTAATAAAGGATACCCACCGGGGAACAAATGGATGCGCATTTTAGCCTAAAAGACAGGACAAAGTCATAAAAAAGTGCGAACGACAACTCATGGGCCCGGTTTAAACCCGATGGACATACCCGGGCTCAACATCAAATGGACGAAAAAAAGGCTCACTCCGGAGCCTTTTGTAGAATCTGCCATATAAAACCGGCTGTTGCCGTGCAGAAAATCAGTCCTTTAGCTTGACCACGATAAACATGGGGTTGCCGGCACGCAACAAACGGATGGCAACTGCCTTGTTAGCAGGCAAATCTTCAACGACTTCGCCAAATTGACTCACCGACTTCACTGCCTTGTGGTTAACGCTGGTTATGATATCACCTTTGCGAACCCCGCCGGCTTTGGCTGGCCCCGATTCTACTCTGACAACCTCGACCCCGCCATCAATGGAATACCGTTCGGCCACCCTGTCTTCGAGATTCCGCACACCAATAGCCAGTCGGTTCATTTTCCTGCCGGTATTGGACGCCGGTCGGGATGCCCCGTCCTGATTGGGCAGTTCACCGATCGTCACCCTCAGTGTTTTCTCATCACCTTCTCGCACTATAGTCAACTTTGCCGTCTGACCTACCTTTGTTCGCCCGACCAGGTGAGGCAAATCCGAAGATAGCGATACCTCGTGACCATCATACTCAATGATAATATCACCAGCCTCAAGACCGCCCTTTTTTGCGGGCGAATCCGGCATAACCTGGGCCACCAGTGCGCCATGCGGTTTACGAAGACCAAATGATTCTGCCAAATCCCTGTTTACTTCCTGAATCAGGACACCCAGCCAGCCGCGAGATACGTAACCCTTGCTCTTTATCTGGTCAACGACTTCCATGGCAACATCAATGGGTATCGCAAAGGAAACGCCCATAAATCCGCCGGAGCGTGTGTATATCTGGCTGTTAATACCGACCACTTCACCATCCAGATTGAATAAGGGGCCACCGGAGTTTCCCGGATTGATTGCAACATCAGTCTGAATGAAAGGCACATAGTTTTCGTTGGGCAAGCTCCTGCCGAGTGCGCTGACAATACCTGCAGTGACCGTATAGTCAAACCCGAAAGGTGAGCCGATTGCAAGCACCCACTCACCGACATCCAACTCCCTGGATTTGCCCATCTTGACCGCCGGAAGTCGCTTGGCATCGACCTTTAACAAGGCAAGATCAGAGCGTTTATCTGCACCGATCAATTCGGCAGCCAGCTCACGACGATCACTCAGTCGCACAATAATTTCGTCCGCACCGGAAATGACGTGGTTATTGGTTAGAATATAACCGTCACTCGATACGATAAACCCGGAGCCGACAGAGTGCCTTGGTGTTGACCTCTGATCCTGGTCAGGGGAGCCGAAAAAATGCCGGAAAAATTCGGGAATCTGTTGCAAATCTTCCTCAGACAAACCGCCACGCTGTGCGACTCCCGGTTTACTGGTGGTACTGATATTTACAACCGACGGAGAGGCATCCTCAACCAGCTCGGTAAAGTCAGGCAGACTGCCCGCGTTACTGGCAACACTGACCAATAACAACAAAGCCGCAATAACCCGGTTTGAAAAAAAGTAAAACGCACGGTGCAGGGGATGCGATTTGGCAAGAATTGTAAAATCAAGAGTCATAGATAAACCTCGATATGGTGTGACTGGTTTGAAAATTTCAGCCGATACCGACTACTCCTATTCGCCTTATAATCTGCGGGAAGGGACTGGTAAATTCAAATTAAAGATCGGTAACTCACCCGGGCGAGCCTGCCATAACCCGTACCGCAATCGCACGAGGTTTCATTGCAAAAAATCGCAGCGATTCAGATTACTCCAACCCGCTTCAAGGACAGCAGTTTTGGTTGACAGGAATCCTCTTTTTCCAGGGTGGAACTGTATTTTCTGACCAGAGCGAAACCCGCAACAAGCCCCCCGAGTCCAAACAGGACGGAAATCAGCTCTTTGAGGGTTTCAGCTTCCACCAACGCGACAAGATCAGCAGACAGCGTGAACGAAGAGGCAATAAAGGCACCGAGGCAAGCAAGCAAAATCATAAAAAGCAGTGGCATGAAGTAGGTGATGACAGACAACCTGACCAACGAGTTTTCAGGAATACCAATCACGACCTCATCGCCAACAGCACAGTCAAGGGCAGCTTTCAGACGAACATCCGCAGCTTTGGAGCCAAGCATGGCAGAAAGCGTTTTTTGTCCACAGGTAGCGCTTGCCTGACAACCATCGCAGGCACTGCGTCTTGTCACCCTGACCCATGCGTATTCACCGTCGACAGCAATGACCTTGCCAGACTCTTTTAGCATAATGTTCAACCGCTACCGCTTTTCTGCCATTACTTTTTCCGGTACTGTTTCTCTCCCGGTGCCACTTTTCCCGGTACTATTTTTCCCGGTACTGCTTTTTTTTCCCGGTACTACCACTGTTCCCAGTAGTACTGTATACCGGCGGGTTTAGTCAAGTATTTCGTGAACAGTCAAAGCCCCAACCCGAAAAAAGTGGTAGCATTGGTGTTTCATTCTGTTACGAAACACACTTCAGGAATCACAATGACCGCGACTCTCAATTATGACGTACTCATTATCGGCAGCGGCGCAGCGGGTCTGACGACAGCACTGCACCTCCCCACCACTGCCCGGGTAGCAGTGGTGACCAAAGCGGAGGCGCTCAGTGGTTCAACTCTCTATGCACAGGGCGGCATAGCTGCTGTTCTTGATGATGCAGACTCTGTCGAGGCCCATATCGCCGACACGCTGGAGGCGGGTGCAGGTCTATGCCACAAAAACATTACCAAACACACCATAGACAACGGCAAGCAAGCGATTGACTGGCTGATACAGGAGGGCGTTGCCTTCACCAGACAGTCCGGTAACGAGGATGAATACCACTTGACGAAAGAAGGCGGCCACAGCCATCGACGGGTTATTCATTCTGCAGACGCAACGGGAAAGGCCATATCAACCACCCTGGTGGACAAGGTGCGAGAGGCAAAAAACATAGACCTGCTGGAAAACAGGGTGGCTATCGACCTGGTGACGCATAAAAAACTGTTTCTGCCGGGAAACCGTTGCGTAGGCGCATATATATTGAACCGACGCAATGCTCATGTTGAACTGGTCAAGGCCAGGTTTGTCGTTCTTGCCACCGGCGGGGCCAGCAAAGCCTACCTTTACACCAGCAACCCGGATGGTGCAACCGGCGATGGTATCGCAATCGCGTGGAGAAGCGGGTGCCGCGTGGCCAACATGGAGTTTAATCAGTTCCACCCTACCTGTCTTTATCATCCGCAAGCCAAGGCATTTTTACTGACAGAGGCCATTCGCGGAGAAGGGGGAAAATTAAAACTTCCCGATGGTTCACGTTTTATGCACCTGTTCGATAAACGGGAAGAGTTGGCTCCGAGAGATATCGTTGCTCGCGCCATTGACCACGAAATGAAAAGAACCGGAGCGGATCACCTTTACCTGGATATCAGCCACAAGCCACCGGAGTTCATCACCGAGCACTTTCCAACCGTTTATCAGGGCTGCCTGAAACATGGCCTCGATATTACCAAAGAGCCCATCCCTATCGTGCCTGCCGCACACTATACTTGCGGCGGCGTGATAACAGACAAACACGGCGCAACTGATGTAAACCAGCTATATGTAGTCGGTGAATCATCATTCACCGGGCTGCACGGCGCAAACCGGCTGGCCAGCAATTCGCTGCTTGAGTGTCTGGTTTTTGCCACAAGTGCTGCACAGCATATCGCCGCCCGGCTGGACGAAGTTCCGGAGCCTCCTGATATTCCTGACTGGGATGAATCACTGGTAACCGATTCGGATGAAGACGTTGTCATCTCACACAACTGGGATGAACTGAGGAGATTTATGTGGGACTACGTGGGCATCGTCAGAACAACCAAGCGCTTGCAGCGAGCCAAGCATCGTGTGGATATGCTGTCTCGGGAAATCAGCGACTATTACAGCAACTACAAAGTCTCCAATGACCTGCTTGAATTGCGAAATCTTGTCACTGTCTCGGATCTGATGATTTGTTGTGCAATGCAAAGAAAGGAAAGCCGCGGGTTGCACTATACGCTGGACTATCCTGACAGGTTGGAGGTGGCAAGGGATACCATACTGACACCGATAAACTACTCCGGTCCGACTTGAACAAACCGGAAACAGCATATACGGAACGCAGTATCCTCTGTATAATTCCGGATTGACCAACCTGGTAGAGTCGCTACAAGCAGTGGAGTTGCTATGAGCATAGAAGAAAACAAACTATTCTGGCACAGTCGAAGAGGTATGCTGGAACTGGATGTACTCCTGGTGCCCTTTCTCAAAGAGGCCTACCCGGGCCTGAACCCGGAGGACAAGGAGCGCTACAAAAAATTGCTGGAGTGCGAAGACCAGGATCTGTTTAACTGGTTTATGAAAAAAGCCGAGCCGTCTGACCCTGATATTAAAAAAATGGTTACAATGATTCTTGAGCGTGTTCAACCCGATTAATCTGACGCTGACAGCCTCTCCTCGAATCTGTCTGTTATTCACTTCTGTTTTCTTCACTCTTGCCGTTGCAATAGCTCACATTGACCTGCCCGGCTGGGCACACATTGCGGCAACAGTGCCCGCCCTGGCCGTCACTATTGACCTGATAATCAGGCAGGGGCTGGTTGCGCACCCGAATTCCGTTGTACGAATAAAGGCTTATAACAACAGGCTCTATTATTGGACAAGGCGCAATACCAGATACCAGGCAAGGCTGGGTTCCGCGACCATCATCCACCCTGCGCTTTCTGTATTGAGCCTGAAAACATCCACCTCACTATTTCCACGCTATTTATTGCTGACTCGTGACCACTGCAATGCAGATGACTTCAGGCGCTTGCGAGTTGCCATCAGGCTTGGGGAAATAACCTGACAATCCGGTAATTGAAATGAACGAACTCTGGACACAAGTTGACAATGCACAGATCACCCCCTTGGCAGCACTTGATTCGTCAGTTGTAGAGGGTAATTCCAACATATTATGCCAACTGACTGACGACGCAATTTTGCGCCTGTCCGGCCCCGACGCAAAAAAGTTTCTCCAGGGACAGGTGACCTGTGATGTCACTCAAATTTCAGCAACCCGATCGTCCATGGGCGCAGCATGCACGGCCAAAGGCAAAATGGTTGCCCTGTTCCAGCTTGTTATGGATGATTCGGAAAATGAGCCGCGTTATCTGATCAGAGTACCCTCAAGCACAGCCACTGCATTGATGGCACATCTCGAAAAGTACATTATTTTCTCCAGGGCATCCGTTTCTATCAGTAGCGAAGTCTGCAATGTCGGATTGTTCGCAGGAGCCAGCTCGTCAATTTCAGGTATCAGACTGCCGGATAATTCCGGTGAAACACTCTCTCACAGTACATCTCACGGAAAAGTATCAGTAACAAGGATCGCCCGTCATGCGCCTCTTTTCGAGGTATTTGGAACACAAGCTGGCCTGGTCGGGTTTTTTCAGTCATGCGATACACCGGCCCTTGTCACCCCTCCTCCCGCCTGGAGAAGCATCGAAATCTATCAGGGTATCCCGAGGCTGGAGGCGGAGCAGGTAGATAAATTTGTCCCGCAAATTTTTAATTTGCATTACCTGAATGCAATCAGCTTCCAAAAAGGTTGTTATACCGGGCAGGAAATCGTCGCCAGAATCAAGTACCTGGGTAAAGAAAAAAAACAACTCCGTGTCATGCAGTGCGAAGTACCCGGTCATCGGCCGTTTTCCGCCCGGATCGCCGGGTTGACAGTCGAAGACTCTGCGCATAAAAAAGCGGGCACGGTTCTACGCTGCAGCGAAAACATCGAGGGGAAAGTGTACCTGTCTGTCATCCTGAATACAGGCAGTGACAGCAAGACGGAATACTTTGCGCCCGAACTGAGCAGTGACCCACTGCAATTGCTGGAGTTGCCATATTAGCGGCTAGATGATGTAATCATCACCGACGGGCCTGGATGCCAGCATTGTCCAGGCGGCATAGTTGGTCAGATAAACCTCGCCGGACAAGTGCTCAAGAAAGTGACTTCGTCGCAGTTTATCCTGGACGGGCCCCTTTATTTCGGATAGATGTAATGTGATACCGGCATCCAGCAAACATTGCTGAATCGTGTAAAGACTTTCCAGTGCGCTGACATCGATATCATTGATTGCAGAGCAAACCAGTAGCAAGTGTCTGGCATCAGGGTAGGTGGCCACCAGGTCATTGACCTTGTCTTCCAGAAACCGGCAATTCGCAAAATACAGGCTTGAATCTATTCGTAAAACAACCACATCCGGATGAGTGATGACATCGTAACGCAATACATTTCGAAAATGCTCGGTACCGGGAATCAGGCCCAGAACAGCGGTATGGGGCACACTGGAACGGTACAGATGCAACACTACTGACAGCACCACCCCGGCTGACAGGCCTGATTCCACCCCGCCAACAAGGGTTACAACCAGGGTGATCAACAGGGCGTAAAAGTCTTTTTTGCTATAATTCCAGCATCGCCTTATCGCGTCAAAATCAACAAGAGAAAGCACTGCCATAATGATCATGGCCGTAAGCGCAGCAATAGGCAAATAATAAAACCAGGGTGTAAGATAAAGCGTGGCAACAGCGACTCCCAGTGCGGTAAACAGGCCGGATGCCGGGGTCTCTGAACCCGCCTTGAAATTGATGGCCGAGCGCGACAGGCTACCCGACACAGGAAAACTGCCAGACAGGCTGGCCGCAATATTTGCCACTCCCAATCCGACCGCCTCCTGGTCGGGTTCTACCCTCCGCCGTTTTTGCGCTGCGAAGGACTGTGCGGCCGAAACCGAGCTGACAAAGGTAATCAGGCTGATTAAAGCGGCAGATATCGCCAAATCGGGCAAGACCAGGTTATTCCAGTCGTGGGAAGAGTGAAATAATTCGAGCGCCAGGTGAGGTAACCCTTCCGGGATAGCACCGACAATCGCCACCCCCTGAGTATCCAGCCGAAACCAGGCCACACAGAGGCCGGAAACGACCAAAACCGGGATAGGTGCAGTTTTCCCCAACAATTCCGCCAGCACAGGTGAACCGCGCAAGTAAATCACCAGTGCCTTGATAATTTTTGGAATTATATAAAGAAGAAGCATAGCCAGAACGCTGATAGTGGCTGTATAGGGGTTGACCTGATTTATCACCCGGGACATCGACCCGCCACTCTCTGCAATGTCGCCCAAAGTAATATTGCCCCCCAGAAGGTTACCCACCTGACTTGCGGCAATGGTAATTGCTGACGCCGTAATAAACCCGGATATGACCGGCGAACTGATAAAATTACTTAAAAAGCCCAATCGAAAAAGCCCGAACAACAGCAGAAAACAGCCCGACAACAAAGCCAATAAAGCCGCACCATGCAGAATCGCAGCCATATCGGACTTATCGGGAAAGGCACTGTTTAACGCAGCGGCAGTCATAATGGAGGTAATGGCAAAAGGGCCAACCGATAACGCACCGCTCGACCCAAAAAGCGCATAACACATCAAGGGAAGTATGCTGGCGTACAGTCCCGTTTGCGGAGGCAAACCGGCCAGCAGCCCATACGCCATGGACTGGGTAATCAGCATGACCGTAATCACCACAGCTGCGTTAAGGTCGCTGGCAAAGGTCGACAAGCGGTAGTTCCTGCCCCAGGCAAGTATGGGAAAAAGCTGCTCTGGCGCAAGGCGCTGCATATTATCTATCCACAATCAGGAATAACACAATGCAAGAAGACACCTGACAGACCCTCTCATATTCTTTGTTGTCAGTCGAGGTACAGGACTGCCCGAAACCCGATGACTCCCTATTTCCTTATTTATTTCCTTATTTACTTGCTTCTTTGTGAAAGCTTGATGATCTCCGCTATCTGTCGTGCTGTGCGCACAAGGTTTACTTCTCCCGCCTTTAGCGTGTTTTCCAGGTTATCCAGGAACGGGATGATGGGGAAGATCGCCGAGAAGCCCAAATCATTCAGTTTTTCGTGAGATTGCCCCAGGCAACCGCAGAGTGCAATCACGGCAGTGTTGTGTTTTTGGGCATGACGAAGCACACCAGCGGGTACCTTGCCCAGCAGTGTCTGGCCATCCATCCGGCCTTCACCGGTAATGACAAAATCCGCATCCTGGCATGCCTCGCTGAACCCGGATTCACGAATCACCAGTTCAATACCCGATTCGCTTGTGCTGTTTGGCAACCCGAACAATGCAAAGCCCAGCCCGCCAGCCGCACCACTGCCTGCGGTTTCCCTGTGATCCGGAAACCCTGCCTGCACCAGTTTGTCTGCGTAGTGAGCCAATGCCCGATCCAGTTGCCCGACCATTTCCCTGTCCGCCCCCTTTTGTGGGCCAAAAATGGCGCTGGCACCCCGGTCACCCAAAAGGGGGTTATTGACATCACACGCTACGGTAATCTCCGACTCCTTCAATCGGTCATCCAGGCCTGACAAATCGACCCGGGACAAAGAAGACAAAGCTCCACCACCCGGAGGAAGGGTATTACCATCGGCATCGTAAAACTTCACCCCCAGCGCCGTCAGCATGCCACTGCCACCGTCGTTGGTTGCGCTTCCGCCAATTCCGAGGATAAATTTGCGAACGCCCCGAGAAAGCGCATCGCGCATCATTTCCCCAACCCCGTGGGTCGAAGTCAACAGCGGATTACGCTGATCGGGAGTCAGCAGTGCCAGGCCGGATGCTTCTGCCATTTCAATCACGGCACATTGATTTGGCAGTATGGCATACCCGGCCCGAACATCCTTTCCCAACGGATCCTGAACATGAACACAACGCCACTGCCCATTGTGCAACTGGCATAATGCCTTTGCCGTCCCCTCTCCGCCGTCAGCCATTGGCAGGCAAACGCACTGCGCATCAGGCAAGGCATGGTGAATGCCCTGTTCAATGGCAGTTGCCACCTCACGGGCACTCAGGCTTTCCTTGAAGGAATCAGGGGCGATAACAAACTTCAAACTCATGGTCAACCCCTGAACTCGTGTATGAAACTGATATTCTCAAAGAACCGGCACTCCTGAAAATAAAAGGCCTAGAGTAAAACCAGGCTCAGAATCCAGACAAAGAGAATACCGCTCACACCCTGAATTGCGGTTGCAGCAGTCTGTGCCTTGTACGCCTGTGACACACTCATGCGTGAAAACTGACTCACAACCCAGAAAAACGAGTCGTTTGCGTGAGAGACTGTCATCGCACCGGAACCAATGGCCATAACACACAATACACGACCAATATCGCTATCCAGGCCAATAGATGATAACAATGGAGCAATCATTGCGGATGTGGTTACCAGAGCAACCGTTGAAGACCCCTGTGCAGTTTTAAGAGCAGCGGCAACGATAAAGGGCATGAAAATACCCAGGCCAAGCCCTGATAAGGTATCACCCAAATACTGTCCGATTGGAGTGGCCTTTAAAACGGAACCAAAAGCTCCACCCGCACCGGTAATCAACAGGATTGGAGCGGCAACGACCAGACCTTTGGCAATGGCATCGCTGAACTGCTTTGTTTTATCCTCACCCTTAATCAGGAAAAATGCGCAAAATACACCAATCAGCAAGGCAGTAAAGGGCTGTCCCAGGAAGCTCAAAAAGTGTGTAACACTTCCTTCACCAAGAGGGTGACTGGGGAAGTTCACTATTGTTCCGACACAAATAAGAGCAATGGGCAGCACGATAGGCAGGAATGCCATTGTTGGCGATGGCAGCTCGCCATAGTCTTCGCGTGATACGGTTTGTTGCAACTCTTCCTCGGCTCCCCGGCCATCGGGGGCAATTTTGACAAAGCGGTTTGCCCACCACCAACCGGTAAGGATAGGTACAATGGCCACAATGGAGCCAAGCAGAATAACCCAGCCAAGGCTGTCTGACAGACCCAGATTCCCTGCGGCTGCAATAGGGCCCGGAGTTGGAGGAACAAAGGTATGGGTAGCATAGAGGCCGGTCGCCAGAGCAACACTCATTGCAACAGAAGACACTTCCATGCGTTTCGCCAGAGATTCTTTCAGCGAGTTCAAAATCACATAGCCGGAATCACAGAACACAGGCACGGAGACAATCGCACCAACGATCGACATGGTGAGGGTTGGAAATCGGTCACCGATTTTTTTGATGACGGTTTCGGCCATGACAATGGCGGCACCGGTTTTTTCCAGAATGATGCCGATAATCGTACCAAATACAATGACCAGACCGATATAACCCAGGATTCCACCAAAACCTTTGGTGATGGTTTTTGAAATATCGGTGACGGGAAGTTGATAATAAAAAGCGGTAATGAGCGCAGCTAAAAGAAGAACCAGAAACGGATGCCATTTCAGCTTTGATGTTGAGAAAACAATAAAGCCAATGACAATACATAGACCCAGAATCAACATAAATGCTCCCTCCCAGGAAAACGACGTGAACTAATGCCCCCTTACAACAAAACAACACGAATCAGTATATTTTATAGCTACAAATTAATCAAAAAATACACTTTTTTTCGATTGCTTCAATTCGGAGTTCACTCTGATAAAAACGGCTCTTTTTACCATTGGCCAGCCTCTGGCCCCCTGCTTCTAACCTCCAGATAGTGCAACACTTCCTCACGGTCACCACGGAAAACAATTTTCTGCCCGCGCCGTTCCAGGTTCCAACTGTATTGCGGGTCGTAATACTCTACCAGCAACCGTTCTATCCATTGACGATGAACGCTGCTGTCACCCGCCTGATGCGCCCGAATAGCCTGTTCCAACAATTCGCTGAACGCCTGGTAACGGGCGCCACCAAGCCGTTTGCGGATCTTGCTCATGGACTGGCGCAGTTCATCGGCAAAATAATGGAAGGCCGAATCAGGTTCACCACAAAATTTCTGCCATTCGGACAGTTTTTCAAGAATATAATTCCTGAATGAATGGTCAATACGCTGTTCAAGACCGGCTTCAACCACCACCAGAGATGCCTGCTGCATACTGTTTCTCAGTCTGGGTGGCAGGGCACAGCGGCCGATCAACCGGCCTTCATCTTCGAGAATAATCGGTACAGCCACGGCTTTATGTTGCTGGCGCAGAAACTGAATTGACACGGCATTTTCAAAATCAATCTGCCCCGGCTGAGCGGATGCCCGTTTGCCAAATGCACTACCCCTGTGGTTGGCCAGCTCCTCCAGATCAATACTGTTATCTATCTGCCCTAACAAATCGGTTTTTCCCGCGCCGGTCTGTCCGGCCAGTAACAAAAGTCGTTGAGGCCTGTCAGGACGATCAAATTCATCACACAGTTGATCCAGGCGATCAATCAAAAAGCGCCGCATGGCCTTGTACCCTCCTTTTACCAGAGGATATTCACACCCCGCTTCCGCCATCCATTTTTGCACTGTGTGGGAACGCAACCCACCACGAAAACAATAGAGATAACCATCAGGATTTTTTCGTGCAAATTCCAGCCATTGATCCAGCCGTTGTTGCCTGCTGTCTCCGGAAACCAGTTGATGGCCCAGGCGGATTGCCGCTTCCTGCCCCTGTTGTTTGTAACATGTACCCACCAACTCGCGCTCTCTATCCGTCATCAAGGGCAAATTGACCACGCCCGGAAAAGCCCCCCTGGCGAACTCTATGGGTGCCCGGGTATCAAACATGGGGGTGTCGGATAAAAACAACGCGTTGTAATCATCGGTATCCTGTCGTTTGCCTGCAGACGGTTGTTCGCTGTCTTCACAACTCATGCTATTGCACCTCGATCAAAGCGGCATCTGGAGAGTCTGCTGCGACCAGTTCCCCGATCGGGTTGGCATATAGCCCCTCACTTTTCAACAGGGCTTCCAGCTCGGCCTGCCCCTCGGGTTCAACGGCAATTAACAGGCCACCGCTGGTTTGTGGATCACACAGTAAAAAACGCTGCTGTTCAGTCATTTGACCTGATTTATGGCCATAGGAATCAAAATTTCGCAAAGTGCCACCGGGAATACAGCCTTTTTCCAGGTAGTCTTTCACTGATTCCATAAAGGGAATCGCTGAAAAATCAATCCTGGCATGTAAACCACTGCCTTCACACAGTTCCAGCAAATGTCCCATCAAGGCAAACCCGGTCACATCCGTCATGGCCTTAACGGCGTTGATATCCGCCACCTGGTGCCCCACCCTGTTTGAGCGACACATCAGCTCGATGGCCAGCCCCTGGTGCTCCGGTAACAGCTTTTTCTGCTTTTGGGCAGTAGTCAAAATACCCACACCGAGAGGCTTGGTCAAATACAGTTTGCAGCCGACGGTCGCGGTATTGTTTTGTTTCAGCTTGTCTCTGGCAACCTGCCCGGTAACGGCCAGACCAAACAGTGGCTCGGGCGAATCAATACTGTGACCGCCAGCCAGAATAATCCCGGCATCCCGACAGGCCTGCCGACCTCCCTCTACCACTTGCCCGGCCACTTCTGCGGCCAATTGATTGATCGGCCACCCGAGTATGGCGATGGCCATCAGAGGTTGACCACCCATGGCATATATATCGCTGATCGCATTGGTCGCCGCGATACGACCAAAATCAAAGGGGTCATCGGCGATTGGCATAAAAAAATCTGTCGTACTCAGTATCACCTGCCCGTTGCCCAAATCATAAGCGGCAGCATCATCCTTACTGCCGTTACCCACCAATAACGCCGGGTCTACGGGTATATCCGGCCGGCTGCCAAGAATGGTATCGAGCACTTTCGGAGAAATTTTACAACCACAGCCCGCGCCGTGACTGTATTCGGTCAGTTTAATTGCAGAAGACATAAAGAATGGCAGCCTGAATAGTGTTAGATTGAAAAAGGTGTTGTTTTGTCTATCGTCGTGTTGTCTAACGTTGTGCTATATGCAGTAATGTTTTCTCTGTAGTGATGTTTTCTCTGTAATAGTGTTTTCTATAGTTGTGTCATCCCGAATCTTTTTATACTCTTTATAAGGTACAATTGCCAAGTTATTCAATGGTAAAACAAAAAAAGGGTCTACCTCAATCAAGACTGGCCCGGGTTATAATGATCTGCAAGCCTGTTTTAATCACACTCACTATTGAAACTCACTCTACAATTCTCTATAAAAAAATCCCATGACAAACGACACCCCCGAATCAGCAAAATCCTCAACACTGGTAGAAGCGACAGTAGAACGGACTTACAACCCGTCCGGCAGAGACCCTGATTACGCTCAGCAGCTTATCAATATGCTGGAAAAGAAAAACCGGGCGCTTGCTATCACCTGGCCAATATTGCTGATTATCAGCATCGGCCTTGGTTTCGTTCTTTTGAGTTATCACCAGAACAACCGACTCCTTTTGAAAGAACTGGATCATACACAACAGGAACTGGACACCGGCAAGGCGCGACTGTCCTCAACCGAAAGCAAGCTGGAACAGGCCAACATCCTCCACATTGCACTTAAAAAAGAGCTGGCCAGGCTAATCAAACAACCTCGAAACTGGCTACAGGCAGAGACCGGATCAGCATTGTCACATGCCATGACATTCACCTCTTCAAACAGTGACGAAGAACTCTCTGCTGCACTTGAGAGCATTCTTGCCCGGGCGGACAAACACCATGAACAGAAGCAGGAACAGATTGCCAACATACAATCAGTACTGGCGAAATCATCCAGCGACTTCAACGAGATCAAAACCGCCTATAACGCCTTGCAGAACAAGGTGAAGGAACAAACATCGGAACTATCCACTACCATTGAAAAAATAGACACGCTAACCGCGAGCAGAGACAGCAATACAGTTAAACTGCAAAAAAAACTGTCTATGTTCAAACAGGAAAATGTACGCCTGCAAAAGGAAGTGAACAAACGCATTTCGGCTTTTGACGCATTGGCCAAACGCTACAAGGAGACTCAAAAGAAAAATCACCAGCTATCAGACCAGTTAAATAAAAACAGGAAAAAAACCGTCAGTCTTGAAAACCGCCTGAAAGAGACAAAAGACAAGCTTGAAACCTCCCTGAACAGGCTTGAAACCGCCAGGGCAGAGTACGCGAGCCTCAAGGAGCAGTTCGATTCACTCAGCAGAAGCCTTAAAGCCATCACTCAGCCCATAAGACAAGGCACGCAAGGAAGTCTGCAAGACTCCCGGATCATTGATAAAACAACACGGGAAGATGCAGAAATCGCCTACCCGGATGTTTCTTTACCCGAATAGCCGACCTCCCGCAACACCTGGTTGCAAGGAGAGTTTTTTTGCAAGATCGCGCTTAAATGGGAAACAAGATCCTCACGAATTACATCAGGGCTGACCACTCTTGCGCCTGCACCCAGGGAGGTTAACCAGTTTCTCAGCTGAACTGTTCGACGAACGGTTGCCGTCAGTTGGTACTGATTCCCTTCCAGCACCCTGATCTCCTGGTCTGCACTGATCGGGCTTTCTGACAGGTCTTCTATCAGATTGGATTGCTGTGCCCCGGCGTCCAGCTCCAGCACAAGCTGGTAGCTGGTATCGTCACTCCTGGTTACCAGGATATCCATATTCCCCTGCTCCAGAAACTGCCTGAGACTAAAGTCTTGCGGAATTGATGCAGACTCGGGTGCTGTGTATATATCCCGAATCTTGTGTAGCAAAAAGCTCCGGTACCCCGAATCGGAAGGCTCGGACTCACTGCCATCTTTCTTGCCAACCAGATAGATTTTTGGCAGCAGAATGGCAATACCGTAAGGATGCACCCGATAGTTTTTATTGCGGTAATCAAAGACAACCTGCCTGTTAAGGATTATCGCCCTGTAAATGGTATCCAGTGCTTCCATGTCAAACGCGGCGGCCTGCAGCTTTTGCCCACGCTGAAAAAACTCTATTGCATTACTTAAACGCTGGTAAGACCGGGGTGTCAGGGATTTCTCACTTTCCCGAAGGCGATCTTCCGCCTGTGCAAAAAAACGGTTTAATTCAGTCACGGTATTACGCGGCAGAATGTCACCCAAATGCTTGCGCGTCAGAGTGAATGCGAGCGCCATAAACCTCGGCATTTTCTCGAAATCGAAACGCAACCCCGAGTAAGGCTCAAGCCGCCAGTACAGGCTTTTGCCTTGCCCGCGCACAGACTCCAATCCAAAAATATTATCCGGTTCATCATCCTCCAGAGTATCACCCAGAAGGAATTTCAAATCACGCTGAACAATTCTTAACAGTGATTTTTCATCAAGATTGTCATCATTGATGTATCCGGCATTGACCAGGTGCGTTACTATTTCCCTGGTGCTCTTCATCTGCCGGGAGCTGGAAAGAAATTCCAGAATCGTTAACCTGCGGAGGAAGGATTCCAAAGTGATGAATCTCCGTTTTTATCGCTTTGCACTTGTTATATCTGAAGCGTACCTGCTGTACCTGAAACGCAGTTACCATACTTAGTGTGTAGTTATGTAGTTACTATACCCAATGTATTGACGATATCCAGTGCATGAACGAAACTGAATAACTCAAAGTCACTTCTTATGATTATTATGATTAAATGGTTAAACTCTTATGATTGAATGGTTAAACTCCAATATTGAATATTGGCACTGGCTGGTTCTGGGTATGGCACTCGTCATTATGGAAATATTCACCTCCGGCTTTATTGTCTTCTGGTTCGGCATCAGCGCTCTTGTGCTCTCGCTGGTATTGCTGGTTGTGGATATGCCGTTTCAGGCACAATTGATGATCTGGGTCGTTCTCGCTCTGGTGGCTGTTTTTATCTGGTTCAAATTTATCAAACCGGGCTGGAAAGACAAAACCACCGCTGGCATGGGCAGAGAGGCGCTCACCGCTCAAATTGGCACTGTAATGGAATCCAATACCGGCAAAAATCGGGGAAAACTCAAGTTTCCCGCTCCCATTCTCGGCGAAGATGAATGGATTTTTATTTGCGATGAAGAAATCGAAGTCGGCGCACGCGTCAAGGTAAATGACGTTTCGGGCAATACATTGATGGTAAACCGTTACTGAACGCTGAATCTTATTTAAAACGTATCATCACCAAGGAGTAGAAAATGGAAGGTTTAATCGTTGTTGGCTTTTTCGTCATTTTGGTCTTCGTTACCGTTTCGATGGGAGTGCGCATTGTTCCGCAGGGATCAAAACACATTGTTCAGCGACTCGGCAAGTTTCACGCAACATTGACACCTGGTCTCAACATCATCATTCCCTATATTGATAACGTGTCTTACAAGGTCACCACCAAGGACATTGTGCTGGATATCCCCTCCCAGGAAGTCATTACCGAAGATAACGCAACCATTGTTGCCAACGCCGTCGCCTACATCAATATTGTTTCTCCGGAAAAAGCCGTATACGGTGTCGAAAACTATGAGTGGGCAATTCAAAACCTGGTGCAAACCGCTCTCAGGTCTATCGTCGGTGAACTTAAACTGGATGAGGCCCTGTCTTCACGGGATAAAATCAAAGCCAAACTCAAAGAAGCGATTTCAGACGATATCGCCGACTGGGGAATCAACCTGAAAACCGTGGAAATACAGGACATCAACCCTTCCCAGACCATGCAGGCCGCCATGGAAGAACAGGCCGCCGCTGAACGTCAGCGCCGGGCGACAGTCACCAGAGCGGAAGGTGAAAAGCAGGCTGCCATTCTGGAAGCGGATGGACGTCTTGAAGCTTCGAAACGGGATGCACAGGCACAAGTCGTTCTGGCTGATGCCAGCAGAGAGGCAATCGAGCGGGTCACCCAGGCAATCGGTGAACGTGATCTGCCCATTTTCTATCTGCTTGGAGAAAAGTATGTATCTGCACTGGAAAACCTGTCCACTTCAGATAATGCGAAAAACATCATCCTTCCTGCTGACCTGCCAGAAGCGGTACGCGGACTGATGAAAGGTGCCAAATAAAGGTCAGGCAAAGGAGGAAACCGGCCAGAAACCGGAAAACACGGTTATCAACCCCGGATGCAAACAGCCTCCGGGGGGTTGGTACCCCCGGGCCGGCGCCAAGCGTCAGGCCCTCGCAATTACATCAAGAAAATCCTGCCCGTAACGCTCCAGTTTGGTTGCTCCCACCCCGGAAATTCCAGCCAAATCTTTCAGGCTGGTCGGCCTTTCAGACAACATGGTTTTAAGTGTTGCATCATGGAATATGACATAGGGTGGAACATTCTGTTCTTCGGCGAGGCGTTTCCTGCAGGCTCGCAACGCCTCCCAGAGAGGCTTCCGGGCATCGGTAATATCCAGGGTATCCGTCTTTTTGCGCTCTGCACGCGCCCGACCGGTCTTGACAGAATCCAGCCTGAATTCGATGGACTCTTCACCTTTCAAAAGAGGACGGCTCTTTTCACTTAACGACAAGTGACCATAGTCATAGTTGACAATCAGATAGTCCCTGGCAACCAGTTGCCGAAATACCGATCGCCATTGGGCTTCACTGATATCCTGTCCAATGCCGAAAGTCGAAACGTGCTGATGACCAAACTGAATCACCCTGTCTGTCGCTTTCCCCCGCAACACATTCACCAGGTGAACGACACCAAACCGCTGGCCGGTACGGTAAACACAACTCAGCGCTTTCCTTGCGGCATCGGTGCCATCCCAGATTTTCGGGGGAGCAAGGCAGTTATCACAGTTTCCACAGGGTCTATCCTGTGTTTCGCCAAAATAGGACAGCAACACCTGCCTGCGACAACAGGTGATTTCCGCCATGCCCAGCATGGCATCGAGCTTTCGCTGTTCGATGCGTTTGATCTGTTCATTCGCGTCAGACCCGGCCACCATTTGCCGGAGCTTGATAACATCCTCGAGCCCGTAAACCATCCAGGCTACCGATGGCAGCCCATCCCGCCCTGCCCGGCCTGTTTCCTGATAATAGGCTTCGACACTTTTTGGCAGATCAAGGTGGGCGACAAAACGCACATCCGGCTTGTCAATTCCCATACCGAACGCAATGGTAGCGACAATAATCACCCCCTCCTCCTGAAGAAAGCGGGCCTGGTGCATCGATCGGGCCTGTTTATCCAAACCGGCATGATAGGGCAAGGCATTAAACCCCTGCTGCTGAAGCCAGGCCGCCGTATCGTCAACTTTTTTTCTGGACAGGCAATACACAACGCCTGCTTCGTTCGGAAATTCCGACTGGATGAATGCAAGCAATTGCTGCCTGGGATTTTGTTTCTGCTCAATTCGATACTGGATATTTGGCCGATCAAAACCCGAGATAAAAACACGGGGTTCATTCAGTGCCAGCCGATTGACGATTTCCTCCCGGGTTTTATCGTCAGCCGTTGCCGTCAGTGCAATTCTGGGAACGGACGGAAATCTTTCGGCCAGAACATGCAGAGACAGATAATCTGCCCTGAAGTCATGCCCCCACTGGGACACGCAATGAGCCTCGTCTATCGCAAATAATGAAACCTGGCACCGGGAAAGCCAGTCCAGACAATGGGGTAATACCAATCTTTCAGGCGCGATATAAATCAGGTCAATCAGACCGTTCATCGCCTGCTGCTCCACCTGGTAATTCTCCGCTGCCGAGCGGGAGGAATTGATACAGGCTGCCCGTACGCCCAATTGGGCGAGGGAAGACACCTGATCCTGCATCAATGCAATCAATGGCGAGACAACGATCCCCACGCCCTGGCGGACAATGGCCGGTATCTGATAGCAAAGTGACTTTCCCCCGCCCGTCGGCATCAGTACAAATGCGTCTCTGCCTGACAGCACGGTTTCGACCACCTCGTCCTGAGGGGGTCGAAAATCGGAAAAACCGAATTGTGAATGGAGCACTTCTTTTGCTTCCCGCAGCACCTTCTAACTCCTTTTGCCTTTCCAAAAGAACAAACAAACAAAACAGGAGGAGGATGATAGCGCCTTATGAGGTGCGAGAGAAGGCTGAACATCAACTTCAGAAACAGGCAGGGACTCTACACGGCCAAACCCGACTCCGAAGCACGCTATTTGCTATTCTTCGGTCAAGGTAGTCAAATAGTGCTCAAGCTCCTGACAGCCACCGATGTATTCCTTGCCATGAAAAATCTGCGGTACAGTTTCCACCGGACGGCCTATGGTTTTTTCCAGATCCGCTTTCGATATGCCTTCCTTGTGAATATCAATATACTTCAGTGGATATTTTCTGTCTTCCAACAGTTGCTTTGCCCGAATACAAAAACCACAACCTTCTTTGCCAAATACCGTAAAACGATTCATCTTTCACCTTCCTGTTAAAACTGATAATGAACTAGCACTGATAATGAACTGCCAGACAAAGTATGTACCCGGCAAACGCCAAAGCCAACTATATTGATTTTATATGGACAATAGTTTTTATCTATCAACAGAACCATTCTGCTACACGGACAGTCAGGAGTAAAAAACCGCAATCCAGAATGTTTCCATGTCCGGATGCGTCCATAACACCTTATGCTTCCGACCGGCAGGGATGTTGATGTAGTCACCCTGCTGCATGGGCACCGGGTTTTCGTCACCCTCAAAAAGCAGAGATGCCTGCCCTTTCACCACCATCACCCATTCATTCTCTGTCTGGTCATACCAGCCCTGTTCGGGTGAAGAATGGCCCTTTGAAATGATACGTTCGATTCGGACAGACGAAGACTCAACCAGGGTTTCACACAATTCAACGGGTAACTCTTCGGGAACATTGTCAAACAGATTGGATTTCATAGACCGGTTGTGACACTCATTTCGACCGTAACTGATTTTCAGCTGGCGCCGCATTCTGTTGACATTCAGGACATCAAAGATGCCGACACTCTCGCCTGGTTTCTCCAAGTAAAGCACAACTTTTTGTTGCTGCCACGGTTCGTGTTCACTTTCGGCATTATTCTGATATCTGGTATTCATATTTTGGGCAGGCCGCTGTGATCATGTTATCATCCAGGATCGATCAGGTAATGCTACCGAAACGTAAAGGAACTCCGAAGAAACCCGGATTGGACTGTTGACAGCAAAACAAGGGCTCCGGAAACACCTGTTTCGGAAATGGCGCGATTATTGGCAGGTTCGTGGTCGCGCATACTTGACAAAATAACAATCTCATCAAGAAGGAATAAACTGTATGGGGCTGCTCATTTTTTACGTCAGTCTTGCTTTGGGAGTCTCGTTTTTATGCTCCATAATGGAGGCGGTGCTACTGTCGATATCACCCTCTTTCATCGCCCGGCATGACAATGATGACAATCCGTTCGGAAGAAAGTTGAAAGAGTTCAAAAAAAATCTGAATGAACCCCTGGCCGCCATTTTGAGTTTGAATACCATCGCCCATACCGTGGGGGCTGCCGGTGCCGGTGCCCAGGCGGCAAAAGTATTTGGTGAAGTATATATTGGTGTCATATCCGCGGTGTTGACCTTTTTGATTCTGGTGGTTTCTGAAATTATCCCCAAAACATTGGGAGCTGCATACTGGCGACAACTGACCCCCACCGTCGTCAGACTTTTGCAAATCACCGTTTTTTTAATGTGGCCTCTGGTCAAAATGTCTGAAATGCTGACAAGCCTTATCACCAACCATAAAGGCAAACATCAGATTCAGCGGGACGAGTTTATTGCCCTGACCGAACTTGGAACCAAAGAGGGCATATTTCATAAATACGAGTCACGAGTATTGCACAATCTTTTTTATTTCCGAAACATTCGTACAAAAGATATCATGACACCAAGAACCGTCATGTTTGCCATGAGTGAAAACCTGCCTGTTTCTGAAGTGCTCGAACAGAACCCGGTATTACGATTCTCGCGTATACCGATTTTTGGCGAGAATCCGGACGATATCAAGGGGTTTGTTTTAAAAGATGATATTTTAAGAAAGGGAACGGAAAACCACCGTACCTTGCTGAAAGAGTTGTGCAGAACCATACTGGTAATTCCTGACGACCTTGCTCTCCATGACCTCTTCAGAAAGATGATGAGTGATTCAAATCATATCGCATTGGTGGTGGACGAGTATGGCGGCACTCAAGGGCTGGTCACCATGGAAGATTTCATTGAAACCCTGCTCGGCCTTGAAATAGTCGATGAATCGGATGATGTTGAAGACATGCAGGCTTTGGCAAGGAACAAATGGAACGAGAGAGCACAAAAAAATGGCCTGTTCACTTCACCAGACAAAGATTGAGCATAACGAATAAGGAGAGTTACATTGAACCTTTGTGTACCTGGTGTCAGGTTTTACACATTATTAGGCATATGAGTGAACACAACAAAGACCACTCCTTATGTCCGGTTTCATTTGACCAGAACAGTGCGCTGCAGCTTAATTCAGGCGTTAGTTATAATGAATAAAATCATTTCATCGTTAGAACACATTACCAGGACAAAAGAGTGCAGAGTCGTCTTTAGTAAACGCGGGTCTCACATTTTCGGTGGAGATATCGAAAATCTTAAAATCACTGGCTTGAGTTTTCCAATAAAAATTCATCATATTTTCACTATTGATACACTTGATAAATACTCGCCAATAAAATTTAATAAATGCAGATATCTACCACTGGTTTTTCCTCTTTCTTGTGAAGATGTTAATCACATTTCCTACCTGATAACTGGAGAGTTGGAAATTAACATTCTCAATTTTTCAGGCTGTGCAAAAGGGGAGAAAGACGTTTTTCCGAACAACTTGCCTTTTAGAAAAGCCAAATTAAAGCCGCTATCGTATGCACAGAAAAGAATACTCTATTCAGATGTCCGGGAAAAATCATTCCTCGATAAAAGAAGAATGAAAAAACTCTGGAATGGTCAACCGTTCCGTGTTTCAGGTATGCTTGAATATAATCCGCATTTTGGCCCGTGTTTAAGCAATAGCGAATCTGATAATACATTTTGTTCATCATGGAAATTTGCGGAATTTCCCGTAACCAAAATACCTTTTGGTGATGTTTGGAATGAAATTCCATCAGAGGCAGTTTTTCAATTCTTTGTTTGTTTGCACTGCGATCAAATTCATACAAGTCTCAATTGTACTTAGTCGACCCTGAAAAATTCAGTTTTCATCATGATAATGTGAATGCTTTTACTTTCACCCACATCGCCTCACTGTAACCGCTCAAACCAGGACGTCATTGACTATACGTCTTTGATGAGATTGACCATAGCAGGCGGGCAACCAATACCGCCCATCATCAGACTCAACCACCTCCGTCTTTCGATTAATTTTTATCACCTTCCCGAGTACACACAGACCCTTGAAACGACTTGTTAGCCATCAGTTTTTTTCTTGAAGCGAGCAAGCCGCTCACAAAGAGTTTTGCCATCTGTCACGAAGAGTACACGGTCTGCTTCTTCTTCAATCTTCATAAAACCAAGCTTACGATGCAAGCGAAGGGATACCTGGTTGGTAAAGTGCACCGAAGATCTGATAGCCGAGGGAGCATCGGTCTGCAAACGCCGTCTGGCCTCGGAAAGCAGATCCCGAAGGACGAAGCCCT